>JBFXHR010000001.1:0-195246 GCA_050176815.1 Kiritimatiellia bacterium
GAGGCAGCCATCATTTAAACAGTGCGTAACAGCTGACTAGTCGAGCGATTGTGCGCCGAAAATGATCGGGACTAAACCGGTTGCCGAAGCTGCGAATTTCCGGGATCTTCGGATCCCGGGAGTGGTAGAGGAGCGTTGTATTTGCATTGAAGCGCAAGGGTGACCGAGCGTGGAGCGGATACAAGTGATTATGCGGACATGAGTAACGAATAGCCGGGCGAGAATCCCGGCCGCCGAAATCCCAAGATTTCCTGGGGAAGGTTCGTCCGCCCAGGGTTAGTCGGCCCCTAAGTCCAGGCCATTCAGGCGTAGGCGATGGGAAGCAGGTTTAATATTCCTGCACCGCCGATGGGCGATTAAGACGCGATGGAGTACTCGGAAAGTTAGATCAGCCGTCGATTGGAAGTGACGGTTCAAGCCCGTAGGGGTGTGGCCAGGCAAATCCGGCCGCGCAACCTGAAAGGCGACGAGACGTGGAGGCTTCGGCCGAAGCGGATTGATTGATACTCTGCCGACAAGAAAAGCTTCTAGCGAGCCCATAGGCGACCGTATCGTAAACCGACACAGGTGGGAAGGTAGAATATACCAAGGCGCGCGAGAGAAACCACGTTAAGGAACTCGGCAATCTAGCCCCGTAACTTCGGAAGAAGGGGTCCTCCAAGCTGTCCGTGTAACAGCAAAGCGGTTTGGAGGCGCAGTGAAAGGGCCCAGGCGACTGTTTATCAAAAACACAGCACTATGCCAACTCGCAAGAGGATGTATATGGTGTGACACGTGACCAATGCTGTAAGGTTAAGGTAAGGGGTTAGCTCCGCGCAAGCGGGGCGAAGCTCTGAACCGAAGCCCCAGTGAATGTCGGCCGTAACTATAACGGTCCTAAGGTAGCGAAATTCCTTGTCGGGTAAGTTCCGACCTGCACGAATCGTGTAACGATCTGGGCGCTGTCTCAACGTGGATCTCGGTGAAGTTGTAACTCCGGTGAAAATGCCGGATACCCGCAGTAGGACGGAAAGACCCTGTGAACCTTTACTGTAATCTGACATTGTGTTTTGGTTGACTATATGTAGCATAGCTGGGAGGCTTTGAAGCGATCTCGTCAGGGACCGTGGAGCCGTCAGTGAAATACCAGTTTTAGTTTACCGGAATTCTAACCGCGGGCCGTGAAACCGGTTCCGGGACCGTGTCAGAGGGTCAGTTTGACTGGGGCGGTTTCCTCCAAAAGAATAACGGAGGAGTTCTAAGGTCACCTCAGCACGGTCGGCAATCGTGCGTAGAGCGTATAGGTAGAAGGTGGCTTGACTGCGAGACCTACAAGTCGAGCAGGTGCGAAAGCAGGACTAAGTGATCCGGCGGTTGCTAGTGGTAGCGCCGTCGCTCAACGGACAAAAGGTACTCCGGGGATAACAGGCTGATCGCCGCCAAGAGTCCATATCGACGCGGCGGTTTGGCACCTCGATGTCGGCTCATCACATCCTGGGGCTGGAGAAGGTCCCAAGGGTTTGGCTGTTCGCCAATTAAAGTGGTACGCGAGCTGGGTTCAAAACGTCGTGAGACAGTTTGGTCCTTATCCACTGTGGGCGTTGGAGATTTGAGGAGAACATTCCTTAGTACGAGAGGACCGGGAATGACGCACCTCTGGTGTTTCGGTTGTCGCGCCAGCGGCATCGCCGAGTAGCTATGTGCGGAATGAATAAGCTCTGAATGCATCTAAGAGCCAAGTCGACTCCAAGATTAGATCTCTCTTCCAGGTTCGCCTGGACTGTAGGCAGGTTGAAGACTACGACCTCGATAGGGCGGGTGTGTACGCGCAGCGATGCGCTCAGCTAACCGCTACTAATCAGCCGTGAGGCTTGACCATTTATTTGCTCGCGGATCCGCCCCGCTTCGGCGGGGCGGATCCTGCGACATCTTTTCATGGTTATGGCTCTGATTCCATGTATCCTATGCAATCCTTTTTTCCTGGTGACCATGGCGCGAGGGCCATACCTGTTCCCATTCCGAACACAGAAGTCAAGACTCGCAGCGGCGATGGTACTGCCTCATTTGGGGGCGGGAGAGTAGCACGTTGCCAGGATTTTTTCCGAGCCGGTCCGCTGATGCGGGCCGGCTCTTTTTTCATCTGCGCCCCGGGGCCATGGGGGCGCATCTGCGATTCGGTGCAAGGATCCCGCCTGAAGGCTGGGGGTGCACCGAATCGCAGATGCGCCGCCATCCGGCGTTGGGTCCAAAAAGAATTGCGTTCGATGCGGGGGGGCGATAGGGTGTTTTGCGCTTGCCGGGACGGGTTCCGGCGGGCGGTTCCGGGCCCCGCCCGGGCCGGTTGTCGCGGGTTGGGTCCCATGCGACGGATGCCGCCAGAACCCCGCCAGGGCCGGAAGGCAGCAACGGTATGGCAGTTCTTCCGGGTGCCGTGGGTGTCCTGGCCCGCGGCGGCCGGCTCGGACGGGGCCCGGACGGAAAACCCGGCGGGAGAATCCAGCATGTCGTACGAAGTCTTGGCGCGGAAGTGGCGGCCGCAGCAATTTGAGCAGGTGGTCGGGCAAGAGCACGTCGTGCGGACGCTCCTGCGAGCGATCCAGACGAACCGGGTGGCGCACGCCTATCTGTTCGTGGGGCCCCGGGGAACCGGCAAAACGACGATGGCGCGCCTGCTGGCGAAGGCCCTCAACTGCCAGAAGCGCGGCAACCAGGCCGATCCGTGCGACCACTGCGATTCCTGCAAGGAGATCGTGGCGGGCAACAGCCTCGACGTGATCGAAATCGACGCGGCGTCGAACACGCAGGTGGACCACGTGCGCGAGCTGCGCGACAACGTGCGCTACGCGCCGGCGAGGGGTCCGTACAAGGTGTATATCATCGACGAAGTGCACATGCTGAGCACGGGCGCGTTCAACGCGCTGCTGAAGACGCTGGAGGAACCGCCCGCCCACGCGAAGTTTTTGCTGGCGACGACGGACGTGCACAAGGTCCCGGCGACGATCCTGTCGCGTTGCCAGCGGTTCGATTTGCGGCGGATCAGCCTGAAGGAAATCGTCGGGCGCCTGAAGGAAATCGCGAAGGCGGAAAAGTGGAAGGTCAGCGAAGAAGCGCTGCTGGCCATTGCGCGCGGCGCGGAAGGGGGCCTGCGCGACGCGGAGTCGGCGCTGGACCAGATCGTTTCCTTCAAGGGGGACCAGATCGGGGAAGCGGACGTGCTGGAGGTTTTCGGCCTGGTTTCGTGGGCGACGATCGATCGGCTGGCGACGGCGGTGCTGAAGGGGGATGCGGCGGACGCGCTGAAGACGGTGGCGGAACTGGACGAGGGCGGACGGGACCTGCCGCGGCTGGTGCAGGAGATGCTGGGGCACTTCCGCAACGTGCTGGTCTGGAAGCATGCGCCCGATCTGGCGGGATCGTTCGATCTGACGGAGGCGCAGATGGAGGGCCTGAAGGCCCAGGCGGCGCTGGCCGACGGCGAGAAGCTGCTGCGCGTGGTGGAGATTTTAACGGAAGCGGCGAACCAGATGCGGTATGCGCTGTCGCGCCGCACGGTGGTCGACGTCGCGCTGCTGAAGGCGGCGCGCGCGGCCACCGTGGTCAGCATCGACGAGCTGATCGCGCGGATCCAGGCGAGTTCGGCGGACGACGGCGCGCCGGCGTCGTCCGCCGTTGCCTCCTCCTCCCCGGTGCGCGTCGCGGAGGCTCCTCCGGTCCGCGGCGCCGGGTCGCCGGCGGGCGGCGGGCTGGGGCTTTTGAAAAGCCGATGGCCGGCGATCCTGTCGGCGGTGGCGGAGACCGCGCAACTGGCGGCGCCATATTTGAAGGAGGCCGAACCGCTGCGCGTGGAGGGCGAACACGTGGTCTTGGGCTTCGATCCGGAATTCGCCGAGCACTTGAAGCGCGTGGACAACTCCCGGACCCGGCTGGCCCTTGAAAAGGCCATCGGGCACGAGCTGCGCCGATCCGTCGGCGTGAAGTTCGCATTGGAAGAACGCGCGCAGGTGGAGGCGGACGTCGAGCAGGCGGCGAAGGCTTCGGCCGCGCCCCCGCCGGCGAAAAAGACCGCCGCGCCCCGGAAGAATTTGGCCGACGATCCCGCCGTGCGCAAAACCATGGAGGCATTCGGGGCCGATGTGATCGACATACGCGAATAGGAGAAGAAGATGGCGAATTTCATGAAGATGATGAAGCAGGCCGCGGACATGCAGAAGAATCTGGCGAAGGCGCAGGAAGCGCTGGCCGGACGGGAGCTGGAACACAGCAGCGGCGGCGGGGCCGTGACGGTGAAGATCACGGGCGACGGCAACGTCGCGTCGATCCGGATCGATCCGCAGGTCGTCCGGCCGTACGACGTCGAGATGCTCGAAGATCTGGTCCTGACGGCCGTGCGCGGCGCGCAGGAGATGGCGAAGGAAACGGCGGCCAACGAGATGAAGCAGTTGACCGCCGGCCTGAACTTGCCGCCGGGAATGGGCTTCTAGGAGCCGCATGGATCCGCTGCATCCGTTGACGGAAGCGCTGGCGAAGCTGCCGGGCATCGGCCGGCGCAGCGCCGAGCGGCTGGCCACGCATCTGGCGCGGAATCCGGCCGGCGCGGCGCGCGAGCTGGCGGCGGCGCTGGACGAGGCACGGACGAGGCTGGCGGCGTGCAAGCTGTGCGGAAGCGTGACGCCGAAGGAGGAGAATCCCTGCCGTCTTTGCTCGGATTCGCATCGCGACGGGGCCATTTTGTGCGTGGTGGAGGATCCGTCGGACATTGCGCTGATCGAACGCAGCGGGGAATACCGCGGGCGCTATTTCGCGCTGATGGGCAAGATATCGCCGATGCGCGGGGAGGGGATCGGGGACCTGCGCCTGCCGGCGTTGCTGGATCGCGCCGCGGCGTCGAAGGAGGTGTTGCTGGCGCTGAACTCCGACGTCGAGAGCGAGGCGACCGCGTCCTATTTGCGGCACGTCCTCGCGCAGAAGCTGCCGAAACTGAAGATCAGCCGTCTGGCGCTGGGCATTCCGGCCGGGAGCGCGATCGCGTTTTCGGACCCCGTCACGCTGGGCCGCGCCATCCGCGGGCGCACGGAGGCGTAGAGAGAGGTCAGAGTCCAGAGGTCGGGAGGGGCGGGGAAAAGAAAAAGGGTTCAGGGTCCGGGGTTGGGGATTTGATCCCGACCCGTTTTCCCTGAACCCCGAGGTTCTTCCTACTTCTTGGCCTTCTTGGCGGCTTTCTTGGCCTTGGGGGGCAGCCAGGCGACGATGCGGCACATGCTGGATTCGAGCTCGATGCCGCGGAGCGGGAAGCAGCCGATCCAGGCGCGGGTGCTGCCGAGCTTGCCGATGTCGCCGGCGATGTTTTCGGCGTGCACGAGCTTCTTGGGGAAAAGCTTCAAGTGCATGACTTGGTAGAACTCCTTGATCGGATAGAGCTCGTCGAAGGACTTGCCGTAGATCCGCTTCAATTTGGCGTCGCATTCCTTGAAGCTGCCGGGGTGCCACGTGCGGATGATGGTGTTCATGGGGTGGTCCGCGCTGCCGCAGTCCACGCCGATCCACTTGATCTGCATCTTCAGGGCCCACTCGTGAAAATCGGGGCTGGGGCCGGGATGCTTCACGAAGTAGCGGATTTCGTCGCCCGCCACCTGGTCCCAGGCATAGCGGTGGTAGCCGGTGTTGATGATCAGGATGTCGCCCTTCTTGACCTCGACCTTGTCGGTGATCATTTTGGGCGTGTAGATCGAGTAGTCGGAGACGTCCTTGGAGATGTCCACGACGACGCCGGGGCCGACCCATTCGTTGAGCGGCACGTTGCCGATCGAGCGGCCGGCGGGATAGAAGTGGATCTCGCCGTCCATGTGGGTGCCGACGTGGTTGCTGGTGGTGATGATCTGCCCGTTGGCGCCTTGGCCCATGTGGGCGCCGGCGATGCGCTTGAAGTATTGGATGCCGAGGGGCATGTAGGATGGCCACGGGGGCGTGTGCACGCTGAGCCGCATCGTCAGGTCGTACATGCGCGCCTTGTCCATGAAGTCGATGAATTGGTTATTGTTCATGCTTGGTCCTTTCGGGTTTTCTTTTTACAGGGGTGGGGCGTGGCGGCTGGGATGGCGGAATGTTGGAATGCGGGAATATTGGGGAGGGCAGAAAACCTAACAGGATTTCCGGTTTTTTCCATTATTCCATCCCCTCGTCATTTCCTTCTTCCTCCATTCCAATATTCCATTATTCCAGCTTCTCACTTCAAAAGCTTTGCCAGCGCGTCGTAGGCCTTCGCAAAGGGGGCCATGGGGGCGGCGACGATGCCGGCGCCGACCTGGCCGACGCCGGCCTGCTTGTGGGCGACGCCGGTGTCGATGACGGGGACGAGGTTTTTCTCGACGACCTTGCGGACGTCGATGCCGGTGGGGGTGCCGCGGAAGTCGAGGGCGGGGATCTGGTACATGCGGCTTTCGCCGGCGGTGATTTCGTACATGGAAAGCGTGTAGCGCAGGGCGTCGGAGGCGACGCCGCCGACGAACTGCACGATGGCGGGGGCCGCGGCGATGGCGAAGCCGCCGAGGCCGCCGGTTTCGGTGATGGCGCTGTCGCCGATGTCGGGGTTGGCGTCTTCCTTCGTGAATCCGGCGAAGTAGAGGGCGTCGGGCACGTCGGCGGGAGCCGTGAACCACAAATCGCCGGTGCCGGCGAGCTGGATGCCGAAATCGGTGCCGTTGCGGGCCATGACGACGGCGATGGAGCTGCCCTTGACGCCGCGGGCGGCGTCGAGGGTGGCCTTGCAGGCGGGCATGGAGAGGTTCAGGAAGAAGTGGTCGTTGCCGTTGATGAAGTTGAGGACGGCAACGGCGTCGTCCTTGCTGCCGCAGGTGGCGATGACGGCGGGGGCGATGGCGCGATACAGCAGGGAGGTGCCGGCGCGGTTGCGGTTGTGGACTTCGTCGCCCATGTGCAGGGCTTGGGCGATGAGGTTCTTCAGGTCGATGGGGCCGGTCTGGGCGATGGCGGCCTTGAGGACGGGATAGAGCGTGTTTTCCATCCACTTGAGGCGCTGGGTGACCTCGTCGCCGAACGCGCCGTAGCGCAGGACCTTGCCGAGGCCTTCGTTGAGCGTGCAATAGGCCGTGTTGCCGAACTTCTCGTTGCGGATGATCATGACGGGCATCGACGGCGTGACGATGCCGGCCATGGGGCCGACGGCGCCGTGTTCGTGGCAGGGGGCAAATTGGATTTTTCCGGAGGCGGCGAGCTTCTCGGCTTCCTCGATGGTCTGGGCGCGGCCTTCGTAGACGAGGCCGGCCATGACGCCGCCGCGCATGGGTCCGCACATGCGGTCCCAGGTGATGGGCGGGCCGGCGTGCAGGATGGTGTCCTCGGTCATGCCGGGGATCACGTTGCGGGCGACGTCGAGCCCGACGAACTTGGGCGTGCCGGCCAGGATGATCTCCATGACCTTCTGGTTGGCTTTTTCGATCTTGGCGGCGCGCTTGGCGAGGATGGCTTCGGACTCGGGGGCGACGTCGACGGGCGGGCGCCATTCCACCTGGACGGCCGGCGCGCCGTTCTTTTCGCAGGCGTCCTTGAAGGATTCGATGCCGACGTTGACGACTTGGAGGGGGGCGGTGAAGAGTTTCTGGATGCTCATGGCGGGTTCCTTTGCGGTCAGCGGTTCTTGCGGGCCACCTCGGCGGCGATCAGGCCGGCGAGCTTGCAGGCGGCCGCGTTGGTGAGTTGGACGTGGGCGCCGGCTTCGCGGAGGACTTCGACGACCCGCGCGCGGTTCTGGGGATCGCCGATGGTGCCGTTGACGCCGGCCACGATGAAGACTTTTTTCGCCGCCTGTTTGATCACGGGAGCCAGTTCGCCGGCGGGATCGAGGTTGGCGCCGTACCCGAGCACGACGTCGAGGAGGATCACCGCGACGTCGGGGGCGGCGGCTTGTTCGAGGATCATCTTGTTGCGCAGGGTGAAGTCGATCATCGGATGGGCGCGGCCGACGGTGAATTCGTCCTCGCCGAGATCGATGACGGCGTTTTTCTCGGGCTTCCAGGCGTTTTTGAGCTTGTGGGAGTCGCCGAGGGGGGCATTGGAGTAGAGGTTGCGGATCAGGCCGTCGAGGACGACCTGCGCTTCGGCGCAGAAGGTGCCGCCGCTGAAAAGGCCGCGGAGGTGGCGGCCCTTGGGATGCTTGCGTTTGGCGACGATCTGGCGGGCTTCGGCCGCGAGGATGTCGTCGCGGCGGGTCAGGTGGGCGAGAGCCTTCACCGGATCTTCGCCGTTGGCGTGGGCGACGGCGAGCAGCGCGGCCTGTTCCAGCGTGGCGGGCGTGCCGTCTTCGCCAAGGAACAGCGCGACGATGGGCTTCTTGATCTTGCGGATGAGCGCGTAGATTTTCCTGAGTACGCCGGGCTGGGGCGGTTTGGAGACGAGGAGGATGACCTTCGTTTCCCGGTCGTCCGCCAGCGCCTGCATGGCGTCGAGGAAGGCGATGCCGCCGACGGCGTCCTTGACGTCGCGCCCGCCGGTGCCGATGGCCTGGGAAACGCCGGAGCCTTCGTTGGCGATGATGCAGGTGACTTCCTGCGTGCCGGTGCCGGAGGCGCCGACGATGCCGATGGGGCCCTTGGGCACGACGTTGGCGAAGGCCAGCGGCACGCCGTTGACGATGGAGGTCCCGCAATCGGGGCCCATGACGATCAGGCCTTTCTTGTGGGCCTGCTTCTTCAGCGCGACTTCGTCTTCGATCGAGACGTTGTCGGAGAACAGCATGACGTTGAGCCCGAGGCCGAGGGCTCGCCGGGCTTCGCGCGCGGCGTAGCGGCCGGCGACGGAGATCAGGGCGAGGTTCGCGCCGGGGAGGGCGGCGACGGCGGAAGCGAGATCGCGCGGCGCGGGGGCGGCCGCGCCGCCCGCGGCGGCGGGTTTCTTCTTGCGGGCGAGCAGTTCCTCGGCCTTGGCGAGGGCCTCGTTCGCGACCTTGCCATCCTTGGCGCGGACGACGATGAGCAAATCCTGCTCGCCGCTTTTCTTGAATTCGGGCAGCAGCAGGTCCGACATCGCGAGGATGGACTTGTTGGCCTCGGTGGCCATGACGACGGAGGCCTCGGCGACGCCGGGGAATCCGGACAATTCGCGGCCTACGCGCATGAGGGTGACGGAATCGAAGTAGAAGCCTTGCTTGATGCGGCCGGCGGTATTCATCGTGTATTCGATCTCCTTCCGGGGGCGGCGGCTCTAGCCGCCCGCCGGATTTCCATTCCTAGCGCAATTGGGCCCGGCGACGCGAGAAAAAAAGTCGGGATGGGGCGTGCGAGGGATCGCCGCCCCGGCCGCCGCATCCGATTTTACGCCGGACGTAAAACCGGGCTGTTGCGCCGGCGCCGGACGTGATATATGGACCGGCAGTCGAAAGGAGATTCCGCCATGCCGGTGCCCATTACGATCGAGAGGTTGACGAAGCGGTTCGGGGCGAAGACGGTGCTCGACGGCATCGACCTTCGGATCGCGGCGGGGGAGCTGTTCTTCCTGCTCGGTCCGTCGGGCTGCGGCAAGACCACGCTGTTGCGCGCCGTGGCGGGCCTCAACGAGCCCGACGAAGGCCGCATCCTCGCGGGCGACCGCGACGTGACCCACCTGCCGCCGCACGTGCGCGACATGGGCATGGTTTTCCAGAGCTACGCCCTGTGGCCGCACATGACGCTGCGCGAAAACGTCGCTTTCGGCCTCGAAATGCGCAACGTCAAGAAGGCCGACGCCGGCCCGCGCGTGATGCGCGCGCTGGAAATGGTCAAGCTGGCCGATCGCGCCGATTCCAAGCCCAACGAGCTCTCCGGCGGCCAGCAGCAGCGCGTCGCCTTGGCCCGCGCGCTGGTGATCGAGCCGCAATGCTTGCTGCTCGACGAGCCGCTGTCGAATCTGGACGCCAAGCTGCGCCTCGAGATGCGCACGGAAATCCGCCGCATCTGCAAGGAAGCCGGCCTGACCGCGATCTACGTCACGCACGACCAGAAAGAGGCGCTGTCCATCGCCGACCGCCTCGCCGTTCTCGACCAGGGGCGCCTGCTGCAGATCGGTTCGCCGCAGGAGGTCTACACGCGGCCCAACAGCCGGTTCGTGGCCCAGTTCATCGGCGAGACCACGTTTATCGAAGGCCGCGTGCGCGCGATGCGCGACGGCTCGGCCGAAGTCGAAACGGCGGCGGGCGTCTGGACCGCCGCCGCGCCGGAGCACGTTGCGGCGGGAGAAACGATTTGGCTGTCGGTGCGTCCCGAGGCCGTCCAGCTTCACACGGATAAAACGGGAGGCCCCAACCGGTTCCAGGCGCAGCTGCACGGGACGGTATACCTGGGCGAAGTCGCGCAGCATCTCGTGGAACTGGCCGGAGGCGTCACGCTCAAGGCGCTGGAGACGCGTCCGAAGCTGGTGGCGCGGGACGACGCATCCGCGGAGACGAGAATCTACGTCGATCCGGCCGACGTCCAATTGCTGAACAACTAATCTGAATCTTCAATCATCAAAGAAAACGTTGGCTCCTTGGAAATCGAACATTGGATATTGAAATGATCCGGAATCTTTCCATTTTGCTCGTTTTGGCGGTTATCGTGGCGTTGCCGTTCGCGTTCCGGCAGGAGACGGGGGTGCGGGAGTGGAAGGCCGGGGATCCGGTCTTGGTGGTGATCACGCCGATGAACGAGGCGATCCGGCACGAATACGCCCTGGCGTTTTCGCAGTGGCATGCGGGGAAATACGGCGCGCCCGTCAAGGTGGACTGGCGCAACATCGGCGGCACGTCGGAAATTTCGCGCTACCTGACGAGCGAATTCGTTTCGGCCTTTCGCGCTTGGTGGACGGGGCAGGGCCGGGCGTGGCGCGGCGACGGGGCGGCGGTCATCCTGAACAAATCGTTCGATCCGGAGAAGAAGCCCGAGGGCATGGACGGCGCGGATTGGGCGCAGCAGCGCGAGATGTACCTCGCGTTCCGCGGAACGGACGATCCCCAGAAGTTTTCCAGCCGGATCGACATGTATTTCGGCGGCGGGGCGTTCGACGCCGACAATGCCACCCGGCAAGGCCTGCTGGTGCCGGCGTGGCCGCCGGACGAAATCCCGCCGGGGTTGGTCGCGTCGGAAGGGGGCGACGAACTGATCCCGCCGGGGATGAGCGGCGAGACGTGGCGCGCGCCGACCTACTACGGGACGACGCTGAGCACGTTCGGCATCTGCTTCAACCGCGACCGGATGCGCGCGCAAGGCCTTTCCCGCGATCCGGAGCAGTGGGAGGATCTGGCCGATCCGCGCTGGTTCGGCACGCTGGGCCTGGCCGATCCGACCAAAAGCGGCAGCATCGCCAAGGCGTTCGAGACGATCCTGCAGGTGCAGTGCCGCAAGGCGGTGGAAGCGGCGGGGTTCGGTCCGGCGATCGACGGCTACGAAACGCGAATCGCGGCGGCCAAACGGCCGCCGGGGGAGATGCCCGCGGGCGTTCCGGCGGAATACCAGCAGGCGCTCGAAACCGGATGGGCGAACGGATTGCGGCTGATCCAGAAAATCGGGGCCAATTCGCGCTACTTCACCGACAGCGCGAGCAAGGTGCCGCTGGACGTGGGCATGGGCAACGCGGCGGCGGGGCTGTGCATCGATTTCTACGGCCGGTTCGAAGCGGAAGTCAGCAACGGTGGGCGCGCGAACGGCGCGATGGCCTACGTGACGCCGCGCGGCGGGTCGGGCGTCAGCGCCGACCCGATCTCGCTGCTGCGCGGCGCGCCGCACCGGGAAACGGCCCGGCGCTTCATCGAATTCCTGGTGGGCGAGGAGGGGCAGATGCTGTGGTGCTACCGCGTGGGCGAACCGGGCGGGCCGGAAAAGTACGCGTTGCAGCGCTTCCCGATCCGGCGCGATTTCTATCCGTCGGAGAATCCGGCCTTCCAGGCCGCCTATGAACGGCACCGGGCGCACACGACGGACGACCTGGGCGTGCCGACGCTGGATGCGTACCGCCTCGCGCGGGAATACGTGTACCGTCCGCGCTGGACGGCGGGATACTACGGGATTCTCCGGGATTTGGTCCGCGCGATGTGCATGGATTCGGGCGTGGAATTGCGAGCGGCATGGAAGGCGATCGGCGAAGCGGGCGGGCTGGAAAAATGCCCGCGCGCGATGGAGGCGCTGGAGCGCCTGCCGCGGGCGCCGGAGCCGTTGACGTGGGTTTCGGGCCTGGCGATGGGCAAGAAATACGATCGGCTCGATTTGCTGCGCGAATGGACGGTGCAGTATCGCGCGCAATACGCCGAGGCCGCGCGGCTCGCCCGGGAAGAAGCGGAGGCCCGCCCATGAGGAAAAGCACGGCCTGGTTCGTTTTCGGCGCGGTGACGCTGATGCTCTCCGTCCTGTTCTTTTGGCCGCTGGGGAAGGTGGTGTCGGGAGGCTTCTGGGTGGACGGGAAGTTCACGCTGCGCTACCTGCTCGGGGTGTTTGAAAACCCGATCTACGTGGAAGGGCTGTTCAACAGCCTGAAGATTGCGCTGGGGACGACGGGGCTGGCGATGGTCGTGGCCCTGCCGCTGGCGTGGATCGCGAACCAGTTCGAGTTCCGCGGCAAGGCGGCGTTTTCGGCGCTGGTGCTGGTGCCGATGATTTTGCCGCCGTTCGTGGGGGCGATCGGGTTCCAGCAAATGTTCGGCGCCTACGGGATGGTCAACGCGCTGTTCGGGTTCGGGGCGCGCGACTGGCTGGGCGGGGGGCAATACGCGGGCGTGGTGCTGCTGCAGACGCTGTCGCTGTATCCCATTCTCTACCTCAACGCGGTGGCGGCGCTGGCGAACATCGATCCGGCGATGGAAGAAGCGGCGGCCAACCTCGGCTGCACGCGCCTGCGCCGGTTCTTCCGCATCACGCTGCCGTTGATGATGCCGGGACTGTTCGCGGGCGGCACGCTGATTTTCATCTGGAGTTTCACCGAGCTGGGCACGCCGCTGATCATGAACTACACGCGGTGCGCGTCGGTGCAGGTCTACGACTCGCTGAAGGAGATCGGATCGAACCCGTTCCCCTACGCGCTGGTGACGGTGATGCTGGCGGCCAGCACGGGGCTCTACGCGGCCAGCCGCTGGCTGTTCGGCGGAAAGGCCTACGCGATGCAGAGCAAGGCCAGCACGCAGTCGGCCGTGCGCAAGCTGGCGGGCGGGCGGGCGTTGCTGGCGGCGTTGCCGTTCGCGCTGGTGACGGGCCTCGCGCTGCTGCCGCATCTGGGCGTGGTGCTGACGAGTTTTTCCGCGCCGGGAAGCTGGTACCAGAGCGTCTGGCCCACGGCCTGGACGGGCGGCAACTACGTCGAAGCGCTGGGGCACGGCATGACCGTCGGCAGCATCCGCAACAGCCTGCTCTTCTCGTCGCTGGCGGTGGGGTTCGACGTCGTGGTGGGCATCGCCATCGCGTTCGTGGTGGTGCGCTCGACGATCCGCGTGCGCGGGCTGCTGGACGCGCTCTCGATGGTTCCGCTGGCGGTGCCGGGGCTGGTGATGGCGTTCGGATTCCTCGCCGTCAGTTCCTGGCTGGCGAACCTGAAGGGGTTTGCGGACGTCGATTGGTGGCCGCGGCTGGTGGACGTGCGGACGAATCCGACGCTGTTCCTGGTGCTGGCCTACTCGGTGCGGCGGCTGCCCTACATGGTGCGCAGCGCGGTCGCCGGCCTGCAGCAGACCAGCGCGACGTTCGAAGAGGCCGCGTGGAACCTCGGCGCCTCGCCCGCGAAGACCCTGCGGCGGATCACCCTGCCGCTGATTCTGGCGAACCTGATCGCGGGCACCCTGTTGACCTTCGCCTTCAGCATGCTGGAGGTGAGCGACAGCCTGATGCTGGCGCAGCAGGCCGACTACATGCCCATCACCAAAGCCATCTACGAGCTGTTCCAATTGCTGGGCACGGGCCGCTACGTGGCGGCGGCGCTGGGCGTGTGGGCGATGGCGTTCCTGACCGCGACGCTCGTCGGCAGCAGCCTGCTGCTGGGCAAGAAGCTGGGCGCCGTGTTCCGCGTCTAAATCCCAACCCTATATTGGGGCGCCGCCGATTTCGCCGTAGTCCGGGTGCCCTCACCCGGCGAAAACCCGCCCGGTCAGGGGACCGGGCCTGCACCCATCAGAATCGGTTGCCATGAGACGCCCTGGCGTAGAAGGGGGGGGCGTTGGGGCAAAAAAGGTCCGTGCCAGGCATTATCGGGGGGGGTAGCCTGGCACGGATGAATGCAGATGGGAGAGGTATGGGGGGACCCTCGTTGCCCCATCTGCTTGCTGCGTGGTTAGCAGCAAGTCGTTAAAATTGCGATTCGAAAGAACGGATGGGAAACGCCTTGTTCCCCGATTTGTGACGCCACTATACGCGAGAACGGGGGGATGTCAACCCCCTCTCCCTCATTTTTCCTGTTTTTTCCCGATGGGGGCCGGCGGCTGGCGCAGGACGGGGAAGGAGAAGAGGATGTCCGCCGGGAGCTTGTATTCGGGAAACGAGCGGTGGCGGTGCTCGGCGACCTGCCAGGCGAGGTCGCGGCGGTCGGCGGCGAGCCAGGCGCGGGTCAACTGGTCCATGATGGCGATTTGGATATCGGGGGGGCGCTTCAGGGCGCGGGCCCAGGCCTGTTCGAGGATTTTGGCGGCGGCGTGTGGATCGCCCAATTTCAGGTGGATGCTGCCGACGGTTTCCAGCACGACGGGGTTGCGGGGATCGAGGCGGGCGGCCTTGTGGGCGTGGCGCAGGGCGGCGAGCAGTTCGCCGCCGCCGTGGAGCATGCTGTAGGCGAGGTTGTTGAGGATTTTCGGATTGTCGGGTTCCAGGGCCAGAGCGGCGCGGAAGACGGGGATGGCTTCCTTGCTGCGGCCTCTCCGGATGAGGACGTTGCCGCGGCCGACGAGGGCGTCGACGTCGGCGGTGCCGGCGGGCGCCTCGTCCTGAAGCGAAGAATAGACGGCGGTGGCGCGCCGGTAGAAGCCTTGGTCGAACCAAAAGTCGGCGAGGAGGAGTTTTTCTTCGCGGGTCGGCTGCTTCAGGGCGCCGGGCTTGACCAGGCAAAGGGCGGCGTGCTTGAGGGGCTCGCGGCGGGAAAAGAAATCGTCTTCGTCGAGGGATTGGATTTCCCCGTTGCCGTCGAGCAGGTCGATCCGGCGCGCGGCGAGGTCCCACGCCACGGGAATGCGGGGATGGACGATCGGATGGTAGCGGTGGTCCGGAGGCAGCAGGATCAGGAGCGGGCGGTTGCGCGCCAGTTCTTCCCGCAGATACCGTTCGTCGGCCTGGACGACGAGGAGAAGGCGGTTGTGGCGCGCGGCGATTTGGCGGAGGGCGTTCCGGTCGATGCGGGCCGGCAGGGCGGAGTCGGGAAGGATTTGCTCGGCCTGGGCGGCGTCGATGCGGATGCCGTTGGCTTCGAAGAAGGCGGTGATCAGGGCGCGGTCGGCGCGGAGGTGGCCTTCGGGGACGGCGGGGACGGGGCGCAAGGCGAGGAGGGTCCCATCGGTGCGCGTGCCGGGCGGGGTGGCGCATCCGGCGGCGAGGGCGAGCAGGAGCGGAAAGACCGCGCGCCGTTTCCCTTTTCCAAGGAGGTTGGCCAGGGAAGAGGGCACGGCGAAAAGCTAGAACTTGCGCGTCCGGTCCAGCACGTCGAAGATGCCGGGGGTGTCCCGGAGGATCTGCAGGGCGCGCTGGCGGGTCATTTCGTTGGGCACGGTGCCGTACAGCGTGGCCATGCCGTTCTCGACCGCGACGCTCAGCGTGGCGCTGGCCGTCATGGAGTCGCCGTTGAGGCGGCTGGCGGCGAGGGAGGCGATGCCGTCGTCGGAGGTGTCGTCGTCGCCGAGGCCCATGCCGTCGAGCGAGGCGCATCCGGAAAAGGCGAACGTCGCGGCGGCGGCGAGAAGCAAAAATCGAAGGGGTTTCTTCATGGAATCTCCGGGGGTTCGGGCATTTGATTTGGCCAAAACTGTATTCCGCGAAAATCCGGATGTCAATGGCGGGGCGATTGCCAGCGGGGACGGGGTCTGCTAGGGTCCGGAGCATGACGGACCAGAAGAATTCGTATACGATCAAGCTGACGCCGGGACAGATGGACGAGGCGGCGCGGATCTTGCGGGAGGGGAACTACCGGCCCCGGCGGGTGGAATACGCGATCGCGGCGGCGGAGGGGGCGGATTGCCAGATCGTCCTGTACCGGAGCGGCAAGTGTCTGGTTCAGGGCAAGGGCGCGGCGGACTGGATCACCTTCGTGCTGGAGCCGCAGGTGCTGGGCGAGGCGCGGCTGGGCTACGAGGACGTGCTGAATCCCGAGGCGAATGCGCCGCACATGGGCGTGGACGAAAGCGGCAAGGGCGACTTCTTCGGTCCGCTGGTCGTTGCGGCGGCCTACGTCGACGAACCCATCGCGAAGGATCTCAAGGCGATGAACGTTCGCGACAGCAAGACCATCACGACCGACAAGGCGGCGCAGGATCTCGCCAAGAAGATCCGCGCGCGGCTCGGCGACAAGTTCGTCGTCGTGTCGATCGGCCCGGCGGCCTACAACCGGCTCTACGCGACGATGGGCAGCGTGAACCGCATTTTGGCGTGGGGCCACGCCCGCGCCATCGAGAATTTGCTGGAGAAAGTGCCGACCTGCCCCCGTGCCTTGAGCGACCAGTTCGGGCCCGAGCAGCAGATCCAGCGCGCCCTGCAGCAGAAGGGCCGCCAGATCAAGCTCGAACAGCGCCACAAGGCGGAAAGCGATATCGCCGTGGCCGCCGCCTCCATCCTCGCGCGCTCGGGATTCCTGACGGCCATGGACAAGCTGGGCGAGAAGGTCGGCGTCAAGCTGCCCAAGGGCGCTTCGGACAAGGTCAAGGCCGTGGCCGGCGAGATCGCGAAAAGGCACGGCGGCGCCGCGTTCCTCGAGGTGGCCAAGTGCCATTTCAAGACGACGGACGACGTGCTCGGCCCGCTGGGGAAGACGCGCAAGGACGAGGGGTTGCCCCCCGCGCCGGTGCACAAGGTCTTCGTGCCCCGGAGGCCCGCGAAATGAAGCTGGTCCGATATGGCGCGCCCGGCGCCGAGCGGCCGGGCATCTGGCTGGACGCGGCGAAAAAGGAACCCGCGCGCATCGTGGACGTGCGGGGGATGGCCTTCGACGTCGAGGACTACGACGCGCGGTTTTGGCGCACGCATGGCGTCGAGCGCCTGCGGGCCTTGCTGCAGGAGCCGAACCTCAAGACGATCCCGGCCGAAGGCGTGCGCCTGGGGCCGCCCGTGGCGCCGCCGCGGCAGATCGTCTGCCTGGGCAAGAACTACCGCGACCACGCCAAGGAATTCGACGCCAAGGTGCCGGAATTCCCCGTCTATTTTTCCAAGAGCCCCGGCGCGTTGTGCGGATCCGGCGATCCGATTTGCCTGCGTCCCGGAATGGAGCGCGTGGATGGCGAAGCGGAACTGGCCCTGGTGGTCGGCAGGCGCGCGCGCGACGTCCAGGAGGGCGAGGCGCTTTCCTACGTGGCCGGCTTTACCGTGATGAACGACGTGACCAACCGCGACCTGCAGAAAGCGCGCGGGCAGTGGTTCTTCGCGAAAAGCGCGGACAGCTTTGCGCCGATGGGCCCGTGGCTCTCCACGCGCGACGAGGTCAAGCGGCCGCACGCGCTCGGCATTCGCCAGCGGGTCAACGGCGAAATCCTGCAGGAATCGAAAACGTCGAAGATGATTTTCCGCATCGAGATGGTCTTGGCGGACTTGAGCCGCGTGATGACCCTGGAACCGGGCGACGTGGTGTCGACCGGCACGCCCGGGGGCATCGGTTCGGCGCGCAGGCCTCCGATGGTGCTGCACGACGGCGACGTGGTGGAATGCGAAATCGACGGCATCGGCACGCTGCGCAATCCCGTCGCGATGACCTACGGCTGAGAATCGGCGATGATCGCGGAGAGCCTGCGGAGGGGGCCGGAAACGGAGGCGGAGTGGCTGGGGCCGCTGCCGGTGGGGGCCTGGTTTGCGCATCCGGAGCGGCGGCTGGAAATCGATCTGGGCTGCGGCAAGGGGCGGTTTCTTTTGGCCCGCGCGGCGAAGAATCCGGGAACCAATTTCCTGGGCATCGACCGCATGCTGCGGCGCATCCGAAAGGTGGACAACCGCGCGCGGCGGCTTGATCTGGCGAACGTCCGGCTGATGAGGATGGAGGCCTACTACGCGGTGGCGTATCTGGTTCCGCCGGCCGCGGTGGACGCATACTACGTTTTCTTTCCCGACCCGTGGCCCAAGGCGCGCCACGAGGGGCATCGGCTGTTCAACAAGCTGTTTCTCGGCGCGCTGTACCGGACGCTGGCGCCCGGCGGCGTCGCGCACGTCGCGACGGACCATCTTCCGTATTTCGAGCAGCTCTCGGGAATCTTCGCGGGCGACGCGCGGTTTGCGCCCATCGAGCCCTTCGTTCCGCCCGAGGACGAGCAGACGGATTTCGAGCGCTTCTACGTCGAATCGAAACCCATCGGCCGCCTCTCCGTGCGCAAGGCGTAACGCCGCCGGCGCGGAGAGCCTCCGGGCTCCGCGGGGGAGACCGGAGGCTTGGGGCGGCGGCCGTCAGGGCTGCACGTAGCCGATGCGATAGAAGCCAAGCGCCGGGAGGCCGTTGGTGAGGGAGAGCTCGAGCGCGCCGCCCGTGCCGGTTTGCACGGTGCCTGCGACTGCCTGCCAATTCTGGGTCGGGAACAGCGTTTCGCTGGCGTAGAGGGCGTACTGGGCGCCGGAAATGCTGGTCGCAAGATTGAACCGCAGGCCCCCGCCCGCGAGGGCGTCGAGGCTGGCGATGACGGGTTCCGCTTCTTCGCCGGCGGCGCGGACGACGTGGACCGTCGCGACGCTGTAGGATTCTTCGCCGCCGGGCTCTGGCCGCACGAGTTCCAGGGAGTTGAAGTAGACGTTCCGATCCATGTCGGCTCCGCAATCGTAGTTCCAGGTTTGGAATTGGGCGACGCCGGTCCCGGAGGCCGCGGCGATCAAGGTGCCGGTGAACGAGACGCCGTTGATCGAGAGCGTGTAGGCGGTTTCCGAGTCCAGCCCAAAGGCGACGGAGAGGCCGCCGCCGGTCCAGGAGAGGCCGGTGTCGCGGATTTCGGGATTGCCGTCCTGCAACTGGTAGGTGAGCGCTCCCCCGACGAAGTAGAGCGTGAGCAGCGATTCGCCGCCGGCGTTTTCGAGGGAGAAGCCGGTGGATCCGCCCTCTTGGATCCAGTTGTTGTCGAACAGGAAGGCGAGGACGTCGCCGGCTTGCATGGGTGCGGCGAGGGCGCGCCGCGCGCGCGCGGTGGAGCCGGAATTGGCCCAGAGGCCGAAGGCGGAGGCGCCGGCGGAACAGTTGGAGGAACCGGCATCCAGGAAATGGCCGGCGTTGGTTCCCTCGACGTAGAAAGACCAGCCGCCGATCCAGCCGGTGCCTTGGGCGCTGCCGTTGGTCCAGGCGGCATAGGTGGAGGCCTGGTCCACGGCCACGGTGGTCGATCCGGCTTCGGTGCCGGCGATCACGCCGAAGATCTGGATTTCGTTGTCGCCGACGGCGAGATCGATGCCGTGGTTCCAATATATATCGCGCTCGAAGGAGCCGCCTTGGCCGGTGGCGGAATTGGTCCAGCGCAGCGGCCCGGCCAGATTGGTCCCGGCGGTGCCTTGGAAGGCGAAATGGGCGGTGGCGTGGTCGACCTGGACGGTGGGCGAGGCGCAATTGGTGATGGCCACGCCGTCCGGTATGGGCGGCAGATCGGAGGGGGCGACCGAAAAGACCCAGTCGGTGCCGCCGTTGTTATCCCACGTGGTGCCGTCGTTGAAGCACAGCGAGATTTCGGTGGCGGATCTGGAAACGACGTAGGTGCAGGTCCAGACCGAGCCGGATTGCGCCATCGGCGCGCCGGGAACCGTCGTCCAGCCTTCGGTGCGGTTGTAGCCGTGGTGGACGTTGACCGCGCCGGCGGCGGCCAAGGCGCGGCCGGCGGGATCATAGGTCACCTGGACGCTGTGGCCGGCGACGGGCACGCCCGGAACGATCGTAACGCCGTTGACGGTCAGCGGCGCCTCGCAATCGCGAATGGCGACATTCCAATTCGCGCCGCCGTTGTGTTCCCAGCTGGTGCCGTCGGTAAAGCAGATTTCGAGTTGCGGAGCGTTGTCGGGAACCGTATCGAAGGCGATGGTGAAGGTATTGGTTCCGGTGCGAGTCATCGCGGCCAAAGCCCAGTCATCGCCGTTGGTGGAGAAATGGTAGAACGCGTTCACCGTCGTCGCGGTGGCGAGCGCGGAAGTCGCCGCATTGAAAGCAACGGCGATCGGCCCGCAATCGGAGGGCGCCGCCGGCGAAAAGGCGGCGGAAGGGGACGGGCCGACGGGACCGGCGACGTCGTCGATCGCGATTTCCGCGACTTCGCCCGGATCGAGGTTTCCGTCGCCGTTTCCGGCGGGGCATTGGGAAGATGCGACGAGGGCGCCGGCGTCGGCATTGGCGTAGAGGGTGGCGGCCAAATAGACCGAGTCGGGGACGTTGCCGCCGTAATAGGCGTTCAAATCGATCACGCCTTCCAGCACGGCGCCGTTGCACCACGGCGTGGCGGAGCGGACCATGGCGATGTCGGCCGGCAACCCGTCTTCGGCAAAGCCATGGCTGTAGTTGCTGTCGTTTTCGTCGGCGAAGAACGCGTCGTAGGCGAAGGCGGTTCCGGCCTTGCCCCAGGGCGCGGCGTTGGTGAGAGCGTCGGGCGCGCTGGCGAGAAAGAGGAAGGCGTCGCTGCCTTCGCCGGCGTCCTGGGTGGCCACGTAGAGGTAGTGGTTCGATTGCGCGGCCCAGAGGGTCTGGCCGCCGCCGCGGGTGGTGACCTGGACGGCGGCGGAATCCAGTTGGCCGTCGAGGACGAACGGGCAGGACCGGTCGACGACGGCTTCGTCGTGCTGGTTGCCGGCCTCGTCGAAGGTGCGGATGCGCAGGACGGATCCGTCGACGTCGAGGACGACGAACGTGTGGGCCGCGGTGCCGTTGACCACCCATTGGGAATAGCAGGGGGCGGTGCCGGCGTCGCGGGTGCGGTTTCCGGTCGGGCCGGTGATGAGCTGCACGAGGCCGTTGACCGGGGAGCTGCGGTAGTAGAAATGGTTGTGGCCGGAGATCATGAGCTGCACGCCGTGTTGCTCCATGACGGGCACGTATTGGTCGCGGATGGTTTCGTTTTCGCCGTGGCCGCCGTCGGGCGAATAGGCGGGCTCGTGGAACATGACGATTTTCCACGGTTTGGAGGACGCGGCGAGCGCGTTGGCCAGCCAGGCGGTGCCGGGCAGGTCTTCCGCGTTGAGCGAGACGATCAAGGCGTCGGCGTATTCGAACGAGTAGCTCTGTTCGTTTTCCGGCAGGACGAACGCCTCGCGGCAGGCGGCGAAGCCGTCGCGGACGTCGTGGTTGCCCGGCGTCCAGTAGAGCGGCGCGGCGGCGAGGACGGCGCCCATCTTCGAGAAGAGATTGTTGTCGAGATCGGAATAGAGGCCGTCGTCGGTGACGTCGCCGATGGCGAGGAGAAGATCGGGTTCGGCGAGCGCGAGCAGATTGCCGATGGCGGCGTTGCCGCCCTGGTGGGTGTCGCTGAAGAGGCCGATGCGGAACGGGGTGCCGGCCGTCTTGCCGCTGCGGAAGCTGGCGGAAGCGAGGGTGGTGCCGCCGCTGCGGACGCGGTAATAATAGGTCGTGCCGGGGATCAGGCCGGTGATCGTCGCTTCGTGCTGGTAGCCGCTGCCGGCGGCGGCGGTCATGCCGTAGGCCGTCGTCAATCCGTAGTCCACGGCGCCGTCGGCGGAGGAATCGGTTCGCCAGACGACGGTGGATTGGTTCGTGAAGTGTCCCATCTGGACGTAGGGGCCGCGCACCAGCGCGGCGGCGGCGGCGGGGGCGGCGCCCGCGAAGGCGAAGCACGTCGCGATCAGGAAGAGGCGGAAAAGGCGGTTTGGTTTCATGGGTCGATCTCCTGGTTTCCGCGATCAACCTGCCATGCGGATGCTACCGGATTGTTACCGTCCCAATGTTTTTCCCCGCATTTTCGGTAACAATCCGGTAACGTCTCCGTGGAATGCTGGGAACCGAGATGGGCTCGCAACTCTATTCGCAACGCGACGTCCGGCGCCTGATGGCGGCGCTTGGCGTCTTCGTCGTGGTGCCTTGCGCCCTGCTGGTGTTTCTCGCCTGGCAAAGCGTCCACAGCCTGCATGAGATCGCGCGGACGCAGCGGCGGGACGCCTGCCGCCGCGAGTTGCAGGATCTCAGCCTGCACGTGCGGGATCGCCTGGACGATTGGCTGGGGCGGGCGGGAGATCCGTTGCGGGCGCGGCCGCCTTCCGATCCCCTGTTCTGGATCGAAGCGATGCGGAATCTCGGCGCGGACCCGGGCATCCGGACGACGCTGGCGCTGGATTCGGCGGGCGGTCTCGTCGGGCCGCGGCCCGGGACGATCCCGGCGGACGATCTGCCGCGCCTGTCGTCCCTGCACCCGGCCCATGCGGCCCTGCAGGAAGCTCGCCGAGCCCATTGGGTCGATGGCGATCCCGCGCGCGCGCTGGAACGGTATCGGCAAGTGGTGGACGAACCGCGCACGCCGGCGTCCGTCCGCCTCGGCACGTGGGCGGAAATGGCCCAGTGCGAACGGCGGCGGGGCGACGTGCCGGCCGCGCTGGGGCACTACGACCGCATGCTGGACGAGGCGGAGAACCTTGCGCCGCCCGCGTTGGCCTTGCTGCATGCCGTGGAATTGGCGCAAGAGGCGGGCGACGCGGAGCGGGCCCGGCGCTGGTCGCTCGCTTTGCTGGAGATGTGCGAACGCCGCGGGATGGAAATGGATTTCGACGAGATGGAAATCGCGGCAAACCGGTTGCGCGCCTCCTGGGCCGAAATGCCGGACGATCTCCTGGAGTTGTGGCGGCGGGTGAAGCTTTTGGCGAAGGCCCGCGCGGCGGGAGAGGCCTTTGTCCGTTCGCAGGGGACCGGCCCGTTCCCGTTCCGCTCCGGGGCCGAGACGCGCGGCTTCGAGCCGGCCGAGTTGCCGCGATGGGGCGGACCGGAAGCGTCCCTGGTGCTGGTGGATGCGCGCGCCGCCTTGTCCGATGGGTCCTGGCTCGCCTTCGAGATCGACTTGGCCGGATTTCAGGCCGGCGTGCTGGAGCCGGCGCTGCGCGAACGAACCGCCCCGTGCGGGGGGACCGTCGAATGGGTGGACACGCCTTCTCCGGAGGCCCTTTCGTCCGCCGATTCCGGCGACCGGATGATCCAGCCGCTGCCCGCGCCGCTGGATTTCTGGTCCCTGGACTACCGGATCGAACCCTCCTCCATGTGGGCGACGCTGGCGGCCTCGCGAACGAAAACCCGGGCGGCGATTCTGGGGATTGCCGCGGCGCTGGCCTTGCTGGGGTTAGTGGTCCCGTTTTCCTATATGAGGCGTTCCCTGCGCCTGGCCGGATTGCAGGCCGACGTGATGGATCGCATCAGCCACGAACTGAAGACGCCCATCACGTCGCTTTCCGTGCTGGCCGACACGCTGGAACGGCGCGGGGAGCGGGTGGATCCGGCGGCGGATCGGCAAGTGCGCACGTTGCTGCATGGCGAAGTGCGGCGGTTGGTGCGGCTAAGCGATCGGTTGCTGGACTTCGCGCGCCAGCGCGCGGGAACGGTCCGGCTGGATCGAGAACCGGGACAACTGGCGGAGATGCTGGCGGAGATCGTCCGGGGTCTTCCGGCCGAGACGGGTCTGGAGGCCGAGCGGCTGGCGTTCGACGTCCAGCCGGGGAACTATGCCGGCGAATTCGACCGCGAAGCCCTGGGGGAGATCGCGCGCAATCTCGTGGAGAATGCGGTGAAATACGGCGAGGGTCCGGCGGAGGTGCGGATTTCCTTGCGCCGCGCCGGCCGCTCCGCCGTGTTGGCGGTGGCCGACAACGGCCGGGGCATGGATGCCCGTACGCTGCGCCGCCTGTTCACGCCGTACTTCCGGGCCGACAGCAGCCTCGCGGCGCGCGTCCCGGGCCTGGGACTGGGGCTGGCCATCGTGCAGGGGCTGGTGCGCGCGCACGGGGGCTCGATTTCGGTGCGCTCGACGCCGGGACAGGGCTCCACGTTTGAAATCCGGCTGCCGCTTTCCCCGGATTCCGGAGGCCGCCCATGAACGCCCGGAAAAAGATCCTCGTGGTGGAAGACCATCTGCCGCTCCGCACGGCGCTGGAAATCGCCCTGCCGGACTACGGCTTTTCCGTCCTGTCCGCGGGCGACGGCGACGCCGCGCTGCGCGCGGCGCAGGAGGGGCATCCCGATCTCGTCCTGCTGGACATCATGTTGCCCGGGAAGAGCGGGTTCGAGGTCTGCCGGGAATTGCGCCGGCGCAACCTGGGCGTGCCGATCCTCGTGCTGACGGCGAAGACCGGCGACGAAGACGAACTGCTCAGCTTCCAGCTCGGCGCGGACGATTTCGTCCGCAAGCCGTTCAAGATGGAGGCGCTGGTGGCGCGGATCAAGGCCCTCCTGTTGCGCGCCACGCTGCACGGGGAGGCGCCGCGCGTCGCCTTCGGCCGCTACGAGCTGGACGTGGCCGCGCGCGTCTTGCGCGCGGGGGAGCGCGCCGTGGACCTGACACCGCGCGAATACGCCTTGCTGGAATATCTCGTGCTCCATCCGGGGAGGGCTTTCACGCGCGAGCAGCTGCTCGACCACGTGTGGGGGGCGGACTACGAGGGGACCGACCGCACCGTGGACCGCTTCGTAACCACCTTGCGCCAGCGCATCGAGCGCGATCCGCGCAATCCCGAACACCTGTTGACCGTCCGCACCCATGGATACGAGTTCAAACGATGAAAACACGCCTTTTCCGCCATCGCGTTGTCGCCCTCGCAATCCTGTGGGTTGCCGCCGCGCTTTCCGCTTTCGCCGCCGAACCGCCTCGGGAAGCCTATCGGAACGCCTTGTATCTGGAGCGCGGCGCGGGCGATCCCGCCGCGGCTTTGGTTTTCTACGAGCAGGTGGCGAACGACCCCGCCGCCGCCGCCGATCTGGCGGCGCAAGCCCGCTGGCGGTCGGGGCTGTGCCTGGAGCAATTGGGCCGCCGGACCGAGGCCGCCGCGCGCCATGCCGCAGTGCTCGGCGCCGCGCCGGACGAGGCGTCGGACGTTTTGCGGAACGTCCGCGAAGCGGCCGCGCGCTCCCTGCTGCGGCTGGCGGAAGAAGAAGCCCATGCCGGCGCGGGGAAGGCGCCGCCGGCGGCGGAGTGGATGGCGCTCGTCCAGACCCATTTCCCGCGGATGGCGGAGCAAATCGCCCTGGAGCGGGCCGCGATGCGGCGGACCTTGCGCGGCGTCGTCGACACGTGGGACGGCCGTCGCCCCGTCTACGCCAGCGTCCGCATTCGGGCGCGCCCGGAGTCGTCGGCCCCGGTCGAAGCGCGCAGCACGTGGCGGACCCAGACCGATGCCGACGGGCGCTTTTCCATCGACCTGCCGCTCGGCCGCTACGAAGTGCGCGTCTGGGCGCCCGCCTACGAGCGCGCCTACGCGTCGGCCGAGCTGACGCCGGAAGAGGAGTCGCCGCCGGAAATCCGGCGCATCCTGCCGCGCATCCGGCTGCCGGCGGCCGTCGACCGCGTCGATCTCGTGGGCAGCTTCCTGGATGACTGGGAGGGCGTCTTGCCGCTGGTCCGGGTGGGCGAAGGCGTCTGGGAGGTCCGCCGGCGGCTGGGACCGGGGCGCCACGAATACAAATTCAGCGTCAACGCGGAAGCCAGCTTGATCACGGACGTGGCCGCCGCCGCGTTCGCCGCCGATTCCCACGACGATTTCAACGCGCGGATCGATCTGGACCAGGAGCAGGAGATCGTCTTCCGATTCGACGAGAACGATCCGCATTTCGAGCGCGGGCCGGGCGAAAAACCTTAACCTGTTTTCGAGTCGGAAAGATCGAGAACGGCGGGGAAGAGGCCGCGAACGGAATTGAGCAGGAAGATCCGGGGGCTTTCGCGGAGAAGGGGCAGGGGAATCCGCCGTTCGCGCAGGATGCCGCGGGCGAGGAGTTCGGCGCGGGCGACGCCGGGGAGGAGTCCGCATTCGACGGGCGGGGTGCAGAGAACGCCGTCGATTTCGACGGCGAGGTTGGCGAGGGTGGATTCGGTGGCTTCGCCGTCTTCGTTGTAAAGGATGACGTCGTCGTGGCCGGGGAAATCGGCCTTGGCTTCTTCGTAGATACGGCGGTTCGTGGTCTTGTGGTAGAGGAAGACGTCGGCGCGGTCGACGGGGCGGCGGGCGAGGGCGATATGGAAGAAGGGACCGGAGGCGAGAGGGGCGAGGGGCGAAGCCTGCAGAGTCGGCGTGCCGTCTTCGGCGAGGAGGAGGCGAACGCGCTGCGGGGCGCGGGGGAGGGAACGGGCGAGGGTTTCGACTTCCGCGCGGATGCGCGCGGCGTCGAAGGGATAGCCAAAATAATCGGCGGAGTCCCGCAGGCGGGCGAGATGGAGCTCGAGGAGGCGGATGCCGTCCTCGGGAGTCCAGAGCATGGTTTCGAGGAGGGCGAACGGGGGGCGCGGGGGAGTAGACAGGATGCGGGCCTTGGCGCGGCATTCGGCTTGTTCGGCGGCGCGGTCGGAATCCCAAACGATGCCCCCGCCGACGCCGTATTCGGCGCGGCGGGAGCGGACGTCGAGGAGGAGGGTGCGGATGGCGACGTTGAATTGCGCGCGGCGGCCGGGGGCGAGGAAGCCGATGGCGCCGGTATAGACCTGCCGCGGCGAGGATTCGAGATCGGCGATGATGCGCATGGTGCGGTTCTTGGGCGCGCCGGTGATGGAGGCGGGCGGGAAAAGCGCCGAAAAGATTTCGGAGACGGCCGCGTCGGTTTCGGCGGCGACGGCCGACACGAGCTGCCAGACGGTGGGGAATTTTTCCGGATCGCACAGGCGGACGGTCCGGACGGTGCCGGGGCGGGCGACGCGGCCGAGGTCGTTGCGGACCATGTCGACGATCATCAGGTTTTCGGCGCGGTTTTTTTCGCAGGCGAGAAGGGCGTCGATTTGTGCGCGGTCCTGGGCGGCGGAAAGGCCACGGGGGGCGGTGCCTTTCATGGGACGCGATTCGAGGCGCGAACCGTCGAGGCGGAAAAACAATTCCGGAGAAGCGCTGCAGATGCGCCAGGGGCCGGCGGAGACGTAGGCGCCGAAGGGGGCGCGCGGAGCGCCGACGAGCGCGAGAAAGGCTTGCCACGGGTCTTGTTCGAACGCGCCGCGATGGAGCCGGTAGGAATAGTTGACCTGATAGGTGTCGCCTTCGCGGATGTGGCGCTTGATCTGGTCGAAGGCGCGGGCGTAGGCCTCGGGCGAGAGATCGGGGTTCCAACCGGCGGGGAGGGGTTCGGCGGCGGCGGGCAAATCGATGGACTCGGGCTTTTCAAACAGCCCGAACCAAAGCAGGGGCAGCGGGCCGGGCGCGCGGACGGCAAGGGCGGGGTCGAAGGCGGGCGCGGCTTCGTAGGCGATCCAGCCGGCGGCGTGGAGGTGGCGATCTTCGACGGCTTGTTCGATCTCGCGCAGGCGGGGCAGGACGTCTTCGACGCGGACGGCGGAGAGGATCTCGACGGGGTGTTGGAACCGGAGCCAGCGGCCGGAGGCCTCGTCGCGGAGGACGACGAGGTTTTCGGCCGGGAATGCGGGGGCGGACGTCACGGAGGGGATTAAGCGGGAGGCCGCGGCGAGATTCAATCCGGAATCGCGCCGCGCGGAAAACGCTTGACGGTCCGTCCAGTATTATGTAATGCGTAATACATGATGCGGAGTAGTCCATGATCGACGGCTGGATCACCCAGTTGCGGAAGGGGGTGCTGGAGTACTGCGTCCTGCTGGCGCTGCGGCGGGGGGAGAGCTATGGCTACGAGCTCGTGCAGGCGCTGCAGCGCATCGAGGATCTCGCGGTCTCGGAAAGCACGGTCTATCCCATCCTGGCGCGGCTGCGCCAGGAAGGTTTTCTCAAGTCGCGCGACGTGCCGTCGGATGCGGGGCCGCCGCGCCGCTATTTCTCGCTGACGCCGCGCGGCAAGGTGCGCCTCGCGGAAATGAACGCCTATTGGCCGATGTTGACGAACGCCTTGGAACGATTGAAGTCCGACAACGAAAAGGAATCCGGAACATGAAGTGGAGCGGGGCGGCGGAACGGCGCGTCGAGGAATATCTCGCCGCGGTGGAACGGCATTTGGCGCACAAGCCGGCGGCGGTCCGCAAGGACGTGGCGGGCGGGTTGCGCAACCAGATTTCGGAAGCGCTGAGCCGCCTGGAACCCGTCGGGGGCGAAATCGGCCTCGACGTCGTTGAACGCGTCTTGGCGGACATGGATTCGCCGGAGACGTTCGCGGAAGCCGCCGCCGAAGTCGCGGCGGAGACGGTGGCCGCCGCGGCGCCCGGGTCGGCGCGCGGCGGAACCGCGCGCTGGTTCTGGCTGGGCGTGGCCTTCCTGCTCGTCAACGCCTACGGCGTCTGGAAGACGACGCGGCCGGAACCGCCGCCGGCGGAATCCCCGGCGGTCGCCGAGCCGCCCAAGGTTTTCGAAAGGGCGTTGCGGCTCCGGAGCGTGGAGCAGGTAGACGTTTCCGCGGATCGCGAAGTGACGCTGCGGCTGGCGTTCAACGACGAGCCGGACCGCAGCCAGCTCACGCGCTTTTTCCGCCTGACGGCGCCCGGGCAGGGCGAAGTGAAATATTGGCTGATGGGGGCCGCGGGCAACGGCGCCGCCATGATCGAAACCGAACCCGTGCTGGCGGACAGCCTGGAATACGTGCTGGAGCCGGGGTTGCCCTCGGCCACCGGTTCGAAACCCGAAGACCAGCCCCGGCGCGGGACGTTGGCCATGACGATGAACCTCGCGCTGCGCGGGGTGAAAGCGGAAACGCCGTCGTTCGATGCCCCGGAGCTGTGGGCGGATATGACGGCGTTTCCGGACGCGAACGGCCTGAAGGATTTCGTCGCGGTGACGCCGGTGACGGACTTCACGGTCGAGGCCGTGGACGAATGGCGGCGCAGCGGACTGGTGTTGCGCGGGGCCTTTAAGCCGGGCGAAATCTACGAAGTCACTTTCAAGAAAGGCCTACCGGCGGCGAACGGGTCGAGTTTGCCGCAGGACATCCGTCGCACGGTGCAGTTTCCGCTGCCGAAGCCGGCGATCCGTTTCGATGCGCCGGGGCGGTACCTGTCGCCGCGCGGTACGCGGTCCGTGCCGGTGGCGGCGGTGAACCTGGAAAAATACGTCGCGCGGCTGCGGCCGGTCTACGCGAACAACCTCGTGGAATTGGCCCGGCGCGAATCGCAGTGGTCCTACTACGGTTCCCTGACGGCGGATCTGGACGGCCCGGCGAAAACCGCCACGAATAGGCTCGCGCCGGCGAAAAACGGCGGGCCCGCGAGCGGCGCGGTGGATTTGCGCGCGCTGCTGGGCGGCGAGCCGCGCGGGGCCTATTGGCTGGACATCGGCGGCGAAAAGGGCGGCGGCGACGGCCGGCTGTTCGTGGCGACTGATCTGGGCATCGCGGCGCGGACCTTTGCCGGCGGCGCGGTCGTCTGGGTGAATTTCCTGCGGACGGCGCAACCGGCGTCGGGCGCGGCGGTGACGGTCTACGCGCGCAACAACCAGACCCTTGCGCGCGGCACGGCCGACGGGCAGGGCCTCGCGCGCCTGGCCTGGGAAACGGGCGAGGGCGCGGAACCGTTCGTGGTCGTGGCCGAGCTGGACGGCGATTTGTCCTACGTCGATCTGGCGCGCACGGGCGTGGACCAAGGCGAGGGGCTGGGCGGCGCGCCGTACCTGGAGCGCGGTCAGCTCGAGGCCGCCGTCTTCAGCGAGCGCGGCGTCTACCGGCCCGGCGAGAAGATTTTCGTGCAGGCGCTCGTGCGCGACGACCGCCGGCAGGCGCCGGAACCGTTCCCCGCGCTCCTGCGGGTGCGGCGACCGGACGGGCGGGTTTTCCGCGACGTGCCGGTCGTGCTGGACGAATTCGGCTCGGCGACGGCGGAAGTGGAAATGCCGGAGTACCTGCCGACGGGACGCTATGGCCTCGAACTGGCGCTGCCGGGGACCTTCACCGCGCTGGGCGAAACGTCCGTCGCGCTCGAGGATTTCGTGCCGCCGCAGATCCGCGTGGCCGTGAAGCCGCCGGAGGGCCGTGGCCGGGCGGGCGACGTGCTGGCGTTCGGCGTGGACGTTGCGCATCTGTTCGGCCGGCCGGCGGCCGGTCTGAAGGCGACCGGCGCGGCGACGTTCAAGCCCGCGCCCTTCGCCCCGAGCAACTGGCCGGGCTGGCGCTTCGGCGACGACGAAAAGGCCTTTGCGCCCGTCTACCAGGCGCTCGGCGCGCAGATTCTGGACGAAAACGGCCACGCCGAATTCAAGGCGGAGAGCCGCGCGGCCTGGCGTCCGCCGGCGGCGCTCCAGATGGTGCAGCAGGCCACCGTGGTGGAAATCGGCGGCCGGTCGGTGACGGCCTACGGTTCGGCGCTGCTCGACCCGTATCCGTTCTACGTCGGCCTCAAACCCGCCTGGGACGGCGCGGTGCGCGCGGGCGAAACCCATCGCGTGGCGGTGGTCGAAGTCCAGCCGGACGGCGCGCCCGTCGCGAAAGGCAAGCCGTTGGTGTTGACACTCTCTCGCGTGACTTGGAACTCCGTGTTGCGGCGCAACTCCAACGGGCGCTACGAATGGAAATCAGAACGGCAGGTCGTGGACGTTCGCCAGGACGCGCTCGCGGCCGGCGGCGCGGCGCAGGATTGGGCTTTCGCGGTGGATGGCGCGGGCGACTACATGCTGGTCGCGGCCGATCCCGCGTCGGGCGCATCCTCGAGGATCGAATTCCACGCGGGCTCTGCGGATCCGGAATGGCTGGCGTGGAGCCGCGAAAAACCGGGGCGCGTCGAACTGGCCTGGGACAAGGAGAAATACCGTCCCGGCGAGACGGCGCGCCTGCAGGTGCGCGCGCCGTTCGCGGGGCCGGCGCTGCTGACGGTGGAAACCGACCGCGTGCGCGAGGCGCGCCGGGTGACGCTGGAGAAAAACACCGCGGAATTCGAAGTGACCGTAATGACAAACTACGCGCCCAACGCCTACTGCTCGCTGACCCTGATCCGGCCGGCGGAAGCCGAGGAAGTCTGGAGCGCGCACCGGGCCATCGGCGCGATCGCGCTGCCGGTGGAATGGCCCGGCAGCCGGTTCGAGGTGGCGGTGGACGCGCCGGCCGTGGCGCGGCCGCAGGCGGCGCTGGAAGTCCTCGTGACCGTGCGCGACGAAACGGGCCAGCCCGCGCGGGGCGCGGTGACGGTGATGGCCGTGGACGAGGCGATCTGCATGCTGACCGCGTTCGAAACGCCCGATCCCGACCGGGTCTTCTCGGCGCAGCGCGCCCTGGGCGTCTCGCCGTTCGACCTCTACGCCGAACTGATGCCGGTGACCGACGAACAGACCGAAACCGTGCCGGCGGCCGGCGGCGATGGCGACGCCGGCCTACGGCGGCGGCTGAATCCGATCAAGGCCAACCGCTTCAAGCCGGTGGCCCTGTGGCGCGCGGCGGTGCCGCTCGACACGAACGGGCAGGCCCGGGGGATAATGGATTTGCCCGAGTTCAACGGCGAGTTGCGCCTGATGGCGGTGGCCTACGGCGCGGCGCAGTCCGGCGCGACGTCGACGCCCGTGAAAGTGAAGCGCGATCTCGTCGTGCAATCTTCGTTCCCGCGGTTCCTGGCCATCGGCGATCGCTGCGAGGCGGCGGTCGCGCTCTACAACGAAGGCGCGGCGCCGGTCGCGGCGAAGGTGCGCGCGACCTGTGGCGGGCCGCTGCGGGTCGAAACGGCGGAACAGATCGTCGAGATACCGGCCGGCGGATCGGCGACGGCGGCGCTGCCGCTGACGGCGGGTCCGGGGCCGGGCCAGGCGCTGTGCACGCTGGAAATCGAGGCCGGCGCGGATGCCTTCCGCGACACGATCGAACTGGCGGTGCGGCCGGCGGCGGGCACCCGCGTGGCGGCGCTGGCCCGCGTGCTGGCGGCCGGCGAAAGCGCGACGCTGGAGCCGCCGTCGGGCTGGTTGCCGGAGTCGTTGGCACTGTCGGGCGTCTTGTCGGCGCTGCCGTCGGCGCAACTGGGCCAGGCGCTGGATTACGTCGTGCACTATCCGTACGGGTGCCTCGAACAAACCGTGTCGGGCTCGTTTCCGCTGCTTTACGCAGGAGAATGGGCGCAGCGCCTGTTGCCGGGCAGCCGGGCCATTGGCGACGTGGAGGCGTTCGTGCCGGCGGCGATCCGGCGGGTGATCTCGATGCAGCAGGAAAACGGCGGGTTCGCCCTGTGGCCGTTCCAGCGCGGCACGGCCGACGATGCCTCGATCTACGCCGTCCATTTTCTCGTGGAAGCGCAAGCGGCGGGGTTCGACGTGCCGGCCGACCGCCTCGAAGCCGCGCTGGGCTGGGTGCGCGGGCGCCTCGACCGGACGATGTCGGCGGACGCGACGGAAGGCAAATGGATCCTCGGCATGCAGGCGCGGGCCTACCTGTGCCACGTGCTGGCGCTGGCGGGGCGTCCCGATGCCGGCTGGAACGCGCGGCTGCGCGAGCAGTCCGCCCGGCTGAATTTCGCGGCGCGGGCGCACGCGGCCTCGGCGTTGCTGCTGGCGGGCGAGCCGCGGCGGGCGCTGCCGCTGCTGGAATCCATGGATCTGCCGGTCACGCGGCCACGCGTGCCGGGGCGGCTGCTGGACGGCGACGTGCGCGACGCCGCGCTGCTGCTGTCCGCCTGGCTCGACGTGGAGCCGGAAAATCCCGCCGTGCCCCGGCTGGCGCAATATCTGCGCGACCGGCAGCGAGACGGCCACTGGGGCAACACGCAGGACAACGCCTTCGCGCTGCTGGCGTTCGGCAAGCTGGCCAAGCATCTGCCCGACGAGGAACAGGCCTTCGCCGGAAAACTGGAACTGCCCAACGGCGACGTCTGCGCGTTCGCGGGCACGAACGACGTGGCGTGGTCGCTGGACCCCGGCGCCGGCGGCGCGGCGACCGTGCGAAACGACGGACCGGGCAAGCTCTATCTGGGCGCGCGCTTCGAAGGGGTTTCCGCCGAGCCGGAACCCGAGCGCGCGGACGGCATCGCCATTCGCCGCGAATTCCTGGACCGGACCGGCCACTTCGTCGACGCCCGGGAACTGCCGCAGGGCGAGTTGATCGTCGTGCGGCTGAAAATCGATACGAAAGGCCGGCCGCTCGACCAACTCGCGATCGAAGACCTGCTGCCGGCGGGTTGGGAGATCGAGAATCCGAACTTGGCGACCTCGCAGCAGTTCGGCTGGCTCCGCGAGAAGAACGAAGGCGACCGGCATCGCGAGGCGCGCGACGACCGGATGCTGATTTTCACCGGGCCGATCCAGGGCGAAGCCGCGTTCCACTACGCGGTGCGGGCGACGACGCCGGGCACCTATGCGCTGCCGCCGCCGGCGGTGTCGGGCATGTACGAACCGGAAATCCGCGGCGTCGGAATCGGCGGGCAAGTGCGCGTCGTGCCGTGAGCGGGAAAGGTCCAAAGCGGTCCCGCTGGTTTCGGGTAGGGCGAACCCTCCGGGCGAGCCGTCCGAACGGCCCGGCTCGGCGGGGACGCCTCGCCCTGCCTTGGCTAGTCCTCTTGCTGTCCGCCCTCGCCGCGTTCTCCGCGGCGGTGCGCTGGGCGCCGTTTCCGGAGGACAAGCTGGCGCGGCTGGATTCGGCGGCGGTGCTGGCGGATCGGAACGGCGAGCCGCTGCGCGTGAAGCTGGCGGCGGGCGGTTTCGATTGCCGGCCCGGCTACGTGCCGGCGCCGGAGCATTGGATCGCGCAGGCGCTGGTGGCGGCGGAAGACCGCCGTTTCTGGGATCATCCGGGCGTGGACGTGCGGGCGCTGGCGCGGGCCGTCGCGCAAAACCTGTTATCGGGCCGCCGCGTGTCGGGCGCCTCGACGATCACCACGCAGGTGATCCGCCTGGCGGAGCCGCGGCGGCGGACGCTGGCGACGAAAGCCATCGAAGCCTTCCGCGCGCTGCAGCTCGAACGGCGGCTGGACAAGCGCGCGATCCTGGCGCAGTACCTTGACCGCGCGCCGTTCGGGGGGAACCTCGTGGGCATCGAGGCCGCGGCGCGGCGCTATTTCGGCAAGGGCGCGGCGGACCTGAGCCTGGCGGAAGCGGCCTTGCTGGCGGGCGTGCCGCAGGCGCCGTCGCGCCTGCGGCCCGACCGGCATCCGGACGCGGCCAAGAAGCGGCAGGCGTACGTGCTGGAACGGATGGAAGCCTGCGGCTTCATCACGGCCCGGCAGCGCGCCGAAGCGTGGGCCCAGCCGCTGGCCGCGCGGCCGGGGAACTATCCGTTCCGTGCGCCGCACTTCTGCGATCTCGTCGGCGTGCCGGCGCGGCTCGCCCCGGACGCGACGGTGCGCACGACGCTCGACGGCGACCTGCAGCGGCGGGCGGAAGACGTCCTGCGGCGGCATCTGGCGGACGGCCCGGCCGCGGGCGGGGCGGTGGTGGTACTGGACGTGAAGACCGGCGCGGTGCGCGCGCTGGCGGGCTCGCCGGACTACTTCGCCGAGCGGAACGCCGGCCAGGTCAACGGCGCCGTCGCGCGGCGCGCGGCGGGCTCGACGCTCAAGCCCTTTGCCTATGCGCTGGCGTTCGACCGCGGCCTGGCCGTGCCCGCGACGGTGATCCCCGACGTGCCGCTGCGGTTCCGCGACCTCGATCCCCGCAATTTCTCCGAGGATTGCCGTGGGCTGGTCAGCGTGCGCGACGCCCTCGTGGCGTCGCTGAACTTGCCCGCGATCGAGATCGAGCGGTGCGTCGGCCAGGAGCGGCTCTGGTCGACGCTGCGCGCGTTGGGGCTGGCGACGATCGACCGCCCGGCGGCGCATTACGGCCTCGGACTCGTGCTCGGCAACGCGGAGGTGCGCCTCTTGGATCTCGCCAACGCCTACGCGTGCCTCGCGCGCGGCGGCGGCTGGGCCCCGGCGCGCTTCGTGGAATCCGGAAAGCCGCTCGCGACCAAGCCGGTGTTTTCGCCCGAGGCCTGCTGGCTGGTCGAAGACATGCTGTCCGGCGAGGAGCGCGCCATGGATACGACGGGGCACGCGGCCGACGTGCGGCTGCCGCCGATGGCGTGGAAAACGGGAACCTCCGCCGGGTTGCGCGACGCGTGGACCGTGGCGTGGAATCCGGAATACGTCGTCGGGGTGTGGGTGGGGAATCCGGACGGCTCGTCGTCCGACGAACTGGTCGGGCGCCAGACGGCGACGCCGGTCGCGTGGGATTTGTTCCGGCAACTGTATCCGGACAACGCGGGGCCGCGGTTCGCGCGGCCGGCGGGCGTGGAGCGGCGGACGGTGTGCGCGGCCAGCGGTTGCTCTCCGGGACCGCATTGCACGCACCGGATCGAGGACTGGGCCATCGCGCGGGTGACTCGCCGCGAAGTCTGCCCGGTCCATCGGAACGGGGAGGAAGACGCCTGGCCGGTTTCGGTGGCATCGTTCCTCGCGCGGCGCGCCGCGCCCGCGCCGGACGAGCCGGCGGAATCCTTGCGCATCCGGACGCCGGCGCGGGGCAGCACGTACCGCTGGATGCCGGAATTCGGGACGGACGCCCAACGCCTGGCGCTGGACGCCGCCAGCGACCGGGCGGGGGAAAGGCTGTACTGGTTCGTGGACGATCGGCCCGTCGGAACGTCGCGCACGGGAGAACCGCTGTTCTGGCCGTTGGAACGAGGCACGCATCAGATCGCATGCGGCACCGCGCGCGGCTTGAGCGACCGCGTCGAAATCGCGGTGGAATGATCCGCGCTTTTCTGGCCGTTCGTCTCACGTCTCCAGTCTCAAGTCTCACGTCTCCAGTCTCACGTCTCCAGTCTCAAGTCTCTAGTCTCCAGTCTCTAGTCTCCAGTCTCAAGTCTCTAGTCTGTAGTCTCCAGTCCAATCCGGTCTCCTCCATTGACTTTCCGCAGGGTGTTTGGGAAGGTTTGGGGCCATGTCGACGCAGGCGCAATTGAAGACCACGGTCTATACGCCGGATTCGTCGCTGGCCAATCCATTTGTGATGGTGAAAGCCATGCTCGCGGACCTGTGGGCGGGGCGCGAGTTGGCCTGGCGGCTGGCGGTGCGCGACATCAGCGCGCAGTACCGGCAGTCGTTTCTGGGCATCCTGTGGGCGTTGATCCTGCCGCTGGCGAACACGGCGATCTGGCTGTATCTGAACGGTTCGGGAATCGTGGTTCTCCAGGAGACCGACATTCCCTTTCCGGTGTACGTCTTTGCGGGGACGATGCTTTGGGCGATTTTCATGGATTCGATCAATGCGCCGATGGGGCAGACAGGCGCCGCCAAGGGCATGCTGGCCAAGCTGAATTTTCCCCGGGAGGCCCTGTTGCTGGCGGGCATCTACAAGACGCTGTTCAACGCCGTCATCAAGATCGGGCTGTTGTTGTGCATCCTGCCGTTTTTCAAGGTCAATCCCGGATGGGGGCTGGCCTTTTTCCCCGTGGGGGTGTTGTCGCTCATCCTGGTGGGCACGGCGATCGGGCTGTTCATCACGCCGGTGGGGATGCTCTATTCCGACGTGGGGCGCGCCCTGCCGCTGGTGATGCAGTTCCTGATGTACGCCACGCCGGTCGTGTTTGCCATGCCGGAGTCCGGACTGGCGGCCAAAGTTTTCGCGCTCAATCCGACCACGCCCTTGATCCTGACGGCGCGGGATTGGCTGACGGGAGGAACTCCGGAGTTCCTGGGCTATTTCCTGGCCGTCAATGCGGCCGCGGTCCTTCTGTTGCTGGTCTCGTGGATCGGCTATCGGCTGGCGATGCCGATTCTGATCGAGCGGATGTCGGCGTAGGAGAAGAAGACTTGAGACTCGAGACGCGAGACTTGAGACGTGAGACGTGAGACGCGAGACATGAGACGCGAGACTTGAGACGTGAGACGTGAGACGTGAGACGCGAGACTTGAGACGTGAGACGTGAGACGCGAGACATGAGACGCGAGACTTGAGACCTGAGACGAAGATGCGGAACTACAACAACATATTGGCATGGCAGAAGGCGGACGACTTGGTCGTGGCCATTTATGAAGCCACGCGCGCTTTTCCCAAGGAAGAAGTCTACGCGCTCACCAGTCAGATCCGCCGCGCGGCTTATTCGGTTCCGGCCAACGTTGCGGAAGGCGCCTCGCGGAACTCCCAAAAGGATTACTTGCATTTCCTGTTCATTGCGCGGGGATCGTTGGCTGAAGTGGCCTATTTTATTCACCTGTCCCATCGGCTGCGCTATTTCGGGGAAGATCTCCACTCCCGCCTGGCCAAACAGGCGGATGAGGCCTCTCGTGTTCTCGCGGGCTTGATTCGCTCGGTCGAAAAAGAAACCTGCGTTTTGTGCAAGTCTCGTGTCTCCGTTTCCAAGTCTAAGGTCTCCAGTCTCCAGTCTCAGGCCTAATTACCTATGTCGCCAGTCTCCAGTCACCAGTCTCCAGTCTCGGACGACGAACCTTTGGTTCGCGTCCAGGGCGTTTCGAAGAAATTTTGCCTGAGCCTGAAGAAATCGCTGTGGTACGGGCTCTGCGACATGGGGCGGGAACTCACCGGCCGGAGGCATGGCGGCGATCGTGCGGGGAATAGACTAGAGACGACAGACTATAGACTAGAGACTGCGAGCTCCCCATCTCAAGTCTCCGGTCCCCCGTCTCCCGTCTCAAGTCTTCAGTCCCAAGTCGCCAATCTCCCGTCTCCAGTCTCAGGTCTCGAGTCTCGAGTCTCTTCACTCAAGTCTCCCGTCTCTAGTCTCCGGTCTCCAGTCTCCAGTCTCTCTTCCTCCGGCCTTCGCCCCAAGGAATTCTGGGCGGTCAAGGACGTGGACTTCGAACTGCGCCGCGGGGAAAGCCTGGGGTTGATCGGGCACAACGGGGCGGGGAAGACGACCTTGCTCAAGATGCTCAACGGCCTGATCAAGCCGGATGCGGGGCGGATCGAGATGCGCGGGCGGGTGGGGGCGCTGATTTCCCTCGGGGCCGGGTTCAATCCCATCCTGACCGGGAGGGAAAACATCTACGTCAACGCCTCGGTGCTGGGACTCTCGAAGCGGGAGACCGACGCCAAGCTGGACGAAATCATCGACTTCGCGGAGATCGGGGAGTTCATCGACACTCCAGTGCAGAATTACAGCTCGGGAATGAACGTTCGGCTGGGATTCGCCGTGGCGGCCAAGGTGTCGCCGGACATTCTGCTATTGGATGAAGTGCTGGCGGTTGGCGACATGGCCTTCCAGGCCAAGTGCTACAACGCCCTGAGCGAATTCCGCCGGCGCGGGGTGGCGTTCATTCTCGTTTCCCACAACATGCACGTCATCACCCGCTATTGCGAGAAGGTCCTGTACCTGCGCCGTGGCGCCGTCGTTCACCACGGCGAAGCCGCGGCGGGCGTGGACCTGTTCGAGGGCGACATGCAGGCGCACGGCGGAACCCGGTCGAAACCCGAGCCGGAGGCCTTCGGCAGCGGCCGGGTCCGGATCGTGTCGCATGAATTCCGCGACGACCAGGGGCGTCGGATCAACCAGGCGCATGCGTCGCGGCCGTTCAGCCTGGCCGTGGAGTATGAATGTCCCTTGCCCGGCCTGTCGGACGTCGTCTTGGACGTGGTGGTGCGGGCCGGCTCGGAAGTCCTCTACCAGGGGCGGAGCGACGGCTACGGGCAGGTGTTCCGGCTGGGGACGAAGAAGGGGGTTCTCAAGGCCCGTTTCGAGTCCCTGCCGGTGCGCGATTCCTCCGTGGCCCTTTCCTTCTGCATCATGGACCGGAAAACGGCGGAAATCTACGACTGGCGGAGAAACCTCGATTTGCCGATGGAGTGGGACGGCGAATGCACGGGGCGCCTGGCGCCCCGAATGGCCTGGACCTGCGAGGAAAACGGAGGAACAGCCGACATTAGAGAGTCTGATCCATGAAAAAACAGGCGGACGGGAAACGCGGTTTGTTGTAGTTTATCGTCATTCGATCGCCCCCCCCTTAGGAAAATTCGTGACATGAAAAAAACGCTAGCAATAATCGGGCGTAAAATCGCCCAAAGCCTTGGCTTCAATTGCCATGAAAAGCATAACCCCAACGATGGCGTTCCGCTTTTCTATTTGCATAAATACTTGAACAAAGATGGAACCTTCGGCTATGAGAAGTACCGCCGAACTCAAGAATCGGGGAACAAACAGAAGATCCATTCCGTTTGGGTTATCGAGGAAAATATCGGATTTTTGGCGGATTACATAAAGAAACATGTTCCCAATCCTCGCTTCGGATTATGCCATGGCACGCGAAGGGGCCTCGAGCAGGAGTGGTTCCGCAAATACCTTGGCTGTGAAGTGATCGGTACCGAGATTTCCGAAACCGCAAAAGATTTTCCGAATACGATCCAGTGGGATTTCCACAATGTGAAACCGGAATGGATCAATTCAGTGGATTTCATTTATAGCAATGCGTTGGACCACAGCTACGCCCCAGAAAAATGCCTAAACGCATGGATGAGCTGCGTCCGCAGCGGGTGTATATGTATTATCGAGCATAGCTCCGGGCATGAAATAGGTGGTGCTAGTCAATTGGACCCGTTCGGCGCGGATTTGTTCATCATGCCCTATCTGATTCTCAAATGGGGGGATGGCCGGTATGCGCCTCGGCAGATACTGCCAGCCCCCAAGAAAAATTCTGATGTCGATTATCTCAATTTCATCGTCATCCAGAAATTCTGATCCTCCGGAAAAACCCGCCGATGCCCGTTTTAACGTTCCAACAGGACAGCGGAAAATGTGCCGTTCCAATTTTGTGATTATGTCTTTTCTTCGGGGTCTGTGTCCGCCTTTGTTGTGGCGGGGATTGAGCCGGGTTCGCCGGGCGTGCGGCTATGGAAAGGAATATTCTCCATTGGAGCTCGAACTGGCCCGGCTCGAAAAATTGCCGTTGGGAACTCCGGTCGCCACGAGCATCTTTGGCGGGACATTTCGCGCCGACGACGCGCAGGCTTTTTTGGAAATGTACAAAGCATATTTTGAGCGGCAGACGTACCAATTCACGGCCAAGAGAGCCGCTCCACTAATATTTGACGGTGGCGCGAACGTGGGGGTCGGCGTCCGCTATTGGAAGTCGATATGTCCGGATGCCCGCGTGGTTGCTTTCGAGCCGGATCCCGATACTTTTGCCGATTTGCGCGCAAATTGCGCGTCTTTGAATGGGATTGAATACTGCCAAGCCGCCTTGTGGGTCGAGAACGGCAACCGGACGTTCAGGGCATTGGGCGGCGTCCAAGGGCATCTAGCTTGCTTATGTCCGCAGGCAGACGGACGGAACACGGCCGTAACAACAGTCCGTCTCCGGGACCGACTGACGGAGCCGGTTGAACTGCTGAAGTTGGATATAGAAGGCGCTGAAGTAGACGTATTGCTCGATTGCGCGGACCGCTTGCATCTGGTGGACAAGGTATTCGTCGAATACCATTCGTTCGTGGGCGCGCCCCAGCGGCTCCGGAGTTTCTTTGGAGTTCTCGAAGAAGCGGGATATCGCATCCATGCCCTGCCGGAACTGCCGGCTAAGCGCCCGTTCATGCATAGGCCCGTGGTAAACAACAAGGATTTCCGGTTGAACGTGTTTTGTTTCAGAGAGTAAAATATCGCCGCCGATGGCTAACGGAGAAAAGTGAAGAGTTGGATTTCCAAGTTTAAACGCAACCGAGATCGCCGCATCCGGCTGGAACGCGATGGGGGCATTATCGGTAGCATGGAGTGGGCGGAATACTTGTGCGGGTGGTACGACGACGTGACCGATTTCGAGGCCACGCCCGACGGCGGCCTGCGCCTTAAAAAGCTGGAGGTCGCCCTGCCGAAGGAACAAGCCCGCATTTTGCTGGGACGGAACAAAAACTACGGCTACTGCCTCGACCTTAAAAAGGCCGGGGTGTCTTTCGAACCTGCGAGCGACGGCGTACTCCTGCGCCATGGCCGACTGGTCTTCTGCATTGACAGTTCCGTCGAGCTCTTTATCCTTTGGGAAATGCTGTGCCGGCACAGCTACCGTTATGTCCTGCCTCCGGGACGGCAAGTGATTTTTGACATAGGCATGAACGTAGGATTGGCCTCGCTTGTCTTGGCAGACCGGAATCCCCATGCGCTCGTATGCGGGTTCGAGCCGTTTCCTTCCACGTTCAGTCGTCTGGAAAAGAATTTGGCGTTGAATCCGGACGTGGCGCGCAGCATCACCGCCTATCCATATGCGCTGGCCGACCGAGATGCGCGCGAGACTTGGAAGCTGGGAGTGGAGAACTGCGGATCTTCCAGCCAATTCGCCGATGCGCTGTCTGGCCGCGTGGAAGATGTGCCGATTGAAGTCCGCAAGGCGTCGGCCACCATGTCGGATTTCTTGTCTCAACATCCGCCGGCGGACTATTGCGTCGTCAAGATGGATTGCGAAGGCGGCGAGTACGCCATTATGCAAGACTGGGCGGCTACCGGCTTGGCCAACAAGATCGATCTGATCCTGATGGAATATCACGAAGTGGCCGGTCACAATTCATCGGAACTCCAGGTCTGGTTCCAAGACAATGGGTTTTCCGCCGTCGTGCTGCCCGCGCCGCCAGAGGTGGGGCTTCACATCGGCATGATCTATGCCTATCGTTCGCCGTCTATCGTTCGCCATGTGCCAGCCCATTCCGGCAACTAGGGTGAGAACATACCTTGGCACCGTTTGCGCGGTGATTGTGCCCGTCGTCGTAGGGCGGGGACATTTCGTCTTGGCTGAGGACCAAAGATGAACCACCTCCCCGGCGATCGATCCGTGACGCCCGCACTCGTGCGAGGCCGGCTGTTATTTGTATTTCCGTGGCGCAATCCCGGTGGTGCGGTCAAGAGCTTGCTGCATTTGATCCGCCATCTCTCGGGTCACTACGACTGTGTTCTGGCCGGCCCGGTGGAAGGCGCAGATCGCGAAATTATCGACAAAGGACGGACGATCTGCCCATTCATTGCATTCGACACCCGGGAATTCGACGACGAGGCCGGAATTCATTTACAGTTCAGCCGATTTTTTATGGGGTGCTGGAAAACCATGGTTTTATTATTGCGCACGCGTCCGGACGTCGTCGTGTTCTTCCTGCACCATCCGTTGGCGGCGGCGGCGCCGCGGTTCGCGTTGGCGCTGCTGCGCCGGCGGGCCATCGTGTCGTTCCGGCTGGTCATGAACGGGCTGCCCGTCGGGCCCCGTCGGATCCGGATGCTGAATTGGGAAAAAAAGCGGGGGCAGACTTGGGTGGCGGTATCGGAGGACAACCGGCAGAGGCTTTGCGGGGACATGGGGCTGGATTCCGGAGAGATCCAGCTCATCTACAACGGCATCGGGCCATTGGCCGGGCCGGGCCGGGCGCAGGGCGAAGCCCGGCGCGAACTGCGCCGGCGCCTGGGGTTGCCGGAGGACCGCACGATTTTTCTCTTTTCCGGCCGGCTGGAATTGCGCAAAGGCTGCCGGGAACTGGCGCTGGCGGCCGCCGCGCTCTGGAAGGAGCATCCGGAAGCCCTGTGCGTGATGCTCGGGGATGGGCCGGAACGGGATCGCCTGGAGGAATCGATCCGGAACTCCGGGGCGGAGCCGGGGGTTCTCCTGGCCGGGCACCGGTCCAACGGCGCCGAGTATCTCGCGGCGGCGGACGTCTTCGTCCATCCCTCCTACTACGAGGGGTTGTCCAATTCGATGCTGGAGGCGATGCAAATGGGGCTGCCGGTGGTTGCCGCGAACTGCAGTTCCATGCCGGAGCTGGTGACCGACCAAGTCGAGGGCCTGCTGGTGCCCCGGGGGGACTCCGAGGCGCTGTGCCGCGCCATGGCGAAACTGCTGGGCGACGAATCCCTGCGCGGGCGCCTGGGGCAGGCGGCGGAAATCCGCGCCCGGGCGTTTCCGCTGGACGCCACCTTGTCCGCGTGGGACAAGCTGATCGAAGAGGTTATGGGTTCAAGGGGTTCTGGACGGTAATCGCGCCATGGTCTTCAGTTCGCTCACGTTTTTGTTTGTTTTCCTGCCGCTGCTGCTGGCGGCGTACTACGCCTGTCCGGCGCGGCATCGGAACAAGGTGGCGCTGGCGGGGAGCCTGTTTTTCTATGCGTGGGGGGCGCCGCGGTTCGTTCTCGTGCTGGTGGTTTCGAGCCTGGCGGACTTTTGGCTGAGCCGGGAACTGCCGAAAGGGCCGAGGCCGGAGCGGGTGCGCAAGGGGATCTTGGCTCTTGCGGTGGCGATGAACGTTTCGCTTTTGCTGTACTTCAAGTACGCGAACTTCTTCGTGGCGGAGCTGAACGGGTGGCTGGCGCGGTTCGGGGCGGGAGAGATGGCGTGGGCGGCGGTGGCGCTGCCGATCGGGATTTCGTTCTTCACGTTCCAGAAGGTGAGCTATCTGGTGGACGTGTACCGGGGCACGGCGAAGGTGGCGCGGAACGCGGCGGACTACCTGCTCTACGTGGCGCTGTTTCCCCAGCTGATCGCGGGGCCGATCGTGCGCTACCACGACGTGGCGCAGCAGCTGGTCGCGCGGGAGCATACGCGCGAGCGGTTTTTTACCGGCATCCTGCGGTTCTGCCAGGGGTTGGGGAAGAAGGTGCTGGTGGCCAACACGATGGCGGAGGTGGCCGATGCGGCGTTCGGCGCCGCGCCGGGGACGCTGTCGGTGGGCTGGGCGTGGCTGGGAGTGGTGGCCTACGCGTTCCAGATCTATTTCGACTTCAGCGGCTATTCGGACATGGCGATCGGGCTGGGGCGGATGCTGGGGATCGAATTTCTCGAGAACTTCAATCGGCCGTACGTGTCGCGCAGCATCACGGAATTCTGGCGGCGGTGGCATATCTCGCTGTCGAACTTCATGCGCGAATACCTGTACGTGCCGCTGGGGGGGAATCGGAAGGGCGTGGCGCGGACCTATTTCAACCTGTGGCTCGTGTTCCTGGTCTCCGGCTTCTGGCACGGGGCGGCGTGGAATTTCGTGGCGTGGGGCGCGTTCCACGGGTTTTTCCTGTGCCTCGACAAGGCGTTCAAGAACACGCGGATTTCCCGCGCGCCGGCGTGGGCGGGGATTCCCGTCACCTTCGTGCTGGTGCTGTTCAGCTGGGTGCTGTTCCGCGCGGAATCGCTGGGGCACGCGCTGGCCTACGCGGGGGGCATGCTGGACGTCTTCGGCGGCGAGTCCGCGCCGCCGGCCATCGAGTTCGGCCTGCGGCACCAGGCGATGCTGGCGGCGGCGTTCCTGCTGTGCTTCGGGCCGGCGCTGAAGCCGCGCCCGTTCGACTTCATGCGCCTGGAACCGGCCCACGCCACGCTGGGGCAAGCGGCGGGGCGGTTTGCCGCAGCCATGATCCTGCTGGCCTGGTCGGCTTCGGTGCTGGCGACGAGCAGCTTCAATCCCTTCATCTATTTCCGGTTCTGAGGCCATGAAATCCTTCCTCCTCGCCGCGGCGATTCTCTTTGGCCTCTTTCTGGCCTTGCCGCTGGTCCAGATGGGAACCGGCTGGCCGCCCGATTGTCCGTTGGACGGGTGGGAGAAGCCGATTCCGCCGCCCAAGCTGGATTTTCGCGCCTGGGGCGGAGGCAATCTGCAGTCGCAATTCGAGGTTTGGTTCAGCCGACACGTCGGTTTGCGCGGCTGGCTGGTGCGCACGGCCAACCAGATCAACTTTGCGCTGTTCCGGGAGCTGAAGGTTTACAACAGCGGTACGCGCGTTTTGATGGGCCGGAACGAATTTCTCTTCGCGCAGGACTACGTCGACGCGTATGCCCGGCCGGGGCTCCAGCCGACGGACAAGCTCCGCGAATTGAGCGCTTCCGTTCGCCGCGCGCAGGATGGCCTGGCCGCCAACGGGATTGCCTTTTTGCTCCTGATTGCGCCCAGCAAGGCGGAAATCTATCCGGAATTCCTGCCGACCGTGGCGGACGTGGCCGGGCGTTCGTCCCGCCGAAGCGATTACGACAATTTGATCGGATTTCTCCGGCGGAACGGCGTGAATCTCATCGATGGGCACGAACGGTTCCTGGAGTGGAAAAACCAACCCGGCGTCCCGGCGCTGTTCACCCAGGGGGGCATCCATTGGAACCATTACGGCGCGACGAGGATGGCCGGTCTGGTGATGGAGCGCCTGCGCGATCTGACGGGGAAGGACTTGTCCACCCTTCAGGTCGTGGGCAGCGAGACCAACGACGTCGTCGTGGCCAAGGACAACGACTTGGGGGATCTGGTGAATTTGTGGCCGGGCCATCCGCGGCCGGGGCCCCAAATCCACCCCCTCGTCGAGCATCGCGCGGGAACCTATTTGCCGGACGTTCTGTTCGTGGGAGACAGCTTTGTCCCCACCCTGACGGTGCACATGGACGGGCAGGAGCTTTATCGCCGGCGCAACACCTACTATTACTACAATCGGGATGAATCCTATCCGGAGGCGAAGAGCGTCGTGCTGGACAAGAAAAGCCTGGACCTGAAGGGCGAGTTGCAGGGCCGCGACGCCGTGGTGGTCGAAGTAAACGAGGCGTGGATCTCCAAGATGGGATTTGGATTCATCGAGGATCTGGTCCAGGTCTGCGAGACGGCGCCGGGCGCGCCGTAGGGCAAACGCTTCGGCCTCCGATCCATTAACGCAAAAGGCGCAAAGGGCGCCAAAGGATCGCAAACGCCGGGAAGCCGCGCTCTTGTTGGAAAGCGGAAAGGGATATCCACCGCGGTTTCCCGGAGCATGTTCTCTTTTCCTGTAGCCGCAGGATCCCGATGTAGGCCGGGTGCCCTCACCCGGCGAAATCCCGCCCGGTCAGGGGACCGGGCCTCCATTTTGGAATTCATCCGTTGTTGCGGGTGGCTACAGTAATTCTTAATTTGCTCTAGTCCCAACGAATCGAACGAACCCGAAGCCGCGCTATGGGATTGCGCAAAACCAGCGGGGATGGTTATCTTGGCGCTTTCGGATTCCGCTGGGCGGTTTTTCCGATGAAAGCGAAATGAACACAGCCCGAAAACCGCATTTGGTCCTGGTGAGTCCGTTTCCCGACCTGACGGGGATTCCCAGCGTGTATGCGTTCGTGCGGCATTTGGAAAGCCGGCGGATACCCGTCACAATCTTCGTGCCGGGCGCGCCGGAACAGGCGCTGGGGCCGGCCGATCCGGAACGAATCCGGATTTACGGGCACTATCCCAATTGGCATCCGCACGGATTCTGGAAGCTGTTTTCGACCGAGCAATATATCCGGCTGTTTGCCTGGCGGCAGCAGATGCGGAACGGCTGGTCCGCGATGGTCGTTTTGAACGGCCTGGGGCTTGGAAACGCCCAGCTGTTGAACCGTTCGTTGAAGTTGCCCGTCTGGTATTGGTCGCTGGAAATCCTGTTCGACGACGAATTGGCTCAGGATCCCGGTCCGTTCCGCCGCTGGCGTCAGTTCGAAAAAAAGCATTTGGCGGCTTGCGCCGGGGGGATCATCCAGGACCGGAACAAGGCCGACGCCTTCCGGAAGGAGAATTCGGAATTCGCGGAGAAGCCCCTGCTGCTGTTGCCCAATTCCATGGCCGGACGGGCCCGGCGGGAGAAAAAACGGTTGTTCCACGACCAGTTCGATCTTCCCGGCCACGTGCGCGTCGCCCTGTATACGGGTTCCTTCTCCGCTTCCAACCAGGTGGACGACCTGGCGCTGTCGGTGAAGTCCTGGCCGGATAACTGGGTGCTGGTGGTCCATTCCCGGCACTCGCTGAAAGGGGACGGGAATTTCCTGTTGGCGACGAGGTTGCTGCAGAAAGTGTGTCCGCCGGGACGGGTGTTTTTCTCGCCGGCGCCGGCGACCCCGGAGGAATTGCCGGCCATCCTGGATTCGGCCGATCTGGGTCTGGCGTTCTACGGGGTGGACGAGGCGCTGGTGCTGTCCCGGAGGAGCAATCGGTTGATGGGGCATTCCTCCGGGAAGGTGAATTCCTACGTGCAGGCCGGATTGCCGGTGATCGTCAACGACTACACCAACATGTCCGAATGGGTGGCGTCGTCGGGATGCGGGAAGGTGGTGCAGCGGCCGGACCAGATCGGCGCGGCGATCCGGGAAATGGAGGGCGATCTGGAGGGGTATTCCCGGCGGGGAATCGACTATTTCAACGAGCATCTGCGCATCGACGATCGGATGAAGGAAGTGGCGGACCGGATTTTGGGGCTTCGCGGGGAGCGGGAGTCTTGAGACTAGTGACTTGAGACTAGAGCATTTTCAGATATTCCGCAGCCGACTTTTACGCTGTAGACCGGGGGCCCTCACCCGGCGATACCCCGCCCGGTCGGGGGACCGGGCCTACATTTTGGAATTCATCCGCTGTTGCGGGTGGCTACAGTAATTCTTAATTTGCTAGAGACTTGGGACTTGGGACGGGAGACTGGAGACCAGAGACTTGGGACTTGAGACGGGGGGGGCTTGGGGCTTTAGAGCGGTTTGCGAAATACTGTAGCCGCCCACCACCCCCCGACGGGGTCGTCGGGGGCTCCAAAGACATGATCCCTGGCTGCTTGGAGCCGGGACGACCTCGTCCCGGTCGGATTCGGCGGCTACAGATAGATTAATTTGCTCTAGACTGGAGACTGCAGACTAGAGACTCGAGGGGGGCGGAATTTATCTATCCGGATAGACCGATGCGGCTTTGGACGGAGCCGGAGCCGTTTTTGCAATATCGTGCGGGGGAGCCGATTGCTTTCTTCTTGAGGCGGGGATTTTGTTCCATCCGGGGGATGTTCATTCCGAATGCGCCTACCTGCCCGCCTTGCGGCGGTTGGGATAAAAAAGTCGATGGCAATGCCTTGCCAAGTGGCGCGCCCTTATATTATATTCAAATTAAGGCGACGTGTGCGGAAAATTGGTTTGCGCAAGGCGTTTCCTGCGAGGATGCACGAAATGAAATCGCGGTTTTGGATCATGGGCGTCGCGGCATGTCTTGCGCTGGGAGGGGCTTGGCCGGCTGGCGCAGCGACCTACTACATCGACGACGGGGACGTGTCCAATACGGGAGACATTTATACGCCCACCGCGTATGGCAACGATGCCAACAATGGCCTGACGCCGACGACACCTAAGAAAACCTTGGCCAATCTGGCCGGTTCCGCGACGTTGGCGGCGGGAGATATTGTCTACATCGACACCGGAACGTATTCGCCGGACGTCATCAGCAATACCGTCGCCGGGGTGGCCGGGACGAACATCTTGTTCCAAGGCAGCACCAACGGCGCCGTATATACGGGGGGGGTGAACCTGACGGTCCGGGGGAGCTATCTGACGCTGGCCGACATCCGGACGCTGGGCGGCACGGAGGGAATTCGACTCGACGGAGCGAAAAATTGCGTTTTCGAACGCATCGTTGCGCTCACCAACGGCACCTTTGGATTCAATCTGAGCAACGCCGGTTGCCAGACCAACCTGTTCCGCAACTGCACGGCCGCCGGAGCCGGAAACCCGTTTCGCGCCTTTGGCACGGGCAACGCCATTCAGCATTCCGTGCTGATTTCGTACAATTCGACCGCGTTGCAGTTGGCCGTGGGCGTCGTGACCAACGTGCAGGGGTGCGTCCTCAGCGGGAGCCAAGTCTTCGTCGGCATTGGGAATACCCCGTTTTCCGGGACGCGCAACGTGCTGTGGAACGGCACGATGGGGTCGGATATCGAGAAGCTGTCCGATCTTCTTCGGGGGAATACGAACTGGTACGGCAACACGGTGGCGGACCCGCTGTTCGTGAACGCGGGGGCGCTGGATTTCCACCTGCTGAGCACGGCGGGGTATGCCACGAACGGGGGAGGCGCGGTGACCAACCTAGCGGCCGTGCACAGCCCGGCGATCGATTTCGGTCCGGCGGGGGCGGACGTCGGCGCCGAGCCGGCGCCGAACGGCGGGCGGCCCAACGCGGGGGCCTATGGCGGCACGGCGGAGGCGAGCAAGAGCCGGACGAACGACTGGCTGTTCGCGATGTCGTACAACGACGGAGGGACGCTGGTGCGGACGGGGCGGCTCGAGTGGGTGGCCGGCAATCTCGGGGCCGGGGCGACGGTCAACCTGCAATACTCGACCAACAACTGGGCGACGACGAATACCATTGCCACGGGCATTTCGGCCGCGGAAGAGAAATACGACTGGGCGCCGACCTTCTCCTATCCGGCGGTGCGGTGGCGGGTGGTCAGCAGCACCAATCCGGCGGCGGCTTCGACCAACGCCCAGCCGTTCAGCGTCCGGCGATACACGAACACGACGTTCACCTTCTACGTGAACGACGGCAGCACCGTTCGGGACATCTACGGTATGGGGCTGGGGAGCGACGCGAACGACGGGGCGGCGGCGAGCCGGCCCAAAGACACGTTGCAGGCGATTTTGAGCGCCTATCAGCTGGCGGGCGGCGACGCGGTCTACGTCGATACGGGCGAGTATCTCGGCCAGACCACGACGATCGGCCGGTTCGATTCGGGCTCCACGGGGATGCCCGTCCGGATCGTCGGCAGCACGAACGGAACGACGTTCAACCGGGGCAACACGTCCGCGAACGTGCTGGATATCAGCGGGGCCAGTTTCCTGGAGATCGAGAACCTGCGGCTGACGGGAGGGCAGTCCGGCCTCTACGGCAGCGGATCTTCCGACGTGGCGCTGCGCAACGTGCAGTGCCTGGGCAACGGCCAGAACGGCGTCTACGCCTCGGGGACGCGGCACACGTTCGATTATTGCGTGTCGGCGGGCAACGGGTTGAGGTCCTACTACGGGGGCGGCACGGAGAACCGCTGGCAGAACGGGGTGATGTGGGGCAGCCCGACGGTCATCCTGGCCTCGTCCAACACGCTGTCGGTGTCGAACAGCATCCTGGTCGGCAACGGGCCGTCGGCGGTGCTGTTCGGGAGCCAGGTGGTGCCGGGCGGCTACAATCTGGTCTGGGATACGGGCGTGGGCACCCATTCCTCCTTCACCGTGCTGCAGGACGCGGGGCTTGGCTGGTCGAACAGCCTGTATGCCGATCCGCTGTTCGCGGACGCGGCGGGGTTCGACTTCCACCCGAAGAGCGAGGCGGGCCGCTTCGACACGAACGCGATGGCCTACGTGACGGTCGACGCCACCAATTCCCCGGCGATCGACCTGGGCGATCCCGCGACGGCGGTTTCCAACGAGCCGGCGCCGAACGGGGACCGGATGAACGCCGGCGTTTTCGGCAACACCGCGCAGGCCAGCAAGTCGCGCACCAACGGGTGGGTGCAGTTGGCGAGCTACATGGACGGGGGGACGCTGGACGCGCAGGCGGGGGCGTGGGTGCGGTGGAACGGCGGGGGCGCGGGCTACACGAACGGCTTCGTCACGATCTGGTTCTCGCGCGACGGCGGCAAGAACTGGGAAGTGCTGGCCACCCACGTGCCGGCGGCCGACGGACACTATTATTACCAGGACTTGGTGGCGGACGACACGTCGTCGCGCACCGCCTTGCTGAAAGTGGAACTGGAAGGGGCCAGTCCGGAGGCGTCGAGCCAATCGCCGACGAATTTCATCTATCGCAACGGGACGTTCTCGTTCTACATCAACGACGACTATTCGTCCACGAACGACGTGTATTGCACGGCGGCGGGGGACGACGACAACGAGGGCGCGAGTCCCGGAGGGCCGATGCGGAACCTGCACGCCCTGCTGGCCAAAGTCGGATCGCTGGGGCCGGGCGACCGGATCTATATCGACACCGGCGTCTACGTGGCCACGAACACGGTGCGGCTGACGAGCGCCTTTTCGGGGGCGGCGACGAATCTGGTGGTCATTGCGGGCAGCACGAATCGGCTGGCGGGGGGCAGCCTGTTCCGGTCGGGATCGTCCCGTCCGCTGGCGTTCGATTTCCAAACGGGCGCGTCCAACATCGTGCTGCGCGACGTCGCGATGAGCAACGTGGTGCGGGGCGTGGCGATGACGAACGCCGTGAACGTGACGCTCGACGGCGTGGAGGTGAGGGGCGCGTCGAGTCGGGCGTTCGACTTGCAGGGCAACGCGCGGAGCAACCTGCTGGTCCGCTGCGTGGCCCACGGCGGCGGGACCGGCGTTTATCTGAGCCAGGTCACGAACGTTTCGATCCAAAACTGCGTTTTCTGGCAAAACACCGCGGCGGCCGCCACGTTGGGGAATTCCACGTGGGGCGTGCTGGAAAACAGCATTTTGGCTTCCACCAACCTCAATGCCGTCCTGATTTCGGCGTCCTCGTCCAGCGGATTCACGTCGGACTACAACGGCCTCTACGCCGGTCCGTTGACGCGGGTGGGCAGCTACGGGGGAACGGTCGCCGACAATCTGGCGGCATGGCAGCGGGCGTCGGGGGGGTGGGACCTGCACAGCATTCCGGCCGAACCGCGGATGGCCGATCCCGACTCGTTCGACTACCACCTGAAGACGGAGCAGACGCTGGGGCGGCTCCAGTCCAACGGGCTGCGGACGTCGGACGACGTCTCCTCGCCCTTGCTGGACGCGGGGAATCCAGCCTCGGCCTATGCCAACGAACCCGCGCCCAACGGCAACCGCGTCAACCTCGGCCGGTGGGGAGGCACGGCGGAGGCCAGCATCGCGGTGAATTCGCCTTGGCTGAAGACGGCGTCGTTCGGGGATGCGGGTTTTGCGACGAACGGGGCGGTTCCGCTGGTCTGGACGGCGGGAGGCGGGTTTTCCAACGAGACCGTCACGGTGGACGTCTCGACGGACGGCGGCAAGACCTGGGGCACGACGGTGACGTCCGGAATCGCCGCCACCAACGAAATGGCCGTCTGGAACCTGACCGGATTGCCGGACACGCCCGCGGGAATCTGGCGGGTGTCCTGCCTGGAACGCACCAACGTGTCGGCGCAGTCCACGACCTTTTTCTCCATCCGCAACTCCAACTTGAACGTCTACGTGAACGGCCCCTACACCAACCAGGCGGTGTATGCCACGGCGCCGGGACGATCCGACAACTGGATGGCCAGTTCCAACGCGCCGCTGGACTCCGTGGCCGCGGCGTTCGACCGGTTCGATCTGGAGCCGGGCGACCGGATCTGGGTGGACCGCGCCACCTACGTGGAATCCACGCCGATCCAGATCGGCATGAAGAATTCGGGATCGGCGGGCAATCCGGTGCAGGTGACCGGAAATCCGGCGGCGCCCTACGCCGGGACCATCCTGGCCCGGAACAGCCGGAGCACCGGCGCCTACGGGATCCAACTGTCCCATGCCACCGGCGTCCAGTTGAGCAATTTCATGGTGTCCAACGCCTATATCGGCATCCACGCGGAGAACAGCCTGGGCATCGAACTGGACCGCGTGAGGGCGGCCTATTGCTTCACCAACGCCATCTACGCGGGCGCCGGCGTCCAGATGGACGCGAACCGCATCATCGTCGATCAAAGCCTGTCGGCGGGATTCTCCACCCGCACCGGCGCCACGGTCAAAATCTACGGCAGCCTGTTCCGGGAAAACCTGCAAGCGAACCTGCACATCCGCGGCGGCAGCATCGAACTCAAGAACAGCATTCTGGAGGCCACGGGCGACCGGCGGTATGTCTATTATTGGGCCGGCGGCGGGACGCTGGATTCGGACTACAACAACGTCCGGGTGTCCGACGGCGCGAACGTGGCGGGCGGCGACGGCCGGGCGGCGGACCGGTTCCTGATCGACTGGCAAACCAGCACGGCCTTCGCCAACGACAAGAACAGTTTCGGATACGATCCGCGGTTCGCCGACTCGACCAACCGGGATTTCCATCTCCAGAGCGAATACGGCCGGTACGATCCCGCGCTGGGGGTCTTCACGACCAACGACCTCGAAACCTCCGTTTTGATCGACCTGGGGGATCCCGCCTTTGGCGTATCGAACGAGCCGACGAACAACGGGAGCCGCATCAACGTCGGGCTGTACGGCAACACGGCCGAGGCCAGCAAGAGCTCGGGGGCCCCGACCCTTGTGCCGCTGACGATGTCCGACGGCGGGACGATCCGGGGCCCGGTGACGTTGTACTGGGCGTGGAACGGGATCGCCGGAAGCAATTACGTGAACGTTCTCTTCTCGGGGGACGGCGGGACCTCGTGGACCAACATCGGCCATGACTACATCTCGGCGGGATACTTGGACTGGAACTCGACCAACGTGGCCAGCACGGCGATGGGCGTCTGGCGGGTCGAATTGGAAAGCGACCCCAACGTCTTTGGCCAGACGGAAACGCTGTTCGCCATCAAGAACGAACCGCTGGCGTACTATCTCAACGATGGCGATACCAACGGCGACGTCTATTGTTCGGCGGCCGGGAGCTCTGCAAACACGGGGCTGGAGACCAACTCGCCCCTGACCTCCCTGGCGACGCTGCTGGCGCGCTACAAGATCGAGCACGGGGATACCGTCTACGTGGACACGGGCGTCTATCCGCTGTCTTCGACGCTGGAAATTTCGATCCCGACGGCCACCGCGCCCACCAACTACCTGGTGATCCAGGGCAGCACCAACGAGGTGGCCGGGGGCAGCGTGTTCACCAATTCCAGCGGGACGGCCATCGAGCTCCAGAACAGCCGGAACGTGGAGTTCCGCGATTTGCGGATCCACGGCGGCAGTCCGGGGTTGCTCTTTACCCAGTCCAGTTCGAACCGAATCTACCGGGTGCGGTCGGTGGGCGCGCGCGGGAACGCGTTTGATTTGGGCATCCTCTCCGACCAGAACCGTTTCATCCAATGCGCCGCCCTCGGCTTCTATCGAACCGGGTTCCACGTGGCGACGCCGATCGACGTCACCAAGGTGGCGCCCGCGACGAACCACTGGATCAGCGGCGTGATTTCCCCCGTTCCGGCCACGAGCAACGGGACGGCGACGGGGACGGGCGTGCTGGTTTCGGCCGGATCCGGTCGGATCTACCTGAGCAACAGCGTGCTCGTGGCCAACGGCCCCGCGCACGACGTCTATTCCGTCGCCCAAGGGGTGGTCCACGGCGACTACAACGTCTACCACCGGCCCTACGTCGACTCGATGTTCGTAAGAGCCTCGCTGTCCGCGGCGTTCGGCGTGAGGCGGATGCCGCTGGAACACCTTTCGTCGTGGGCGGAATGGAACCAGAGCGACAGCAATTCGGTGATCGCCGATCCGCTGTTCGTGGATCTGGCCGGCGGCGACCTGCATCCCCGCAGCGCGGGCGGACACTACGACCCCGCCACCGGGAGCTTCGTGGAGGACGAGGAGACGTCGCCGCTGATCGACATGGCCGATCCGGCGATGGCGGTGGGCAATGAATCCGCGCCCAACGGGAACCGGGCCAACGTCGGCCTCTACGGCGGAACGGAATTCGCCAGCCGGACGTCGCCGACCAACGGAGCCGGCACCTTCGTTCTGCGGACCTTCAACCAGGGCGGCATCGCAAGCGGCATCCAGACCTTGCGATGGACTCCCCAGGGGGAGGCGTTCACGGCCGCCGTCTATACGGTGAACATCCGGATTTCCACCAATAGCGGCGCCACCTACCAGACCGTCGGGACGAATCCGGCATTGGCCGGGTCGTTCACGTGGGACACGACCGCCCATCCTTCGCTTCCGACCGTCCGTTGGCAGGTGCAATGCCGCGAAGTCCTTGCCTGGACGAACGCGTCCCAGCGGGATTTCACCATCCGCAATACCAACGCCGTCTACTACGTGAACGACGCCGAAACCAACGCCGACGCCTATTGTTCGGCCGCCGGGAGTTCCACGAACACCGGCCGGAGCGCGGGTTCGCCTCTGGACTCCCTGGCTTCCGTGCTTTCGCAGTACGATCTGGAGCCGGGCGACGAAGTGCGGATCGACACGGGGAATTATTCCGGAGGTTCGGCGGCCACCGTGGGATATCTGGACAGCGGAACCGCCGCGGAGCCGATCGTCGTCCAGGGAAGCACGAATGAACCGGGAAGCGTCTTCGGCGGATCGGGCATCGGATTCGACAATGCCAAGGGCGTCACGCTGAAAAACGTCCGCTTTCAATCGCCCAACCCGGCCGGCGTCGCGGTGGCGTCGTCGGAAGACCTCGTCTTGGAACGGGTGGACGTATCGGGCGGGGGAGACGGGGTGACGATTTCCGCCAGTTCCAACATCCTGGCGCGGAACTTCTCGGTGGCCTGGGCGACCAACAGCGGCGTGCACAGCGTCGCGTCGTTCAACACGCGGCTGGAGTTCGGGACCCTCTGGTCGAACGGGGCGTCGCAGGTGTCGGTTCGGAACCAGCCCATTGGCGGGAACAACCCGGTCTACGACGACTCGTCCGTCTCCGTGAGCAACTGCATCCTGGGTTCTTTCGGCATCCGGATTCCCGCCTATTTGCTGAACGGAACCTTGCAAGCCGACTACAACAACCTCTATTTGGCGAACGGCGCGCTGGCGGCGCTCTCGTACGAGGCCGGATTCGGACGGGAATTCGATTCGGTGGGGGTGTGGGCCAGCAGCGATTTCGCGCAGGATTCCATGAGCCTGTCGCACGATCCCCGCTTCGCCGATGCGCTGGGAGGCGATTTCCACCTGCGCAGCGTCACCGGCCGGTGGGATGCCGTCTTGGGGGATTGGGTTTCCGACGGAGAGTCTTCCCCCCTGATCGACGCGGGGGATCCGCTGCGGGCGTGCACGGAGCCCGCTCCGAACGGCGGGCGCGCCAATCTGGGCCGCCACGGAAACACGGAACAGGCCTCCCGGACGCCGACCAACGGCGCCATCGCGCTGATCAGCTTCAACGACGGCGGGCGCGCCTCGGGCACCAACGTGCTGGTGACGTGGCTGGCCCGCGGCGCGGCGACGACCGGCACGGTGACCATTTCCTACTCCTCGGATGGCGGATTGACGTGGACGGAGCTGGTGGCCGGCATTGCCGCCGGCGACGGCGCCTGGACCTGGGACACGACCCTCAGCGCCGAATCGGTCGAAGGCAAACTGAAGCTTGAAAGCTCGGACGGCAGCACGGCGATCAGCACCGGGCTGTTTTCGGTCCGCAACGGAACCTTTGCCTTCTACATCAACGACGATTCCCGGACCAACGACGTCTATTGTTCGGCCGTGGGCCAAGGCGCCAACAGCGGCCTGACGCCCGACAAGCCGATGTCGGATTTCAACGCCCTGCTGGCCAAATACGATCTGGAGGGCGGCGACATCGTCTACATCGACACCGGCGTGTACCAGAAGGGTTCGGACCCCTGGCGGATCACGCAGGCCGATTCCGCCGGGAATCTGGGCGTGGACCCCGTGATTTTCCAAGGCAGCACGAATTCGCTGATGAACGGCACCGTCCTGAGCCGATCCTTTTACCCCGTCGGCATCCAGGCGGACTACGCCGTGGGCATCCGCCTGCGCAATCTCGTGGTGTCCAACTCGTCCTCCATCGCCGTTTCGTTCAACGATTGCTACGACGCGGCGGCGGAATGGGTCGCGGTCGGCGTGACCAACGTCGGGTTCAAGCTGACGGGCGGCAGCCACCTGCGGATCGAACACTGCGTGGTCGCCGACGCCAACCAGGGGGTGATCATCTCCGGGGGGGATGCGTCGACCAACACGGTCTATCCCGTGATCGAACACAACGTGATTTGGGAAACGGACGGCAACGCCGTCCAGCTCGTCACCGGGAAAGCCACGGTCCAGCACAACGTCCTGTCGGTCTCGTCCGGATACTACATCTATGGACTGGATTCCTCGGCCGAGCTCTTCGCGGACTACAATTCCATCTGGCTGGGGGATTCGGGCCGCGTGTTCCAGCAGAGCGTGGCCGGTTCGCCCGTCCCCTTGATCTACGACACGGTGGGATCCTGGGCGACGTCGGAGGGGCAGGATCTCCATTCCTACGACGGCGATCCCCTCCTGGCGGATGCGACCAACCGGAACTTCCACTTGAAGAGCCGCGCGGGGCGCTGGGATCCCGTTCTCCTGGCCTGGACCAACGACGCGGTTTCCTCCCCGCTGATCGACATGGGCGATCCCGATTCGACGGCGTGGGAAAACGAGCCGACCAACAGCGGCGGGCGCGTGAACGTGGGGCTGTACGGCGGCACGGCCTGGGCCTCGAAGTCGGAGACCAACTCCACCCTGTACGTGCTGACCCTGAACCGGGGCGGCGTGGCTTCCGGCCAGGTGGACTTGAACTGGATGGCGTCCGGGGCGGCGACCGGGCACACGGTGCGCCTCTACGTGTCGATCGACGATGGCGACACCTGGAATCTCGTGGCCGGCGGGCTGCCGGCCTCCCTGGGGGGGATCCCCTGGAACAGCGCCAGCCTGCCTTCCTCGCCGCTGGGCCGGTGGCGCGTCCAGGACGAGGTGGAAACCAACGTCGTGGCGACCAGCGAATTGCCCTTCGTCCTCCACAACGGCCCGGTGCTCTATTACGTGAACGACGAGAATCCGGACGGCGACGTGTATTGTTCCACCAACGGCAGTTCCGCCCATTCCGGCCTCTCGCCGGCCTCTCCCAAACGCTGGATTTCCGAAATCGTGGACGCCTACAACCTGGAAGCCGGCGACGTGATCTACGTGGACACCGGATATTACCAGGCACCCGGCGCCACGACGTTCGGCGAATTCGACGCCGGCGGGATGTCGCCGGTGGCCACCCAGCAGGTGAATATTATCGGCAGCACCAATTCGGCGGCCGGGGGGAGCGTCTACATCCTCGCCGATCCGGCGGCGAACGGATTCCATCTGGACAGCACCTACGGCATCCGGTTCGCCCATCTGGGCATCAAGGACGCCACCAACGGCATTTACGTCGACGACAGTTTCTTCGTCGCCGGCGAGTGGCTGGAGATCCAGGGATGCGAGAACGGCATTCTGGTCCAGCAATCCTCCAACGCCGTGTTCCGGCATTCGGCCCTGGTGGGGAACCGGAACGCCGGCATCCAGCTTTCTTCGTCGTTCCCGGGGCCGACCCTGGAGGTGGGCTCGTGCGTGCTGTGGTCGAATCGGTACGGGCTCTATCTGAACCGGGGCTATGCCGACGTGTCCAATTCCATTTTCGGGATGGTGAAACCGGAATCGTTCGGCATCTACATGCGGCCGGACAATCCCCCGGTGGGCGTGAGAAGCGAATACAACAGCCTGTACGTCCCGCCGCAATCCGGGTCGGCGGCCGGCGGATACCAGACCGGCACCGGCGCCGGCGCGCGCACGTCCGTGTACGCTTCGGTTTCCGCCTGGGCGTTGGCATCGGGGCAGGACGTCTTTTCCCTGGCGCACGATCCGCAACTGGCCGATCCGGACAACGGCGACTTCCATCTGAAGAGCGCGGGCGGACGCTACGTTCCGGGGATCGGGTGGGTGGACGATTCGACGTCTTCCCCCCTGATCGACTCCGGCCCTCCCCATTCGATGGAATGGACGGAGGAGCCGACGGCCAACGGGGAGCGGGTGAACATCGGCCTCTATGGCGGCACCGGGGAGGCGAGCAAGACGCCGCTCGAGGGCTGGCTGACGCTGCTGACCTTGAACGACGGCGGCACCGCGGCGGGCGACGTCGAACTCAAGTGGTCCGTCGGCGGCGACGCGACCAACCACACCGTTTGCATCGAGTATTCCCCGGACGACGGAATCACCTGGATCGAGATCGTTTGCGGATGGGATGCCGGCACGGGCAGCTATCCGTGGAACAGCGTTCCCTTTGGCCGTTCCGCGCTGGGGCGGTGGCGCATCCGCAGCCAGAACAACGAGGACATCGTCGCGACGTCCCTGACCCGGTTCGTACTCCGCAACGGCGGCGCGATTCCCTATTTCGTGAACGATTCCTCCACCAACGGGGACGTCTACTGCACGGCGGTGGGGAGTGCCGCGAACGACGGACTGACCTCGAACCGGCCCATGGACAGCCTCCAGGCGGTCTTCGACACCTACGATCTGGATCCGGAGGACATCGTCTACGTGGACGCCGGCACCTACATGGTCGGATCTTTCCCCATCAAGATCGACCAGACGGATTCGGGGTGGAGCAACCTGTACGTCACCGTCCAGGGCAGCACCAATCCGGCGGCCCCTTCCGTTTTCGCGGCGCTGTCCTTCTCGGCTCCGTCCGTCTTTTCCCTGGAGTATGCGGTCAACGTCCGGGTGAAGAACCTGACGATGAAGAACGCCCAGATCGGCGTTTCCCTCGACAAGACCATCGGATGCGAGTTCGACACCATTCGCATCGAATACAATCGCGCCACGGGCCTGAGCCTGGCCGAGGGCGAAAGCACCCGCCTGCTCCGGTCCGTGCTTTGGAACAACGACGACGGGACCGTCGGGAATGCGGTGGCCATCGCCAAGGGGAACCTCGCGATCGAAAACTGCGTGTTGTGGGGCAGCCCCACCGCGATCGCCCTCAACTCGGGAAGTCTGACCGTTACGAACAGCGTGCTGGATGCGTCGGGCTCGGATGGGCGGATCTACCAGTTTTCCGCCGGCATGATCAACAGTTTCCACGGCGATTACAACAGCTATACCCGCCGGAACGGCGCCCTGATCTGCGAACAGGCGAACGCCGCGCCCGGGGCCGGCAACGACCTGTACAACAATCTGCCCAGTTGGAACGCCGCCAGCTCGTCGGATTGGCACAGCATGACCCTCGATCCCGCATTCGCCAACGAAACGACCGGCGACTTCCATCCTAAGAGCACCGGCGGGCGCTATGCGGGCGGCTCGTGGGTCTACGACGCCGTCCTTTCTCCGCTGGTCGACGCGGGCGGTTCCGCTTGGCCGGTCGAGAACGAACCGGCGCCCAACGGCGGCATCGTCAACCTGGGCGCCTACGGCACGACGGCGCAGGCGTCCATGACCCAGACCAATCCCCCCTGGCTGCACGCGGTTTCGTACGACGACGAAGGCGTCATGGCCGACGACGTCCTGCTCTATTGGCTGCACGGGGGCATGCCGACCAATGCGCTGGTCACGCTGGAATACTCGACCGACTTTATGATCACCTGGAAGCCGATCGCCAGCAACGTGCTGGCCTCCACCCGCGAGTATCTCTGGGACGTCAGCACCATGCCCCTGAGCCTGGGCCTGAATTGGCGCGTGGTCTACGAGGGCAATACCAACGTATGGGACGCCTCGGACGAGCCGGTGCTGGTCAAGACGGGGACCTATGACTACTACGTGAACGACAACGGTCCCACCAACGTGGACGTCTATTGCACGGGCCCGGGGCTTCCGGCGGGCACGGCCGATCCCACCAACCGGGCGTTTCCGATCGACAGCCTTTCCGCGCTGCTCGCGAACTATCCGGTCGCCGGCGGAGACCGCGTTTTCGTGGATACGGGCCTGTATACCGCGACGGCGACGAATTCCATCGTGATCAACGACCGAAACATGGGGTCGGCGGACGCTCCGCTGATCATCCAGGGCAGCACCAACGTGCTGGCCGGCGGAACGCGCTTTGTCGGCAACGGCACGACCAACGGCATTACGATCCGGAACACGCGCAGCATCAAACTCTACAACCTCCGGATCCAGGGGGCGCAGAACGGCATCTCGGTCCTGAATTCGGCGGATCTCGCCATGTCGGAAATGGAGCTGAACAACAACCAGACCAACGGACTTTGGGTTTCCGGGGTTGCGGGACTGGATTTGCGCCACGCCCGGATGTGGGGGAATGGGCAATTCGGGTACAACAGCGTCGGCAGCAAGGGGGCGGAGAGCCTCGCGCACGCCACGATTTGGGGGAATCGGTTCGGGGCGGTTTCGACCGACAAGGGATTGAGCGTGTCCAACAGCATCCTGTGCGTGACCAATCTCGCTCCCATCTACGTCGAAATCGGCATGAGCGCATCCATCGCCGGCGACTACAACCTCTATGGAATGGTCTCCAACGGCATCTACTGCAGCAACCTGTATGAAAGGGCGGACTACGCGAATCTCCGCCAATGGCAGGAGAAGGGCCGGGACCTGCACAGCCTGCGGGCCGATCCCCTGTTCGTCGATCCGGCGGCCGGCGACTTCCACCTGCAGAGCCGGGGGGGATATTGGAGCAACGGGAACTGGGCGGTATCGACGGACACGTCCTGGGCCATCGATGCCGGCGATCCGACGTCGACGGCCATTGCCAACGAGCCGGCGCCGAACGGCACGCGGATCAACCTGGGCGCCTACGGCGGGACGACGCAGGCTTCGAAGAGCGACACCAATTCCCCGGCGCTGCTGGCGGTGACCCTCTCCGACGGCGGCGTCGCCCCGGATGGGCAGCCGCTGTATTGGCTCTATCGCGGGATCGGTCCGACCAATACGGTGAACATTTACTATTTCGACGGCGCCGACTGGATCTTGGTCAACAGCGGAATCGGCATCGGCGCCGCGCCGTACGAATGGTTCAGCACGGTGAATCCAACGCCCGAGGCCTTGTGGCGGGTGGTTTTGGTTGCCGACACCAACGTGGTGGGGGAAACCACGGTGCCCTTCACGCTCCGGACGCGGCCCCTGACCTATTACGTCAACGACGACGGCCCCGTCGACGTCGACATCTATACCACGGCGATCGGATCGCCCACCAACCGGGGCTACGTGTCGAACAGCCCCCTGCATTCGATCCAGGCCGTGTTGGATCGATACCAGTTGGCCGGCGGCGACGAAGTCAAGGTCGATACCGGCGTCTACGTGCTGTCGGCGCCCGTGTTCATTTCCCTGTTCAGCAGCGGCGAAGCCGGCAACGCGACGAAATTCACCGGCAGCACCAACTGGGTGGAAGGCGGATCGTGGATGCAGGCTTCCGGCGGACCGACGAATGCCGCCTTCCAATTCTATGCCGCCCACGACGTGCGCCTGTCGAATTTCCGGCTGACGGGATTTACCAACGGCGTCGTGTTCGAGGAAAGTTCGGTGCGGTGCACGCTGTCGGATCTGGACGTCGCCGGGTCGTCGGGAGCCGGCATCCAGTCGAGCATGGGCGATGAAAACCGGATGCAGCGGGTGCTGGTCCGGGATGGACTCGGCGCCGGCGTTTACGTCGCCCAAGGCAAATTCGCCATCGAGAACTGCGTGCTGTGGAGCAACCGCGCCTCAGCGCTGTCCATGGGCCAGGGCGCGCAGCTCCAGATCACCAATTCGGTCCTGGAGGCCTACGGCGCCGGCAACTACTGCTACCAGTCTCCCACCAACGTCTCGGTCCAGGCGGACTACAACGACTTGCTGATCCGCAGCAACGCGCAGATCGCTTCGATCGGCGGATTGCAGTACGAGAAGCTTCCGCAATGGGTCCGGGCGACGGTGCAGGACCAGCATTCGCTGAGCACGGATCCGCTGTTCCACGATCCGGCCAACGGAGATTTCCACGTGCGGAGCGTCGCCGGGCGCTACCAGACCGACATCGGATGGATCACGGACGTTCCGGATCCGGGCACGCCGGATTTCTCGCCCCTGATCGACATGGGCGCGCCCCAGACGGCCTGGAGCAACGAACCGGTTCCGCGCGGGACCCGGTGCAACATTGGCTTGTACGGCAACACGATCTACGCGAGCAAGAGCAATACCAACGCGTGGCTGCAGGCGGTTACGGCGATGTCGGGCGGCATGTTGTCCGGCGGCATCAATCTGATCTGGGGGTATGGCGGAAACGTCAACACCAACGAGAAGGTGCAGCTGGAGTATTCCTACGACAACGGAGTAGCCCACTGGATTCCCATCGGCCCGGCGATCACCGTCAGCCTCGGCGGAACGTATTGGCAGAGCGACATGGGATACTATCCCAGCAGCCCCGCCGGCCGCTGGCGCCTGTATCTGGTCGGCACGCCCAGCGTCGTGGACATGACGGACACCTATTTCGGCCTCAATCCGCCGTTCGAATACTACGTCAACGACGGCGACGTCGCCGGCGACGTCGCGTTCATGGTGGACGGCGTGCCCATGGTCATGTCCATCGGCAGCGACACCAATACGGGATTCTATCCGGACGTGCCCAAGCTGACGCTGAAATCGCTGCTGCAGGACGTGGACATCGAGCCGGGCGACCAAATCCTCGTCAACACGGGCATCTACGACATGTCCGACACCAACACCTGGGTCCGCTGGGAGGCCTCCGACGGCGTGACCAGCGGGCTGCCCGTCGTGGTGCGCGGCAGCACCAACGCCCCCGGATCCCTCTTCCGGTCCACGAATACGGCCGAACACGGGACCTTCTTCCGGATGGAGGCCAGCCACATGGTTCTGCAGGACTTGCGGTTCTCCGGCGAATCCCTGGAGTTCGCGGGGAACGGGTTGGTCGTCAGCAACCTGTCGGTGACCAACCAACCCGGGAGCGCGGTGTCGATGCTCTTGGTCAGCGAAGGATCGCGGTTTTCGGACGTCCAGCTCGACCGCGGAAACTTCTCGGCGTCGGGGTTCAGCAACCGGATCGAGCGCCTGCGGCAGCGCTGGGGGACGACCTCCCTTTCCGGCACCAACGTCGCGTTGGTGAATTCGGCGATCTACGCGACCAACCACAACGCCTTCGCGCTGGACGTCAACGCGGCGCAGGCCGCGGTATCCAACTGCACGATCGTGGCGCCGCGGGGAACGGCGTTGCGGAAACGGGGCATCTACGACTTGCGGTCCGGCCACAACATCCTGGTGGCGGGCGGATCGGAAACCAACAGCGCGATCGCGTGGGAAGACGGCGCGCTGTATTCCGACTGGAACAACCTGGTGGCCCGCGATTCGGCGTGGATCGGCAGCCGGAACGGGAAGTGGGAGAAACTGGCCTACTGGCAGCTCGCCTCCGGGCAGGATGCCAACAGCGTTTCGTTTGACACCACGAACTCGTTCCAGAGCGAATCCGACGGCGACTTCCATCTGTACTCGACGGCAGGGCGCTGGAGCCCGATCTTGAATCGGTGGGACACGGACACGGTCCATTCCGTCCTGATCGACCTGGGCGATCCCTGGCTCGGCGTCGGAAGCGAGCCTTGGTACGACGGCGGCCGGCGCAACCTGGGCGCCTACGGCGGAACGGCGCAGGCCAGCAAGAGCATCACGAACTTCTGGCTGACCGCCCTGTCGCACAACGACGGCGGCGTGGTGAAGGGAACCAACGTCGTGCTGCGCTGGACCTGCGGAAACGAGGACGGCCAGTCGGTCGTGCTGCAATATTCCGCCGACGGCGTCACCTGGTCGAACATCGCGACGAGGGCCGCCGACGAGGGAAGCTATCGCTGGGACACGAGCGGATTCCCCGACAGTTTCGCCGCCTACTGGCGCGTCGTGGCCGAGGACGGTTCCGGCGGGGACACGAACGATTATCCCTTCGCGCTGCGCAACCAGCCCCACGTCTTCTACGTGAACGACGCCGACCCCGCCGCCGACGTCTACTGTTCGGCGCTCGGTTCGGCGGCCAACAGCGGGTTGAGCAATTCGGCGCCGAAGCTGTCCCTGCAGCAGATCCTGGACGCCTACGACCTGGAAGGCGGCGACGCGGTCTATCTGGATACCGGCACCTATTCCACGAATGCGGACACCCGCGTCATCTGGTCCCGCGGCGGGACCACGAACGCCGACGTGGTCATCCAGGGCAATCCCAACACCCCGTACGCGACCGTGCTGGAACGGACGGGTTCGGGCTCGACGATCGGCCTCGACGTCAAGGCCTCCTACGTCCAGTTGAAGGACATGAACGTCCGGGGGCTCGACCGCGGCATCCGGCTGGAGTCCAACCGGAACGTGACGGTCCAGGGCGTGGTGGTGGGCGCTTCCGCCGCGGGCCCCGCCACGGGGCTGGACGCGCGGGGCGTCCAGGAAACCACCGTGAGGAATTCCGGGTTCTGGAAGACCGCGATCGGGGTGAATCTGCAGAACGCGAGCGACACGATCCTGGAAAACCTGACCTTCGCCGGATCGACCGTCGCGGGCATCCAGTTGCAGAACACGGTTCGGGACACGCTGCAGAACAACATGTTCGTCCCGGCGGCCGGCGCCTATGCCTATTCCATCGGCGATTCCGTTTCCTTGCTGGCCGATGCGGCGATGGACTACAACCTGTACGATTTCTCCGGCGAGAACACCACCTTCTATATCGGCGCCACCAACTACTATTCGGGACCGACCAACGATCCCCTGCGCCGGTGGCAGATCGGCCGGTCGGGAACGGACGGTTTCCCGGGAATGGAGCGGGACTACCGCAGCGCCATCGGCCCCGCCGACCTGGCGGACGCGGAGTTCGCCGGGGACTTCCATCCGCGCTCCGCCTACGGACGCTGGGTCGCCACCGCGACCGGAGGCGACTGGACCTGGGACGACACGAATACCTCGTGGGCCGTGGACCACGGCAACCCGGAAAGCGACTGCGATTTGGAGCCGGCGGAAAACGGCGGCCGCATCAACGTCGGCATGTACGGCAACACCGCCCAGGCCAGCATGGGCAACGACAGCGTCTCGCTCGAGGCCCGGACGATGAACGATCCGGGGCTCGTGGTCTCCTCCAACGACCAGGACTGGGTGTGGATCTGGTCCGCGCATCTGGTGGACAGCAACGAAACGGTGGCGGTCCAGTTCTCCGGCGACTGCGGCCTGACGTGGACGACGCTGACCAACCTGAGCGCCTACGAGGAGTATTACGTCTGGCGCGCAAGCCCCGAATTCCAGACGGCGGGCGGAGCATGGCGGGTCATCGGCAACACCTTCACCAACCTCTGGGACGCGAACGACTCCTGTTTCATGATCCGCTATCGCGATCTGGGAATCCTCTCGCGGCCCTATCCCGTTTCCGGCCTCATGCGGTTCGAGTGGGAGGGCGGCATCCAGGGCCGGCGCTACGAAATCCGGTATTCGGACGACTTCGGCAAGACCTGGATCCTGTGGGACGCGAAGTACAACGGGCCGGCGACCATCAACATGAGCAACTTCCTCATTCCCGTCGGCGGATCGAAATTGTCCTATACCTTCGAGGACCGCACGTCCTATCTGCACCGCCAGCGCTGGTATCGGATCTACCAATACGATCCAAGCGCGGAGTAGCAAGCCGAGGACGATGGGAATGGGGGACTGAAGGCCGGGCGGGTTGGGCGGCGGCGCAGGGCGCCGCCGCCTCGTTGTCGGGTTTTCCTTGGCGGGCGCGGAGGGGGCGTGGTAGGTTGCGGGGCTTTATATATAGGGAATAGGACGGATTCATCGTGGCGAAGGAAGTCAAAATCGAAGCGGCGGGGCGCGGGCACGCGCTGGCGGCGATCCGGAACATCGGGATCGTGGCGCATATCGACGCGGGCAAGACGACCACGACGGAACGGATGCTGTTCTATACGGGCAAAGTGCACAAGATGGGGGAGGTCCACGACGGCAACACGGTGATGGACTGGATGGTGCAGGAACAGGAACGGGGCATCACCATCACGAGCGCGGCGACGACGTGCTTTTGGAAGGACCGGCAAATCAACATCATCGACACGCCGGGGCACGTGGATTTCACGGCGGAGGTGGAACGGTCGCTGCGGGTGCTGGACGGGGCGGTGGGCGTGTTCTGCGCGGTGGGAGGCGTGCAGCCGCAGTCGGAAACGGTCTGGCGGCAGGCGAACAAGTACCGGGTGCCGCGGATCGCCTTTATCAATAAAATGGACCGCACGGGGGCGTCGTTCGGGCGGGTGGTCGAAGAGATGCGCGAGAAGCTGAAGGCCCTGGCCGTGCCGGTGCAGATTCCGTGGGGGCGCGAAGAACATTTCAAGGGGCTGGTCGATCTGGTGCGGATGAAGGCGCTGACGTTCGACGAGGATGCGATGGGATCGAAGGTGCTGGCGCGGGAGGTTCCCGCGGAACTGGCGGACGCGGCCCGGAAAGCGCGCGAGGCGCTGCTGGAAGCCGTGGCGGAGACGGACGAGGCGCTGCTGAACGCGTATCTGGACGAGGGGGACCTCTCGGAGGAGGCGCTGAAGGCGGGGATCCGCCAGGCGACGGTGTCGGGAAAGATGGTGCCGGTGCTGTGCGGCACGAGCTTGCGCAACAAGGGCATCCAGCCGCTGCTGGACGCGGTGGCGGATTATTTGCCTTCGCCGCTGGACGTGCCGCCGGTGCAGGGGCGGCATCCGAAGACGGAAGAGGAGCTGGAGCGGACGACGGGCGATTTCGAGCCGCTGTGCGCGCTGGCGTTCAAGGTGGCGACGGATCCGTTCGTGGGAAAACTGATCTTCATGCGGGTGTATTCGGGCGAGCTGCGCAAGGGCGCCAACGTGTGGAATCCGCGCACGCAGAAGCGGGAGCGCGTGATGCGGCTGATCCGGCTGCACGCGAACCAGCGCGAGGAGATCGACGCGCTTTTCTCGGGCGAAATCGGCGCGATCGCGGGCATCAAGGGCGTGGGGACGGGCGACACGCTGTGCGCGGAGCAGAAGCCGATCGTGCTGGAGCGGATTGTTTTTCCGGAGCCGGTGGTGTCGATGGCGATCGAGCCGAAGACGCAGGCGGACAAGGAAAAGATGCAGGCCGCGCTGGCGGATTTGGCGGACGAGGATCCGACGTTCCGCGTGGGGCGGGACGCGGAAACAGGCCAGACGATCATCGAGGGCATGGGCGAACTGCACCTGGAAATCCTGCGGGACCGGATGCTGCGGGAATTCAAGGTGCAGGCCAACGCCGGGCGGCCGATGGTGGCGTATCGCGAGACGATCACCGAGACGGGCCGGGCGGAATTCACCTTCGACCGGGAGCTGGGCGGGAAGCGCCATTTCGCCATGGTCGGCCTCCGGCTGGAAAAAAATGGGCGCGGCGCCGGAAATAGTGTTGACTTCCAAATCCCATCTGATTTAATTCCGCACGATTTTCGATCCGTGGTGGAGGAAGGAATCCGCGACGGATTGAGTACAGGCGTGCTGGGAAATTTCCCGCTAGTCGACGTCCGGGTGACGGTGGTCAACGGCCAATGGCATCCGGTCGATTCGTCGGAAATTGCGTTTCGATCGGCGGCTTCGATGTCGCTGCGAGAGGCGGCGAAGACGGCGCGCCCGGCGCTTCTCGAGCCGATCATGGCGCTCGAGATCGTGGCGCCCGAGGAGCACTTGGGCGACGTGCTGGGCGATTTGAACGTGCGCCGCGGCCAGGTGAAAGACGTGGCGCAGCGGGATGGAACGCGGGTGGTCGAGGCGTCCGTGCCCTTGGCGGAACTGTTTGGGTACGCGACGACATTGCGTTCTTTGACACGTGGACGCGCCGGATACACGATGGAACCGACCCGGTTCGACGTGGTGCCGGAAAGCCTGTGCCGGGAGTTGATGAACCGTTGAGAGAAAGAATATGAGCGGACAACGAATCAGAATACGGTTGAAGGCTTTCGACCACCGGATGCTGGACCAGTCGGCCGGCGAAATCGTGGAAACGACGAAGCGCACGGGCGCGCGGGTGGCGGGACCGATCCCGATGCCGACGCGGATCGAGCGCTATACGGTGAACCGCAGCGTCCACGCGGACAAGAAATCCATGGAACAGTTCGAGATCCGCACCCACAAGCGGCTGCTGGACATCATCGATCCCACGGCGAAGACGGTGGACGAGCTCAAGAAGCTGAACCTGCCGGCGGGCGTGGACATCCAAATCAAGATCTAAGGGGGAGGACGTCCATGCAAACGTTGATTGGCAAGAAGATCGGCATGACGCGCGTCTACGACGACGCGGGCAAGCAGGTGCCGGTGACGGTGGTGCAGGTAGGCCCGTGCACCGTGATCCAGCGCAAGAGCGCGAAACCCGACGGCTACGAGGCGGTCCAGATCGGCTTCGAAGAGCAGAAGGAATCGCGCCTGACCCGGCCCCAGCAGGGCCATTTCAAGAAGGCCGGCGCGAAGCCCCAGAAGGTGCTGCGCGAAGTGCGCCTGGCGAAGGGCGAGGACGCGAAGGCCGGCGACGTGCTGACGGCGGAGATGTTCGAAGGCGTGAAGTTCGTGGACGTCCTGGGCCATACGAAGGGCCGCGGCTTCCAAGGCGTCGTCAAGCGCTTCCGGTTCGCCGGCGGGCGGGCCAGCCATGGCGGCGGATGGAACCGCAAGCCGGGGTCCATCGGAAACCGCGAATGGCCGGCGCGCGTGTTCAAGAACAAGCGGCTGCCGGGCCACATGGGTTCGGTGGACGTCACGACGCAGAACCTGCGGGTGGTCAAGGTCCTGGCGGCCGACCACGCGCTGCTGCTGGAAGGCGCGGTGCCGGGCCCGATGGGCGGGATCGTGCTGGTGCGTAAAGCGATCAAGAAGGCGTAAAGGGTCATGAGCAAAGTAGCCATCTACAATCTGAACGGCGAAGCCGCCGGCGAAAAGGAAGTCGCCGACGGGCTTCTGGAACTGAAGCGCGGCAAGCAGGCCGTGCTGGACGTGGTGACGGCGTACCGGGCGGGCCTCCGCGCGGGGACGGCGTCCACCAAGACGCGCGACGAGGTCAGCGGCGGCGGCCGCAAGCCGTTCAAGCAGAAGGGAACCGGCCGGGCCCGCCAGGGGTCGATCCGCTCCCCGATCCTGCGCGGCGGCGGCGTGGTGTTCGGTCCCCATCCGCGGGACTACGCCAAGAAGGTCAACAAGAAGCTGGCGGCGCTGGCGTTCCGGCGCGCGTTGAGCGAAAAGATCGCGGCGGGCGCGGTGGTCGTGGCCGAAGGGCTGGACCAGATCGAGCCGAAGACGAAGGTCCTGGCCGCGTTGCTGAAAAAGGCGGCGGGCGGTCGCGCGACCCTGCTGGTGACGGGGACGGCGAGCAAGAACTTGAACCAGGCCGCGCGCAACCTGCCCAAGGCGGAGGCGACGACGGCGGCGCAGGCGAATACCTACCAGGTCATGCGCTATCCGGTCCTCGTGGCGGATGCGGCCGGGCTGGACGCGTTGACGGCGCGCCTGTCGGAAGGGATGGAGCCATGAAGACGCTGGTCGTCAAAAAACTGCTGGTGACGGAAAAGGGCACGCGCCTGAAAGAGGCCGGCAACCAATACGTGTTCGAGGTGGACCGTTTGGCGAACAAGCTGGAAATCCGCAGCGCGGTGGAAAAGCAGTTCAACGTGAAGGTCCAGGCCGTGAACACGATGAACCGCCCGGGCAAGGCCAAGCGCCTGCGCACGATGTCGTACGGCCGCACGCCGGACTGGAAGCGCGCCGTGGTGACGCTCCAGGCCGGGCAAACCATCGAAATGGCATAGCGAGGGTCCGAACATGGGTCTGAAAACATACAAACCGAAAACCGCGGCCCTGCGTTTCACGACGCTGTCCGACTTCGAAGGCGTGAGCAAGAAGCGCCCGGAGCGGGGGCTGGTGCGGATCAAGAAGAGCAAGGCCGGCCGCAACTCGCAGGGGCGGATCACGGTCCGCCACCGCGGCGGCGGCCACAAGAAGTTTTTGCGGCAGGTGGATTTCAGCCGGCACGAGAAGCTGGGCATTCCGGCGAAGGTGCAGGCGATCGAGTACGATCCGAACCGCACGGCGCGGATCGCGCTGCTGGCGTACGCGGACGGCGAAAAGCGCTACATTCTGGCGCCGAACGGGCTGAAGGCGGGCGCGACCCTGGTGGCCGGGCCTTCCGCGGAGCCGGTGGACGGCAACGCGCTCCCGCTGTCGGCGATCCCGCTGGGGATGCCGATCCACGCGGTCGAGCTGGCTCCGGGAGCCGGGGCCAAGATGGTGCGCAGCGCCGGCATGGTGGCCCGCATCGCCGCCCGCGACGAGGCGTTCGCGCACGTCAAGCTGCCTTCGGGCGAAATGCGCAAGGTGCGCTCGGATTGCTACGCGACGATCGGGCAGGTGGGCAACCTCGAGCACGAAAACATTTCGCTGGGCAAGGCCGGGCGCAAGCGCTGGAAGGGCATCCGTCCGACGGTGCGCGGCGTGGCGATGAATCCGGTGGACCATCCGATGGGCGGCGGCGAAGGCCGCAGCTCCGGCGGCGGGCACCCGGTGACGCCGTGGGGCCAGCTGACCAAGGGCAAGAAGACGCGCAACAAGCGGAAGTCCTCTGGCAAATTCATCGTGGAACGGAGAAAGAAGTAGCATCATGACGCGCTCAATCAAAAAGGGACCGTACGTGGAAGCCCACCTGATGAAGAAGGTGGAGGCGCTGGCCGCCAGCGGGGCGAAGCGTCCGATCAAGACCTGGTCGCGCCGCAGCATGATCCTGCCGGAGTTCGTGGGCCACACGTTCACGGTGCACAACGGCAAGGTGTTCACGAGCGTGTTCGTGACGGAAAACATGGTGGGACACCGCCTGGGCGAGTTTTCGCCCACGCGCACGTTCCGCAAGCACGGCGCGGCGACGGACAAGACCATCGCGCTGAAGTAGCGAGATTTTGGATGATGGGCTTCCGTCGTGGATTGCGGCTCCGGTGGGCCGTTCCGGCGGTGGGAGCCGCGGTGGCGGCGGGCTGGTTCTTCGGCTCGCAGCCTCCGGGAAAAAGTTCTTTGACGATAGGGCCGGCGACCGCGCCGGCGCGTCTTGAAGAGGTGCGCGGGATCGATTCCGCGCCCCCGGTTGAGGCGGAGACGGCCGAGGTTTCGGTGCAGTCCGCGCTGGATGAGGAAACACACTCCATCCGCGAGGGCGGGCACGCAGCAGCGGCCGCGGGAGGCGCGGCGGATGGCCCCAACGACGAATTGCTGGACCTGGTGACGAGCGAGGCTCGCCTGGTGACGGTCCGATTGGCGAAGGAAATCGCCGGGTTGCGCAGCGACCTGGAGGACCGGAGCCGGCGGATCCGGAAGCTGAGCGAGGCCTTGGCCGAGGCGCAGGCCGCGCTGGACGTGAACGAAGCGCGGCGGGCGCTCGCGGCCGGGACGGCGGCGGAAGCGTCGCCGGACGCGCCGATCGAGGCGAGGATCGCGGATGCGAATCCGGATCTGGGCCTCGTGGTGCTGGACCAAGGCGCCCGGCAAGGCATCCGGTACGGGCTGCCGCTGACGGTTCTGCGGGACCGGCGGCGGGTGGCGCGGATCCGGATCGTGGACGTGAGAGAGAGAATCGCCGGCGCGGCGGTCGAGGAGACTGCGCGCGGCGATTACCCCCAGACGGGGGACCGGGCGGTGCTGATTCGGCCGGAAGGTCCCTGAGGCGAGGAAGAGACATGGAAATCAAGGCAACATCGAAATACGTGAGGCTGTCGGCGACGAAGGCGCGGGATCTGGCGCGGGCCATTACCGGCCAGAGCGTGGGCGAGGCGCTGCGGGTGGTGGAACTGAACAAGCGCAAGGCGGCGGTCTGCCTCGGCAAGACGCTGAAGTCGGCGATCGCCAACGCGGAAAACAACGCGGAGCTGTCGGCGGACAAGCTCTACGTGGCGAAGGCGGTAGTGGAGAACGGGCCGACGATTCCGCGGTATTGGCCGCGGGCCCGGGGGTCGGCCGCGCCGATCCGCAAGAAGATGAGCCACGTCTGCGTGACGCTGACGGACGAAAAGCCGGCGAAGAAGTAGCAAGAAGGAGGCGCGTTTTGGGCCAGAAAGTCAATCCGATCGGGTTCCGCACGGCGGTCCACAAGCAGTGGAAGAGCCGCTGGTACGCGGAGAAAAAAGAGTTCGGCGACCTGCTGAACGAGGATATTTTGATTCGCGACATGGTGCGCGCCAAGCTGAAGGAAGCGGCGGTGGCGGACATCGTGATCGAGCGGTACGCGCAGCGCGCCCGCGTGACGGTCTATTCCGCCCGTCCGGGCGTGGTGATCGGCCGCAAGGGCGAAGGCATCGACAAGCTCCGCGAGGAGCTCAGCGCCAAGACCGGCAAGGAAATCTACGTGGAAATCAAGGAAGTGCGCAATCCGGACGCGAACGCGCAGCTGGTGGCGGAGAACATCGCGCTGCAGCTGGAGCGGCGGGTGGCCTTCCGCCGCGCGATGAAGCGCGCGCTGCAGCTGGCGATGGACATGGGCGCCCTGGGCATCCGGGTGCAGGCCTGCGGGCGTCTCGGCGGCGCGGAACTGGCGCGCGTGGAACACTACATGGTCGGCAAGGTCCCGCTGCAGACGCTGCGCGCGGACGTGCAATACGGGTTTGCCGAAGCGAACACGATGGCCGGCAAGATCGGCATCAAGTGCTGGATCTGCCAGAAGCCCGAAGAGGCGAAAGCCCCGAGCAAGGAGAAGTCGTATGCCCCTTATGCCTAAACGTGTGAAGTACCGCCAGAGCCAGCGCGGATCGCGCAAGGGCATGGCGATGTCCGGCAATGCCCTGGCGTTCGGCGAATACGGCCTGCGCGCGATGGAGCGCGTCTGGATCACGAACATCCAGATCGAAGCCTGCCGCGTGGCGATGAACCGCGAAATGAAGCGCCGGGGCAAGCTGTGGATCCGGATTTTCCCGGACAAGTCCTATTCGAAGAAGCCGCTGGAAGTCCGCATGGGCAAGGGCAAGGGCGCGATCGAAGGCTGGGTGGCGGTGGTGCGCCCGGGGCGCATCCTGTTCGAAATGGACGGGGTGACCGAGCCGCAGGCGGTGGCCTGCCTCCGCCTGGCGGCGACGAAGCTGCCGATCCGCACGGTGCTCGTGCGGCGCGGAGTGGTCCTGTAACCGAGGAGAACGACCGATGAAGGCAAGGGAGATCCGGGATTTGTCGGCGGACGAGCAAGCGCAGAAGCTGGCCGAGGCCGAGAAGGAATTGTTCAACCTGCGCATCCAGCAGGCCGCGGGCCAGCTGGAGAAGCCCGACCGCCTCCGCACGGTCCGGCGCGGAATCGCGCGCATCAAGACGGTCATGAACGAGGCGAAAGCCGCAAGGTAGGGAATATGGCGACTGAAACGAGAAATCCGCGCAAGGAGCGCACGGGCGTCGTGACGAGCGACGCGATGGACAAGACGGTGGTGGTGCAGGCCGAACGCCGCATCGCCCATCCGGTCTACGGGAAGATCATGCGCCGGAGCAAGAAGTACTACGCGCACGACGAGAAGAACGAGGCGAAGAAGGGCGACAAGGTCGTCATCGTCGAGACGCGGCCGCTGAGCAAGACGAAGCGGTGGCGCCTGGCGGAGATCGTGTCCCGCGCCGGCGGAAGCGAGGTGTCGAAATGATCCAGATGGAAACCGAACTGCCGGTGGCCGACAACACCGGCGCCCGCCTGGCCAAGTGCATCAAGGTGCTGGGCCAGGGCAAGACGGTCGCGCGCATCGGGGATATCATCAAGGTGTCCATCCGCGAGGCGCAGCCGACGGGCATGGTCAAGAAGGGCGAAGTGGCCCGGGCCTTGATCATCCGCACGGCCGCTCCGATCCGCCGCCCGGACGGCTCGACGCTGTCGTTCGACCACAACGCGGTGATCCTGATCGACGACCAGAAGAATCCGCGCGGCAGCCGCATCTTCGGGCCCGTCGCCCGGGAACTGCGCGAGCTGAACTACATGAAGGTCATTTCCCTGGCGCCGGAGGTGCTGTGATGAACAAGGCCAAGATGCACGTGCGCCGCGGCGACGTCGTCCGGGCGATCTCGGGCGAGGACGCGGCCGGCAAGAAGACCGGCAAGGTGCTAAAGATCTATCCCAAGAAGGGGCGCGCGCTGGTGGAGGGGTTCAACTTCGTCCAGAAGCACATGCGCAAGTCGCAGGACAATCCCAACGGCGGCATCGTCTCCAAGGAGGCGCCGATGGCGGCGTCCAAGCTGGCGGTGGTGACCCCCGCCGCGAAGAAGTCGGACAAGGAATAGGACGGTGGACACATGTCGATCCTGAAAGAAAAATACCAGAAGGACGTGGTGAAGGCCCTGAAGGCCACCGGGAAATATCCGTCCCCGATGGATCTGCCCAAGGTGTCGAAAGTGGTCGTCAACATGTCGGTCAACGCGACGGTGGACCGCGACACGCTGAAGCTGGTGGCGGACGATCTCGCGAAGATCACGGGCCAGCGGCCGACGATCCGCAAGGCGACGAAGAGCATTTCGAACTTCAAGCTGCGCGAGGGGATGCCCATCGGCGCGAAGGTGACGCTCCGCGGGAACCGGATGTACGAGTTCCTGGAGCGCCTGCTGCACGCGACGCTGCCGCGCATCCGCGACTTCCGAGGAGTGCCCCCGAAGGCTTTCGACGGGCGCGGAAACTACACGCTGGGCCTGAAGGAACAGACGCTGTTTCCCGAGATCGAGGCGGACAAGGTCAAGCGGGTCCAGGGCATGGACATCACGATCGTGACCACCGCGAAGAACAATGCGGACGCCAAGGAGCTGCTGAAGCTCCTGGGCATGCCGTTCGCGAATGCGTAATTTTGGAAAGGGAGGAAGACCTTGGCTAAGACATCATGGATGGTGAAGGCGGCGCGCGAACCGAAGTTCGCCGTGCGCGGATATTGCCGGTGCCGGCGGTGCGGCCGCTCGCGCGCCTATATTCGGAAGTTCCAGCTGTGCCGCATCTGCTTCCGCGAACTCGCGTCCGAGGGCAAGATCCCGGGCGTCGTGAAAGCCAGCTGGTAGGAAGGGAGAAACCATGAGCTGTTCAGATCCCATCGCGGACATGCTGACGCGCATCCGCAACGCTTGCAGGGCCGGATTGCCGGCCGTGGAAATGGGACATTCCCGCCTGAAGGCGGAAGTGGCCCGCATCCTCAAGAAGGAAGGCTACGTCGCCGACGTGGCCGAGGGCGACGCCGACGGGAAGAAATTCCTGCGCGTGGTCCTGAAGTACGACTACAACGAAAAACCCATCATCCAGCAGCTCCAGCGCGTGAGCAAGCCGGGCCTGCGCCGCTACGTGGCGGCCGCCGGGATTCCGCGCGTGCGGGGCGGCCTGGGAACGGCCGTGCTGAGCACGAGCCGCGGCATCATGTCCGATCGCGAGGCCCGCGCGGCCCACGTGGGCGGCGAAGTGCTGTGCCAGGTCTGGTAAAGCGGAGGCAGGAAACATGTCGAGAATTGGCAAACAACCGGTGACCTTGCCGGCGGGCGTCTCCGCCAGCGTGGCCGGCGGGGTCGCGACCCTCAAGGGCCCCAAGGGCGAGCTGGCGCAGAAGATCCCGGAAACCGTCGAGGTGGCCGTGGCCGGCAACGTCGTCACGGTCTCCCGCAAGGGCGACGACAAGCAGAGCCGCGCCGACCACGGCACCATCCGGGCGCTGCTGGACAACATGGCCGTCGGCGTGAAGGACGGCTACAGCCGCGAACTGGAGATCCAGGGCGTGGGCTTCAAGGCGTCGATCGCGGGCAACAAGCTGACGATGAACGTGGGCTATTCCCATCCCGTGGAATACGTGGTGCCCGACGGCGTCGCCGTGGCGGTGGTCGACGGCACGCAGCTGAAGGTCAGCGGCATCGACAAGCAACTGGTGGGACAGGTCAGCGCGCGTCTCCGCGCCTTCCGTCCGCCCGAGCCCTACAAGGGCAAGGGCGTGCGGTACAAGGACGAACGCGTGCGCCGGAAAGCGGGCAAGACGGTGGCGTAACCATGAAGACGAAAACCCTGAAGGATTATCGAGTTCGGCGGCATCTGCGCCTGCGCCAGACGGTGCAGGGCACGCCGGAGCGTCCGCGCATGAGCGTGTTTGTGTCCAACAAGCATTTCTACGTGCAGTTCATCGACGACGCGGCGGCCAAGACCTTGGCGGCGGTGTCGACGGTGGCCGGCCCGCTGAAGGGCCAGAAGCTGAACGTCGCGACCGCGAAGCAGCTGGGCGCCGCGGCGGCCCAGGCGGCCAAGGACAAGGGCATCTCGGCCGTGGTGTTCGACCGCGGCGGATTCGCCTATCGCGGCCGGCTGAAGGCGCTGGCCGACGCCGCGCGCGAAGGCGGCCTGAAATTCTAGAGCTTCCCAACCCGAGGAAAACCGGACGATGAAACGCGAATTCAAGAAGAACGAAGACCAGAAGGCTCCCGGCGAGGCGACCGAGCGCGTGGTGGAAGTGAACCGCTGCGCCAAGGTCGTGAAGGGCGGGCGGCGCTTCAGCTTTTCCGCCCTCGTGGTGGTGGGCGACCGCAACGGGCAGGTGGGCTACGCGCTGGGCAAGGCCCGCGAGAACGCCGACGCGATCCGCAAGGCCACCGAGATGGCGCGGCGCAGCATGATCAAGGTGACGATGAACGACCGGACCCTCCCGCACGAGGTGATGGGCCGCTGCGGCGCCTCGCGCGTCATGCTCAAGCCCGCCTCCAAGGGCACGGGCGTCATCGCCGGCGGCGGCGCCCGCGCGGTGCTGGATCTTTCCGGCGTTCGCGACGTGCTGGCCAAGTCGCTCGGCGCGGACAGCGCGCTGAACGTCGTGAAGGCCACCATGGACGGGCTGATGCAGCTGCGCTCCCGCGAGGAGATGGCGGCGCTTCGCCAGTAGGACAGGAAAGGGCAGACCAACCATGAACTTGCATTCGTTGAAGAACAATTCCGGCGCGAAGAAGCGCCGCATGCGCGTGGGCCGGGGCGAGTCCTCCGGCAAGGGGCGCACCTCCGGCAAGGGCAACAAGGGCCAGATGAGCCGCACCGGCCACAAGCACAAGCCGCTGTTCGAAGGCGGGCAGATGAAGCTGATCCGCCGGATCCCGAAGCGCGGATTCACCAGCCCCAACCGCGTGGAATACGCCGCGCTGAACATCGGCGAACTGGCGAAGACTCTTCCCGGCGACATCACTCCCGAGGCGCTCGTGGCGGCCGGCCGCATCGGGTCCAAGAGCCTCGTCAAGATCCTGGGCGGCGGCGACGTGTCCGGCGCGCGGAAGGTCAAGGCCCATGCGTTCAGCGCGTCGGCCCGGGCCAAGATCGAGCAGGCCGGAGGGACCTGCGAAGTGATTTCCTGATCGAATTGAGCCGAAAGGGGCCCCCCGATGCTTTCCGCCTTCACCAACAGTCTGAAGATCCCCGAGCTGCGCCAGCGCATTTTCTTCACGGCGGCGCTGATCTTCGTGTGCCGCCTGATTTCCGTGATCCCGACTCCGGGCGTGGATGCGGCGGCGCTGCGGGCCATCATGGAACGCATGGCGCAGGCGGGCGGCGACATCGGCTTCATGGGGCTGCTGGATTTGTTCAGCGGCGGCGCGCTGACGCAGGCGGCGATCGGCGCGCTGGGCATCATGCCCAGCATCAGCGCCTCGATCATCCTGCAGCTGCTGACGGCGGTGATTCCGTCGCTGGAGAAGCTGGCGCGCGAAGGCGACGCCGGCCGCCAGCAGATCATCCAGTACGGCCGCTACCTGACGGTGGCCCTGTGCATCGTGCAGGGGTACGCCATGGCGGCGGTGCTGCTGCGTCCGGAAGCCCTGGGCCTGCAGGTGATGGACGGAGAGGCCATCGTGACCATGGCCCGCGTGCCGTTCGTTTTGCTGACCATCCTCACCATGACCACGGGCACGATGATGCTGATGTGGCTGGGCGAGCAGATCACCGCGCGCGGCATCGGCAACGGCATTTCGCTGATCATCACCATCAGCATCGTGAGCCGGCTGCCGGGCGCCATCGACCAGGCGGTGAACATGTTCCGCGAAGGGTCCGCCAACGTGTTCATGCTGGTGGCGCTGCTGGTGCTGGTGTTCCTGGTGATCGGCGGCGTGATCGCGGTGACCCAGGCCCAGCGGAAGATCCCGGTGCAGTACGCCAAGCGCGTGGTGGGCCGCAAGACCTACGGCGGGCAGAGCACCTACATGCCGCTGCGCGTGAACTATTCGGGCGTCATGCCCATCATTTTCGCGCAGGCCATCCTGATGTTTCCCGAGCGTCTTCTGATGATGGTGCCCGTCGACGCGGTCAAGAACTTCGCCCAGGTCTATCTCCGCTACGGCGGCCCCGTCTACGTTGCGCTGTATTCGCTGATGATCCTGTTCTTCTCCTATTTCTGGGTGGCCACGCAGTTCCATCCGGTGCAGATCGCCGACGACCTCAAGAAATACGGCGGCTACGTCCCGGGCATCCGCCCCGGCAAGCCGACGGCGGAATTCCTCGACCGGGTGATGACGCGCATCACGCTGGCGGGCGCGGTGTTCCTGACGGGCATCGCCGTCCTGCCGATGATCTTGGCCAGTTCGTTCCACATTCCGGGCATGGTGGCGCAGTTCTTCGGCGGCACCAGCCTGCTGATCATCGTCGGCGTCATGCTCGACACGATGCGGCAGGTGGAATCGCATCTGGTCACGCGCCACTACGACGGGTTCCTCCGCAAGGGGCATTTGCGCGGCCGCCGCTGATCCGCAGGGAAAGGAAGGGACGCATGAAAGCCATCATTCTTCTGGGCGCGCCGGGCGCAGGAAAGGGCACGTTGGCGGAAGGCGTCCGCAGCGCCACGTCCTATCTCCACGTCTCCACCGGCGACATGCTGCGCGCGGCGATCAAGGCCGGCAGCAAGACCGGCCTGGAGGCGAAGGCGTTCATGGAGAAGGGCGAGCTCGTTCCCGACGGCGTGATCATGCGCATCGTCGGCGAGCGCCTCTCGCAAGGCCGGCCGGACGACCAATACATGTTCGACGGCTTTCCGCGCACCCTGGAGCAGGCCCGGCAGCTCGACGAGACGCTGGCGAAGCTCGGCGCGGCCGTGAACCAGGTTTTCCTGCTCGAAGTGCCCACGCCGGTCATCGTCAGCCGCCTGAGCGGACGCCGGATCTGCAAGGGGTGCGGCGCGGTCTACCACGTGACGAACATCCCGCCCAAGGTGGAGGGGATCTGCGACCAGTGCGGCGGGGCGCTCTACCAGCGGCCCGACGACAGCGAGGCGACCGTGCTGAACCGGCTGGACGTCTACCAGCGCCAGACGGCCAGCCTCATCGATTTCTACGAGCAAAAGGGCGTTCTCGTCCGCGTGGACGCCGGAACGAATCCGCAGGCGGCTACGGCCGAATTGCTTTCCAAGCTGGCTTGAGCCGGCCGGGCCGATGATTCCGATCAAGACCCCGGAGGAGCTGAAGCGCATGCGCGTCGCGTGCCGTCTCTCCGCCGAGATTTTGGCGGAGGTGGCGGCGCAGATCCGGCCCGGAACGACCACGGGGGAGCTCGACGCGTTCGCGGCTGCGCGGATGCGGGCGCGCGGGGTCAAAAGCGCGTTCTTGGGATACGGCGGATTTCCGGGATACACGTGCATTTCCCTGAACGAAGAGGTGGTGCACGGCATTCCCGGACCGCGCGCGATCAACGCCGGCGATCTCGTCAGCGTGGATCTGGGCGTGGTCGCCGAGGGCTTCGTCGGCGACAACGCGACCACGGTCCGCGTCGGCGCGGTGGACGCCGAATCGGTCCGCCTGTGCGAGGTCACCGAGGCCGCATTGGCGGCGGGCATCGCCGCCGCGCGCGCCGGGAACCGGATCGGCGATATCGGCCACGCCGTGCAGACGGTCGCCGAGGCCGCCGGGTTCGGCGTGGTGCGCGACTATTGCGGGCACGGCGTCGGACGGAAGCTGCACGAGGAGCCCCAGATTCCCAACTTCGGGAAACCCGGCCAGGGGCCGGAGCTGAAGCCGGGAATGACGCTGGCCATCGAGCCGATGGTCAACCAGGGGACGTGCCAGGTGGACGTCCTGCCCAACCGGTGGACGGTGCGGACGCGCGACCGGCGGCGGTCGGCCCATTTCGAGCACACGGTGCTCGTGGCGGCATCGGGCCCGGCGGAGATTCTGACGTGCGCGGAAAAGAAATAATTGTGCTGGACGCGGAAGTGGCCGACGTGATAGAACCTCGCGCTTTCCGTGCCAGATTAGGGAACGGGCATGAGTTTACGGCGTTCGTTCCGCGGGAGAAAGCGCCCGCGTCCGGATGGGTTTGCACTCCGGGCGCGCGCATCCGCGTAGGCATGACGCCGTTCGACATGTCGCGCGGAGAGATTGTGGAAGTCTGGAAGACAGAGGTTGGAACATGAAAGTCAGAACGTCGGTGAAACGGATTTGCGAGCGCTGCAAGATCGTGCGTCGCAAGGGAGTGGTGCGGGTCATCTGCACCGATTTGCGCCACAAGCAGCGCCAGGGATAAGGTCAGGAGAAGGAAAGCCATGCCCAGAGTGATTGGTGTCGATATTCCGGGGAAGAAGCGCGTGGAGTACGCGCTCCGCTACATCTATGGCGTGGGCCCGGCCCGCGCGAAAGAGCTGGTGGAGAAAATGAAGATCAACGCGGCCAAGAAGGCCGACGAGCTGACGGGCGAGGAAATCGCCGGCCTCTCGAAGTTGCTTCAGGAAGAGTACGTGGTGGAGGGCGACCTGCGCCGCGAAGTGTCGGGCAACATCCGCCGCCTGATCGCCGTGAACTGCTACCGGGGCATCCGCCACCGCAAGGGCCTGCCGGTCCGCGGGCAGCGCACCAGCACGAACGCCCGCACGCGCAAGGGCCCTCGCAAGACCGTGGGCGCCGTCCGCGGCAAGGAAGCCCGCTCGGCCGTCAAGAGCACCGCCGGCGCCGCGCCCGCCGCCGCGCCCGCCAGCAAGTAAAAGGAATTCAACATGGCAGAAGAAACCAAAGATGAAGTGAAGGCGCCGCCCGCGCCCGCCGCCGAAGCCGCGCCCGCTGCCGCCGAAGCCGGCGCCGAAGGGGAAGGCAAGGCCGTCCGCCGCCGCGCCAAGGGGTCCAAGAACATTCCCGTCGGCGTCGTCCACATTCTGGCGTCGTTCAACAACACCACCGTCAGCATCACCGATCCGCGCGGCAACGTGCTTTCGTGGAGCAGCGGCGGCCGCTGCGGCTTCAAGGGATCGCGCAAGAGCACGGCCTACGCCGGCACCATCGTCGCCCAGGAAGCGTGCAAGGTGGCTTTGGGCCACGGCCTGCACGAGGTCGAAATCCTGGTGCAGGGCCCCGGCTCCGGCCGCGAGTCCGCCATCCGCGCCGTGCAGGCGGCGGGCCTGTCGATTTCAGGCATCCGGGACATCACGCCGATCGCGCACAACGGCTGCCGCGCCCGCAAGGCTCGTCGCGTCTAGCATTTCAAGAGGAAGGATTCTCACCATGGGCAGATACATTGGACCGGCGTGCAAGCGTTGCCGCCGACTCGGCATCAAGCTTTTCCTGAAGGGCGATCGTTGTTACATGGCCAAGTGCCCGATCGAGCAGGGCCATCCCATTCCCGGCCAGCACGGCGCCCGGCGTCCGCGACTGAAGGACTACGGCATCCAGTTGCAGGAGAAGCAGCGCCTCCGCACCATGTACGGGATGCGGGAAGGCCAGTTCCTCCTGTTCTTCCAGCGCGCGCTGCGCACCCGCGGCGTCACCGGCGAAATGCTGCTGCAGGCGCTGGAGATGCGCCTGGACAACGTCGTCTACCGCATGGGGCTCGCCCCCTCGCGCCGCGCCGCGCGCCAGTTCGTCCGGCACGGCCACGTCCGGGTCAACGGCGTCAAGGTCAACGTCCCGTCGTACAAGGCCAAGGCCGGCGACGTGGTGCAGGCCCGCGACGTGAAGCGCAGCCGCGACTTTTCGAAGGCCCATCTGGACGCCGCGGAGAGCCGCGGCTGGCCCGTGTGGCTGAACGTGGACAAGGCCGAATTCAAGGCCGAAGTCCTGCGCGTGCCCACCCGCGACGAAATCGCGCCGGTGGTCAACGAGCAGCTCATCGTCGAGTTGTACTCGAAGTAGGATCCGAAACCCCAACCCGCCATATGCTCCGGCCAACGCCCGGGGCTGGAAGGAACCCAACATGAATACCCGTCTCAACCGGTTCGAGATGCCCAAGTTCGTCGTCAAGGACGAAGCCACGGCCACCCCGACCTACGCCCAGTTCACCGCCGAGCCCTTCGAGGCCGGCTACGGCCGCACCATCGGCAATTCCCTGCGCCGCGTGCTGCTGTCCTCGCTCGAGGGCGCCGCCATTTCCTCCATTCGCATCCAGGGCGCGGAACACGAGTTCTGCCACCTGAAGGGTTGCGTCGAGGACGTCACCGACATCGTGCTGAACCTCAAGAAGGTCCTGCTGAAGATGTATTCCCGCACGCCCAAGATGTTCCGCATCAAGGTCAAGGGTCCCGGCGACGTGACCGCGGCCGACATCCAGGTGGACGCCTCCGTCGAGGTGCTCAATCCCGACCAGCACATTTGCACCCTGGACGCCGACGGCACGTTCGACGCCGAGGTCGAGGTCAAGATCGGCCGCGGCTACTGCCAGGCGGAATGGAACAAGAAGCCCGAGCAGGAAATCGGGCTGATTCCGATCGATTCGCTGTTTTCGCCCGTCCGCCGCGTGAAGTACGCCGTGGACAACACCCGCGTCGGCCGCCGCACGGACTACGACAAGCTCGTGCTGGACGTCTGGACCGACGGACGCATCACGCCCGACGAGGCGCTGACGCTCTCCGCCGCGATCCTGCGCCACCACCTCGACGTCTTCGTGAACTTCGACAAGGACATCGTCGAGTTCCAGGAGAGCGAGAAGGCCGTGGATCCGGCGCGCGAGGAGATGGCGAAGAAGCTGTCCATCAGCGTCAACGAGATCGAGCTGAGCGTGCGCGCGGCCAACTGCCTCAACAACGCCAACATCACCACCGTGGGCGAACTCGCGCAGAAGACCGAAGCCGAAATGCTCAAGTACCGCAACTTCGGCAAGAAGTCGCTGAACGAAATCAAGCAGAAGCTGGCGGAACTGGGCCTGGCGCTGGGCATGACCTTCGACGCCGAACTGCTGAAGACGGCCAAGCCCGCCGAAGAATAACCGAGACAGGAGATTTTCCATGCGCCATCGCAAGAACACCGTCAAACTGGGCCGCACGTCCTCGCAGCGCGAGGCGCTGTTCGCGAGCCTGGTCAGCAACCTCATCCTGGCCAAGCGCGTCAAGACGACGCTGCCAAAGGCGCGCGCCGCCAGGCGCATGGCCGACAAGATGGTCACCGTGGGCAAGAAGGGCACGCTGGCGGCCCGCCGCCAGGCGCTTTCGAGGCTCAAGCAGGAAAAGGCCGTCGCCGAGCTCTTTGGCGCCGTCGCTCCCGCGATGAAGGACCGCGCCGGCGGCTACACCCGCATCGTCAAGCTCGGCAAGCGCATGAGCGACAGCAGCGAAATGTGCATTCTCGAGTGGGTCGACTTCGTCCCGAAGGCCCCCAAGGCCAAGAAGGAAAAGGCCGAGGAAGCGCCCACGGGTGAGAAGAAGGCCGAGAAGAAGGCCGAAAAGCCCGCCAAGAAACCCGCCGCCAAGAAGGCGAAGAAGAACGAAGAGAAGAAGTAGTTCTTTCCTCTTCCCGCGCGAAACGGCATCCGGAAACGGATGCCGTTTTGCTTGGGGGGGCCTACCAGGCGTCGAACGCCTTGGCGCCGTTCTGCGAGACTTCGCCTCGGGCGTTTTCGGAAAGCGTCTGGCCGGACGAATCGACCACGACGAGCTTGGGGATGCCGGCGACGCCGAATTTCTTCTTGAGGGCGTCGATGGGCTTGTCGCCGAAGGGGACGGCCAGCCAAGGCATGTCGTGGCCTTTCATGTAGGCCCGCATGTCGGCCTCGCTCTTGTCGCTGGTGACGAGGACGACTTCGAAGGGTTTGCCCGCCGTTTTCAGCTCGTGGTAGGCGGCCACGAGCAGGGGGGTGAAGGCGCGGCAGGGCGGGCACCATGAAGCGGAGAAATACACGCCGATTTTCTTGCCGTCGAGTTCGGCGGTCGAGACGCTCTTGCCCTTGGCGTTGACCAGTTTCGCGCCGAACAGGTCTTTCAGCGCGGCGGGAACGGGCTTGTCCGCGGCGGACGCCGGGCCGGGGGGGAATCCCGCCGCCGCGGGCCGTCCTTGGCCGCCGACGTAGATCTGGTCGGCGCTGCTGAGCTGGTTGAGGTTGATTTTGGTTTTTTCGCCTCCGGGCAGTTGCAGGATGACCTGTCCGGATTTCTGCTCGACGAACGAAGCCTCGATCGTTTTTCCGCTGGCGCTCGTCCACGTGCGGACGTCCTGGGCGAAGGCCAACGGGATGGAGGCGATCAACAGCGGCAGCGCGATCCAACGGCGGTTCATGGCGTCTCCCGGTTCATATTTCGGGAAAGGATACCGGATTTTACGTCGCACGTAAAAACCATTTACGCCGCACGTAGAATCGGGGGCGTGGGTCAGCGGATCGGCGGCGCGGAGGGCGCCGGAAGGCGCGTCGGGGTTCGCGCGCCGGAGGCGGGGGCCGCGCGCTTGGCGCGCAGCTCTTCGAACCAATTCAGGGCTTCGGCGACGTGGCCGAGGTCTGGATTGTGCCCGCCGTCGTAGGTTTCCATGCGGACCTCGCGGAATCCGGTGGCTTCCAGGGAGAGGCGCACCTTGTCGACCTTTTGGACGGGGGCCGTGGCGTCTTGTTTGCCGGCGCTGAGATAGACGGGAACCTTGCGGAAAGCGACGCGATCGGGACGGTAGTCCTTGAGCCCTTCGCTGGCCATGTCCTGGTTGCATCCGCCCATGTACATGCCGATGAGGTTCCGGCCGTCTGCGCACAGGAGGGCCCCGAGGAAGCCGGAGCGCTTGGCGCCGCCGGAGAAGCCGCCCGCCGCGATGGGCCAGTTGCGCGAGGCGGGCCAGGCGGCTTCCAGCGCCTGCAAGCCGGCGCGCGCCATCTGCCAGCGCCATTGCGTGGTGTCGCCTTTGGGCGGGGCAAAGGGGCCGTCCGCCGCCAGCATGATCCATCCGGGCGCGGTCTGCACGGCCGCGGGATAGCAATCCATGTGGTCGACCGAGGAGGCGTCGGCGGTTTGCGAAACCAGCAGGATTTTCCATTCCTTCTGGGGATCGAAATCGGCGGGTACCCAGAGCCCGACGGCGGCTTCGGTGGCGTTGTTTCCGGCCTTCGAAAGCGCCTGGATGGCCTCCTTGTCGAGCGGCGCGCGGAAGGTGGTTTTCCCGCCCAGGCGGATCTCGGTTCCGGCCACGATGGCCGGGCCGGCCGCAGGGGCGGCTGGCGGGCTTTCCTGCACGGGAAGGGCGCGTTCGGGCTCCCCGGCGGCTGCGGGGGGCGGTGCGCCGAATTCATCGGCGAGGGGCGGTGCTTCGACGACGGGGCCGAAGGCGGCGTCCAGAAGCGCTTGGTCGGCGGCCGACAACTTGTCGCGGGAAATCTGGATGCGTTCGCCGGTCCGGTTCCGCAGGACCACGCCGTTTTCCGAGAGCTGGACGAAGACGGCCATCAATTCCGCGCCGGAGGCCGAGGTCCATTTTCGCGGCCGCGCCAGCTCGTTCGTGTCCGCCCAGGCTGCGGTGGCCGCCGAAACGGCGATGAGCGCCAATGCATATGTCCATGTTTTCACGGTTGTCCTCCGCCGAGTTCACCGATTCTGGCAGATTGCCCGGGCCTGTCACTCCCGTTTTCCGGCGGCAACGCGTCTTGACCTTGCGTTGAAAGGCGCGAGGGACTAGTCTTAACAAAAGCCGAACAATTCGGCGGGGTCGCCATCCGAGCGAAAGGAGCAGCACCGTGAAGCAGCAGACGCCCATTCGGTTTCGATATTCGACCAAACTATTTCTCAGCCACATGGCCGCGGTATTTTTGGTTTCGGGCAGCGTGGGCACGTTTTTCTACGTCCGCGCGATGGACAACCTGATGCGCAGCCTGCAGTCGCGCCTGCAGAACAGCGCCGCCCTGCTCAGCGAGACCCTCGATGCGCGGGATCTGGAGCCCATTCGATCGGCCGGCGACGCGCATCTGGACGCCTACCGGGAGACTCTGGAAAAGGTGCGGCGCGTGCGGCGGACCAATCCGGACGTGGCGTTCATCTACGTCATGCGGCGCGCGGACGACGGCGCGGTGAGTTTCGTCGTCGATTCCGACGAGACCGATGCGCAGGCCATGCCCGGGGAAATCTACGAGGACGTGGTTCCGGAAATGATGGAAGGATTTCATTCGCCGGTCGTGGACCAGGAGCTGAACGAGGACGAATGGGGCGTTTTCCTTTCGGGTTACGCGCCGCTGCGCAACGGGGAAGGGCGCTATCTCGTGGGCATCGACATGCGGGCCGGCGAGGTCCAGCATTTCCTGCGCGAGCTGCGGTTGACGGGCTTGGCCTCCCTGTTCGCGTCCATCCTGCTGGCGCTCGTGTTCGCGCTGTACTTGTCGCGCGGCCTGGCGAAGCGCATCGGGTTGATTTCGGATCGCTGCCGCGAGCTGGCCATGGGGCAGATGGACGTCCGCGTCGAAGGGAAGACCTACGACGAGTTCGACGATCTGGCGGAATCCTTCAACGCCATGAGCGGGGCGCTGGGCAAGACGCGCGGCGATCTGGAGCGGGCGATCGTCGAACTGAAGGCGGCGGGGCAGGGGCTGGAAGACCGGGTGGCGGAACGGACGCGGCAGCTGCAGGAAACGGTCGAGAAAATGGACGTGCTGCGGGGCCTGTTGCCGATTTGCTGTTCCTGCAAGAAAATCCGCGACGACCAGGGCTATTGGAAGCAGGTCGAGCAATTCGTGGGGGAACACACCGGCGCCCGCTTCACGCACGGCATTTGTCCCGAATGCCAGATCAAGCTGTACGGCGATATCATGAAGAAAGAAGAGTAGGCCGGCGCTCGAAAGCCGCCGCTCGCTGTTTCCGCATGGCGCCGCCGGCCGCGGGGATATTCGTCCGTCTCAGGCGTTGTTTCTAGGCCGCGCGGCAAAGGCGGCAAACGCAAGTCCGATCCAGATTCCGGTGCAGCCCCCCGCAAGGATTTTATTGCGCACGCCGTCGATTTCGGCCGGAGGCTTGCCGGCGTCTTCCAGGGCCGGGCGGCTGGGGCAGAAGACGGCGCCGAGGCCGACGCGGTCGCCGGAAACCGTTCCGCAAATCAAATAGACGGCGATCATGCCGAGCAATCCCGCTCCCGCCATGGCGGCGATCATTAGCGCGAGTTTTCTCTGCAGCATGTAGTTTTCTCCCTTTGTGCGGGTGGCGGCCGTTTCACGGCCGGGAGCCGCTCCCGTACGATTCCTGCACCAGGCACGACTCGGGTTGGGTGGCCAGCGGGCCCATCTTCAGGATGTTCCGGAACCGCGACTCGGGTGCGGCATGGAGAAGGTCCACGTCCCATCCGGCATTGTCTTCCGGCGGAATGCAGTCGGCCCAGAGGCGGAATTCCTGTTCCGTGAGTTGGCCCAAGGCCAGCCAATATCCCAGCTTGACGACCAGTTTGGCTTGCTGGACGGGGCCATCCAGCCCGGATTGGTCGAACAAGGCCGGCTCGACCAGGAAGATCCGGAGGCTGTTCTTGATCGTTTGGGCGACGTCCTCCGAAAAATGGCCTTTCAGGATGGCCCGGCGGATCGTTTGGATGTGGAGCAGGGGCATGTTGCTAGCCTTCCGACATGGAAAGGAACTGCGCCGGTTCTTGGACCAGGCACGCCTCGGGGTGGGCCACCAGGGGGCCCATTTTCAGGACGTATTGGAAAGGCGCGCCGTGCGCGGCATGGAGAAGGTCCACGTCCCAGCCGGCATTGTCGTCCGGGGGAATGGAGTCGGCCCAAACGCGGAAATTGCGTTCCGCGAGCTGGCCCATGGCCAGCCAGTAGCCCAGTTTGACGATCAGTTCGGCGCGTTTGGCCGGTCCCCGCAAATCGGGCGAGTCGAACAAGGCGGTATCGGTATGGAAAACCGAAAGGGCGTGTTGGAGCCGCTCGGCGATGTCGCCGGGGATTTTCCCGAGGGAAATCGCCCAATGGATGGGCGCCACGATGGAATAACTGTTTTTCACTTCGATTTCCGCCATAACGGGTACCACGTTGGCGGCGCGGAAAGGCATCGTGGAAAATACGTTTGTGGGGTAGTGGAAAACAGGGGGCATTTCCCCCCGCCGCCGGCAAAGACACGGAGGCGCTGGCTGTTTGGAACCGGCGCAACCTCGTGCCGGCGGCCAATGGCTACGGAATCGATGGCATCGCCTAGAGCGGATTACGATATTCCGCAGCCTTTCGCCGGCGCGCTGGGAATTCGGTTTGTAGGCTTGGTCCCCTGACCGGGCGGGATTTCGCCGGGTGAGGGCACCCGGCCTACATCGGGATCCTGCGGCTACAGGAAAAGTGAAAATGCCCTAGCGGCGGATTTCGTCCGCGACGAACTGGGCGGCGCGGGCGACGAGCTGGGTGGCTCCGGCCAGGCCGAGTTTCTGCTTGATGCCGGCGCGGTAGGATTCGACGGTGCTGGTGGCCAGGCGGAGCTTGCTTCCGATCTGGCGCGTGCCGAACCCTTGCCCCAGCAGGCGGAAGACTTCCAGTTCGCGGTCGCTGAGCAATTCGTCGGGAGAGGCGGCGGCGCTCTTTTTGCGGCGGGCGGGCTTGTCGAGGAGACGGCGGACGATTCGATCGCTGAGGGCCAGGTTGCCGTCCAGCACCTTGCGCAGGGCGGCGATCACGGCCGCCACCGGTTCGCGCTTCATGACGTAGCCGCGCGCGCCGGCGCGGACGGCGCGTTCGGCGTAGAGGTTTTCGTGGTGCATCGACAGCACGAGGACGGGCAGCCTGGAATTTCGGGCATGGAGATCCTTGATCAGGTCCAGGCCGCTGCCTTCGTCCATGGTCAGATCCGCGACCACCACGTCGGGATGGAGCTGGGCGACGGCGGCAAGTCCGCCGCGCGCGTCCGCGGCCTCGCCGCAAACGACGAGATCGGCCTGCTGGTTGATGACCGTGGCCAGGCCGTCGCGGAGGAGCGGGTGGTCGTCCACGATCAGGACCTTCCGTTTGCGGCGGCTTGTTGCGGATGGCGTTTTCATTTTTTCCTCCTGGGGGCGGGCGGGGCGAGGGGAAGGCGGCAACGGACCGTCGTTCCACGGCGGGGTTTGCCGTCGAACTCCAGCGTGGCGCCGATCATGCCGGCGCGGTAGCGCATGATGTCCAAGCCCAGGCCGGTCCGTTTTGGCCTGCCGGAGGCGATGCCCTTGCCGTTGTCCTGGACGGTCAAAAGCAGGCCGTGTTGGCCGGTGGCCAGGCGGACGTCGATGCGTTGGGCCTTGCCGTGCTTGGCGGCGTTGGCGATGGCCTCCTGGGCGATGCGGTAGAGCTGGCCCGCGACGTTCGCGTCGATCGCCGGGGGGGTGGCCGATCCGGAATATCGGCAGGCGATGCCGAAGAGTTCCTGGCTGCGGAGGGCCAGCTCCTGCAGGGCGGCGGCCAACCCGCCCCGCTTCACGTCCGCCAGCAGCAGGCCGCGAGCCATGGCGTGCGATTGGCTGGCGGCCTTTTCGATCAGGCGGCCCAGTTTCCGGACGGCGGCGGCTTCGGGCTGGCGCCGGCGGGCGAGATCCTCGCGTACGGCGTCGGCCAGATAGCCGATGGCGGTCAGGGATTGGCCCAGACTGTCGTGCAGGTCGCGGCCGATGCGCTGCCGTTCGGCTTCGGCCGCCTTCAGGATTTCCTCCTCCAGGCGCCGGCGTTCGGTGACGTCGCGGTGCAATCCGGCGGCGCGGCTGGGGCGGCCGCGGGCGTCCCGGATCATGGACCCGAAGGATTCGATCCAGCGGATCGAGCCGTCCGGCCACAGGAGGCGATAAACGATGGTTCCGGGGATGCCCGCTTTCATGCCGGTTTGGAAAGCCTGGACGACGCGTTCCCGATCCTCCGGATGGATGCGCGCGAACCAGCGGGTCACGGTTTTTTCGACGGGCCAGTTCCAGATTTTCTTGAAGGCCGGGCTGACGTAGAGCGCCTGGCGCGTCCGGACGTCGATCAGCCAAAAGGCTTCCTGGACGTTTTCCGCCATTTGCCGGAATTGTTCTTCGCTTTCCGCCAGCGCCTGCCGGGAGGCCACCAGTTCCGCCGTGCGCTCCTGGACGCGCCGTTCGAGGTCGTCGTGGGCCTGCCGGAGAGAGAGTTCCGCGCGTTTGCGTTCGGAGACGTCGCGCATGATGGCCCAGAAGCCGGCGGGACGGCCGCGGGCGTCGCGGCGGAGGCTGCCTTGCAGTTCGACCGGCACGCGGGTGCCGTCCTTGCGGACGTATTCCTTTTCGAACCGCTTGGAATAGCCGCGGCGGCGCATTTGCGCGATGGCCTTCATCTCGACGGCCATCCACTCTGGCGGAGTGAGGTCGGCGAGATGGAGGCGGAGCAGTTCCTTGCGGGAGTAGCCGACCAGGTTTTCGAACGCGGGGTTGCAGTCGAGGAGCCGACCGCGCAGATCCATGGCGGCGTAAGCGTCCTGCATGTTTTCGAAGAGCAGCCGGTACTTGGATTCCGAGAGCCGCAAGGCTTCCTCGGCGCGCTTGCGTTCGGAGACGTCGCGCATGGCTGCCCACATGCCGGTCGGCCGGCCCTGGCCGTCGCGGATCAGGATGGTGCGCAGTTCGACGGGGACGAGGGCGCCGTCCTTGCGGCGGTATTCCTTTTCGTACACGTCGGAATAGCCGCGCGGCAGCACTTGCTCCTTTAGTATTTTCGCTTCGGCGGCCTGCCACTTGCGCGGCGTGAGTTTCCGATAGGACAGTTTCCGGAGTTCCGCGGCGGAATAGCCGGTCAATTCCAGGAATGCCGGGTTGAACTCCTGGATGCGCCCGCGCATGTCCGCCGTGGCGAACGCGTCGCGCATCGTTTCGTGCAGATGCCGGTATTTGGCTTCCGAAAGCCGCACGGCTTCCTCCGCCTGTTTCCGCTCGGTGACGTCGATTTCGATGCCGTCCCAGACCAGGTGGCCGTTGGATAGTCGCCGCGGGGCGGAGGAGACGTAGATCCATCGGATTTCACCCGTCGGCATGCGGCAGCGGACTTCGGCGTGGAAGGGGGTCAGGGTCGCGACCGCGTGGGCTTCGAGTGCGGCGACCCGGGCTTGGTCTTCGGGGACGACTTGGAGATAGAAGGTCTTCTGGGCGCCCAGCGCTTCTTCCGCGGTGACGCCGTGCAAGCGCTCGACGCCTTTGCTGACGGCGAGGAGGCGGCGCTCCCGGCCATCCACGCCGGTATCCATTTGATAGACGAGGCCGCCGGGCAGGTTGTCGGTGAGCGCCCGCAGGCGCAGCTCGCTTTCGCGCAGGGCTTCCCGGGCGAGCTTGCGCTCGGTGACGTCGGTGTCGATGCCCTGGTAGCCGCGGAAGGATCCGTCGGCGTTGAACAGCGGGCGCGCGCTGCTGGCCGTCCAAACGAGGCGGCCGTCTTTGGCGCGGTTGGCGTTTTCGAAGCCGCTGATGGTTTCGCGCCGGGCCATGACGCCGAAGCAGGCCTGCTTCAAATCCTCGAGTCCTTCCTCGATCAGCAGGTCGTAGAAATGCATGCGGCCGACCAATTCCTCCGGCCGGTAGCCGAGCACCTCGGCGACCATGCCGTCCACGTGGGTGAAAAGGCCGTCGGGATCCACTTCCCAGACGAACGAGCGGCTGGCCCGGGCGGTCGCGGCGAAGCGGGCCTCGCTTTCGCGCAGGGCGTCCTGGGCTTGCTTGCGGGCGGTGACGTCGAAATCGACGCCGCGATAGCCGAGCAGCTGGCCGTTGCCGTCCAGCAGGGGGAAGGCGTTGGTGGAGACCCACGCCGTGCGGCCGTCCTTGGCCACCATGGGATTCTCGAAATCGCGGAATTCGCCGTGCCGGCGCACGACGTCGAACGTGGCGGCCTTGAACGCCTCGCGGCCTTCCGCGGGATGCAGGTCGTAGAAGTGCAGGCGGCCGGCGATTTCGTCGGGGCGGTAGCCCAGCACGTCTTCCACGACGGGGGTGACGAACATGTAGAGGCCGGTCGCGTCGACTTCCCAGACGAAGGCGCGGCTTTGGCGGGTCGTTTGCGCGAAGCGCGCCTCGCTTTCGCGCAGGGCGTTTTCGGCGCGCACCCGCCGGGAGATGTCGCGGGTGACGCCGTGCAGCTCGAGGCGGCCGGTCCGCGGGTTGCGAACGAGGTGGCAGACGGCTTCGGAGGGGACGGTGGATCCGTCCTTGCAGGGCTGGAAGAATTCGATGGGGACGTAGGTGGTTTCGTCGATTTTGCCGGCGAGGAAATCGGCGACGTAGCCTTGCAGGAGCGCAAACAGCCGCTCGCGCTCGGCCGGCACCCAGGCTTCCTCGAGCGGCTGGGCGAGGGTTTCCTCGGCCGTATAGCCGCGCAGCGCTTCGACGGACGGGCTGACGTAGGTGAAGCGCCGGGCTTCGACGTCGAGGGTCCAGACGACGTCCTTCATGCCTTCCGTCAGCAGGCGGTATTTTGCTTCGCTTTCGCGGAGGGCCTCTTCGGTTTGCACGCGTTCGGTGACGTCGCGGGCGATGGCGACGAGGCGGCCCCCGGGCGTTTGCGGATCGCCGTGGGCGGCGATGGAGATTTCGAACCACCGCTCTCCGGAGGGGGTGGACAGCGGATAGACGCTGCCCCGGTGGAAGCCGCGGACCGCCGCGTCCGCGATGGCGCGGCGAACGACGCCGGCCGCCGGTTCGGGCAGCACGTCGACCATCTTCCGCCCCAGGAACTCTTTTGGCGGGACGTAGAGCCGGTCCGGATTCGGGGCGTGGTAGTCGCAGATGCGTCCTTCGCGGTCCAGCACGAACAACAGATCGGGCAGCGCGTCGAGGGTCGCCTCCAGGCGCGCGTAGGTTTCCCGGGGCGAGGTTTCTTCCGGCCGGGAGGGGCGCGGCCGGTCCGAAGAGGGCTTCGGCCGGTTTCGGCCGTTTCGTCCGCCGGATGTTTTTGCGCCCATGCTCGACTTTTGCCTTTCGCGGGGATTTTACTCCCGCCCGGCGGCGGGCGTCAATCTCCGCGCCGGCGCGGCGGATCGCCGGGGCCTTGGTTCGCCGGCGCCGGGCGCAGGGCGGGCCGATAGGCGTTTGCGAGGCTGTGGGCGGCGAGTCCGGAGAGCGCGGCGAGGCGGATGGGGACGCCGACGTGGCGGTAGCCGAGGAGCTTGAACGGCACTTTCGTGATCGGGTCGTTGGCGTTGGCGATCCGCCAGGTGCGGATGCGCTGCCGGTCGTAGTGCTCGGCCCATTTGCGGGAGCCGACGCGGGGCGAGGCGAAGGTATAGACCTCCAGGCGGCGGTAGGGGATCCACGCCGTGGCGACGTCCATGGCCGCCAGGACGGCGAGCGCGCCGCCGAGGCTGTAGCCCGCGATCCGGATCGTTTGGCCGCGCCCGGCGTGCGTTTCGAGAAAGTCCAGGATGGACTCGCGGACGGTGACATAGCATTGGTGGAAGCCCCGGTGCACGCCGCCGCCTTTCAGGTCGTCGAACACCGCGTCCTGCTTGCCGACCATCCAGTTGGTGATTTTCTCGGCGTTGCCGAGCGTGCCGCGGAAGACCACGTAGAGGAAATTCCCGTCCCGGGCGCAGATGCCCGCGGGCGTGCGCTCGACGACGGTCCGGGCTCTCCGCGCGGATCCTTTCGCGCCGCGGGCGGCGGGCTTGCGGTAGGTCAGCGTGCGCCAGAAGGGCGCGGCGAATTCCATGCGCCCGTAGGAAACGGGCGCGAAGCGCATGCGGGCCTCGGGCGGCTTGCCGGCGTCGGACCACTGCTGGTAGCAGGCGTAGGCAACGTCGACGAGATCGGCGCAGCGGAGGGCGATGCGGCGGGAAAACCCCGGCGGGAGCGGTTCGGGCAGGCGGTACTCGGTGCGCATGGCGCCATGTTCCCACGTGGGGGCCGGAAAAACAGCCCGATTTTCGTGGATTTCGTCGTTGTGGGCCGGCGGGAAGCGGGGGTAGGATGACGGCCATGAACGCGAAAATTCAGGTTGGATTGGCGGTGGCCGTGCTGGCGGCGGCGTGCGGGTGCTCCACGGTGTACTACGGCACGATGGAGAAGCTCGGGCAGGAGAAGCGGGACATCCTGGTGAAGCGGGTGGGCAAGGCCCGCGACGCGCAGCAGGACACGCAGGAGGTGTTCAAGGACGCGCTGGAGCAGTTCGGCGCGACCGTGAAGTACGACGGCGGCGACCTGCAGAAGCAGTACGACAAGATGTCGGCGGAATTGGAACGCTGCGAGGGGCGGGCGGCGACGGTGAGCAGCCGGATCGCGGACGTGGACCGCGTGGCGCAGGACCTGTTCCGCGAGTGGGCGGCGGAGGCGAAGCGGTTCCAGAACGCGGCGTACCGGCGGGACAGCGAGGCGAAGCTGCGCGACACCCGGCGCAACTGCGACCGCATGCTGGAGGCGATGCGCAACGCGGAATCGAAGATCGAGCCCGTGCTGTCCGTGTTCCGCGACCAGGTGCTCTACCTGAAGCACAACCTGAACGCCAAGGCGCTGGCGTCCCTCCAGGACGAGTCCGCGCGGATCGAGATGGACGTGAACCGCCTGATCCAGGACTTGTCGGCGGCCATCGCCGAGGCGGACCGCTTCATCGAAACGATGGTGGACTGACGGATTTTACGTAGTACGTAAAACTTTTTCGCCGGTTTTACGTAGAACGTAAAAAAGTTGTACGTAGCACGTAAAACCCGCCGGGGGGCGGGAAATCAGGGGGCGGCGAAGCGGTGGACGGTTAGGTCTTGGGGCGCGATGAACCAGAGCTCCCGGCCCTTTGCGGCGAGGAAGGGGCCGTCCCATCTTTCCGTTTCGGCTTCCGCGCCGAACGAGAAGACGCCGGCGGGCGCGCCGGCGGCATCGAAGACGGACAAGAGGTTGTTGGCGCGGACGTAGACGCGGCGGCCGTCGAAGGCCGGCGGGGCAAATCCGGACCAGCGGGAAACGCGCGGGTAGACGGGATATGCAAAGGTCGCGCGGGCGTTGCCGTCGGCGTCGTAGACGTTGATCGTCGAACCGGCGCCGTGGATGGCGATGGAGCCGTCGGGGGCGACGGCGGCCAGGCCCGGATCGTCCAGCCATTTGCCGTCGGCTTTTCGCGCGATGCGCCGGAGCTCGTTGCTCAGGCCGTCCAGCAGATACAGATCGTGGCGGCCGACGGCCCAGCAGCGGGTGCCCGTTGGTTGGAAATACAGCGGCGGCCGACCGCGCTCTGCGGCGACCGGGACGCGGCCGAGGCGCCGGCCGTTCTCGTCGAAGCGGAGATAGCCGGGGGCCGGGCCGAGAGAAACAAAGACGCCGCCGTCCGGCGCAAAGGCGAGATGGGAGACGTAGGCCGTTTCGTCCATGTCGGCCGGGTCGGGGATGCAGGCGTGGAGCCGTTGGCCGGCGGAATCGAAGACGTGGACGGCGCGGCTGCGCGAGTCGGCGACGTAGACGCGGGCGCCGGGGCCGATGCGCGCCAAGCCGGGTTCGGAAAGAACGCTGGCGTCCGGGGCGTAGCCGAGGACCAGATCCGCGACGGAGTTGGTCGCGAGGCGGATGAGGGATTGGCCGTCGCAGGTCCACAGGTCGCCTTGGGGCGAACGCTTGACGCCGTCGTACACGCGGAAGGGGCGGCCATCGGCCAGACGAGGCGAGGAGGCGCTGCGGATGGCGCCGTCGGGATTCAGGCGCAGGAGGGTTTCGGGGGCGTTGAAGTCGAAGACGATGAAGCCGCCGTCGGCGTCGGGGGCCACGTCGGTGGGATAATTCGGCTTGCGGTCCCAAATATCGTCGAAATCCAGGATGCGCCGGAAATCGCCTCCGTCGTCGAAGAGCTGGAGGGTATTGCGAATGTTGTCCAGCACGGCGATGCGGTTGGTGCCGACGACGGCGAGGTCTTCGGGGCTCAGGAATTCCTCGGAATCATTGGAATAGCCGGCGTCGTCGTCCCGGTTCCACAGCAGCTTTCCGTCCGCGTCGAAGCCGGAGAGTCCGCGGGACGTGGTGTATTGGAGATGGCGGGTGGTGAGAGCGGCGAATCGGCCATCGGGAAAACCGGCGCAGGCGTCGGCGCGCGAATCGCCCACTTCGGCGATGAGGCGGACTTCGCCTTTTTCGAAATCCGCCAGGAACCAGCGGGTCGTGTTGACGGTCGGCGAATAGCCCACGACGAATCGTTGGCCGCCGATGGACGCGGGGCCGGCGAAACTGGGGTAATCGGTCTTTTCGCCCGTCGGCAGCTGGATTTCGGCGAGGACTTCGCCTGTTTGCGCGAGATAGAGCAGGGCGGGGACGCCGCGCGGGTCTTTGAGCGCGCAGATGCGGCCTTCGGGATCGAAGTCGAAAGCCTCGACGTCGCGCACGGCGTTCGAGGCGGCGGCAGGGGTTTGGAGGGGGAATTCGCCGAGTTTTTCGAGCGGGGCGGCCGGCGGCGGGACGGGCGGGACGTCGGCCGGGGCCAAGGCATGGGAGGCGCGGGCGGTTTCGCGGATAGTCCATTGGCGGGGAGCGGTCTGCTCGACGGCATAGGAGACGCGGAGATTGTCCTGGACGAACTGGAGATCGAACGTGCCGTTGGTGCCGATGGCGAGCACGGCGCCGTTGCGTCGGATGGAGCGCAGGATCTCGTCTTCCCGCTTGTCGTCGTCTGGGCAGGTGTAGTCCGTGGGCAAAGAAAGTTCCCAAACGGGCTCGCCCAGCAGGTTCAGGAGGGCGAACGCGGCGCCGCGGCGGGGATAATCGATCGCCAGCCAATGGACCAGGTTCAAGGACAGGCCCGGGAGGGGCGTGGCGGACAGGACGGCCTGGAGCGTGCCGGCGTCGGACATTTGGGCCCGGGGGTCTTGAGTGGCGACGCGAGCGCCGGTGGCCAGGTCGTAGACCCACCAGAATTCCTTTTCTTCCCGGCCGGCAGGTTCCACGACGCGGACGATGGCCAGCGGAGGCGGGCCGGTCTGGAAGATGCCCTCCGCGCAGGGCCGGGGCGGGTCTTCGCCGAAGAAAATGGAATTCGTGCGGGCGACCGATTCCTGGCCGAGGATGGCGCCGTCCGGGGAGAGGACGACCACGCGCAAGTCGCCGTGGCCCTCGGCGCCGTAGTTGCCGCGGCGGCCCTGGCCGTAGGCGTAGCCCGCCACGGTCCCGGAGTCGGCGACGACGGCTTCCCAGAACGTGAACGGGAACCGGTTGGTCCAGACGGTTTCGCCGTTGCGGGAGAAACGGCAGTCGGCCGGCCCTCGGCCGTCGATGTCGGAAGGATCGACGGACAGCGCGTATTCCCCGGAGGCGGAAGAATAGGTGGCGGGATCCAGCGCGGCGTCCGCGCCAGGAACTGCCGGGAATCCCAGGACCAGGGCGAGGCCAACGGCCTTTCCCATGGGGCGGCGCATGGAGATCGGGTTCACGCGGCGCAGTCTAGCGGACGGCGCCGGCCGGGGCAAGCGCGGGAGCCCGCCTATTCACGGATGACGAACAGCTTTTCGACGGTCCAGAAGAGGCCTTTGAAAAGGTAGCCGAGGGGGCCGAGGATTTTCTTGGGCTTCTGTTCCTTTTGGCGGAGGCGCAAATCGAGCGTGGCGTAGTCGATTCGACCTTTGAGGGATTTGATGCGCGCTTCCATCGAATCGACGTCGCCCTGCACGCGATTGAGTTCGGTTTCGATGGCGAGGACGTCCTTGACCTCGGTGGCCTGGTCGAGCAGCTTGCGCAGCCGGTCGCGCAGGACGACCTTGTTTTTCAGGCGGGCTTCGACGTCGACGTACTGCTCGGTGACGTCCTCGCTGGCGACGCGGCGGGAGAGGACCTCGCCGAGGGATTCCAGCGAGCCCACCGCGTTCGTGAAGGACTTGGCCGGGATGCGCAGCTTGAGGGTCGCGCCGGAATAGGTGCTGTCGGAGCGGGATTCCAGATAGCCGCCGTTCTTTTGCGCGATGGCGACGGCTTGGACGACAGCGTTGCTAAGGTCTTCGGTCTGGATGGTCAGGTCGGCGGTCCAAACCATCATGCGGTTTTCGCCGACGGCGTCGCGGGCGGGTTCGGCGACGTGCATGGGGGCTCCCGCCGCGTCGTAGCCGGCGACGACGCTGTCCTCCAGGGGAGACATCTCCATCGCCTTGTGGGCTTTCTTTTTCGTGGCGCAGCCGGCGGCCAGCAGCGCGAGGCAGAGCGCAATCGTCAGATGTCGAATCATCGCGTTCATGGTTTCTCCCGGGTGGATGGAGCCGAAGATACCCCCGCGCCGCGAACGGCGTCAACTTTACTGCGCCGACGGAATGGAAATGGCTTCGCCGGGGAAGACGTCGCGGGCGCCGATGCCCGGATTGGCGCGGCGCAGGTCGTCGGCGGTCACCACGAACAACCGGCCGATGCCTTCGAGGGTATCGCCTTCCTGGACGACGTACTGCAGCAGGGCCGAATCGCCGGGGGCGGTTTGGCGTGGAGGCGGCAACGGCGGTTCGGCCCACCCGGCGCCGGTCGCGGCGGTTTTCGGCGATGCTCCGTCGCGGATCACGAACAGTTTTCCGGCGGACCAGAAGAGGCCTTTGAAGAGGTAGCCGAGGGGGCCGAGGATCGGTTTGCGGGTTTCGGGCGCGGAGTCAAAAGCCAGGATGGCGATGCCCCAGTCGATTCGGACCTTGTAGGACTGCAGGCGGGCTTGCGCCGCATCGACGTCGGCTTGCGCTTGGTTCAGTTCGGATTCGACGGCGAGGGCATCGTCCGCGGCCGCGGTTCGGTCCAGCAGGGCGCGGAGGCGGTCGCGCCGGGCGAGCCGGCCGTTCAACTGCGCCTCGGCTTCGGCGTAGGATGCGGAGACGTCCTTGGTTTCCACTTGCCGGGAAACGACGGTGCCGGCGGTTTCCAGGGCGGCAAGGACGTCGGTAAAGTTTCCGGCGGGCAGGAGGAGGTGGAGAGTGGTTTCGGCCCCGGCGCCGTCGGTTCGGTTTTCCACGCGGCCGCCGTAGCGTTCCGCGAGGGCAACGGTCCGGGTCGCGGCGAGGACGGGATGGTCCGCCTCGAGGATCACGCTGGCCGCCCACGTGCGGCGGCGTTCGGGCGAGCCGGCTTCGGCCGCCGGAGATGGGACGGAACAAGCGAAGGCCAGCGCCGCGAGGCACGGGATCCACGCGCGGTTGAGGCCGGTCTCCACGGGTATCCTTTGGCTCAAAGCTGGTCGAGCAGGCGGCGGATGCGGGCGGGATCGAGGGGGTTTTCCCAGTAGCCGTCTTTTTTGAAGTGGGACCCGACGATGAAGGCGTCGGCGAGGGGCAAATAGGTTTTCAGGTTTTCGGCGGTGATGCCGGAGCCGACGAGGACGGGGATTTTTACCGCGGAATAGACGGCGCGGAGCTCGTCGACCGACGCGGCTTCGCCGGTGGCGGCGCCGGTGAGGATGAGGCCGTCGGAGAGGAAATATTCGGCGGCGTGCGCGGTTTGGACGATATCGACGTCGGCGGTGACGGCGTGGGCGGAGTGCTTTTTCTTGACGTCGGTGAAGACGGCGACGTGTTCGGCGCCGATGGCCTTGCGGTGGCGGAGGAGCTCGCCGGCGCAGGCGTCCATGTAGCCCTCGTCGGCGACGTGGCCGAAGACGAAAGCTTCGGCGCGGATGAAGTCGGCGCCGGCGGCGAGGGCGGCGGAGAGGGCTTCCCGGTTGGCGCCGGCGAGGATCTGGATGCCGAGGGGGAGCCGGGGATGGGCGCGCTTGACTTCGCGGGCGACGACGGCCATGGCGGCGAGGATTTCAGGGCCGGGGCGCTGGACGTAGGGGACGTCGTGCATGTTCTCGACCATCAGGGCGTGGATGCCGCACGCGCGGTAGGTTTCGGCTTCGGCGAGGGCCTGGTCGAGGATGGGGCCCATGCCGCCGGCATGCTTCGGGGTGCCGGGCAGGGACCGGACGTGGATCATGCCGACGACGGTTTTGGGGCGGGAGCCGAAGAGGCGGGAGAAAAGGGGCGTGATCATGCCGGGGAGGGCGTCAGTCCTTCGCCGCTTCCTTTTTCGCCGGCGTCTCGGGCCAGCCGGTGGAAATATCGCCTTCGAGGAGGTTGCGCTGGATGTCGACGATTTCCTTCTGGAGGCGTTCGGGGATCTGGTCCTCGTATTTGTGGAACGGGGCGAGGCCGACGCCGTGGTTGGCGAGATTGCCGACGTAGCGCGTGCCGCCCCAGAACTGGTGCTCCAGGGCGGCGGTGACGACCTGGTTGACGGCGCGGTCCATGCGCTTGAGGCAGGAGGTGAGAATAACGTCTTGCTGGTCGGGGAGGGTGTTGTATTGGTCGGTATCGACGCCGATGGCCCATTTGCCGTATTGCTGGGCGGCGGCGATGGCGCCGTTGCCGGAAATGGATCCGGCGCCGAAGACGACGTCGGCCCCGTCGTCGAGGAATCCGCCGGCGAGCTTGAAGCCGGCTTCGAAGTCGCCGAACGAGCCGACGTAGCCGCCCAGGACGCGGACCTTCTTGTTTTTGAGCTTGTTGTAGTGGGCGACGCCGTTGCGGAAGCCGACGATGAACTGGTTGACGCTCTCGACGTCCATGCCGCCGACCCAGGCGACGGCGGGATCCTTGGGGTCCTGCATTTCAGCCCAGGCGGCGGCCAGATAGCCGGCGGGGAAGGAGCATTGGTCGACCTGGAACGTGAGGGCCCAGACGTTGTGGGGGATGTCGTCGAAATCGCCGTCGACGCAGGCGAAAAGGGTGCGGGGATAGTCCGGGGCGACGGCCTGGATGGCGGGGGCCATGCGGTAACCGATGCCGATGAGGAGGCGGTAGTCTCGTTCGGCGAAGGCGGCGAGCTTGCGCTCGAAGTTGGCGGGGGCGAGGGTTTCGACGAACTGGACGAAGATGGGGGCGCCGGAATAGAGCAGTTCCTCGAGGCCTTCGCGGCAGTTCTGGTTGAAGGAATTGTCGAGGAAGGTGCCGCCGTCGGAGAGCATGGCGACGCGCATGGGGCCGGAAAGGCCGAGGGGGGGCAGGGCGGAAGCCGGGGCGGCGGCGGCCAGAAGGGCGGCGGCGAGAAGGAGGCGGGACAGCGCGTTCATGGCGATTTTCCTGGGGTCGGCGGGTTCATGGGATTCGGGAAAATCCTAGGCGAACGGGCGGCGGAATGCACGAATTTTCGGGGGGAGCCCGGGGAAATAAAAAAAGCGAACAAGGGGATTGCCAAGGGGAGGGGGGATTGGTATGGTGCGCGCTACTTTGTGTACATCCACCGATACGGGAAGGAACGAAAAGAACGATATGCCGACGATCAATCAACTGGTGAAACAGGGCCGCAGTCCGTTGCGCGCGAAGCGCAAGTCGCCTGCGCTGCAGAAATGCCCGCAGCGCCGGGGCGTGTGCCTGCTGGTGAAGACGATGACCCCGAAAAAGCCGAACTCCGCGCTGCGCAAGGTCGCGCGCGTGCGGCTGACGAACGGGCAGGAAGTGACCGCCTACATTCCGGGCGAAGGGCACAACCTGCAGGAGCACAGCATGGTGCTGGTGCGCGGGGGCCGCGTGAAGGATCTGCCGGGCGTGCGCTACCACATCGTCCGCGGAACCCTCGATTGCCTGGGCATCGAGAGCCGCCGGCGCGGCCGTTCCAAGTACGGCACGAAAACCCCCAAAGCCGCGAAATAGGAGGGGTGAAGCATGAGAAGGCACAGCGCCGAAACGCATGAATTCGCACCGGACGCCCGCTACGGCAGCGCGCTGGTGACGCACTTGGTGAACATCATCATGAGCCGCGGCAAGAAGTCGACGGCGCAGCGCACGGTCTACGGCGCGCTGGACCAGATCAAGGAACAGACCGAAGGCAAGGATCCGATCGAGGTCTTCCAGACGGCGCTGGAAAACATCAAGCCCAAGGTGGAAGTCAAGAGCCGCCGCGTGGGCGGCGCGACCTACCAGGTCCCCGTGGAAGTTCCGCCGGCCCGCCAGTCGAGCCTGGCCCTCCGCTGGATCGTGGACTACAGCCGCGGCCGCAAGGGCGCTTCGATGCAGCGCGCGCTGGCGCTCGAAATCGTGGATGCCTTCAAGAACCAAGGCAACGCGGTCAAGAAACGCGACGATACGCACAAGATGGCGGCCGCCAACAAGGCCTTCGCCCATTACCGCTGGTAGATCGTCGCCGGTTTCCGGCCGACGGAAAGGACGCCTCGCAGGAGGCGTCCTTTTTCATGGCGGTCAGAGGGCTTCGGCGACGAGGCTGAAGGGGCCGGCCCAGGCGATGCGGGCGCGGATGAGATCGCCGGGGGCGGCGCGGGAATGGTCCACGAACACGGGCTTGTAGTCGGGGGTGCGGCCGTGGCGGCGGCCGGTTTTCTCGATGGTCTCGACGAGGATTTCAACGGTCTGGCCGAGGAGGGGGGCGTTCTTCTCCGTCAACCGGGCGCGGAGCTGGGCTTCCATGGCGACGCGGCGGCGTTCTTTTTCGGCTTCGGGAACGTCGTCGGGAAGATGCCGCGCGGAATAGGTGAGGGGGCGGGGGGAATATTTGGCGATGCGGATCATGTCGGGATCGACGCGGCGCATGAGGGCCATGCTCTCCTCGAACTGCGCGGCCGTTTCGCCGGGGAAGCCGACGATCACGTCGGTGGAGAGGCCGACCTGGGGAATGGCGGCGCGGACCTTGGCGACAAGCGCTTCGTAGTCGGCGGCGGCATAGCCGCGGCGCATGGCGGCGAGAACGGCGTCGGAACCGGCCTGCACGGGGATTTCGAAGTAGGGGCAAAGGCCGGGGACGGCGGCGACGGCGGAAATTAATTCGTCGGTGATCCAGCGGGGATGGCTGGTGAGGAAGCGGACGCGGGCGATGCCGGGGACGGCGGCGACGCGGCGGAGCAGTTCGGGAAGGCGGATTTCTCCGGGCCGGTCGAGTCCATAGCGGTCCACGATCTGGCCGAGGAGGATGATTTCGCGCACGCCGCGCGCGGCGAGTTGGGCGGCTTCGGCGAGGATTTCGGCGGCCGGGCGCGAGCGTTCGCCGCCGCGGCGGTAGGGAATGACGCAATAGGTGCAGGCGTGGGAACAACCGAGGACCACGGGGAGATGCGCGACGACGGCGCGGCCGGTCATGGAATCGGGGAGCGGCGGCGGAAGCTCGCCGTCGGTGGATTCGGCGGGAGCGGCGATGCCCCGCGTTTGGAGGAATCCGCGCAGGGGGGCGAGGTCGGATGGGGGCAGGAAGAGATCGACGAACGGGAAGCGGGCGCGCAGCGCGGCGAGTTCGCGCGGATTTTTTCCGACGAGGCAGCCCATGAGGGCGACGACGAGCGCGGGATTCTTCTGCTTGAGCTCGGCGACGTAGGTCAGGCGCGAATAGATCTTGTCTTCGGCCTGCTGGCGGACGACGCAGGTGTTGAGCAGGAGGAGCCCGGCGTCGCGGGCATGCGGGACGGGGCGGAAGCCGGAGGATTCAAGGAGGGCGGCCGCGCGCAGGGCGTCGGCCTCGTTCATCTGGCACCCAATGGTCCAGAGGTGATAGGTGGGATGTGTCAAGGGCAAGGCCGCCGGGCCCAACGGGCCTAGCGCTTTTTCCGGGGCTTGGCCTTGGCTTTGGCCTTCTTGGGCGCGGGCTTGGCGGGTTTTTTCGCCTTCCGCTTGGCCTTGGCCTTCGGTGCCGGCTTTGCTTTGGATTGGGCCTTTGCCTTGGTTTTCCGGGGAGCGGGTTTCGCTCGCTTCTTGGGCTTGGATACCGGTTGGGCCGGTTTGCGGGATGCGGGTTTGCCTTTGGACGGGGCCTGCGCCGGAACTTTGGACGGAGGGGCGGTTTTCGTGGACGTCGCCGGGGCCGGTTCTTCGCCGGTCACCTCGGCTTCGATGTCGAGGATGCCGTCCAGCAGCAGGAGCTCCTTTTCCTCGGCGGGGGTTTGGGCGTCCTCGTCGTCGTCGTCGAACTCGCCCTGGGCGGCACAGTCGGAGCACAGGGCGGAGTTGGGGAAACAGGCGGAACAGAATTCGATGCCGCACATGGTGCACTCGCGGAGAAAATCTTCGCCGTGCAAATCGCATCCGCTGCTGAAGCCGCCAAAGGGGCTGAATTCATCTTCTTCCACGTTCATGACGCATCTTCTCCTGCAACGGGCCGGCCAAGGTTTCGGCGCGGGCGCACCCCGGCCGAATCCTGCCTAACTGTTCTCACGGGAATGGCGATGCGTCAAGGGGGGAGTGGACGAAAAGCGGTAAAATTTTTTGTTTGCGGCGGTCCGACGCATCGTGGAGAGTACGAGGTGCGGCGCAGCGCCGGCAGAGATGAAGACGGCATTCTGGAACAAATTGATCGAGCGGCTGGACAAGCTCGATCCGGGAAGCGTGCAGGCGCAATTTCTCCGGCTGGCGGCGGAGCGGGGCCTGCTCGAAACGATTTTCCACGCCTTGCGCGAGGGGATTCTGGTGCTGGACGCGGACGGCCGCATCGTCTACGCCAACCGGTGGGCGTGCCGCCTGCTGGGGATCGAGGAGGCGGATGCGCCGGGGCAGCCCATGGGGCGCTATCTCCGGGAAATCGACTGGGGCGGCCTGCTGCGGCTGGAGGCCAAGGAATGGACGCGCCTGGCCAGCCGCGAGATCGAGATTTCCTATCCGGAACACCGCTTTCTGGCCATCTACCTGGCCCCGCTGGACGTTCCCCCGGACGGGCCCGCGGGCGTGGTGATGATCCTGCGCGACGTGACGCAGGAACGCGACCACGCCGAAGAACGGGTCGAATCGGAACGGTTGAACGCCATCCTGCTGCTGGCGGCGGGCGTGGCGCACGAAATCGGCAACCCGCTCAATTCGCTGGCGATCCATCTGCAGTTGCTGGACCGGGAAATGGGAGCGTTGCCGGAAAAAACCCGGGCGCCGCTGAAAGAGCTGCTGGACGTGGCGCGCGGGGAAATCTCGCGGCTGGACCAGATCTTGTCGCAGTTTCTGAAGGCGATTCGCCCGAGTCGGCCGAATTTCGAACGGCACGCGCTGCCGGAACTCGCGGCGGAAACGCTGGAAACGCTGGCGGCGGAAATCCGGGACCGCAACGTCGTCGTGGAAATCGAGCCGGCGGACGGTTTGCCGACGGCGTGGGTGGATGCGGGGCAGGTGCGGCAGGCGTTTTTCAACGTGGTGCGCAACGCCATCCAGGCCATGGCGGGCGGGGGCGTGCTGCGGATTTCCTTCGAGGCCTCGGAGCGGCTGGTGGGCGCGGTTTTCCAGGACACGGGGCCGGGCATTCCGCCGGGGCAGATGGGCGAACTGTTCGAACCGTTCCGCACCGCGAAAGCCAGCGGACACGGCATGGGGCTGATGATCGTGCAGCGCATCGCGCGCGACCACGGCGGCACCGTGATGGTCGACAGCCTGCCCGGCGGCACCCGCATCCAGCTCAATTTCCGGCGCGACGACCAGCGCATCCGGCTGCTGGCCGCGCCGCCGGCCGGAGAAGCGCGGGAGGACGGCCCGTGAGCGACAAGGCGACCATCCTGATCGTGGACGACGAGAAAAACACGCGCGAAGGCCTGGCGCGGGCGCTCCGCGGCGAGTATTTCGTGGCAGAGGCCGAAAACGGCCAGCGCGCGCTGGAGTGGCTGGAGACCCGCCACGCGGACGTGGTGCTCTCGGATTTGCGCATGCCGGGCATGGACGGGCTGGCGCTGCTGTCGCGCCTGCTGTCGCGCGAGCCCCGGCCGGTGCTGATCCTGTTGACGGCCTACGGAAACGTCGAAACGGCGGTAGAAGCGATGAAGCGCGGGGCGTACGACTTTTTGCCGAAGCCGGTCAACCTCGATCGGCTGGAACTGCTGCTGCAGCGCGCCCTGGCGGAACGGCGGCTGGGCGCGGAAAACAAGCGCCTCAAGGCCCAGCTCGACTCGAAGTACGGCTTCGAAAACATCATCGGCGCGTCGGCCCCGATGCAGGCGGTGTTCGACACGATCCGGCAGGTGGCTCCGACGCGGGCCACGGTGCTGATCCAGGGCGAGAGCGGCACGGGCAAGGAGTTGGTGGCGCGGGCGCTGCACCAATGCAGCCCGCGTGCGCCAGGGCCGTTCATCCCCGTGCATTGCGCGGCCCTCGCCCCGACCCTGCTGGAAAGCGAATTGTTCGGCCATGAAAAGGGGGCTTTTACGGGAGCCGTCGAGCGCCGCCGCGGCCGCTTCGAGATGGCCGACGGCGGAACGCTGTTCCTCGACGAAATCGGGGAAATCGATCCGGCGCTGCAGGTGAAGATCCTGCGCGTGCTCGAGGAGCGCAAATTCGAACGGGTGGGCGGCACGGAAACGGTGAGCGTCGACGTGCGGCTGGTGGCCGCCACGAACCGCGACCTGAAAAAACGGGTGGAGGATGGCCAGTTCCGGGAGGATTTGTTCTATCGCCTGTACGTGGTGACCCTGACGCTGCCGCCGCTGCGCGAACGGGAGGGGGACGTCGTCCTGCTGGCCCGGCACTACCTGAAGACGCTGGCCGAGGAAAACGGCCGGCCGGCGCTCGGCATCACGTCCGAAGCGCTGGCGGCGCTGGCGGCCTATTCCTGGCCGGGCAACGTGCGCGAGCTGCGCAACGCGATCGAGCGCATGGTGGTGCTCGCCACGGGCGACAAATTGACGGTGCGCGACCTGCCCGCCGCGGTGCGGGCCCCCGCGAAAAGCCCCGCGCCCCGGCCCGGCAGCGCCTTGCGCGACGCGGAGCGGCAGCTCATCGAGGAATCGCTTCGCCGCCACCAGGGCAGCCGCACGAAAGCGGCGCTGGATTTGGGCATCAGCCGGCGCACCCTGCATCGCAAGATCAACGAGTTCGGCCTGCGGGACGCCGCGGACGGCTCGGCACAGGAAGAAGGGCGGAAATTCCATGGCGATTGAGTTCGAATCCAGCATGCAGAACCTGGTCTACCAGGTGGACGCCGGCAGCGGCCGCAAGGTCATCCAGACCGTCTTGTTCGCGCTGTTCGCCTTCGCGATGGCGGCGCTGTATACCTTCGCGAATTTCCAGGGCCTGAAAGATCCGCGCGCGATGGAGGAAGCCCAGCTGGCGCGCAATCTCGCGACGCAGGGGCGGTGGACGACCCAATGCGTGCGCCCCCTGTCGATGGGCCTTCTGGCGGATCGGTCGCCGGACGGAAACGCCGCGGTGGCCTCCCATCCCGATCTGTTGCATCCGCCCGTCTGGCCGGCGATTCTCGCGGCCGCCTTTCGGGCGGTCGGCGTGCCGAAGACCGACGTCCCGACCACGAGCCGCGTCTACGGCGGGGACTACGTGGTCGTGGCGACGAGCCATTTGTTCGTGATCCTGTCGGCGCTGCTGGTGCTGGGCATCGGCTTCCAGCTGTTCGACCGGCGCGTGGGCGCGCTTTCGGCGGGTGCGTTTCTCGTCAGCGATCTGGTCTGGCGGCGGAGTGTGGCGGGCACGGACTGGTCCGCGGCCATGTTTTTTGCGCTGGGCGCGGTCTATGCCGCGCTGTGGGCGGCCGAGCTTCCGCCGGGCGCGGGGGCGGGTCCGCAGCAAAAGCAGGGACCCGCGTGGCGGTGGGCGGTGCCGCTGGCGATTTCCGCGGTTTTGACGGCGGCCGCCTTCCTGACCCGCTACGCGGCGGGATCCGTCGCCTTGCTGGTGTTTCTGTACGTCGGCGTTTCCCGCCGCCGCCGGCCGTGGGCGAAGGCGTTCCTCTATGCGGGGCTGGCGTTGCTGTGCGTCGTTCCTTGGCTGGCGCGGAACGTTTCCGTTTGCGGCCATCCCTTCGGCCTGGTTTCCCGCGAAATGCTGGCGGGAACCTATCTGTTTCCCGGCGATGCGCTGGCCCGATCGCTCCAGCCCGAATGGCCCGATGCCGGCGCCGCGCTCTATGCCGTGCAGCTGAAAATGATTGCGAACCTGCGCGCCTTTTTCGCGGATGGGTTCGGATGGGGCGGCGCGGGCATTCTGCTGGGCTTGTTCGGCGCGATGTATTTCCACCGGTTTGTCCGGCATTCGAGCCGCACGCTGCGCTGGTGCCTGTTGCCGGCGGCGGGGGTGGTGGCGCTGTCCGCGTCGGCCTTCGGCGAGGAAAGCCTGCCGGCGCTGGCGATCTACTGGCCGCTGGCGATTCCCTTTGGCTGGGCGTTCTTCCTCGTGCTGCTCGACCGCCTGCAGTTCGACGTCCGGTTTTTCGACGCCGGGGCCGTTTCGGCGGTCATGTTCCTTTCGGGTTTGCCGCTGCTGCTGAACGTGGTACCGCCGCGCACGGGCCTGCCGTATCCGCCGTATTTCCACCCCTACGTCGGCTGGGTGTCGAACATGGCGGAGCCCGGCGAGTGCCTGACGACCGACATCCCGTGGGCCACGGCCTGGTACGGCGGCCGGACGTCGATCCTGCTGCCGAAAACCATCGACGGATTCTACGAAATCGACGCCCGGCACCAGAAGATCGCGCTGGCCTATTTCACGACGGTCACGCGCGACAAGCCGTGGATCCGCGGCCTGGCCGATCCCGTCGCGCCGGAATACAGCTGGTACCAGATTTTCGTCGAAGGGAAAGTCCCGGGCAATTTCCCGCTGGCCCACGGACGCTTCATTGCGGGCCGGGACCAGTTCGTGCTGGCCGACCGGGTGCGCTGGTAGGCCGTTTTCCGCGTACCACGGGATCGGGGCGGCATTCGCTGGACGGCAGACATGAATCGGACGGCACTGGAACGGATCGCCGGTCGGGAAGTGGAGGCCTTGCGTCGCCAACTGCCGCCGGAAATGGCGGAGCGCGCGATGGAAGTGCCGGTCGTCCTGCTGGCGCGGCCGACAAAAGCCATGGTGCGGGAGGACGGCCTCGATCCGGACCTGCTGGGGCTGTTCGTGGGGCCGAACCGCGCGGAGGGGGCCGAGGGCGGCGATCCGCTGCCGCCGGAAATCCTGCTTTTTCTGGACAACCTCTGGGACTACGCCGAGGGGGACGAAGACGCGTTCCGCGAGGAGGTGCGCGTGACCTACTTCCACGAGCTGGGCCACTACCTCGGATTGGAAGAAGGCGATCTGGAGGACCGGGGATTGGAGTAGGGAAGGCGGCCGCCGAGGTTTAAGGTTGAATCCGGCTTGCCCATCGCATAGGAAAGAAGAGCCATGCCGCCCGTCCAGCTCATCTACGTCAAAAACGTCGTTTCGCGGACCGTCAACGGGACCTTCCAGGAGCTCGAGTTCGCGGTGCGCGCGCGCAACGTCGGCTACGGCAAGCGGGTCGTCGTGCATTGGTGCGGCGAGGACGGCCATTGGCGGGAAACGCCGGCCGAATTCCGCTGCGAACTGGCCGGCGGGTGCGAGGCTTGGGTGGCCGAACTGGCCATTCCGCTGACGATGGAATCGTCGATTCCCGGCAACGTCCGGTTCGCGGCCTGCCTCGAACACGGATACGAGCGCTATTGGGACAGCCGGTTCGGCAGCGACTACCGGTCGGACGCGGACTCGGGCGTGATCGTGTTTGAACCCGTGGACGTGCGCGTGGTCGGGTGCCGCCCGCACCTGCCGCCGGGACTGGTTTCGCTGCCCCTGGAAGTGGCGGTGCGGCAGGAGATCGGGCCCGAGGCGGTCACGGTCCATTGGACCGACGACGGCTGGGAAACGGCGCACCGCGCCCAAGCCTACTGCCGGCGCGACCACTGGGACCGGAGCGTGGGCAGCAACGCGCGCAATCCCAACCGCTACGGGTGGGAAACGTGGGCGGCCCGCATTCCCCTGCAGCACGCGTACCGCGTCGAATTCGCCGTGGAATGCCGCAGCAAGCGCGGGACGATTTGGGACAACCACGGCGGGCTCAACTACCGCGCGCGGCGCGGCACGCTGAAGGCCATGACGCTGAACCTCCATACGTACCAGGAAGACGACCAGGCGCGGAAGTTCGCGCAGGTGGCCCGCGCCATCCGCGAGCTGGACGTCGACGTCGTCTGCCTGCAGGAAGTCGGCGAGAACTGGAACGACGGGGCCGGCGATTGGGCGAGCAACGCCGCCCGCATCATCAACGACCAGCTTCCCACGCCGTACCATCTGCACGCGGACTGGTCGCACCTCGGCTTCGACCGCTACCGCGAAGGCGTCGCGATTCTGAGCCGCCACCCGTTCGCCTACGTGGATGCGGGCTACGTGTCGGACAGCCGGGATCCGTTCGACATCCATTCGCGCAAGGTCGTCATGGCGCAGGTGCGGGTGCCGGACATGGGGCCCGTCAACGTGTTCAGCGCGCACCTGAGCTGGCCCAGCGACGGGTTCTATCCCCAGTTCGAGCGCCTGCAGCGCTGGATGGAGGAGAAGCAGGCTCCCGAGGTGGCCGGCACGCTGGTGTGCGGCGATTTCAACGTCGCGGCGGGGAGCGAGGCCTTCCGGCACGTGGTGGACGCGGGCGCGTGGGAAGAGCAGTTTCTCAAGATTTCGAAGCCGGACGCGTTCCGGCGGGTGTTCCGCGACCGCCGCGGCGACCCGATGGAATGGCTGGCGGGCGACGGGCGCATCGATTTCGTCTGGCTGAACGCGGGCGCCCGGCTGCGGGCCATCCGCGCCGAAGAGCTGTTCACGCCCGCCCGCTACGGGCGCGTGTCCGACCACACGGGCTATCTCGTGGAGTTCGAGTTGAGGTAGGGGGGGGACGCCGTGGAATTCGCCGAACAATACGCCGCGCCGACCGAGGCCATTCTCGGCCCGCTCTATCCGCGCCGGAACGAGTTCAAGGAGCTGTTCTACCTGCGGTGGGGGCGCATCCGTTTCCGCGTGGACTGGGGCCCGGAAATGAACGTCAAGGTCGTCCTCAAGGTCTTCCACGAGGACGGCACGTTCGAGCAGTACCTGGCCCACACCGATCCGACCGGCGGCGATTGGAACCGCCACGGCCGCGAAACGCGCGACTTCTTCATCCATCCGCAGTCGCTGCACCAGGGGCGCGTCACCTGCGTGAAGTTTTCCTACCTCCTGCACCTTCACGGCCGTTCCATCCCGTCGCGGCTCGAGTATATCTTCATGGACGGCCCCGAATTCCGGAACGAGGGCGAAGTGCGGCGGCACGTCACCGAGCAATGGGCCACGCCGAATCCGTACCGCACGCACGAGGTGGACGCCGGCCAGCTCCAGCGCGACGTGGATTGGATGAACCACCACTTCGAGTCGCTCGGCCTGGTCCCGAAATTCACCAAGGGGCAGGCGTGGCACCCGTACCACCCCAAGCGCTACATCCACGACCTGATCGACACGATGATCTGGCGGCAGCGCTCGCAGCCGGGGCGGCCGTGCGGAATCAAGGTCTGCGTGGACTGCATCGACGACGGCGATTTCATCCGCCACCTCGTCCACGCGCACCGCTGCGGCGTGCCCGTGCAGTGCATCGTGGACTGGCGCAAGATGACGCTGACCAACAGCGGCAACTACCTGGCCCTGAAGCGGTCGGGAATCGAACTGCTCGGCGAGGTGTGCACGACGCGCGACCCCATGGCCGAAGTGGCCACGGACATGCACAACAAGTTCATCGTCTTCGGCGACGAGGACGCCATCGTCGGCTCCTTCAACGTCACGTTCGACCGCTGGGGCAGCAACTGGGAATCGGGCATGACGTTCCGCTCGCAGGGCGTGTGCCGGCTGCTGGACAATATTTTCCAGGCCTGCCGGGGCGGGGCGATCCAGCGCTACGGCATCGATCCGATGGCGCACTTCAACCTGCTCTACACCTTCGGCCGCACCGCGATGCTCAACGGCAACTACTACCGCCCGCACCAGGCCATCCTGGCGGAGATTTCCCGCGCCCGCCGCTCGATCCACCTGTGCCTCTTCCTGATCAACGAATTGCGCGGCGAACACGGCGACAGCGTGATCGACGCGCTGATCCAGGCCTATCGCCGCGGCGTCTACGTGCGCGTGATCCTGAACGGCCACCTCGCGTGGGAGGGCGATCCCGCCCGGGAACGCAGCCTGCACGAGGAACTGCAGCGCCCGCTGCTGCCCGCCGTGCGCCGCCTGCGCGACGCCGGCCTGCCCGTCGCGCTCGTCTACGGCGTCCACGACCGCGCCGTCCCGTATTCGCCCGTCCACTCCAAGCAGTGCGTCATCGACGAGCAGATCGTCCTCGACGGCTCCTTCAACTGGTACAACACCTCGACCCTCTCCCACGACCTGATGGTGGTGGTGAACCACCGCGACGTCGCGCGCCTCTACCTCCAGGAAGCCCAGCAAATCCTCGACGGCTTCCGCGTCGTCTGGATCAGCCTCTCCCGCTGAATTCCCGGTTTTACGTGCGACGTAAACTTTTTTTACGTACTACGTAAAACCGCCGGACCGCGCCGCGCCCCCGCCCGCCGGGAGGGGGGCATCTTGGGCTTCCCTTGGGCGGGGATTTTCCGTATGGTGTCCAATCGAGTCTTTTTAGCGAGGAAACAGGCATGAAGGTATTGGTGACGGGCGGAACGGGATTCACGGGCAGCCATGTGACGCGGCGGATGCTGGACCGCGGCTACGAGGTCGTCGTTTTGGACAACCAGAAGGGGCTGTTCGACGACGAATTCAAGGCGCGCGGCGCGAAGATCATCTACGGCACCGTGACGGATCCCAAGGCGCTGGAAGAGGCGCTGGACGGCGTGGAGGTGGTGCACCACCTCGCCGCAGCGTTCCGCAAGATCAACATGGCCGACCGGGTCTATACCGAGATCAACCAGGGCGGCTTCCGCAGCCTGCTGGAAACCGCGCAGCGCAAGGGCGTCCGCAAGGTGGTCTATTGCAGCACGCAGGGCGTGCACGGCAACATCGACAATCCCCCCGGCGACGAGAATTCGCCGATCAAGCCCGAGGACTACTACCAGTTTTCCAAGCACCAGGGCGAACTCGTGGCGGCGGAATTCATGGCGAAGGGGATGGACATCACCATTCTGCGGCCGACGGCGCTCTACGGCCCGGGCGATCCGGGGCGTTTTTTGATGATGTACAAGTGGGTCGAAAAGGGGTTCTTCCCGTTCTTTGGCGACGGCAAGGTGTTCTACCATCCGGTGTACGTGGAGAATTTCGTGGATGCCCACGAGCTGGCGGCGGAGAAACCGGCGGCGAAGGGGCAGACCTACATCATCGCGGACGCGGAGTACTACTATATCAAGGACATCGTGGCGATGATTGCCGAGGCGATGAACCGGCCGTGCAAGTTCGTGCATTTGCCGTTCCTGCCGTTGTATTGGGTGAGCGCGGTGGTGGAATTCCTCTGGAAGCCCTTGCCGTGGGATCCGCCGCTGTTCCGGCGGCGCGCGGATTGGTTCCGCCAGAACCGGGCGTTCAAGATCGACAAGGCGCGGCGCGACCTGGGCTACGAGCCGAAGGTCGGCTTGCTCGAAGGCCTCAAGATCACGGGCGACTGGTACCGCGCCAACGGCTACCTGAAGAAGTAGCTTCCCATGTGCGGCATTTGCGGATTCAATTGGCGGGACCCCGAGCTGGCCAAGCGGATGACGGACGTCATCGCGCACCGGGGCCCGGACCAGGACGGCGTTTGGTGCGACGAGCACGTCTCGCTGGGCCACCGGCGCCTGAGCATCATCGATTTGTCCGAGGCCGGCCGCCAGCCGATGCCCAACGAGGACGACGGCGTCCAGGTCGTCTTCAACGGCGAGATCTACAACTTCGCCGAGATCCGGAAGGACCTCGAGGCGAAGGGGCACGTCTTTAAGAGTCACTCCGACACCGAGGTGATCATCCACGGCTACGAGGAGTGGGGCTTCGACGTCGTCCACCAGTTCATCGGGATGTTCGGCATCGCGCTGTGGGATTCCAAGAAAATGCGGCTGTGGCTGGTGCGCGACCGCATCGGCATCAAGCCGATGTACTACTATCACAAGAACGGCCGCTTCGTGTTCGGGTCGGAGATCAAGTGCATCCTGGAAGATCCGCAGGTGGCGCGCCAGGTGAACCACGCGGCGCTGTACGCGTATCTCGGCTTCGAATTCGTTCCGGCGCCGGAGACGGCGTTCGCGGATATCCATAAGATTCCCGCCGGCCACTGGGCCGTGCTGGAGAACGGCCAGCTGCGCGTCGAGGAATACTGGGATTTGAAGATGCCCGAGCGGGGCGTGGTCCGGTCCGAAGGCGAAATGGTCGAGCGCATCCGCGACTTGATCGACGACGCCGTGCGGCTGCGGCTGATTTCCGACGTGCCGCTGGGCGCGTTCCTGTCGGGCGGGCTCGACTCGAGCACGATCGTGGCGATGATGCGCAAGCACAACTCCGGCAAGCTGCAGACCTTCACGATCGGCTACGAGGACGCGACGTTCAGCGAAACCGAATACGCCCAGATCGTGGCCGACCATTTCGGCACCGAGCACCGCGTGCTGATCATCGACAAGATGGACGAGGCGTCCATCGAGAAGTCGATCTGGCATCTGGACGAGCCGATGACGGACCTGTCGTCGATCCCGCTGATGTTCATCTGCCAGAAGGCCAAGCAATACGTCACCGTGTGCCTGAGCGGCGAAGGCGGCGACGAAGTATTCATCGGCTACGACCGCTTCAAGGCGGCGAAGATCGCCGGGTTCTTCAATTTCCTGCCGAAGTGGGTGCGCCACGACCTGGTGGGCAAGTGGGCCAAGGGGCTGGAAGACCGGCCGGAGAAAAAGGGCCCGATCAACATGTTCAAGCGGTTCGTGGAAGGGTCTCTCCTGCCCGAAGAGGCGATGCACCTGCGCTGGCAGTACTTCATGGACCCGCGGCTGGAGCAGCATTTGTTCGCCGATGCCTACAAGGCCAAGGTCCCGTTCGACCCATTCGCGCGGGTGCGCGCGTACAACGCGAAGTGCACCTCGAAAGACACCGTGAACCGGCAGGCCTACCTGGACACGCGGTTCATGATGAGCGACAGCGTGCTGATGAAGGCCGACAAAATGAGCATGGCGTCGGCGCTGGAAATCCGCGTGCCGCTGCTGGACCACCGGCTGGTGGAATACCTCGGCACGGTGCCGGGCAACCAGAAGCTGCGCGGCATGACGACCAAGTACATTTTTCGCAAGGCGCTGGAAGGCATCCTGCCGAAGGAGATCGTCTGGCGCGGCAAGCAGGGCTACAGCCTGCCGGTGAAAAACCTCCTGCGCACGCAGCTCAAGGATTTCATGGTCGCGCTGCTGCACGAATCGCCGTTGATCCGCGAGGATTTCGATGTCGCGTTCGTGGATCGGCTGATCGACGAGCATCTCTCGATGAAGCAGAACCACAACCACGTGCTGTGGGGCCTGATGAACATCGCCATCTGGCACCGGCGGTTTTTCAGGAACGGATGAAGAGATGCTCTCACGGAGATTTACAGAGGTTCACGGAGGGGAATCCAGATTGAAAACTCTGTGGACCTCCGTGAATCTCTGTGAGAGAAATGGCTGGTAAGGATCTAAAGATGGCCGAATCCGCGGAATTCAAGGTCAAGGAAATCACGAAGGGCTCGGCGTTCGGCGCGTACCGCGCGCTGACGTACGGCCAGATGGGGCTCGGGAAGATCGTCTGGGCCGAGTTGCTGTTCACGCTGATCGGCGGACTGGGCGGGGCGCTCGGGCTGTTCCTGCGGATGAAACTGTATCCGACGCTGTTCAAGTCCTGCGGGCGCAAGGTCGTGTTCGGCAAGAACGTCACGCTCCGCCATCCGCACAAGATCGCGCTGGGCGACGGCGTGGTGCTGGACGACGGCTCCGTGGTGGACGCCAAGGGGACCACCAACGCGGGGATCGTGCTGGGCGACCGCGTCTACGTGGGCCGCAACACGATCGTGTATTGCAAGAACGGCGACGTCGAGATCGGCGAGAACGTGAGTTTTTCGGCCAACTGCATCGTGTTTTCCTCGAACCGGCTCGTCATGAAGAAAAACAGCGTGGTGGCGGCGTTCGCGTACCTGCTGAGCGGCGGGGAATACGATTTGGACGATCCGACGCCGCTGGCCCTACAGAAGGGCACCTGCACGAAGGGCCCGCTGGAGATCGGCGAAGACTGCTGGATCGGCGCCGGGGCCAAGGTGCTCGATGGTGCGAGCTTGGGCGACCACGTCGCGCTGGGCGCGGGCGCGGTGGCGAACAAGCCGATTCCGGCGAATGCCATCGCCGTGGGCGTGCCGGCGCGCGTGGTCAAGACGCGGAAAACGGCGGAATGAAGAAGCACCTGTCCCTGCTGGCCAAGCTGGCGGTGATGGGCGGCCTGCTGGCCGTGCTGTACCGCAATGTGGATTTCGCCGAATTCCGGGCCGCGCTGGCGGGGCTGGAATGGGCGTGGATTCCGCTGGTCTACGCGCTGCTGCTGGCGAACACGGCGATCAATTCCTGGAAGTGGGGCCTGCTGCTGAAGGCCGACGGCATCGCGATTCCGCTGCGGTCGCTGATGTGCAGCCATCTGATCGGGACGTTTTTCAACCTGTTCCTGCCGTCGAGCATCGGCGGCGACGCCTACCGGGTGGTGGACGTGGGCCGGCGCGCGGGGGCGGGGGCGAAGAGTTTCGCGGCGGTGTTCGCCGAGCGGCTGATGGGCTTTCTGGCGCTGGCCATCTGGGGGCTGCTGTTCTCGGCCATCGGCTGGTCGCGGCTGCCGGACAAGCGGATCCTGTTCCTGCCGGTGCTCACGTTCGGGCTGATGGGCGGCATGGTGTTCGCGGTGGTGCAGCGGACCTGGCTGGTGGCGGTTTGGCAGGCGTTCCGGCTGGACCGCCTGCACAAGCTCGACGCGTTCCTGCACCGGTTCCTCGATTCGCTGGCGGGCTACCACGCCGATCGCAAGCTGATCGCGGTGGTGTTCGGCCTCTCGCTGCTGTTCCAGATGATCGCCATCACGACGATCTTCTGTATTTCGCAGGCGCTGCACTGGGACGTGTCGTTCGTCTATTTCTGCATTTTCGTGCCGCTGATCACGCTGGGCGAGGCGCTGCCGATCTCGATTTTCGGCATCGGCGTGCGCGACGGGCTGTACGTGTTCTTCTTCGCGCAGGCGGGGACGGCGCGCGAACCGGCGCTGGCGCTGGCGCTGGTCTACGTGCTGATCACGATCGTCTATTCGCTGCTGGGCGGCGTTTTCTTTCTTCTGCGCCGTCCCGCTTCCCTCCGGACCTAGCAAAGGTCTTTTCTGAAAATTATTCCGGCGGCGGTGAACTCCGCGCGGCCCGGGGGCGTTTCTATCTGCAAATGGAGGCAAGGAGAAACGGCATGAACAGATTGGGTTGGGGCATGTGCGCGTTGGCGGGGATGGTGGCCGGAGCGGTTGGGGCGGCGGAGGAATCCACGCCGGTTGCAACGTTGTCGGAAGTGGTCGTGACGGCGATGCGCACGGAGACTCCGGTGGCGGCAGTGCCGTATTCCGGTGCGGTGGTGGATCGCAAAACGATCCAGGAGACCGCGCCTCGCACCACCCCGGACGCCTTGCGCGGGTTGCCGTCGGTGATGGTCCAAAAAACCGGCTACGGGCAGGGATCGCCCTATTTGCGTGGGTTTACGGGGTTCCGCACGCTGATGTTGGTGGACGGGATCCGCCTGAACAACTCCGCGTTCCGCGACGGGCCGAATCAATACTGGAACACGGTGGATCCGTGGTCCGTGGACCGCTACGAGACCGTGATGGGGCCGGCGTCCGTGCTGTACGGCAGCGACGCGGTGGGCGGGGCGGTCAACGCCTTGACCTTGGCGCCGCCGGAATGGGAGGGACAGCCGGTGTATGAACGCACGCTGAGCTATCGCGGCGCCACGGCGGATGAATCCACCCAGGCGCGCGCGGGCATCCGGGCGCGGGTGACGGAAAAACTGGGCCTGGCGGCCGGCTATACTTGGAAGAAATTCAACGACGTGCGTGGCGGCAACGAGGTGGGGCGGCAGCGGCAAACCGGCTACGACGAGATGGATTTCGATCTGCGCGCCGACTACGACCTGAACGAGAGGACCAAGCTGACCCTGTCCCACCAGCAGGTGGAGCAGGACGACGCCTGGCGCACCCACAGCACCGTCTACGGCATCGATTGGGAAGGTCTCAAGAAGGGCGACGACCAGATCCGGTCCTACGACCAGGGGCGCGATCTGACCTATCTGCGGCTGGCGGGCTCCGATCTCGATGGGTTCATCAGCGCCTATCGCCTGACCCTGTCGCGCCAAGTGCAGGAGGAGGATCTCTACCGGGTGCGTTCGGACAGTCGCCGCGACGAGACCGGGTTCGACGTGGCGACTTGGGGCGCGGCGCTGGAATTGCACAGCGAGACCGATTTCGGCCACTGGACCTACGGCCTGGACTACTCCCGCGACGAGGTGGATTCCTATGGCCGCCACTACAAAGCCAACGGAACGCCGAGCAAGACGGACGTCCAGGGGCCGGTGGCCGACGACGCGGCCTACGATCTTATCGGCGCATTCTTGCAGGACACGCTGCCGTTGTGCGGCGGGGCGGTCGAGCTGACGCCGGGCGTCCGCTACACCTTTGCGCGACTGGATGCGGATCGCGTCCTTGATTCCGCCAGCGGTGAAGCGACGTCGCGCGAGGACGACTGGGACAGCGCGGTGGGGTCGCTGCGCGCGTTGGCCCCGTTGGGGGCGCAAGGGCAGCACGCCCTCTTCGCGGGCGTGTCGCAGGGCTTCCGCGCGCCGAACCTGTCCGATCTGACCCGGCTGGACAGCGCCCGCAGCACCGAAATCGAGACGCCGGTGGACGATCTCGATCCCGAGCGCTTCGTTTCGGCGGAAGTCGGCGCGCGCTACGACGACGGAAAGCGCTCGGCCGAAATCGCGGCCTACCACACGTGGATCGAGGACATGATCGTGCGCGCCCCGACGGGCGAAACCGTCGACGGCCTGGACGAGGTGACGAAGAAAAACGCGGGCGACGGCTATATCTGCGGCGTCGAAGCGACGTTGGGCCTCCAGTTGGACGAGGACTGGAGCCTCCGGCTGACGGGTTCGTGGATGGACGGGAAGGTCGATGCCTATCCGACTTCCGATCCCGAGCAAGTGCGCGACCACGTGAGCCGGTTGATGCCGACAACGGGCGAGGCGACGCTGCGCTGGCAGCCGGCGGGAAAATCCTTCTGGCTGGAAACGGCAGTGGCCGCCGCCGAGAAAGCCACCCGGCTTTCGGCGGACGACGAGCGCGACACGCAGCGGATTCCCGAGGGGGGCACGCCGGGCTATGGGGTCCTGACCTTCCGGGGCGGTTTCACCGTGGCCAAGGCGCTGAAACTCGCGCTGGCGCTGGAGAACGCAACGGACGAGGACTACCGGATCCACGGTTCGGGCGTAAACGAGCCTGGCCGCAATCTCGTTCTGCAGGCGGACTGGACGTTCTAAAGCGAACCGCCGCATGCCCTCGGCGAGGGGCTTGCGCCTGGATTTTCGCCCCGGGCGCCGGAGGGCTCTTGACCTGGTTCCCGTCTCGGGCCAGAATGCCGGTCGATGAACGGTCCCGCATGGTTTGGGTATTTCGAAGGCGCGCCGTGGCTGTCCGGCGGCGCCGCCCTGCACGTTTTGCTGTTCCTGTCGGTGGCGATGCACGCGCTGCGCCACCGGCGCCGCGCGGATTCGACGCTGCTCTGGCTGTTCATCGCCTGGTCGGTGCCGGTGGCGGGGGCGCTGCTGTATGCGATGTTCGGCGTGGACCGCGTGCCGCGGGCGCGCTGGACGCGCAGCGTGCAGCGCCACGTCCGCATGGATGGGGCCCGGGCGGCGGCGACGGACGACGTGCTGCCGGAAGCCTATTGGCGTTCGATGGGCAGCGCGGCGGCGACGCCGGACGACGAATGGTCGCGCGAACTGGACCGGCCGCTGGCGGCCCTGCTGGAAAATTTTCCCTTGCTGGGCGGCAATTCGGTCACGCCGCTGCTGACGGGCGACGAGGCGTTTCCCAAGATGCTGGAAGCCATTCGCGAAGCGCGCCACCACGTCCACCTGCAATCGTTCATCGTCGGCAACGACGCGGTGGGGCGGGAGTTCATGGACGCCGTTTCGGAACGGGCGCGGGCGGGGGTGCGGGTTCGGGTGCTCTACGACCGGTTCGGTTCGTCGCATGCGATGTGGGGGGGGCTGTTCCGGAAATATCGGAAGGTTCCGAACCTGTCCATCGCGGGGTGGACGCAGTCGGATCTTTTCCGCAAGCAGCTGCATTTCAACCTGCGCAACCACCGCAAGACGCTGGTGGTGGACGGGCGGATCGGCTTCACGGGCGGCGTGAATCTCAACGAGTATTCCCGCGGCACCGGCGGGGCGCCGGCCATCCAGGACTACCATTTCCGGCTGTTGGGCCCGATCGTGCAGGAGCTGCAGTATTCGTTCCTGCGGGATTGGCACGTGATGACGGAGGAGGATCCGGTGCGGTTGCTGAGCGCGCAGCATTTCCGCAAGCTGCCGCCCGAGGGCAAGGCGTTGGCGCGGGTGGTGAACAGCGGGCCTTCGTCGGACCTGGGCGTGGCCGTGGATTTGTTCTTCAACGCGGTGAATGCGGCGCGCAGGCAGGTGTTTGTCATCACGCCGTATTTCCTGCCGACGGAGGATTTGCTGCGGGCGCTGCGGATGGCGGCGCTGCGGGGCGTGCGGGTCTATCTGGTGGTGCCGGAGAAAAGCAACCACTGGTACACCACGTGGGCGGGGCGGGCGATGTACGAGGATTTGCTGGAATCCGGCGTGCGGGTTTTCGAACGCCGTCCGCCGTTCATCCACGCGAAGGCGATGACGGTCGACGACCGGATGGGCATCGTGGGATCCTCGAACTGGGACTACCGCAGCCTGTATTCCAATTTCGAGACCAGTTTGGCGGTATACGATCCGGAATTCGTGACGCACTTGAAGCTGCTGATGACCGAAGACCTTCATGCGAGCCGCGAAGTGGAACTGGCGGCCTTCAAGGGCCGTCCGGTGGTCCACCGCTATCTGGAGAACGTCTGCGGGCTCTTCGCGCCGATGCTGTAATCATCCGTTGCGTCCGGGGGAAAGGGTTGCGCGGCGGCCGGAGAAAAGCATAAGATCGGCCCTTTGAAATCCAAGGAGCTGACATGAAAAAATGGATCCGGATCGGTTGGACGTTGGCGTTGGCGGCGGGGTTGATGGGGAGCGCGGGCTGCGGCAAAGGCCCGGGATCAAAGGAGGCCACGGTCCACAAGCTGACCTACAGCGTTTTCTTCCCGCCGATGCACATCCAGGCCAAGACGGGCATGGACTGGGCGGCGGAAATCGAGAAGCGCTCGGAAGGGCGCATCCAAATCACGGTGCATGCCGGCGGATCCCTGACGAAGGCCGACCAGTGCTGGCAGGGCGTGGTCAACGGAGTTTCCGATCTGGGCATGAGCTGTTTCGCCTATACGCCGGGACGCTTTCCGGTGCTGGAGGCGCTGGACCTGCCGCTGGGCTGGCCCGATGGCCTGACGGCCACCCGCGTGGCCACCGCGCTGGCGACGAAGTACAACCCCGCCGAAATCCAGGGGGCCAAGCTGCTCTACGTGCATGCGCACGGTCCCGGAATCCTGGCCACGAAGAAGCCCGTGCGTTCGCTGGAAGACCTGAAGAACATGAAGATCCGCGGCACGGGACTCTCCGCCGGGATCGCCACGGCGCTGGGCGCGACGGCAGTGGGCATGCCCCAGCCGGAAACCTACGACGCGCTCCAGAAGGGCGTGGTCGACGGCACGTTTTGCCCCATCGAGACGCTCAAGGGCTGGAAGCAGGGCGAAGTCGTCGAGTCCATCACCGACACGAAGGCCATCGGCTACACCACGGCGATGTTCGTCGCCATGAACCAGAAATCGTGGGACGCGCTGCCCGCCGACCTGCAAAAGATCGTGGCGGACGTCAGCGCGGAATTCGTGGACCGGCACGGGCGGGCGTGGAACCAGGCCGATGCCGAGGGGTTGGCCTTTGTGAAGGAACTGGGCCGCGAAATCCTGTCGCTTTCTCCCGAGGAGGAGATTCTCTGGAAGAAGCAAGTGGCGCCGATCGTGGAAAACTACGTGGCGCGGACCGCTGAAAAAGGGTTGCCGGGGGCGGAGTTCCTGACCGAAGCGCAGGCCATGATCGCGGAGGCGCGCGCGGCCCAGCCATGAGCCCGTTGTCGGGAACCAGCGCCCGCACGGGCGTCCTGCGGTGGACGACGCACGCGATGGCCGCCGTGGGAAGTCTCGCGGTGGTTGGATTGATCGTCGTGACGGTGGGCGACGTGGTCGGCCGCCAGTTCGGCTTTCCGGTGAAGGGCGCCTACGATTTGGTGCGGGTCCTGGGGGCGATCGCCATGGGTTGCGCGCTGCCGCTGACCAAGGCGGTGAAGGGCCACATCGCGATCGAATATTTCTTCCAGAAGATGGGCCGTCGCGGGCGCACCGCCATGGATACGGCGATGCGGCTGGTCCTGCTGGCGCTGTTCGCGTTGCTGGCCTGGCAGTTCATTCTGCAGGGCAACGATTTCCTGAACAGCGGCGAAACGACGGCCACTCTGCACATGCCGATGTTCTGGGTGCCCTGGCTCGTGGCGCTGGCGTGCCTCGCGACGGCCGGCGTGACGCTGTGGCATTTGCTGCATCCGGGCCGCTCGATGGTGAGGCCCCGGTGATGAGCGAGCTGCAAATCGGGTTGCTGGGAATCGCGCTGCTCTTCCTGTTGCTGGCGTCGAGCATGCCGGTGGCGTTTGCCATGACCCTCGTGGGCCTGGTCGGTTTCGCGGTCGTGGTGAACCTGCCGGCCGCGCTGAACGTGCTGGTGACGGATTACTACGATACCTTTTCCAGCTACGGGCTGACGGTGATCCCGCTGTTCGTTCTGATGGGGCAGGTGGCGTTCCATACGGGCACGAGCAAGAAGCTGTTCGACGCGGCGCATTGCTGGTTCGGCTGGCTGCGCGGCGGGCTGGCCATGGCCACGGTCGGCGCATGCACCGTCTTCGGGGCCATTTGCGGCTCGGGGCCGGCGACGGCGGCCACGATGGCCGCCGTGGCCCTGCCGGAGATGAAGCGCTACAAATACCATCCCGGCTTCGCGGCGGGAACGGTGGCGGCGGGCGGCAGCATCGGCATGATGATTCCGCCCAGCGTGGTCTTCATCGTCTACGGCGTGATGACGGAGCAGAGCATCGGCAAGCTGTTCATCGCGGGCATCGTGCCGGGGCTGCTGGTCGCCGCGTTGTTCATGGCGACGATCGGACTGGTGTGCGCGCTTCGTCCGGGGCTGGCGCCGAAGGCAACGGCCGCCTCGTGGCGGGAACGCTTCCGGTCGCTGGGGGGCGTGGGCGAAATCCTGCTGCTCTTCGCGCTGGTGATGGGCGGGATGTTTGCCGGCTGGTTCACGCCCACGGAGGCGGCGGCCATCGGGGCGGCCGGCAGCGTGGCGATCGCCGCCGTTTCGCGCAAGTTCAGCTTCCGGATGCTGGCGACGGCGCTCAGCGAGACGCTGCGCACGTCGTGCATGGTGCTGGTGATCGTGGCGGGCGCCACGGTGTTCGGGCATTTCCTGCAGATCACGAACGTGCCGATGGAGCTGGCGGCATGGATGGCGGGACTGCCGCTGCCGGCGTGGGGCATCATGGCGGCGATCATCTTCTTCTATCTGGTCGCCGGCGCCTTCCTCGACGCGCTGGCGCTGGTGCTGCTGACCATCCCGATCTTCTATCCGGTGGTGCTGAACCTCGGGTTCGACCCGATCTGGTTCGGCGTGATGATCGTGCTGGTGACGCAGATGGGCGTGATCTCGCCGCCGGTCGGCGTGAACGTGTACGTGGTGAGCGGGATGGACCGGGCCGTTCCGCTGCAGAGCGTGTTCAAGGGCGCGCTGCCGTACCTGGCGGCGCTGGTAGTCGCGGCGCTGCTGCTGCTGGCGTTTCCGCAGATCGTGACGGTTCCGACGACGTGGGTGAAATAGGCGCGAAGGAGAGAGCCATGGGCGAAACGATCCGGCACGAAAACTTCAAGAAGATCCTGTTTTGCACCGATTTTTCGGAAAACGCGGACCGCGCGTTCGTCTTCGCGGTCAACTCGGCCGTGCGCAACGTCGGCTGCGAGCTGCACCTGCTGCACGTGATTCCCGAACCGCCCGCGCAGTTCTGGAAGGGCTATATCTACGAGGCGGACGAAGACGTGGATGCGCGCGCCAAGCGCGAGATCGACGCCAAGCTCGCCGAAGCCTATCGGCCGCGCGTGCCCGCCGGGGTAAAGCTGGTGATCGCCATGCGCATCGGCGAAGCCCGCCACAAGATCCTCGAATACGCCCAGGAACAGGACGTCGATTTGATCATTCTGGGCCGCCAGGGCGCCGGCGCGGTCGGCAAGATCCTGTTTGGGAACGTCACCGAGCGCGTCGTGCGCAAGGCCGATTGCCCGGTGCTCGTGATCCCGCCGATGCCTCCATAAGCTCCGCCCAGAAAGTCCAGTATCTGCAACGGCGATGCGCGGGGGAACCGCGGATGATTCCTGGACTGGATTACGGGATCTTTCCGGCAGCTTCGAGGAGCTCGGCCGCGTGGCGGAGGGCGACGCTGGTGGATTCGCGCCCCCCGAGCATCCGCGCCAGTTCCTCGACGCGCGCGGCCGGATCCAGCGGTGCGACATGGGTGTGCGTGCGGCCGTTTTCCACGGATTTTTTCACCGCGTAGTGGTGGGCGCCGCAGGCGGCCACCGGCGGCAAATGGGTAATGGCGACGATTTGCCGCCGCCTCGCGGCCTCGGCCAGTTTCCTGCCGACGGCGTGGGCGGTTTCGCCGCCCACGTTCGCGTCGATTTCGTCGAACACCAGCAGGGGGATTTTGTCGGCCTCGGCGAGGACCACCTTGATGCCCAGCATCACGCGCGAGATTTCGCCGGACGAGGCGATGGCCCGCAGCGCGCGCATCGGCTCGCCGACGTTCGGCGCAAACCCGAATTCGGCCTTGTCGAGCCCCGACGCCGCAGGCGTTTCGGCCGGGGCGAGTTGGATGGAAAAGACCCCATGCTCGAAGCCCAGCGCCTTGAGCTCGGCGGTGATGGCGGGGGCCAGCTTTTCCGCGGCGGCCGCGCGGCGCTTGCGCAGGGCTGCGCCCAACGCCTGCAGATCTTTTTCGGCGGCGGCGATTTCCTTTTGGACGGCGGCCTTCTGCTGGTCGCGGGTCTGCAGATCCTTCAGGCGCGCGCGGGAAGCCTCCAGCGTGGCGAGGATGTCCGCGACGGATTCGCCGTACTTGCGCTTGAGCTTGTCGTAGGTCGCGAGGCGCTGGTCGAGCCACTCGAGGCGCGCCGGGTCGGCATCGACGTCGGCCAGCTCCCGCTGGATGGCGCCGGACAATGCGGCGATGGCGTCGGTGTGGACGCGCAATTCCTCGGGCCAGTCCTTGGCGGCGGGCATGAGCCGCGCCAGTTCCTCCAGCGCCTTGCGCGCCGGAGCGAGGGTGGAGAGCGCGGCGTTTTCGTCCTCGGTGGCCGCCTGCACGAATTGCTGGCCCAGTTCCAGGATGCGCTGCGCGTGGCCGGCGGTTTGCTGTTCGTCGCGGACGTTTTCTTCTTCGCCCTCGACGGGCTCGGCTTCCTCGATTTCCTTTACGCGGTAGGCCAGCAGGTCGATCTGCGCGGCGAGGTCGCCGACGTCGCCCGAGAGGTCTTCGCGCCGGGCCAGCAGCGCTTGCCATTTCGCGAAGGCGGCGTCGTAGGCCGCGCGTTCCTTTTCGGCGCGGGCGTAGGCGTCGAGGATGTCGAGCTGGCTTGCAGGCTGGAACAGCGACTGGTGGTCGTGCGGACCGTGCAGATCCACCAGCAGCGCGCCGAGGCGCTTGAGAAGGGGCAGGGTCACGGGCGTATCGTTGACGAACGCCTGTCCGCCGCCGCCGGCCCTGACCGTTCGCCGCAGAATGAGCCCTCCGTCCGCGCACGGATCGAGGCCGGCTTCCGCCAGCACGGCATCAACGGCTTTGGGTTCTTCGAGGCGGAAGGTGGCTTCGACCAGGCATTGCGTTTCGCCGGCGCGGATGGCGGAGGTGTCCGCGCGCTCGCCGAGCAGGAGGTCAAGTGCGCCGATCAGGATGGACTTGCCCGCGCCGGTTTCCCCGGTCACCACGTTCAGCCCCGGCTCGAACGAAACGGACGCCTCTTCGACGAGGGCGAGGTTTTTCACTCTCAGCAGCGTCAACATGCGGAGCAGGATAGCCGAAGCCCGGCGCGCGGGAAAGTGCGGAGTTGAAGCCGGTCTAGCTTGTCATTTGTCCCGTCCCAGGACCGCGATCATCTCGTTCCGGGATCCCCCGGCGGCATCCGGGACGGAGACGGTGGCGACGGAAACGACCTGCCATCCTTGCGAGGCGCAGGCGTTCAGGACCGGTTCCAGCTTTTCAGGGGCAAACGCGCCGGCGAACCGTTCGTCCCGTTGCGTCAGGACCTTGTATTCCTTGAGCCGGACGGACTTTTTCGCGCCGGGGGGCGGCGCGGGCAGCTTGAGTTTGGGCACGGGCCGAGGCGTGGGCGGCGGCGGCGGGGGCCGCACGACCGGCGACTTTTGCACTTCGACGGTCTCGCCGCAGGTCGGGCAGTCCATCAACTGGCCCAGCATGTCGAACGGGGCCTCGAGCGCTTCGCCGCAATGGAGGCATTTGAAGTGGACGTTTGGCGTCGGCATGGCGGACATGCTCCTATGCGGTGTTACGTGGCAATATGGGGCGACTGGAATTCCGATTTATCGGCATGGATGGAAGCATAGAATAGGTCGGTTTAGATTCAACCGTAAATATCCGAAGAAGAATACGTTGGGCGCATCTGCGATTGGGTGCCCGCCATTGCTTCAGGTCGCAACGGGCAACCACACGCTAAAGCGTGGACTACGTACAAGCTTCGTTCGTAGTCCAGTCTTTAGGCTGGGTTCGTGCCAAAAATCGAAAAGACACCCTTTACGGCGACAGTGTTATATTTTCGTTTGATGGCCTATCTGGTGTTTGGAACCGGCGCGCCCCCGCGCCGGAGGGAAGCCGCCGCCCGACGGGGGCCCTCCACAGGCGGGCAGGCTGTCGGGTCTCCAAACAGCCGATGAAGACAAAAAAACGCCGCCCGTTGCCGGGCGGCGCGGAGGGGCGCGGCGGAATTATTTCCGCTTGGCCTTGGCCTTCTTGGCGACCTTCTTGACCGCTTTCTTGACGGCCTTGACGGCCTTCTTGGCCTTGCCCTTGGCCTTCTGGACAACCTTTTTCACCGCCTTTTTGGCCTTGGCGGCTTTGGGGGCGGGCTTTTGGACGGCGGGCAAGGCGGCGACGTCCATCACGCGCTCCATGGGGAAGTCCATCAGGTCGGCGATGGTTCCGACGACGTCCTTCATGCGGTTGGTCAGCATCATGGCCGCGATGACGTAGGGCTTGTAGCCGGCTTCCTTATAGGTCGGGATGCGGTACTTCTCGAAGACGCGGGCGGAGACTTCGCCGGCCTTGCAGGAGACGTCGGTGATGTCCGCCGGCAGGCAGTGCATGTAGAGGGCTTCGCCGTTCTTCGTGAGCTTCATCTTGGCTTCGTCGCACTCCCAGTTCTGGTACTCGGCGTTGTGCGCGAGGCAGGTCTTCTCGAGCTCCTTGAGGCCGTCCTTGTCGTTGGCGTTGAGCAGGTCGGTGCGCTTCTGCATGACGTGGTACGGCGCCCAGGACTTGGGATAGACGATGTCGGCGCCGGCGAAGGCTTCTTCCATCGAGGCGACCTGCTTGAACGAGCCGCCGTTTTGCTGCGCCTGCCGGCCGGCGCGGGCGACGACGTCGGGGATCAGGTCGTAGCTGGGCGGATGGGCGAGGGTGACGTCCATGCCGAAGCGCGTCATCAGGCCGATGATGCCCTGCGGGACGGACAGCGGCTTGCCGTAGGAGGGGCTGTAGGCCCAGGTCATGGCGATCTTCTTGCCGCGGAGGGCGTCGAGGGAGCCGAAGTGTTCCTTGAGCCAGCACAGGTCGGCCATGGACTGCGTGGGGTGGTCGATGTCGCACTGGAGGTTGACGATGCCGGGCCGCTGCGGCAGCACGCCCTGCGCGTAGCCGTCGTCGAGGGCTTCGCCGACTTCCTTCATGTAGGTGTGGCCGGCGCCGAGGAACATGTCGTCGCGGATGCCGATGATCTGGGTGAGGAACGAGATCATGTTGGCGGTTTCGCGGACGGTTTCGCCGTGGGCGATCTGCGACTTGCCTTCGTCGAGGTCCTGGACGGCGAGGCCGAGCAGGTTGCTGGCGGAAGCGAAGGAGAAGCGCGTGCGGGTGGAATTGTCGCGGAAGTTGGAGATGGCGAGCCCCGTGTCGAAGACGCGCAGCGAGACGTTCTGCTCGTAGAGCTTCTTCAGGAGTTCGGCGGTTTGGAGGATGAGGTTGAGCTCCGGCACCGACTTGTCCCACGTGAGGAGGAAGTCTTTGCCGTACAAGCTGGCATTCAGCTGGTCGATGGATTTGAGCATTTCAATGGCGTTCATGTTTTCGTTGTCCTTCTTGGGTAATAAAACGGGAGGATGCTAACCCAAGGCGCGGCGGCGGGGCAACATCCGAAAGCGGAAAAACGGCGCGCGGGGTAAAGCGGTTTACATCCGGTCCAGGTCGGCGTTTTCGCGGAGTTGGACGAGCGCGGCGATTTTGGGGACGTACATGCGGGTTTCGGCGGGGAGTTTGTCGTGGATGTCGTCGAAGGTGTTGCCGCCGGTCTGGCCCAGGACGCTGGCGACGCGCCCCTGCCCGCAGTTGTAGGCGGCGAGCGCCAGCGGCCAGTTGCCGAACCGGCCGTGGAGCAGTTTGAGATACTGGGCGGCGGCGCGGGCGTTTTTAAGGGCGTCGAGGCGGTCGTCTTCGGGGGAAAGGCGCAAACCGAATTGCTGGGCCGTGGCGGGCATGAACTGGTAAAGCCCCGCGGCGCCGGCGGGGCTGCGGGCGGCGGGATTGAAGGTGGATTCGGCCTCGGCCTGCCAGACCAGTTCGGGCGGGACGCCTTCGGCGCGGAACGCGCGCTTGAGATCGGGCAGCAAGGCGGCGGCGCGCGCGGGCGCGGGGCGACCGGCCAGCTTGGCCAGCCAGTGCTGTTTGTTTTCCACGTAGCGGTTGCGGGCAATGGCGACGGCCGGTTCGGGCTTTTTCTTGGCGGCGGGCGCGGGTTTAGGGGCGGGCGCGGGCTCCGGCTCCCTGGGATGGGGAATCAACCGGGGTTGCGGGGCGGGCGGGTGGGGAATCAGGGTCCGCTGCGGCGTCGTCGGGTGGGGCGGCAGGGCGGGTTTTAACGCGGGAATGGCCCGTTCTCCCTCGGCGGCCATGTCGAAATAATCGATGCGGGCTTCGAACCAATCGGCATAGCCTTGGGCTTGGGGATTGGCGCGAAGCGTTTCCAGCGTCCGGTGGGCGCGGGGCCGGAGGGTGGCGAGGGTATCCAAGCTGCCGCCGCCCAGCGCGTCCTGCAGGGGGGAGACGTAGTCATGGAGATACTCGGCGAGGTCTTCGGGGGACGCGAATTCGTATTGCTCCTGGAAGGAGACGGGCGCAAAGCGGTCGATGATTTCCTGGCCGGCGTCGGAGATTTGTTCGTAATCGATTTCCCAGTCCTGCAGGAAGGCCGGCGCGGGGCGCCCCGCCGCGGCGGCGAGGACCCAGGAAAGCCAGATGGAACGGCGGGATTTCACGTCACCACGGCAGGCGATATCCCGGTCCCGGGGAAAAGGCATTTTCGACGTGGCGCACGATGGGGGTTTCATCGCCCGGCGTCCCGACGACTTCGACGACGTCGAAACGTACGTGCGCCGGCTTGGCCCGGATGCGGCGGAGATAGCGCATCGCGGCGCGGCCGACGGCGCGGCGCTTGCCGCGGTCCACCGCGGAGAAGGGGCGGCCGAAATCTTCGGTGCGGCGCGTCTTGACTTCGACGAACACGAGCGCTTCCGGAGCGGGCGAACGGGCGACGACGTCCAGTTCGCAGCGCGAGCCGAAGCGGACGTTTCGGCCGAGGATTTTGTAGCCTTTCTTTTCCAGGAAATCGGCGGCGAGCTGTTCGCCCCACGCGCCGGCGCGGTGGCTTTCCGGACGCGTTTTCCTCTTTTTCAGGAACAGGGAGAATGGCCACGGAAGGCGCATTCAGAACTCCATGGAAAGCTGCGCGACGGGCGCAAAGCTCTTGCGATGGGCGGGGCAGGGACCCTGGCGGCGCAAGGCGTCGAGGTGCGCCTTCGTGCCGTAGCCCTTGTGCCGTTCAAAGCCGTAGGCGGGAAATTGCGCGGCGAGTTCGACCATGTGGCGGTCGCGCGCGACCTTGGCCATGACGCTGGCGGCGGCGATGGACAGGCTCAAGCCGTCGCCGTCGACGATGGCGCGGTGGGGGACCGGAAGACCTTTCACCGGCAGCCCGTCCACCAGCGCGAACTCGGGCGGGGGCGCGATTTTTCCGATGGCCCGCGCCATGGCCAGATGCGTGGCCCGCAGGACGTTCAGGGAATCGATTTCCTCGACGGAGGCGGAGGCAATGCCGATCTTCGCGTGCGGACAGGCCGAGAGCAGGGCATGGAAAAACTCCCGGCGCGAGGCGGGGAGTTTTTTCGAATCGTCGAGGCCGGCGAGGGACTTTCGCTCTTCGGCCTCGAGAAATTCCTTTTCGAAGACGACGGCCGCGGCAAATACGGGACCGGCGAGGGGACCGCGTCCGGCCTCGTCCACGCCGGCGACGCGCAGGAATCCACCGGCCCAGGCTTCTTGTTCGAAGCGGAGCACGGGGGAGAGACCAGGCTATTCCTGGACTTCCTTGAGGCGGCTCTGCTTGCTGGTGAGCTTCCGCATGTAGTAGAGCTTGGCGCGGCGGACCACGCCGCGTCGCTCGACGTCGACCTTGGTCACGTAGGGGGAATGCACGGGAAACACGCGCTCGACGCCTTCGCCGAAGGAAATGCGGCGGACGGTGAACGTTTCGTTCGCGCCGCCGCCGTCGCGGGCGATGACCGTTCCGGAATAGATTTGGATGCGCTCCTTGTCGCCTTCCTTGATTTTCACGTGGACGCGCACGGAATCGCCGACCGTGAATTCAGGGGCGTTTTCCTTGCGCTGGCTTTGTTCGACTTTTTCCAAAAGGGCAGTTTTCATGGGAATACCTTTTTCCTTACAAACGAGCGGGCATCATAGGTGATTGCGCGGCGGCGTCAAGGGAAGAATCGCCTCGGAAAACGGGTTTGCGGGGGTGCCGGGTCGTAAATACTTGTTTTCCACAGGGGGCGGCGGCACTATCCGGTCGTGGTGGACGGGCCCTTAGCTCAGTTGGTCAGAGCGGAAGACTCATAATCTCCCAAACGGCCATCAAAACACAAGCTGGCGTTGAAAATTCTTGTTGACTGTGGGTTTTATGTGGGCGTTAATGCCGCCGACAAACGACACAAGCCCACACGAAAGCAAAGGACGCCACACCATGAAGAAGCCCGGCACCGGCCACCTGTTCCAACGCGGAGAGACCTACTGGCTGGAATACACCGTTGACGGAATTCGATTCCGCCAGACCCTCGGGACGCGCGACGCCGACGAAGCGCGGCGAGAGGCGGACAAGATTCTTGAACCGCACCGGGCCGGGACCGAGGCGGACCGGCTGGCCGTGATTGAACGCCGGATAAAGGCGGCGAAGAATGCGGCGAAGAGCGGCGGTCCCGTCGCGCTGGCGGACGCCTGGGCGACTTGGGAGGCGCTGGACACCGAGACCCGGCGCAACCCCGGCCCGGCGACGCTGAAGCAGTACAAAGGCCAATGGAGCGCCTTTGCGGGCTGGATGCAGGAAAGCGCCCCGGCCGTCAAGACCTTGGCAACCGTGAAGGAATCCCATGCGCGGCGATTCGTCGAGCATCTGAAGGCGTCCGGCTATTCCGTCGGGCGCGTCAACCAGTACAAGATTTTCCTGCGGATGTTTTTCCGAACGATGGGAAGGGTGGGCGCGGTCGCTGAAAACCCGTTCGCGAACTTGGAGACGCAGACGGCCGTCCAAAATTCCCGCCAGACTTTCACCGTGGAGGAAATGCGCGCCATCGTCTCCACGGCCGAAGGCGAACTGAAAACGCTGTTCCTGCTCGGGGCCGGGACGGGACTGCGGCTGGCGGACTGCTGCACACTCATGTGGGGCGAGTGCGATCTGGCGCGGCGACTGATCGAGCGCATCCCGCGCAAGACCGCGCACCTCGGAGAAAAAGCCAAGGTCAAGATCGGGATTCCCGTTGACCTCGCCGAACACTTGAAGGCGCTGCCGAGGCGCGGTCCCTACGTCCTGCCGGGACTGGCGCGGGAGTACGATGGAGGAAAATCCGCCGACGTGTCCAACCGGATTCAGGCCCATCTTGAAGCCTGCGGAATCCAGACGACGAAGCCCGGCACCGGCGCGGGCACCGGCAAGCGCGCCGTCGTCTTGAAGGGCTTTCATAGCTTCCGGCACACCTATGTCAGCTTGAACGCCGACCACGGGACGCCGCAAGCGACGATGCAGAAACTCGTCGGGCACGGCAACGCGCAAATGACAATGCGCTATTTGCACCCGACCGACAGCATGGTGTTGAAGGCCGCCGATTCGATTCCGCTGCTGACCGGCGAAATCGTCGCGCCGACGCGCGAACCGCTGCCCGGCTGGGCGGTCGAAATCGTCAAGAGCGCAAAGAGCTTGAAGGCGTTAAAGGCCGCGCTGCTGGGCTGACAACCGGGCGGAAGTCCGAGATTCGGATTTAAATTGCAGATTCTGCAATCTTGTTTGGGCGGGCGGGTTGACTACTACTAAAGATGGTTTAGGATGCAGTCAATGAAAGAAGTCCATCCAGTACTTGAAGCAGTACGCGAGGCCGCGCCGAAGGTCGCGCGATTCCGCGCCGCCAAGGCGGACCCCGCGCAATTCGTGCCTTGTCTTGAATGCGGCGAGCCCGTCGCGAAAGACAAGATCAAGACGCCCGACCATCTGTTTTGCAAGGAACAGCATCATCGGCGTTTCAAGGCGAAAAACAAAGCCGCTGGCCGCGATTACGGTTCTATCGTCAAGCGCGCTTTCCGCGACCTGTTCCACCTGGCGCGCGGATTCGACTATCGCGGGAGAGACATTCGCGACGACATGGAGCTGCTGCCCGACGACGTGGCCCTGCTGCTGGCGAAGTCGGGCGCGATGGAACAGCCCCGGCTGGATGAATACCAAAAGCGCGATTTTGAAAATCTAAAAGAAGCCTTTGCGCGCGGCGAGCGCCGGGAGCTTTTGTTTGCAGGATGCAAATATTTTGACAGGACGTTTTACGTTGAAAAGGTAGTTTGACGATTTAATGGGCGAGCCCCGCGCGTACCGGGCCGGGCGAGTCCAATAGTTTGCGGTTCGACGTTCTACGCGGGCACGCAGCAAAACGAGGATGAAAGTCCTCTTGCTGCGTGCCTTTTGCACGCGTGGAGACGAAGACGATGCAAACGAGACGGAAGCACCTGCGGCTGCGGCGCCGGGAGAAATTCTGGACTGCGCTGGATGAAGCCGAGGCGGTCGGCATTTCCGAAGATCAAGTCTATTTCATAGAGCGCGGGAGAACCAAGCCCACGCGCGAGGTGGCGCTGCGTATTGCGTCCGCCCTGGAGCTGCCGCCCGAGGTGGCGTTCCCCGAAGTCTTCGCGGAGACGGCCCAATGAGACCCGAACTCCGCGCATCAATCGAGCTTGCCTTGCAGGCCGCCCACGCCACGCCCGAGGAACGCCGCCAGATTTTCGCGGCCGCCGACGCCGACGCCCCCGCGCGCGAAAAACTCGTCACCAGCAAAATCGCGGCCGTCGAGCTGGATTCCTGCGTCGCCACCTTGTTCCGGTACGAAAAGGCCGGGAAGCTCCACGCCATCCGCCGCAGTCAGCGGTCGATCCGCTGGCGCCTGTCCGAAATTCTCAAGCTGAAGATGGAGGGCGTGTAATGAAGCAGCCCAACACGATCACCGGCGCGGAACTCGGGGAGCGCATGGTTTCCATGTACGACGGCGTACTGGACAAGAAAGGCAAGCCCATCGCCATGATGGAGGTACTGGACGCCATCAAATCCGGCTATTGGGCCGAACAGGTCGAAGCCGTCCGCAGCGCCAAGCCCGACGCCGCCGAGAAAATCAAAAGCCGTCTTCCGGCGATCACGGTGGCGGGCGTTTTCAAAACGCGCTGCAAAACGGGGCTGGATTCTTCTAGCGGCTGCCTTGTCCTAGACGTGGACGATCTGGCGACTCGGGCGATTGCCGAGGCCCTACGGGACGCGCTGGGCCGCGACCCGCACGTCCTGGCCGCCTTTGTCTCGCCGGGCGGGCTGGGCGTGAAAGCCGTCGTCTATATTGGAACGTGCGCCGACGATGCCGAGGCAAAATCCGCTTGGCGCGCGCTGGCCGAATATCTGCAAGACGCGCACGAAGTCGAAACCGACCCGAGCGGGAAGGACGTTTGCCGACTGTGCTTTGTGAGTCACGATCCCGGCGCGGTCGTCAATCTGGGCGAGGTGCGGGCGTTCACGGCCAGAGCCGAGGCCGCAAAGCCCGCAGCGCCCAAGGTTGTGAACACTTCACAATCTGCCAGCATCGCCCCCGACGCGGCCGTCATCCGGTCCGCCGTCGCCGTGCTGGACGCCGGATGCAGCCGCGCCGATTGGCTGGCGATCGGTTGCGCGATCAAAAACGCGCTGGGCGATTCCGGTTTCCAGATTTTCGACTCTTGGAGCGCCACCGCGCCCGAAAAGTACGACGCGGCCGAGACGCGCAAACTGTGGTACACCGTCGCCGCCGACGGGGGCGTCACCGTCGGCACGCTCTACAAACGCGCGGAAGACGCAGGCTGGATCAATCCGACCGGCCGCCTTGCCTTGTCCATACGCCGCCAACAGGCCGCAGAAAAGGCGGAGGCAGACGGCGAGGCCGAAACCGACGAATCCGCCGAAGCACCCGCGCCGAAGCCGTGGAGGTCCGTCACCGACAAACACGCGGCCGAAGCCATCGCAGGGACCCGCTTGGAAACGATGGTCAAGGTTTTGGCCGCCGTCACCGTCCCGCCGCTTCCCCTGCGAATAACGCTTCCCAAGGCCATCGCATTGGCCGGATGCGCCCTGACCCAGCCCGTCGAATTCGACCGCAAAACGGAATCGCGGCGCGGGCTGGACCTTGGCCGCAACGTCATCGCCACCGCAGGCGGGCAGTTGCTCAACATCTGGACGTGCATCGTCGGCCCGAGCGGCTGCGGAAAAGACGTCGGCAATCTGCCCTTCCGCATCGCGCTGGAACATGGCGTCGCCATCGGCACGGCCGGGAGCGCCGAAGGTCTGGCCGACGCCTTCACCTCAAACGGCGCGGGGCTGCTGACGATCTCGGAACTAGGTCCCTACCTGGACCCGAAATCATGGCAACACAAGGCCACAGGGTTTCTCACGCAGGCGTGGAACCAATGCCAAGCCAAGGTCGTTTTGTCCGCCCGCAACGGCGATCCGCGCGACGTGCGCTTTTGCGCCCCCAGCATCATCGCGGCCGTGCAGCCCGCCGTGCTGGCGGCCACCGGCGACACCCTGCTGCTGGACTCGGGTTTCCTGCCTCGTTTCCTGTTTTCCCATCTGCCCGAGATTCACGCTTGGCGGCCGAACACCGAACCCATCGACCTCGCCCCGTTGTCGTCATCCTTCCGAGCCTATAAACGGATGCAGGCCGCGCGGATTGCCGTCCCGGCCGGGTATCTCCAAGACGTCATGGACGAATTCGTCGCCAACGATGCGCCCATCCCCGGCCATTACAACCGGCTTGTAAACGAAATCGCGCCGCGCGTCGCCGTCATGCTCGCGGCGGACCCGAACCGCCCCCGCGCGGTCGAAATCGCGGCCGAACATTGGCAGAGGACCGCCGTCCTCGCCCGCTGGTTTTTCGGCATGGCGGAAGACGTGCTGGGCACGATTGGCGAGGACCGATATGTCCGCAAGATGGAAAGCCGTCTCGACCGAATGCGAACATGGATAAAAAAGCATCCGCACGGCGTCCAAAAAAAGTTCTTCACGCTGGCCTTCCATAAAGGGTCCACCGCAGAGGTGCGGGACCGGGACCTTAACGAACTCCAAGAGCGCGGCCAAATCGTCATCCAGAAAATCGGCGGAAAAACCATGTTGAAACCCGTTGCGGAGGTCGATTGATGAGCGCTTTCCGGTTAGGCAAACGGTTAGGCAAACGGTTAGGCAACTCGCCCCCGTTGCCTAACTGGTTAGGCAAAATCGACTTGGTTAGGCAAGGTGCGCGCCTAACTGGCGAGGCCATTTATAGCCCCATAAATAAAGGGTCCCGTAAGTTAGTTAGGCAGTTAGGCAAGTTAGGCAAGACATTTTCAGAAGGTAAAAAACAGGGGGGGATTATAAGACGTTGCCTAACTTGCCTAACCGAGTCGAAAACCGACCCGAACAGCCCCTTGCGCGCCGCCCGCGCAAAAGATGCAAATTTGCATATTTGCACAACCCATTTCCGGCCCGTCGCCGGGATGCAAACCACAACACGCGCAACAGCGCATTAGGAGACTAGACCATGATCGAGTTATCAGCAAAAACAGTCAAATGGGCCGGGACCGGCGATCCCGAGGACCGCGCGGCCGCCATGCCGCAGACGCACGTCCGCCGTCACGCGGCGCTGGACGGGCTGAAGCGGCTCGCCACCCGCTTTGAGCGGACGGGCCGGAAGAAGGCCGCGAAGAAGCTGGGCAAGTTCGCAGAGGAGGCGGAGACCGCGCTGGCGGAATTCGACGCCGAGGACAAGCGGCTGGGCGTCAAGCGTCCCGACCCGCTCGCCAAGGCGCACGCCAAGGCCGCAAAGCAGCTCCAGGCGGCGCTGCCCGACGCCTTCCCGTGCGAGGCCGATGCGCTGGCGTTCGCCCGCCGCTTGCCGATGAGCGACGCGGTGAAGGAGGCCACGGCCGTGCTGGACAAGCTGCAGGTCGCGCGCCGGGCGCAAAAGAAAATCGAGCGGCGGTTCTGGGACGCCATCGCGATGGCCGGGCGCATTGGACTCGGATCGATGGACGACGATGCGAACACCCGCGAACTCGTCAACCTGGGGCTGTGATCATGGACAACGTGCTTACACCCGAGGCGCGGCGCTGGCGGACGTGCGTCCATGAGGCCGGGCACGCGGTCGCGGCGTTGCTGCTGGGCCGGGCGGGCATCGGCGCCGTGGTGTTCGACGAAGGCGGGGGGCTGGCGACGCCAACGCCCGAAACGGACACCCCGCCGCGCGCGGCCGACTATACGCCGGAGAAGCTGGACCCGCTCTACCGCAGCGACGATTGGAAGACCCTGCTGCTGGACGCGACATTCGCGGCGGCCGGGCAGGCGGCGGTCGATCTGCTGCTACATCCCGAGAAGATGGAAACGAGCGTCAACGCCGCAGACCGCGCCATGATGGACGCGGCCGCGCGCGCGGCCATCGGCAACTACTCCGACTTCTACACGGAGATGCACTTCAACTACATGGTGGGCGCGAGGGCGCGTTGCCTGTTGAAGCCGTTTCTGTGGCGCGTCGAGAGGGTGGCGAAGGCGCTGGACAAGAAGTCCAAGTTGAGCGCCGACGAAGTAGCGGCGGCCATGTACCCCGACCACGTCCGGATCGCCAAAGACGAAACGAAGGCCGAGACGATCAACACCACACCGGAGGGAAGCCATGCCAATGTTTGAATACCGCACCCGGATGCTGACCCGCTGCCCTGCCTGCGGCGAGACCGTCAACGCCGTCCGCAAACACGATCCCACAACAGGCGAGAGCATCCTGTTCTGTCCTGCCTGCGGCGAGGAAATCCGCCGAACCGGATTGCAGGAGCGCGACACCGAAGCGGAGGGCGATTGACCGGGCCGTGGTTTAGTCCATTTTCCCCGGCCCGCGACGGAGATTGCAGCTCCGTTCAAAAATACCCGGTACGCCCGCGCCGTCTGCATGGCGGGCCTTTTGACCGTGAGACCTACACCAACACCAAGTTCGAGACCGCGACGCGCCACGCGCGAACGTGGGGCCAATGCGGGGCATTCCCCTTTACGTAGTAAAGGTGGCGCGGGTCCTCCCAGCACCTCGGGCTTATTACCCCCCGCCTCGAAATGGCAAGGATATAGATTGACATTGTTTTGAAAAAACACACAGGGAGACCACACACATGAAAACCAAGACATTCAAGACCGCGACCGACATCCGCGACTATCTGGCGGACATCCTGGGCCGGGCCGAACGCGGCGAGCTTTCCGCCCGCGAGGCGTCCGGCATCGCGGCGCTGGCGAGGGTGCAGTTGCGCTGCGTCGAGATTGCCGACGATCCGGAGCGCGTCGTCGTCGCCGGTTCGCCGGAAGACCCGCTGGCATTCGTCACGAAGCTGGGGGACCGGCAGGAGGCCGCCGAACACCTCAAAGGCGCATTCGGCTGGAAATGGAACGCATGAAGCGCCGCCGAAAGACGCCCAGGCGCGAGGCCGGGGACAAGCCGAAGAAGAAACACCGCGCGGTGATCTACCGCCCGTCCGAACGCTGGCTGAAAATGCAGGAGGGCGTCGGGCTGTTCGTCCGGTTCGCGCGGTTCGACGGCGACGGGGGTTGACGCCTTGCCCGGCTGCTGGCCTGCCGTAGGACGGCATGGGATGCCGCCCGCAAGATGGGCGAGCTGATTATCGCCGAGGCTAAGGCGGGCAGGCTGGCGACGAGGGATAAGAATCCCGGAACGTTGGCAGGGAAAGACGCATCGGGTTTACCCAACAGGCACACCCGAACAGCCACGACCGCCGACCTTGGCATCACGCGCAAGGAGCGGGCCGAGGCAACGCATGGCGCGGCGATACGTTCATAAGCTTCGCGGCTTGGGTCTGAGACACGGAAGTATGCAAATTTGCAGACTTAACATCTGGGCGGTGGGCCGGTAGATTCGCCATCTTCGCGGCCACCATCGCCCCCGGCCCACCTCGGGCTGGGGGTTTTTTGTGTCTTGAAGTGCGCCGTGCGTCTGGGGCATCATCCCGGTCGAAATGACGCCGGAATCAAAAAATCGACTGTGGGTTTTATGTGTGTTTTTTGGCGGTCCAAACAGATTAAATACCACAGTACACAAGCCGACAGTTTCCAACACGGAAATGGCATTAAACCCTTGCAAACATTGGTTAAAATGCGCCTATAATTGAAGGCGGGCCCTTAGCTCAGTTGGTCAGAGCGGAAGACTCATAATCTTTTGGTCGCAGGTTCAAGTCCTGCAGGGCCCAAAACGCCGCGATTTCGGTTTGGAAAAGGATCCAACCTCAAGGAGCACTGGCCATGACGACGCAAAAGGGTTCTCTGGTTCGGATGGCGCTGGGAATGGCGCTGGGATGGCTGATCGGGGCGGGGGGGGCTTGGGCCCAGTTGCCGGCCGGCGATTTGGCCAAGGGCGCCGACGTCTCGCTGCGCAGCGCGCAGAGTCTGTTTTTCAACGGCAAGCGCGACGAATCGGTGGCGGCGCTGGTCCAGGGCTATGCCCAAATCCAGCAACTCCGCCAGGCCGACGCGGCCGACGCGCGCCTGGCCGGCTTGGAAGCGCGGGCGGCGAAACTGAAGACGGACTTGGAGAAGCGGCTGGGCAAGACCATCGATCTCGCCAGCGGCGCCGTCGCGGACAAGCCCGCCACGGCCGCATCGGGCGCTTCGCCGTTGCCGGCGCGTCCCGTGCCGCCTCCGGCGGCCGCGGTGTCCGTTGCCTCCGCCGGTCCGGCGGCGGGCGCATCGGCCAAGTTGCCGTACCACGCCGCCCAGGCGATGGGCGAGGTGGACAAGAAATTCCGCTCGGTCGATGGGCCCTATACGCGTTTCGACTATTATCGCGGACGGGGCGAGTACGATTCCATCGTCCAGGCGCTCGACGGCATCGACCAGTCCCTGGCGGAGATCCCCGCCCTGATCGAAGAGGCCCGGAAATTGGCGGCGGAAAAAGGCGTGGCGAGCCATCCGGATTTCGACGCGGCCGATGCGCGGATCGAACGGGAAAAGGCGCGCTCCGCGGAGGCGCGCCGGACGGCCGGCCAGCAGGCGTCGGCCTCCGCCGCGGCCAGCGGCGCCGTTTCCGCCGACGTGGACGCGTTGGCCTCCGCCTACGACCGCCTGCGCGAGGCGATCTTCGACAAAGCCACCGGCGGGGTCATTCACTACAACGATCTGGTTCCGGTGAACGAGTTGGCCGCCGCCATCGAGAACTTCGAGCAAAACGAACAGGCCAAGGCGGAGGCGGCCCTGGCCGATTTCGCCGCCCGCTACGGCGCGACCCGCGAGGCCATCGACGCCCAGGTTTCCGAACGAGGCTATTCGGGCAACGTGCGCCCGGGCAGTTTGTTCGAAGATTTCCAGGAGGGAATCGCCAACGTGGCCCAGACGCGCAAGGCCATGGGCGAGGACCTCCTGCGGCGCGCGAGGGAAGATCTCGATGGCCTGGCCGCCGCGCACGACTTTTTCCGCGCCGAGCGTCGAGCCCGCGTGAAGGAATTCGCCGGGTTGGCCGTCCGGTTCGATCCGGCCTCCGCCGAGGTCCGTCAGTTCGTCGCGGCGATGCCCGCGCGCTTTGCGGAAGACGATCAGGCGGCGCAGGCCAAGATCGATGCCCGGAAATGGCCCGGCAGCGTTTCCGGCAAGAAGGCCGAGGAGGACGCCGGCCTGAAGTTTTTCCGGGAGGATCCCGATTGGGGCGCACGGCCGGCGGACAAGGAATCGCGCATTCCCGTGGCCGTGGCCATCACGGGCGATTGGACCGTCCAAAAAACGGACATTTTGGGGCAACCCGTCATGTACGGCGTGCCCGCGCTGGTGGCCGTCGAGGTTCCGGCCGAGAAAGCGGCGCAGAACGTCTTGCGCGTGTATTCCGTCACGCTGCGGACCGCCGAAAGCGCCGATGCGCGGCAAGCTCCGCCCTTCCGGGAGATCACGGTGGGCGACAGCTTCTATATCCGGCCCGGCGCCGTAAAATAAGTGCGGTTGATCCGACCGCTTGTCGCGTTTCATACGCTGCAAAATGAGGCGACAAAGAGACAAAATGTCTCTTTATCTTTGTTTTTTCAATGTCATGTTGTCTCTAAATTGTCAGAATTTATAGCTGTTTCCCCATGTTGATAAATTATCTATTTGAATTCATGGCAAATAGATATGTAATGCAAATTCTCCATTCTCTTCTTTCGTTGGCATAAGTTCTGCTCTCTTCATGGTGGAAAATTGAATCCATCGAGAAAGGAGAGCAGAAGCCATGTTGGAATTGATGATAGGGCCCCGAAATCCGTGGACGATCTTCGATGAATTGGAGTCGCTCCAGACGGACATGAATCAAATCTTGTCGGATCCGGAAGCGTCCCGCTACGGGCGGCGCGTCCGCGCGGCCTATCCGCCGCTGAATGTCTGGTCGTCGCAGGACGGCTTGGTCGTCGATGCGGAAATGCCGGGCGTGGATCCGAAGGACGTCGAGATTTCCGTGGTCGGCGACGAGCTGTCGCTGCGCGGAAAAGTCAACGTGCAGGAACCCGCCGCCGGCGAAACGGTCCTGCGGCGCGAGCGGCCCGCCGGCGAATTCCAGCGGACGCTGTCCTTGCCGTTCCGGGCGAATGCGGCCGCCGTGAAGGCCACCAGCAAGAACGGAATCCTCCGAATCTCGATTCCGAGGTCCGAGGAGGAGAAACCCCGCAAGATCGCCATCGAAACGGCGTAAGGCAAAGGAGGAGGCGAACCCATGAGCGAAGAGAAATCCATCCGGAAAGAACCGCCGGCGCCGCAGCCGGAGAACGAGCCGGTCTACGTGCCGCGCGTGGACATCCGCGAAGACGCGGAGCGGTTCACCGTCGTGGCCGACATGCCGGGCGCGGACGAGAAATCCGTCGAGGCCACGGTGCAGAACCGCGTGCTGACGATCGAAGGCTGGACGAAAGCCGAGAGGCCGCAGGGCCACGAGGCGCTCGGCCTGGAATTCGGCGGCGGCCGGTTCCGCCGCGATTTCACGCTGCCCGACGCCGTCGATCCCGACCGCATCCAGGCGCGCGTGAAAAACGGCGTGCTGGCGGTGTCGATTTCCAAGAAGGACGAAGTGAAGGCCCGGAAAATCCAAGTCACGGGCTGATCAACGACCATCAACCATCAACCACCAACCGCGGAAAGGAGGCGAGAAAGATGAGCATCAAGGATCTGGTTCCCCGGATCGGACGCAAGCCCCTGCCTGCACGGCGGGAGGAGGCCGATCCCTTCCGGGATTTCCAGCGGCAGATGAACCACCTGTTCGACGAGTTTCTGGGGGACTTTCCGCTGGCCGAGCGCGGCCGCGAGCCCGAGTGGGCCCCCGCCGCGTTTACGCCGCGCGTGGACGTCTCCGAAACGGACGCGGAGGTCAAGGTATCGGCCGAGCTGCCGGGGATGGACGAGAAGGACGTCTCCGTGGAGCTGCAGGACGACGTGCTGGTCCTCCGCGGCGAGAAGAAGAGCGAGCAGGAGGAGCAGGGCAAGAACTGGTTCCGCCGGGAGCAATCCTGGGGATCGTTCCATCGATCCATCGAGCTGCCGGCCGGCGTGGATGTCGCGAAGGCCACTGCCAAATTCAAGAAAGGCGTGCTGGTTTTCACCGCGCCCAAGCGTCCGGAAGAGCAGGCGAAACGCAAGACTGTGCCCATCCAGGCCGAATAATCCGGCCCGACGGGCCGGGGAGCTTTCCTCCCCGGCCTTTTTGCGGAACGGATTCACCCACGGGGCCAGCCTTGGGGGGCCCGATCCGGGCGTAATCCTGCCGTCTGTTCGACAATCGATTGCCATTATGAATTCGGGGCTTGACGGCCCGGGGGGCGGGGGAAGACGATATTCTCAGAAGAGAACATCGCAACAAGGAGGTTTCAGATGAAACGTGGAATGGTCTCGTGGCTGGCCGGTTTGGTTCTTCTGTTGGCTGTCCTTGGCGTTTATGCCGATCCTCCGCCCGAATTCGACTACCAAGGGAAGATTCTCGTCGACGACGTCCCCCTGACCGGGCCGGGCTACTTCAAGTACGCCATTGCCAACGAAGAGGGCACGACCAACTTCTGGGCGCACGACGGCACGCCGGCGGGCGAGCCGGCCACGTTCATCACGAACGACTGCCACAACGGCGTGTTCAGCGCGATCATCGGCGGCGCGCCGATGGGCGACGTCGATCCGGCCATCTTTGCGTTGAACACCTCGCTTTACCTGCGGGTGTGGTTCAGCGCCGACGGCGCCACGTTCAACGAGATGCTGCCGGCGCAGGATTTGCTGAGCGCGCCCTACGCGCTCAACGCCGACATGCTCGACGGCCTGCACGCCGCCGACATCCTCGCCGGCTACGCGGAAACCGACCCCGTTTTCAGCGCCAGCGACGCGGCCGGCATCGTGGCCGCCGACATCGCGGACTGGGACGCCGCTTTCGGCTGGGGCGACCATGCCTTGGCGGGCTATCTGACGTCGTACACGGAAACCGATCCGATTTGGACTGCCGCGAGCAATTCCTACTACCAGAAGATCGAGGCGGACGCGCGCTACGTGGACGTGGCCGGCGACACGATGACGGGCGCGCTGACCATCAATGATTCGGCGAGCGGGGCCTTGCGGATCGATTCCGCCAACAACACGGTGGCCATTGGGCGATTGGCCAGGGGCGGCGTGCTGGGGGTGGCGGTCGGCGGCGGAGCGAATGCGGCGGACTATGGCGCAGCCATGGGCTACCAGACCCTGGGAACGCAGAACGGCGCGGCGATCGGCTATACCGCCGATGGCTCCACAAACGGCGCGGCCGTGGGCGCGGCCGCCACGGCCCAGAACAACGGCGCGGCGGTCGGGGCAGCGGCCGACGGGCAGAACAACGGCGCCGCCGCGGGCTACTACGCCGATGGGAACGGCTTCGGTGCGGCCGTAGGCTACCAGGCGGACGGCAGCGCGAACGGCGCCGCCGTGGGCCGCGATTCGAGCGCGGTTTCCTACGGCTCGGCCGTCGGCGCCTATGCCAAGGCCACTTGGTACGGCGTGGCGCTGGGACGGCAAGCCGACGGTACCACCAACGGCGTCGCGATCGGCTACGGCGCCAACGGCGCCTACACCAACATCGCCATCGGCGTCGCCGCCGACGCTCAAATGGGCACGGAGCGCATCGCCATCGGCCACGAGGTGACCAACGACGTGGACCACAGCGCGCGCATCCGCGGGGCGCTGTACGTCGACGGCGGGGCGCTCGTGTTCGGGCGGCGGACGTTCGGCGCCGGGGCGTTCGAGCAGCTGTTGCCGCTGCCGCCGCTGGACAACGTGGTCTTCGTGGCGTCCAACGGCACGCCGTTCGGATCGAGCGCGATCGACCGGCCGTTCGACACCCCCCAGAACGGCTATAATTTCGCCGCGTCCAAATTCACCAACGCGCCTGCGACGCTCGTCATCGCCGCCGGGTCGTATCCGGGCCTGAACATGAATGCCGGCAACGTCCACGTCATCGGCGAGAGCCGCGCGCAACTCGACAGCCTGACCATCACGGCCCCGGCCACCAACGTCCTGGGCAAGCAGCGGGTCGAGAACCTGATCGTGGCGGGGAGCGCCGTCGTGGCGGCGGATCTGGGCGAGGACGTCAAGTTCCACAACTGCCGGTTCGCGGGCGGACTGCTGGTCTACGGTCCGAACGTGGAAGTGCAGGATTGTTTCGCGACGATCGGCGACGGAACGGCCGTGACCGTGGGCGATGGCGTCAACAACATCGACAACGTCGCGCTGACCCAGTCGTCCTTTGCAAACGAATCGATGTTTGGAACGATGATCGTCAATCCGGGCGTGGGAAATTTCGAGGTGATCGGTTGCCAGTTCGAAAACAAAATGACCGGCAGCCCCTGCATTCAGGATCTGGAATCCGCCGGGATCTTGCCGTTGCACCTGTACGCGCACAATTATCTGAAAGGCACGGCCGGGCCGGGCGCCGTTCCCGCCTTGCTGGATTCGGGGACGGGTTTTCCGACGATCGCCTTTCTGCACAACACGGTATTGGGAAACGTGGGCACGAGCAGCAACCTCCAATACTATGCCAACAACGTGGTGTACGGCACCATCAACAACACCGGCGGCGCGGGGGCCCCGGGCTGGGCGCAGGCCGGTATGGGCACGGCCCCGCCGGACATCAACAACAACACGGAGCACGACCTGAGCTATCCGGTGCTGCCCGCCGCCTGGCGGGACTAGGGGTTTGGCCATGAGCAAGCGGATTCCCCTGTTTGGGATTCTGGGCTGGGCCGCGCTGGCCCTCGTGGCCGCCGGCGGGCGCGTCGGCGGCGACGCGGAGATCGTCTACGAGCGGCTGGGGCCCGGCGGCGCGGCCTACGCGACGAACGGCGTCTACAAGCTCGGCGGCACCTTGAGCCAGAATTTCGCGCCCTACCTCGCGACGAACGGCGCCGGCGCCGTCTTCCTCAACGGCTTTTGGAAGGCGGAGGATGGCTGCACGCTCTACAATCCGTTCATCGTGGACCTCGTGCACACCAACACGGGCGCGGTCGGCATCACGTTCCTGGTGGTGACCGGCAACACCTACTCGGTGGAGTACGTCGACATCGAGCCCGGCGGGCTTACCAACGGCGTGCATTTCATCACCAACGAAGTCGCGGTCCTGGCGGGCGAGGGCGGCGCCGGCGCGACGACGACCGTCTGGCACGACGTCGTCGCCTCCACCAACCGCGCGAAGTTCTACCTGATCCGCTGCGAATAGGCTGGATTTTACGTACTACGTAAAACTTTTCCGCCGATTTTACGTAGTACGTAAAAAAGTTGTACGTAGTACGTAAAACGTCGGGGGGGCGGGTCAGCGCGGGAAGTGGCGCTTGGCCTTGAGGGAGCCGAACGAGCGGGTTCCGCCCGGGTGCGGGCGGCGGCCAGGTCCGCCGGGTTTTCCGGCGGGCTTGGGCGAGGAATGGGGGTGGCGTTGGCCTTGCGGATGCCCGGCCGGGGCGGCGGGCTTGGCGGAATAGTCGAAGCCTTCGATGCGCCGGCGTTCGATCTTGAAGCCCAGCAGGCGTTCGATGGCGCGCACGGCGCCTTCGTCTTCGTGGGTGATGAAGGTGAAGGCGTCGCCGGTCTTCGCGGCGCGCCCGGTGCGGCCGATGCGGTGGGTGTAGTCGTCCACGGTGGCGGGCATGTCGAAATTGATGACGTGCGTGATGTCGTCGACGTCGATGCCGCGGGCGGCGAGATCGGTGGCGACGAGAATCTGGTGCTGGCCGGATTTGAAGCCGTCGAGGGCGGCCTGCCGCTGGCGCTGGGAGAGGTTGCCCTGCAGGCTGGCGGCGCGGTAGCCGGAGGCGGTCAGCTGCGCGGCGAGGCGCTTGGCGCGGTGCTTCGTGCGCGTGAAGACCAGGACCGATCCGTCGCCGATCTTTTTCATGAGCGCCAGCAGCATGGCGGCCTTCTGGGTTTGCTCAACCGGATACAGCGCGTGGTCGACGGTTTCGGCGGGTTTGGAATGGGCGATCTGGATGGTGACGGGATCGCGCAGGATTTCGTGGACCAGGGTCCGAATTTCGTCGGGCATGGTGGCGGAAAAGAGCAGGATCTGGCGTTTCGCCGGCAGCCGTTTCAGGATCTTGCGGATGTCCGGCAGGAAGCCCATGTCGAACATGCGGTCGGCCTCGTCGAGGATCAGGCACTCGACGCGGTCGAGATTGAATTTGCCTTGTCCGAGAAGATCGAGCAGGCGGCCGGGGCAGGCGATGGCGATTTCCGCGCCTTGGCGGACGCCGTTGATTTGCGGTTGCTGGCCCACGCCGCCGTAGATGGTGACGCAACGGAAATTGATGTGTTGGCCCAGCTTGACCAGGACGTCCTTGGTCTGCTCGGCGAGTTCGCGGGTGGGGCCGACGATCAGCGCGCGGAGCTGGTGGCGCGGGCCGGACAGCAGGCGGTGGAGGAGGGGCAGGACGAATGCGGCGGTCTTGCCGGTGCCCGTCTGGGCGAGGCCCACGACGTCGCGGCCGGCGAGAATGGCCGGGATGGCCTTCTTCTGGATGGGGGTCGTGAGGGCGTAGCCTTGCGCCTCGACGTTTTCGAGCAATTGGGGATCAAGGCCCAGCGAATGGAAACTCATGGGGGGAGAACTCCGGTGGCAGTCTGCGAAAGGTGGCTTTCCACGACGCCATCGGGCCATGCAACCACTAAAACGCCGCGCACCTTGCGCGACGGAAAACGCAACCTACCTCAACCCGCGCCCCTTGTCCAATGCTAACCGCCCGTGAAGAGGTAGTGGTGCCAGTAATACAGCTCGCGGCGCAGGAAGCGGAATTGGGTGTTGAACGAGCGGTAGCGCGTGGTCGGGGTGGGCGAGGAAACGGCGGGAATGTCCAGATCCTTCGCCATCCAAATCGCGCGGCGCATGTGGAGCGGATCGCTTACGAGGATGGCCGTGCGCAGTCCGTTGGATTCCATCAGGATTTTGGCCTCGGCCAGATTCTGCTGGGTGGTGCGCGAGCGGAGTTCCACCAGGATGTCCGCTTCCGGGACGCCTTCCCGGACGGCGTAGGCGGCGGCGACTTCGCTTTCGGCGCGGGGCGCGCCGGTGCCGTAGCCGCCGGTGAAGATGATCTTGGAAACCAGGCCCGTCCGGTAGAGGGCAATGCCGTGGCGGATGCGCTCCTCGAAAACGGGCGACGGCCGGTTGCCGTAGGCGGCCGCCCCGAGCACGATCGCGCAATCGGATTCGACGGCACGGTCCGATGCGCCATAGAGCCCAATGGCGGTTCCGAGGGTGGCCAGCCAGGCGAAGATCGCGAGCAGCAGTCCGCCCAGCGTGGCGAGGAAACGGCGCATTACCGCATGGCCTGTCGGCCGAGGGCGAAGGCGCGGAGGTTGACGTCGAGCAGCTTGGCCGGGATGCGCTCGCGCAGGGCGGCCTGCCAGTGCTCTTCGTCGAAGGGCACGAACGTGGAGAGCGCGCCGACGAGCACGACGTTCGCCGCGCGGAGGTTGCCGGCCTGGATCGCGAGCGGGTTGGCGTCGATCAACGTCAGGCCCGGATAGGCGGCCAACCGCCGGTCCGCGTCCTGGACCGGGGCCTGCAGGCCGCTGGAGACGGTGATGGGGATGCGCCCCATGTCGTTGACGAGGATCTTCGCGCCGGGCTTGGCCAGATGGGCGAAGCGCAGGGCTTCCGTGCGCTCGAACGACACGAGCACGTCGGATTGGCCGTCGGGAATGATCGGCGAAAAGACCTTCGCGCCGAAGCGGACCTGGCTGACGACGGAGCCGCCGCGCTGCGACATGCCGTGGATTTCCGACTTCTTGACGTCGAGCCCCGCGTGCATCGCCGCGAGCGCGAGGACGTCGGAGGTGAGCAGAGTGCCCTGCCCGCCGACGCCGACGAGGGAGACGTTGAAGAGGGGATCGAGGACATGGGCGGTGTTCATCGCGGGGCTCCTGTCTTGGCGGGAGAGATGGCGCCGAACTTGCAGACCTGCGCGCAGAGGTTGCAGCCCGTGCAGAACTGGGGATCGATGCGGGACTTGAAGCGCTTGCCGTCGGGATCCTTGGCTTCGCCGCGGACGATGGCGGGGCAGCCGATGCGGAAGCACGCGCCGCAGGCGGTGCATTTGGCGGCATCGACTTCGTTGATGAACTGGCCCGCCCACTTTTCGTGCAGCACGCAGGGGCCGCGCACGACGACGACCGCGGGCTCGCCGCTGTCGAGGCATTCGGCGAATACTTTTTCGAGCTGGGCCAGGTCGTAGGGTTCGACCTCGTGGACGCGCCGGATGCCGAAGGCGCGGGCGACGTCGGCCACGCGCACTTGCGTGGAAATCTCACCGAGCAGGGTATGGCCGCTGCCGGGATTCTCCTGGTGGCCGGTCATGGCCGTGATGCGGTTGTCGAAGACCAGGACGGTGATCGGGATCTTGTTGTATGCCACGTCCAGCAGGCCGGTCATGCCGGAATGGAAGAAGGTGGAATCGCCCAGCACGGCCGCGATGCGGGGATTCGGGAGGCCCGCCTTGCGCATGCCGATGGCCGCCCCGATGGACGCGCCCATGCAGATGCAGGTGTCCATCGCGGCCAGCGGCGGGGCCGAGCCGAGCGTGTAGCAGCCGATGTCGCCGCAGACCGTGGCCTTGAGTTTGGACAGGACGTGGAATGGGCCGCGGTGCGAGCAGCCGGAGCACAGGACCGGCGGCCGCACGGGAATGCCGGTTTCGGGCTTGGGGGCTTCCGGCGCGGGCGTGCCCAGCAGTTCGGCGCGCAGCGCCGCCAGGCGCATGGGATTGAGCTCCATCATGCGCAGCTCGGTCTTGGGCTCCACGACGGGAATGCCCGCGGCGCGGATCTGCTCGGCCAGCACGGGGTCGGATTCCTCGACGACGACCAGGCGTTTCACGCCGGCCGCGAACGCGCGGATCTTTTCGATGGGCGGCGGGCAGGAGAGGCCGACCTTGAAAACGGGCGCCTCGGAGAAGACTTCCTTCACGTATTGGTAGGCCACGCCGGAGGCAACGATGCCGAGGTCGCCGGTGCCGGGCTCGGCGCGGTTGAAGGGGCTGGTTTCCGTCAGCTCGCGCAGGGCGACCGAACGCTTTTCGACCGCGAAGCGCATCAGGCGGCCGTGGGCGGGCACCGCGACGTTGCGCTGGGCGTTCTTGACGTAGGGGATGGCGGGGGCGTCGCCGCGCTCGCCGGAGCCGACGTCCACGATGCCGGAGGTGTGGGCCGTGCGCGTGGTGGTGCGGACGACGACGGGCACCTGGTATTTCTCGCTCAATTCGAAGCCGGCGGCCACCATGTCGTAGGCTTCCTGCGAGTCGGCCGGCTCGAACAGCAGGCACTTGGCAAACTTGGCAAGCGAACGGTTGTCCTGCTCGTTCTGCGAGGAATGCAGGCTGGGGTCGTCGGCGTTGACGATCACCATGCCTCCGATGGCGCCGAGGTAGGTGAAGGTCATCAGCGGATCCATGGCCACGTTGAGTCCGACGTGCTTCATCGCCACCAGCGCGCGCACCCCGGCGAGGGAGGCGCCGACGCCGATTTCCATGGCGACCTTCTCGTTGACCGACCACTCGCAATCGATGGCGCCCTTGAATTCGGCCACGTGCTCCAGGATTTCGGTGGAGGGCGTGCCGGGATAGGCGGCGGCCACGCGGCAGCCGGCGCGATAGGCGGCCCAGGCGATGGCTTGGTTGGCGGAAAGCAGCTTTTTCATGGGCGGGTCCGGTTCGGGGTTTCCAAAATCAGGCGGCGACTGTAGCACCGGGGCCCTGGGCCGAAAAGCCCGAAAACGGCTTGCGCCCGAGGGAAGATGCCGGTCCGGATTAGAACCACCCGGTCAATTCGGCGAGGCTTTTTACGATTTGGCCGTGGCCTTCGCGGACATAGACGCCGATCTGGGCGATCAGGGAATAGGCGGCGGCGAACTGGGCGAGGGCGAACCCGGCGACGGTGAACTGGCTGACGCTGACGATGCCGAATCCGAACTGGGAGAGGACGAAGATGCCGCAGGCGAATTGGCCGACGGCGACGACGCCCCGGGCGACCACGGGCATCCGGTTGGGGCGGTATTTGAACGAGACGTGGACGAGGGGCAGGCCGAACAGCTCCGCCTTGGATTTGTACTCGAATCCCCATCCGTCCCATTTTTTGCGCGCCGGATAGGGCGCGCCGCAATGCGGGCAGGCCACGGCCTGTTCCGAAATTTCGCGTCGGCATTCGCGGCAGGGCTTCATGGCGTCGTTTCCTGTTCGTCCGGGTCGAGATATTTGTCGCGGATGGTCTCGACGTCGGAGGCGTGGCGGCGGAGGGCGGCCACGCAGCGGGCATCCAGCTTGCCGGCGGCGGCCAGACGGTCGAGCTCGGAAAAGGCCCGATCCGTGGGCCATCCTTTCTTGTAGGGGCGGCGGGCGGTCAGGGCATCGAAGACGTCGGCGACGGCGGACATGCGGGCTTCGAGCGGAATTTCCGCTCCCAGCGCGCCTTTGGGATAGCCGCTGCCGTCGAGATATTCGTGGTGGAATTCGATGATGTTGCGCAGGAGGGAGACGTCCGGCAGATGGCGCAGGGAAAACTCGTCGAGCATCCGGTCGACGACTTCGAGTCCGCGCGCCATGTGGGTCTTCATGACTTCCCATTCATCGCCCTCCAGCTTGTCGTGCTTCAGGAGGATCCGGTCCGGGATGCCGATTTTGCCGACGTCGTGGAGGGAGGCGAAGAGAAAGACGTGCTCGACGAATTCGTCGGTCAGTTCCAATTCGGGGGCCAATTCCTTGGCAACGAGGCGGGCATAGCGCGACATGCGCTGGAGATGGGCGCCGGTCTCGAAGTCGCGCAGGTTGGCGAAGGCCCGGGCCACGCCGATCGAGCCGATCAGCGCCCGGATGGAAAGCATTTCGCCCGAGATCGACAGGGAGATGAGATGGGCATAGAGCGAAAGATGGCGCTGGTCGGCTTCGGAGAAGGCGCCCAGGCGCCGGGAATCGAAAAAAAGGAACCCGGTGAAAATGCCCTGGCCGTACATGGGAACGGTCAGGGAGGACCGATAGCCCTCCTGGAGCACCCAGACGGAATGGGTCGTGCCGGACGTGAGCGCGGCGGGGAGGTTCGCCAGCAGCCGCAGGCGCCCGCTTTGCGACATTTCGTGCAGGGCGGGACTCTCGGAGAGTTTGAACTCGTAGCCGCGGAGGGCTTCGCCGGAGAGGGTGCTGTTGATGAAGGTTTTGAGAAGATCGTCGCCGGGATCGTAGAGCGCACACCCGATGCGATCCACCTGCGGGACGTCTGCGAGGAGCTGCCGATGCAGGGCACCCAGCCGATCGCCGAGGCTGGAACCTTCCATTTCCGCCATGTTCGCCGGCCGGTCCATGCGTCTTGTCCTTCACATTCAGTGTCGAACATTGGCCGGACAGGGTCAAGCCTTCCGTGCAAACTCCAATGGATATGCGCCGGATTTCGAGTATAGTAACAAATTGGTATTAAAACGATGGGAAAGGCGATCTCCATTTTGATCGGGTTGGCGGCCGTTGGGCTGGCGTCGGCGGGGTTTGCCGCGGAGCGCAGCGGCGGGCTGGCGCTGCAGTTCGACGACGGGTGGCACTCGTGGCTGACGGAAGTGGCGCCGCTGGTGAAGACGCATGGCGGGGTGGCGTCGGGATTCGTCAACAACCGCTACGTGGAAAGCGGCCGGATCACGCTGGACGAGCTGCGCCGGCTGCAGGACGAGTACGGGTGGGAGATCGGCTCGCACACGGCCAACCACGCCAACGCGCCGCGCTACGTGCAAAACAACGGGCTGGAGGCTTGGCTGGCCAACGAGCTGGAGCCTTCGCTGGCGATGTTGCGGGCCGGCGGCCTGCGGGTCGACGCGTTGGTGTTTCCCTACAACGCCTCAACGCCGGAAATCGCCGCGGCCGCGCTGGAACGGGTGGGCAGTTATCGGCGCGTGGACAGCCTGGCGCTGGCCAACGGCGTGCGGGCGGACGGATCGCTGCCGGGGACGCCGATCGACACCGCGCAGTACGTGCCGGTGGAGCTGGTCAAGAAGTGGATCGATCTGGCGCAGCGCCGGGATCTCGTGCTTTTCCTCTACGGCCACCGGATCTTGCCGGACGACGCGTTCGCCACGGGCATTGTCGTGGCGGTGTCGGGCGATACGGTGACGCTGGACCGGCCGGTCCGGCTGGAAACGGGGGAGGACTACGTGCTGGTGCCCGACGAGGAAAGCCGGCCCGGCATGCGGAGCATCCTGCCCGTGCAAGGGGCGGAGGGAGCCACGATGACTTTGGCGGAACCGGCCTCCGGCGCCGTCGCAGTCGGCCATTCGGTCCTGATCGGGCCGTCCTACGGCACGCGCCGATCCGACTTCGAAGAGTTGTTGCGCTACGCCGCCGAACGCCTGGATTTCTACACGATTGCCGACGTCCAGGCCGGCAAGCACCGGAACCGGCGCCCGGCCCGGGAGGAAATCCCTTGAACTTGACCAGCGAATCCTTCAAGCGGATCGTCGACAACCTCTACGACGGCCTGTATTTCGTGGACCGCAACCGGGTGATCACCTATTGGAACAAGGCGGCGGAGAGGATTTCCGGCTTCACGGCGGCGGAAGTCGTCGGCAAATCGTGTGCGGACAACATCCTGACCCACGTGGACGGCCGCGGATGCGCCCTGTGCACGGGGATGTGCCCGCTGGCGGAGACCATGTGCGACGGCAAGCTCCGCCAAAGCGAAATCTACCTGCACCACAAGGACGGCCACCGGGTTCCGGTTTCCGTCCGGGCCAGTCCGCTGACGGACGATGCGGGCAACGTCGTCGGCGGCATCGAGCTGTTCACGGACATCAGCCACCAAGCGGCGAACGTCTTGCGGATCCAGGAACTCGAACGGCTGGCGCTGCTGGATCACCTGACGCAGCTGGCCAACCGCGCCTACGTCGAGCGGGAGATCTTCAACCGATTCGAGGAAATGAAGCGGTTCGGCGACCAGCCGTTCGGATTCATGTTCATGGACATCGACCACTTCAAGGCCGTGAACGACCAGTACGGCCACGACGTGGGGGATGCGGTCCTCCAGTTCATCGCGCGCACCTTGAGCGCCAATGCCCGGCCCTACGACGTGTACGGGCGCTGGGGCGGCGAAGAATTCGTGGGCGTCATCCGCTGCATCGGCGACAAGGATTTGGAGCGGCTAGGAAACCGGCTGCGCTGCCTGATCGACTCGTCGTACGTGGTCCACGAAGGGAAACGGATATCGGTGACGATGTCCATTGGCGCCACGCTGTTCCGCGCGGAGGACACGCTGGAAAGCCTGGTGAAGCGGGCGGACGAGCTGTTGTATCGCAGCAAGCGGGAAGGCCGGAACCGGCTGACCTTGGGGTAAGGGGGCGCGGGGGCGTCGGAGCTCTGGCGGATCGGACTGGAGCCGGCACGCCCCCGTGCCGGAAGAATGTCAATGTCCAATATTCAATATCCAATTTCCAAGAGAAGACTCAGAAACGGAAGAGCACGGAAGCGGTAGCGGTGGTGCGGTCGTAGGTGGCGCTTTCCTGGTAGACGCCTTCGACCCGCAGGGAGAGCCGGCGGGTGACCGCCCATTCGAGGCGGGCATTGCCGCCCCAGATGAACTGCCAATCGGTCTGTCCTTCGCGCGAATAGCCGGCCTGGCCGCTGAACGAATAGCCGAGGCGGCCCCAAGCGCCGCGCCAGTTGGCGTAAAGCTGGTGCTGCTCCAGTTCTTCCGGCGCCCAGTATTCGGCGGGATCGGAATCGCTGTCGCCAAACCGGAACAGGTAGCCGGCGCCGAGATAGGGCCATTCCTGGAAGCGGTAGACGAGGCGGCCGAAGGCCAGCCAGGTCTGGTTGTCGTCGGAGCGATCGACGATCTGTCCGTTGGCGAAGAGGTCGAACTTGTCGAAGAGGCGCGAATAGGTGGCGAGTTCGTAGGTATCCGCGTGGATTTCGGCGCGCAGGGCTTCGACGGTTTCGATTTCGTCGCGCGAGAAGCCGAGTTCGGCAAACCCACCGAGCCAGCGGTTGGGCAGGTGCAGGCTGAGTTCGCCGCCGACGAGATCGTCCAGGTCGTCTTCCATCTGCAGTTGCCAGAGTTGGCCTTCGAGCCAGACCTGCGGGAAGAGGTGTCCGCGCGCTTCCGCGCCGAAGCGCGTGCCGCGCTCGTCGCCCAGGCCGTCGGTGTTCCACCGGTTGACGTCGGCGAAGCCGCCGAGACGGAGATAGTCTTTGACGTAGCCGCCGCCCTGCGCGGAAAACTGCTCGTAGGACCGGTCTTCGTTGTCTTCCCAGTAGCGTCCGCCGAGTTCGAGGGCCAGGCGCTTGCGGTCGGCGGCGTTTTCGAGGGCGCGTTCCGTTTTCGGCGAGGCGGGGTCGAGTACCCGCGCCTTTTCCAGCTGCGCGATGGCGACGGGCAGATCGCCCTGCTGCAGGGCGTTGGCGCCCCAGTTGAAGGAGACTTCTTTTGGATCCGCGCCGGCGGCTAAGGCGCGGCCGAACCAGTAGTTGGCCTCCTCGTGCTGCCGGTTCCAGTACAGGAGCTTCGCCAGTTCGAGCTGGGCGCGGACGGCGGGGTTTTCCCGGCGGAGATGTTCGGCGAGGCGGTCGGCGTCCCACGCGGCGGGCACGACGCGCGCCGGGATCCTCAGCGGATCGTGGTCCGGGGCCAGGAACCCGTTGCCGTCGTAGAAAATGGCCCGGTCGAACGCGTCCGCGACGGCGCCGCGATAGACGTCGCGGTATTCGCGGGAGGTGTCGAGCGAGGCCTGGCCGTAGTCGCCGAACGGATAGACCAGGAGTTTTCCGGGCGCCTCGCCCAGGACGTCCGCGGATGCCGCGAATTCCGTGGCGAGGCGTTTGCGGAAAGCGGCGTCGGTTTCGGCGCGGCCGTTCTTGACGACGGGATGGGTGAATGGGTTGCCGAGGCGGCCGTCGGCGGCGACGGGCTGGCGGCGGTCGTATTCGGGGCCGGCGGAAGCGATCAGCCAGCGGCCGGTTTCCGCGAGGCGGCGCAGCTCGTCCGGCGCGGGCTTGCCGGGGATGGCGCGGGCGAGAATGCCGCGGTGGCCGGCATAGACGGCGCGGCCGCCGAGTTCGGCGAGCACGGCGTCCGCGGCCTGCAGGACGGCGAGATCGGCATCTTCGAGGACGACGACGGCGTGGGGTTGTGCGAGGGGCCAGGCGAGCTGTTCGGGCGTCGCGAGCCGGTAGCCGTCCGCGGCGAGCCGGCGCAGGTGGGATTCCAGCTGGGCGACGGTGTTGCGTCCGGGATAGGGGCAATCCACGACGTAGCGGTAGACGAGCACGGGCACCAGATTCTGGGGTTCGTTGTGCTTGACCGTGCGCCGCAGGAGTTGCAAGGAGGCGCGCACGCGTTCGGCTTCGGAAAGGGCGATCGCGTGGCGGAGCCGGCTTTCCACGTCCCACGGGCGGGCGGCGACGATCGTTTCCGAGTAGCGCAGGGCCTGGTCGAAATCGCGTTCGGCGGAGGCGGCGTTTTTGAGGCCGATCAGGGCGGAGAAGAAGTCCGGATTCCGCGCGAGGAGGTCTTCCTGGAAGGCGACGGCCTCTTCAATGCGCCCGAGCGCCTGCAGTTGCCGGGCGACGAGGAGCGAACCTTGGACGTGGCCCGGATCGGCTTCCAGCAGCTTGCGGGCGGCGGCCACGCTGTCGTCGGCGACGAAGCCGGCGGCTTCGGCGTTTTCGGCAAAGGCCCGGAAGAGGCCCGGCGACGGGGCGACGGCAAGGCCGGCCTGGGCGACTTCGACCGCCTGTTCGGGATGGCCGAGCGCGACGTGGATTTCCGCGAGCGCTTCGTAGGCCTGCGGCGACGGCGCGGAGGCGATCAGTTCTTCAAGCACTTCGATGGCGTCTTCGGGGCGGCAGGCCAGATAATGGGCGGCGGCCTCTTCGATGGCGTAGTACGAGACGCCGGGAGTGGCCAGGCGCAGCAGCTGCCACCAGTCCGCGGCGCGGTCCGGTTCGCCCAGCGCCGTCCACATTTCCGCGGCGGCGGGGCGGAGCGCGTCCTGGCCGGCGGCGATCTGCTCTTCCATCCATTCGGCCGCGGCGCGGGCGTCGGCGAGGCGGCCGGCCTTCAGGTAGCTGTCGAACAGCAGCCGTCGCAGGCGCGGATGGGCAGGCTCGGCGGCGAGGCTCTTCTCGAACGCGGCGATGGCATCCTCGGCGCGTCCGGCGCGCTGGGCGCTCCAGCCTTCGGCGCCGGCGCGGACGGCGACGGAAGTCGCCTGGTCCTGGAGGGTAGCCAGCAGTTTATCCGCGGGTCCTGAGCCGTTGAGTTTTTGTTCCAGTTCGACGGCGTCGATCCAGACCTTGCGGTCGGGGTCGCGCTCGAGCAGCCGGCGGTACAGATCGGCGGCGGCCGCTTCCTGCCGGCGGTAGCGCATGCGCCCGGCGGTCTTCTCGAGCAGATCGAGCAGGAGCGGATTTTGGCGGTAGGGCTTGCCCAGCTTGTCCAGCACCGTCAGGACGGCGTCGGGTGAATCGAGCGTTTCCGAAACGTCGAGCAGGGTTTTCAAAGCGATCTGGATCTGGTTGGGATCGGTTTTCGCCGTTAGAGCGTCCAGGAAGGGAGCGAGATAGGCGGGCACCTGCTTGGCGCCGCCGCTGCGGCTGGCGGCTTGGGCGAGATAGAGGCCGGTCAGCGGGGAGGGTTCCTTTTCCCACGCTTTCAGGAGCAGGGGCTTGGCGGCCAGCAGGCGGCCTTTGGCGACCAGCGGCAGAGCGAAATCGAGCGGGGACGCGTCGGGTTCCCATTGCGCGAGGGCGGCGAGCGCCGGGTCGATCTGGTTGGCTTCGATCAGCTGGGCAACGAGCTGGATGGCGAGTTCGCGGCGGGTTTTCAGGCCGTTGCGGATTGCGGAGTCGAACGCGGCGATGGCTTCGTCGCGGCGATCGAAAGACCAGAGCAACCAACCGAGGTCGCGCCAGGCGTTGGCGTTCTTCGGGTCCAGCTCGACGGCTTTTTGGAAGGACGCGAGCGCGGCTTCGGTTTGGCCGGCGGCTTGGCGCCACGCGGCGAGGTCGCGCCAGGCGGCGGGCTTGTCGGGATCGAGCCGGCAGGCGGCGCCGAGGGTTTCGATGGCGGCGTTGGTTTGGCCGGTATGCCACTGCGCCGCGCTCAGGTCGCGCAGGAGGGACGCGTTTTGGGGATCGAGCGAACGCGCGACCGCGAGCGCTTCCGCGGCCGCGGCGTAGTTCTTCTGCCGGAGCTGGACCGCGCCGAGCTGGCGCCAGCCGGCGGCATAGCCGGCATCCTGCGCGGTGGCCTGGCGGGCGAGATCGAGGGCGGCGTCCAGCTCGTCGCGCTGGACGGCGTCCTGCGAGCGGTTGACCCAATCCAGCACGGAGACCGGTTCCGGTTGGGCGGCGCGGACTCCGGCGGCGACGAAGAGGCCGAGGAGGGCGACCGAGAGTTTCCAGTTCGTTTTCGTGGTTTTCATGTTGGCTTTCTCTTCAAGATCCGGATCGCACGGCCCGGGCGATGCCCCACTTCGCGCACGCGGCGGCGTCGAGGAAGGCCAAGGTGCGGTGGGCGGGGTGGATGGCCAGCAGGCGTTCCAGCGCATCCTGGGTTTCGCCGGCGGGACCGTCCACCAGGATCCAGTCGTTGGCGCCGAGCGTCGCGGGATCGAACGCGCCGGCCAGCAGGTCTTCGGCGGGCACGCGGGCGATCACGCCGAGGTCGAGATCGCTCAGGTACCGGAAGATCTCGGGCGTGGGCGTGGGCACGGCCACGCGGGCGATCAAGCCGCGGGCGGCGGGCTGGCGGAGCCAGTTCTCCAGACCTTCCCAGGCGGCATCGTCGGCGAGCCAGGGCACGATTTCGGTGCCTTGGGCGGCGGCGACGAGCCAGGCGGGCGGCGGCGCCTGGCCGGCTGGCGGCGCGACCGGGGCGATCACGGCCTGCGTGCGGGCGTGTTCCTCGGCGGGGAAGGCGTCCAGCGATTCGGCGACGGCCACAACCGTTTCGAGCGGCGCGGCGCGGAGCGCTTCGATCCGGAAGCCGCCGCCCTCGGCGCCGAGGCCGACGCGGCCGGGCCGGCGGCGTTCGGCGAGCGGCAGCGGGCCGGCAACCAAATCGTCCCCGCGCCACAGCCAGGCGCGCGGGCCCTTGACGCGCAGGCGCAGCGCGACGTCCTCGCCCGGCGCGACCGGATCGCCGTGCCAATGGAGCGTCCGCAGCCGGCCGCGCAGGTTTTCCTGCACGCGGAGACCGTCGGCGGCGACGGTGACGCGCAGGAAGGATTGCGGCGAGGACTGCCGCACGTAGACGGCGGCGACGGCGTCCGCTTCGAGGCGGAGGATGGTTTCCAGTTCGACGTCCGACCAGTTGTCGCTGCCTCGGGCCCAGGCCGCGGCGCCGGGTTCGACGTCCACGCCGGTTTCGGCAAAGCGCACGTCGCCGTCGAGTTGCCAGGCGCCGACTTCGCGGAGGTCGCCGGCGGCGCCGGCGCGGGGGGCGTACTGGCCGAGCAGCCAGACCAGCTCTTCGCCGGAGAGGTTGCCGGGCACGCGCCAGCGGTTCAGTTCGTAGGGATCGGCTTCGGGTCCGTTGAAGGGATGGAGCGCGTCCACGAAGGCCAATTGGAAATGCCTCTCGACCTCGTCGCGGTTGAGCGTGCGGGCATCGGGATCGGCATCGGGACCTTGGCCGGCGTCGGCGAACGGATAGACGTAGGCGAGGGGTCCGACGCCGGTAAACGGCGCGAGGATCTCTCGGCAGCGCGCGTAGTCGGCGGCGACGCGTTGACGGAAGGCTTCCGGAGTTTCCATTCCGGCGTCCGTCCATTCGCGGCGGGTCAGGAAGTGGCCGGGGGCGCCGTCGGGCGCGGCGGGGATTTCGTCGATGGCTTCGTGGCCCATGCCGGCGAGCGACCACGTGCCCATTTTCGCGACGCGCTGGAGGTCGCCGCGGCGCAGGAAGAAATTGCCGCGGGCTTTGAGGAGGCGGGTCGGGAGGGCCAAGGTGCCGGCGAAGCCGGTTTTCTGGAGGGGCCTGGTGGCGTAGATGACGCTGTCCTTGCGGCCACCCTCGAACAGGAGCAGCAGCGCCTTCGCGGGCAGCGGCCGGCGGTCTTCCAGGAACGCGAGCGCGTCGGCGGGGGTGATGGTCCGGTAGCCTGCAGCATGGAGCGCGGCAAGCTGTTCCTCCACGCGTTTCGGCATGGGATAGACTTCCGGATCGCCTTCGCCGATGCCGGCATAGGAGAGGGCCATGAAGCCGTGCCAGTCGCGCCAGGTTTCCGGTCGGCGCTCGGGCAAAGGCCGCCCCTTGATGAACGGATAGGCCGCCAGGCCCGCGAGGGCCAGCACGACGAGCCATTGGAAGAGGATCGAGAGTTTTTTCATATTTCCGACTTGCTCCGGGTGCCCCAGCCGGTCTCGGCGAACGTCAGGACGGCGATCGGCAGCTGCCAGACCAGGACGAACATGTAGTAGAAGCAGAACATGATGCCGTAAAGCCACAGCCGCGAGCGCTTCATGAGCAGGTAGACGCTGCTGATCATGGCGCTCATGACAAGTACGCCGGCGACGTAGTTGATCGGCCAGACGGCGTTGAGCATGGGCACCAGGACCAGCGCGCGCAGGACGACGAGGGGGGCGACCAGCGGCAGCAGGAAGCCGAGGTAGAACGACGCGGCCATGAACGGCTGCTTCTTCCACATGAAGGCGCAGGCGATCAGGCTCTCGCGGAACCAGGAGCGCTTCCAGCGCAGCTGCTGGCGCAAAAACGTGAGGTGGTCTTCGGGGACGACGGTGGTGCACTGCGCTTTTTCGGCGTAGCGCACCTTGTGGCCCCGGCGCAGCAGCAGGTTGGTCAGGCTGCGGTCGTCGCCGAACGTGGCGGGTCGGCCGAGGAAGGTCTGGCCTTCCCAGGCGGCAAGCACTTCCAGCAGGCGTTCGCGGCGGTAGCAGGCGAGGGGACCAGACAGGCAGGTGATGCTGTCGAAGACGCTTTCGGCGGCCTTCATGACGCGGAACGCGACAAAGTAGCGCACCGACTGCATCTTGGTGAGGGCGTTGGTCCAGACGTTCTCGACGTCGCAGTGGCCGGTGACGGCGGCGACCTCGGGATCCGCGAAATGGTCCAGCAGGCGGCGGATCGCGTCGGTTTCGAGGAAACTGTCGGAGTCGATGAAGACCAGGAACTCGCCGGTCGATTTCCGGACGCCGTCGGAGAGGGCATGGCGTTTGCCGCGGCTTTTGTCGTAGTGGATCAGCTCCACTTCCGGATACAGGTCGCGGGCGCGCTGGATCGCGGCCAGGGTGCCGTCGGTGCTGCCGTCGTCGATGACGATCACCTGCAGCTTGTCGGCGGGATATTCCAGGTTCATGGTCTGGCGAAGGGTGCGCTCGATCTGTTCTTCCTCGTTGTGGGCCGGGATGAGCAGGGTGACCGGCGGGGTGTCGGTGCGGGGCGGCGGATTGCGGTAGAAGGCGGCGAACGCGAAGCGGCTGATCAGGTAGCCGCCGACGAGGATGCTGTAGAAGAAGAGCGGCGCGTCGAACCAGAAGAACTGGTAGTTCTTGTATTTCAGGACCAGGGTGAAGACGATGGCAACCGAAAGCAAGGAGATGGCTGTCCACCGCAGGACCGCCCACGTGGAGCGGGCCAGCCGCCGGGACAGCGGCTCCACGAATTTCATGCCCCAGTAGGCTTTGGCCGCGTCGTGCCGGCGGACTTCCGCGGCGATGTCCACGGAGCCGTGGATGTATTCTTCCGGCAGGGTGCCGACGGGGACCTCGAACCGCAGGCGGACATGTTGGGTATCCGGCGGCACTTCGTGGGATTCGATCAGCAGGCCGCCGTCGGAGATGTCGCGGGCGGTTCCCGCATAGGTCGTTTCCCGATCGCCGGAACCCACGACAATCTGGACGGGAAAGTCGCTCCAATAGCGCGGGCTGCTCCGACGGGTGGAGTAGGCGGACCGGGATCGAGCCCGGCGCCGGCGTTCCGGTTTTTCGTAAGGAGAGGTGGCGTTTTGTCTGTCGGGTCTTTGGATGTTCATGTTGTTCTCTGCGGTGACGTGATAGGTCAGGGTACCGCAGCGATTCCACAATTTCAACTAAAACGATAGGATATATCAATGGAATCCCTATCCGATTCTTGATGAATTCGTTGCGAATAGGAAAAGAGCAGGGATTAGCCTGCCAGTCCGGCGCGGACGAGGCCGAGGAGGAGGGCGAGGCTGGCGGCGTTGAACAGGGCGTGCATCAGGATGGGGACCCACAGCGTGCCGGTGCGGACGTAGGCCAGGGCGAGGGCGACGGAAAAAATCGCCAGCGACACGAACGAGCCCGTGTTGGCGTGGAGCGCCGCGAAGCCAGCGGCCGTCATGGCGATTCCCGCCCACGCGCCCATTTGCCGGACCAGGACGGGCAGCAGGATCCCCCGGAAAAAGGTTTCCTCGGCGAGCGGGGCCAGGACGACGGCGAAGAAAAAGAACCCCATCCGCGCCGCGGACGAATCGGAGTCGATGAAGAGCTGGATGGCGTGTTGCAGGTCGGGCGCGTGGCCCGTCCACCGGTGGACGATCTGCCACGCAAAGGCGGCGAACCAGAGCACCGGCAGGATGGCGAGAAAGCGGAGCAGGCCTTGGGCGGCCACGGCGCGCCAGGGGGCGGGGCCGCCGAACGGGCGCGGCTTTCCGCTGGCGAGGGCGAGGGCGGCGACGAGGGCCGTTCCCGACAGGGCCAGCACGTCCAGCGCGGTCGAAGGGCCCAGAAAGGAGCGCGCGGCCAGGGCGCCGGAAGTCAGGAGCACGATGGCCAGGATGTCGCGGCCTCGCCAAGGGGAGGCGGCGGCGAGTTGCGCGAGCGAGACGTTCCAGGGAGTGGAGCGGGCGGGGCGGCGCGATGCCAGATGGAGGAGCGCCGCCACCCCCGCCGTGAGGAGGAGCGCCATCGCGCCGAGAACAGGCCACAGCAGGCGGAGCTGGGCGGGATCGGGCATCAGGCGCCCGGGGAATCGAACGTCTCGCGGACGGAGTAGATGCGCTTGTCCTGCGACTCGTGGTAGGTGCGGATCTGGACTTCCGCCAGCAGGCCCATCGAGATGAACTGCATGCAGAAGGCCAGCAGCATAAACGGCGTGATGACCCAGAAGGGCCGCTTGATCAGGTACTCCGACGCGCCGGAGCCGAACAGGCGGTCGAGCGCCACCACCAGCAGCATCAGGGCCGCCGCGCCGCCGAACACGAAGGCGATCTTGCCGAAGAGCTGCATGGGCCCGCCGGTGAAGCGCAGCAGGAACTTGACGGTGAACAGGTCGAGAACGACGCGGAACGTGCGCCCGATGCCGTACTTGGATTGTCCCGCCACGCGGGGGTGGTGCGTGACGACGACTTCGGAAATGTCGCCGCCGACCCACGAGCAAAGGGCGGGAATGAACCGGTGCATTTCCCCGTAGAGCCGGACGCCCTGCAGGACGTCGCGGCGGTAGGCCTTGAGCGTGCAGCCGTAGTCGTGCAGGCGCACGCCGGTGATGTAGGAAATCAATCCGTTGGCCAGCATCGAGGGCAGGCGGCGGTTGATGAACGGATCCTTGCGGTCCTTGCGCCAGCCGGACACGACCGCGCTGCCGTTGGCTTCCATTTCCGCGAGGAGCAAAGGGATGTCGGCGGGGTCGTTTTGCAGGTCGGCGTCGAGGGTCACGATCACGTCGTTCTTCGCGGCGTCGATGCCGGCGGACATGGCCGCGGTCTGGCCGAAGTTGCGGCGGAAGCGGATCAGGCGGAAGCGGGGATGGCGGGCGGCGGCTTCCTTCAGGCGCTCCCAGGAGGCGTCGCGCGAGCCGTCGTCGACGAAGATGATCTCGTAGTCCCGGCCGATGGCGGACAAGGCGTCGTGGAGCTTCTGGGCCAGGGCGGCGACGTTGGGCTCTTCGTTGTAGACGGGGACGACGACCGAAAGGCTGGAATGGGAAGTTGTCATGGGCGCAGTATGGGGCAAGCGCGGGCGCATTTCAAGCGGGGTTTGGCCGATAAGCGAGCGACAAGATTGGTAAGCCAGCCCGGCAACTAACGCAAATATGAACGTAGCGCCGTGATATTTGGGTTGTGCAGCCCGGCAAAAAGGAGAAAATGGTGTGCAAAGAATGAAAAGCACGAAGCGATTTGCGGGCTTTCTGGGGATAACAGCGCTTGCCGTTTCGTTCTGCTGCATGGCCCTCGCGGCGGATCCTTCCCGGACCGACGCGAAGCCGGCCGCCGTCGATGTCGATCAATACGCCGATTTTTTAGCGAGCGAGGTTTTGGATATTCAGGATTTGGCGGAAGGCGCGGAAATCCAGCGCCGCCTTTTCAACCGCATGACGCCGCCGGGATTGTCGTGGTACCAGCCGATGTTTCCGTCCGTGGCGCCGTTCGACGCCGCGAACTTCGACGGATCGTTTTTGGATAATCTTTTGGGCGAAGACAGGAACAGCGTGGCGGTCTATCCACTCTCACTGGCGCTGGACCTGACGACCCGCGAAACCCTCGTCTACAACGCCGAGGGCAAACTCATCGCGACCCTCCCCGCCGAGCCCGTTTCCCGCGAATGGGCGGTGGATGCCGATCCTGCCCGCGTGACCCTGCAGCTTGACCTGCTCCCTTCGGAGGACGTGGAACCTTATCTGTATGTGGAGGACCGGATCGACGAGGCCGCGGTTTCCATTTTCTCCAAGTCGGCAAAGATGCCCAGGGCCGGAGGCTTCGCCTTGAAGAGCCTGGGAGCCGGCCAGTTCGGGTTCGTCGGCATCCAGCGGACCAATGGATCGATGCAGATCACGGTATCGAATGGAATGGATGGGGCCGAAATCTACTCCTATACCGTGCTTCACACGGCCTCGGTGGTGATCGCGACATGGACGAATGACGAGAACGAGATCGTCACGGAGACGAATGTCGTTTGGACTCCGGTTTCCCCGCCGTACGACGGCATCGAAAGCGGCTGGGAGTGCCGGACGACCAACCTGCTCTTCTCCAATGGCGTGGCGGTCTGGGAGGATTCGGACATTCCCAGCAACGCCTTGGTGCGCTTCTATGCCGCCGCGCAACCGGTGGATACGGATGAAGACGGCTTGACCGACGGGGCGGAAATCCTCCTGCACCGAACCGATCCCGGTCTGGCGGACACGGACGGGGACGGAATGCCCGACGGCTGGGAAGTGGAATACGGGCTGAATGCGAGATCCGGCCTGGACCCCTCCATGGTTTGCTGGTGGAAGTTCGACGACGGAGAAGGAACCAACGCCCTGAATTCCGCCACGGATGGCTATCACGGTGCGCTGATGGGCTTCTCGGGTGCGACCAACGGCGGTTGGACGGAAGCGGGAGTCTTCGGCGGCGCGCTGGCTTTCGACGGAAGCGACGATTGGGTGCGGATCGCGCAGGAAACGCCCGTTTTGACCGGCGGCCCCTTCACGGTAAGCGCGCAGGTGTGGCTGGATTCGGAATGCGCGTCGGCTTGGCCCGAGGTGGTCGGCGATTACGAGGCCGAAACTTGGAACGGATATTGCCTTGGTTTTAATGAAAACAGAGCCTACGCCATGCTGGGAACGAGTGCTTGGATCATGGACACGAATACGCTTGCGGACCAGTGGGTATGGGTAGCGCTGGAATTCGACGGCACGCAAATGCGGCTCTATCTCGACGGAGTTCCGGTAGGGGCGGCGGCCGCTGGGTTCATCCCCGCGTCTAACGGGTTCTTCGCCATCGGCAACGGCCAGGACGACAGTTTCGGCGCCGAATACTGGAAGGGGCTGATCGACGATGTGCGCCTGTACCGAGCGGCCATCGGAACGAACGGCCTCGCCGGCATCTACGCCGCGCAAGAGGATCCAGACGGCGACGGCTGGCTCAATCTTCAGGAAAGCATGCACGACACCGATCCCTTCAGCGCGGATACGGACGACGACGGCATTTCCGATGGCGAAGACCCCGAGCCCACCTTGCCGAACCAGGAACCGCTGGTTCGGTTCCGCCATCCGTTGGATGGCCAGCAATTCTCCGGTCCGGCCGAGATTGTTTTGGCCAGCGATTGGCTCTATGGCAGCGAGACGCCGTCCCACGTGGTTTATGAAATCGTCTCCGAACTCGACGGCGTCACAAACGATGTTCTAGTCGCCGCCGGCGGCGATCAGGCTACGAACTGGTACGCCCCGCCGGGCGACTTCCACTTGCTGGTTTATGGCGTTGACGGCACCGGGCAGACGGGCGAAACGCGCCGGGTGGACGTCGCAGTGGTCGAAAGCGATTCGTTTGCGGCGTTGTCGGCCGCCGAGAAGCAAGCCGTTCTGGAGAATGGTCCCATGTCCGTCGAGGGCGTGGAGGAATGGACCTACGCTTATGCAGCCGCCCGGACCGGCGACCTGCCCGTCGCGGTGTCCGGCAGCCGCACGGTGGCGGGCTTTGCCAATGCGACGAATTTCACCGTTATTATGGTGACTAATCCATATCATAGCGTTGAGTATAAAGATCGAGATCTTATGTACGCGGGTGTCACCTATAACACTCCGACGACAAATCTGGATGCAACCTTGTATGGCGTGACTCGCTGGGGTGCGCGTTTGGAGGCGGACTTGCCGCCTCCGCCGGTAGCCCCGAGAAGTTGGCCGGTGGCAGGCGATACCTTATTGGTTTTCGACCAGAACGAGAGCGGCGAATGGGTGGGTAAGGTATATCCCAGCTTGAACAATGTCGCCTCGAATGATCCGTTTGCGCTTCTGCACATCGGCTACGGGTGGGGAAGAGATGCGTTTCTCTATCGGAATGGAACTTATCAAACGCTTATGGCGCCGACGAATTATTGCGGCGAGGATGACAGCTGGCTTGTCTTCGGGCTGAACAACGAGGGGCAAATGGTTGGCGCGGGTTTCGATTATGATGCGAATAGCGGAGCCCCGTCGTGGACAGAGCATTACCAGCCGCTCGTCTATCGGCCGGGGCAGGCGGGATCGGTGCTCCCGGTGAGTACTCAGGCGCTGGGTGGCGCAGCCTATGCGGTCAACGACATGGGCGTTATCGTCGGCTGCGAGACTTCGACGGGGGCGGTTCCCCGCGCGGTCAAATGGGTGGACGGCAATGTCGAGTCGCTCTACGGCCTGACCGACGCGACGGAGAGCGTAGCCCTCGACATCAGCGAGGATGGGGCGATTGCGGGCATGAAGAAGGTTGATGGGCAGTGGCAGCCGTTTCTGGCGGAGGACGGCGGCACGAACGCGCTGTCCGCCCCTGCGTTTGCCGGCGTTGATTTCAGGGAGTTCTGGCATGTCGGTAAATTCGGAGCCTTGGGTTGGGGCGTCAGCAACAGTATTCAGCGCCTATATTGGGTGATTCCCGACGACGACCAAGATGGCCTTTCGGACATCCTCGAGCGTGAAATCGTCGATGACAATCCGGCCGACGGGCTGACCAGCCTCGCGGACGTGTCCGGCAGCGGGGACTACGACGGCGATGGGCTGACGAACCTTCAGGAATGGGAGGCACAGACCGATCCGCTGCTCAAGGACAGCGACGGCGACCGCATTATGGACGGGGCGGACCCACACCCTTTGACAAATCGCGATACGGATGGGGACGGAATGCCAAACGATTGGGAGACATACTACGGGCTCAACCCCGGCTCTGCTTCCGACAGGAATTTAGATCCGGATGGGGACGGGATCACCAACATCGAGGAATTCCGCCTGGGCAGTGCGCCCAACAGCGCGGCCGGGCTTGGGTATCGGTTCCACCGGGAGAAGATGGACCAGCTAAGGATCGACATCCAGGATTCGACGAATTGCGCAGGCACCCAGAGTTCGCGGCAGTTCGTGCAGCGGCGTATCCAATTCGTCGAAGCGACCAATCCCGCCTTGCCGCCCATGGAATTCACGTTCAAGATCGGCGTCGCGGGGCGGGTCGAACGCCAGAATTCGGGTTATGACCAAGTTAGGGTAAACGGCGCATTGGTCTTCTCTGGATCGAACGAGGGGCTCGGATGCCAGATGGCCGACAAAGCCGGCATCGTCTTGGCCAAGGTACGGTCGCCGCCGGGAGAGATCGTTTTGTCGTACGACACCGTCGACGAGCTCTTTCACGTCGGCGCATTCGCGGAGGTGACGGACATCGAATTGGTGGACGCCAAGACGAACGTCCTTAAAGTGGACTCCGTTGACGTTCATTCTTCTGATTCAGAGACGCACAAAATTCCAGCCATCTCCGGGGCTGCACATGCCGACCACTTCGTCTGCGCCAAAAATACCGGCGACATTGTTCTTAATGCTACCGTATTGCCCAATGATCCGGCGGTGTTCGATCAGCTTGTATGGGAAGCCGACGGCGCGACGATCACCTCCCCAGCGGTCGGAACGGACAAACTGACAGCCAAACTATCGAGTGCCACGGCACAGAAGATTCCTGTTAGGATCAAGATTGGCGGTTCAACATGTTGGGAAGGGCTTGTTTGGGTCACATGGGTTGGACTAAGCGCAGATTACAGCACGTCAACCACAGAACTGCACCCAAATAACCAGCGAGAGTTTTCTGACTTATCTGGCATTATTTCCGTGACCCATCTCGGCCTTGGTGTTGAGTCAGACAACCCGTGGAGCATAAGCCGATATTTTTATGCGGCCATTGAATGGAGGGGTTCAATCTCACCGCAGGAATTAATTGCCGGTGGCGATATCCCCGATTTACGCGATGAGATTTCAGAAAGTGGTGCAGACCACCTTTGGGATGTGACCCGCGAAATAAAAAAGCGCATATGGTCGGATGGAGTTGAAATCACTTCATCCGCACCAGAATGGGAGAGTGACGACGGCAACATCGGCTCTCAAATTGATGAAGACAATAACCCATATGACGGGCCAAGAGATAATCCTTCAGGAGATCCAACGGGTGAGATATTCAGCTTTGATTCTCCCGCATTTAATGTCGCGCAGGCCACTTTAAGTCAAAGTGCGGGCGGATGGGGCGCGACACAATCTGCTGTAGTAAAAAGAATATTCCGGGAATCAGTCCGCATCAAACTTGCTGATACTTGGTATCAATGCTCAGATTACGGTTACTGGCGAGCCTATCGCTCAATAATCAAAACCGACACAGACCAATGGGGCAATGAAAAGTGGGAAGTGGACTCGAATAATCCAAATGTCATCGACACTACTCACAACGATTGGAATTAAATTATGAAAACATATTTGCATCGCGCATCGCTTATGGCTTTTCTCGTTTGCCTCGTTTCTTCTGTGGCATCTACAGATGCTGACGATTATGTCATTGCTCGTGATCTTCCATTATCCAATGGTGACTTTATAGGCAAGCCCGCCATTGACATGAAATTGTTTTCGCCCGATGAGCAAAACACATTTGTGCAGTTCAGAGATCACCCGGGTAACAAGCCGAGTTCACTCGCAGGAAAAGTAATATCTCTACTAAAAGAAAATGATGGCAGTGGGGCAACACAAAATCGGGATGCGGCTCCAAAATATAGCATCAGTAAAAACGACATTATAGATTTGCTGGGAGCCCCCAGCCATATTTCAACCAATAAGCCGGGAAAAATTGATTTAATATATAATCTTGAAGTAAATGACCCTCTTACAAAACACGCGGCAATGATTGTCATAATTGTGGGGGATATTGTTCGGCAAGTTGTGATTGCCGGTGAATTATAGGCGAGAAATGGGGTCACTAAATGGGGTCACTTTCATAAATTGATCTTTTCCACCGGGTCGATTGTCCGCTCGCTACGCTCGCGGGGATATGGGCGCGCCCAGGAGCCGCGCCAGCGCGGGAACGCGCTGTCACGTCTCCTGCGGGGCTACGGGCGCGCCGTTGGTCCCGCTCCTCCCGACCACGCCGTCTACGGCGGGTGTCGGGAGAGCGGGTTTTTCTTTAGGCGCGGCGGGGAGGCGGGCGGCTGCGGTTTCCCCCGCCTTGGTTTTCCCCCCGGAGCCCCCCTTTCTCGGGCCTTCGCCCGTTGGGCTTCGGCCACACCTCCGGCCGCGAGCGGCCTACGGGAGGCGCCCCTTTCGAGTGCGGATCATCGGCCGGGGGGGAAACCCATCCCCGTTCGGTCGCTTGCGCTCCCTCACCGGGGGCAACCGCACGGCGGCCATTTTCGTTTATAGTGCCGCCGTCCTTCGGGTCCCCCCGCCGAAATCTCCCCGCCGCTCACTGAACACCCCCGTCCCCCCGCAGTCTTGCGGGGGCCGGTCGCGCGCTCCGCAGGTGTGGCCCCGCCCCGCATTTCAAGCGGGGTTTGTTTTGACAGGGGTTTGCCCCGGGTGCTACAAACGAGGGCCATGTGGGCGGTTTGCGGGCGCCCGGCGAAGGAGATCCCGATGGCGAAGGTCGTTCTCGAAAACGTATACAAGATCTATCCCGGCGACGTGACGGCGGTGCACGATGCGAGCCTGGAAATCCAGGACCAGGAATTCGTCGTGCTGGTGGGGCCGTCCGGTTGCGGAAAATCGACCACCCTGCGCATGGTCGCGGGCCTCGAGGACATCAGCAAAGGCTCCATTTTCATCGACGGCAAGAAGGTCAACGACATCCCGCCGAAGGACCGCGACATCGCGATGGTGTTCCAGAACTACGCGCTCTATCCGCACATGAGCGTCTACAACAACATGGCGTTCGGCCTGAAGCTGCGCAAATACCCCAAGGCGGAGATCCACAAGCGCGTGATGGAGGCGGCGGAAATCCTCGGCATCGTGGACTACCTCGAGCGCAAGCCCAAGGCGCTGTCCGGCGGGCAGCGGCAGCGCGTGGCCGTCGGCCGCGCCATCGTCCGCAAGCCCAAGGCGTTCCTGTTCGACGAGCCGCTGTCCAACCTCGACGCGAAGATGCGCGTGCAGATGCGCGCGGAAATCAGCAAGCTGCACAACAGCCTGAAAAGCACGATGATCTACGTGACCCACGACCAGATCGAGGCCATGACGATGGGCGACCGGATCGTGGTGATGAAGGACGGCTGGATCCAGCAGGTGGACACGCCGCTGAACATCTACAACCATCCCGCCAACCAGTTCGTCGCCGGCTTCATCGGCAGCCCCCCCATGAATTTCTTCCGGGGCAAGATCGTCCGGAAGGGCGGCGCGGTCTTCTTCGAAGAAGGCAAGTTCCGCATCGCGCTTTCGGGCAAGTCCGCCGAGAAGCTGGGCGCGTTCGACGGGCAATCCGTCGCGATGGGCATCCGCCCCGAGAACGTCGACGAGCGTTCCGCGCAGCCCGGCGCGGATCCCGCGCACGTGGTCCAGGCCAAGGTGGAAGTGGTCGAAATGATGGGGTCGGAGGTCTATCTGTACGCCACGACGGGCCAGACGGGCTTCACGGCGCGCGTGGATTCGTCCTGCCGCAAGCAGATCGGCGACGCCGTGGAGGTCGTGCTGGACATGGACAAGGCCCATTTCTTCGGCGGCGCCGACGAAAAGGCGTTGCTGTAGGGCGGGGGCCATCCATGACCTTGGCGACGAGCGAATGGATCCAGACGGCCGCCGTGGCGGTGGCTGCCTACGTGGTCCTGACCCTGCTGGCGCTGTTCTTCAAGGCCGAGTCGGCCACGTGGAAGAAGACCGAAGATCCGCGGCCGTGAAACTCGGCGTCAACATCGACCACGTCGCCACGCTCCGGCAGCAGCGCGGCACGGCCTATCCTTCGCCGCTCGATGCGGCGGCGGCCTGCGAAAAGGGCGGGGCGGACGGCATCACCATCCACCTGCGCGAAGACCGCCGGCACATCCAGGACGCCGATCTGTACGCCTTGAAAAAAGCGCTGCGGATTCCGCTGAACCTCGAGATGGCCAACAGCCCCGAGATCGTGGAAATCGCCGCGGCGACGAAGCCCGATGAAGTTTGCCTGGTGCCCGAGCGGCGGCAGGAGCTCACCACCGAGGGCGGGCTCGACGCGGCCGGGCAGCTCGATGCGCTGAATCCGTCCGTCGCGAAGCTGAAAGCCGCGGGCATCGTCGTGAGCCTGTTCATCGAGCCGTCGATCCGCCAGTTGGATGCCGCCGTCGCGCTGGGCGCGCCCGTGGTCGAACTGCACACGGGAAAATACTGCGATTTGTCCGGCGAGGCGCGCGAGGTGGAGCTGTTGCGGCTGGTGGCCGCCGCGAAATACGGCCACGGAAAGGGCTTGCGGATCAATGCCGGGCACGGGCTGAACTACGACAATCTTCAAGCCTTCCTGAAGGCGGTTCCGCATCTGCATACCCTGAACATCGGCCACAGCATCGTGGCCCGCGCCGTTCTGGTCGGCATGGAACGGGCGGTGCGCGAGATGAAGGACCTGATCGGATGAAATTCGTCGCGGTGGCGGGCATGCGGGAAGGCGAAGGGCGGGCCATCCTGCGCCATCCGTCGCTGGACCGGGCCCTGATGGAGCGGGCGGGCCGGGGCCTGGCGCTCGCGGTCCAATCCATGGCCAAGCATCTGGAGCCGTCCGAGCCCGCCGTCCGTTTGCTGGCGGGACCCGGCAACAACGGCGGGGACGTTTTCGCGGCCGCGCTGTTCCTCGGGGACATGGGCCTTGCGCCGGAGGTCTGGCTGGCCTGTCCCGCGGAGAAACTCAAGGGCTCCGCCCGGCATTTCTTCGACCGGATGTCCGGCGCGGGGATTTCCTGCCGCGAACTGGCTTCCGAGGCGGACTGGGATCGCCTGGAGGCCGAAGGGATCCCGCCGCCGATTCTCGTGGACGGGCTGCTGGGCACGGGCGCCAAAGGCCCGCCGACGGGAACGATCCGCCGGGCCATCGACTATTTGCGCGCGCAGAGCGAGACGAGCCTCCTTGTCTCCGCCGACGTTCCATCGGGCATGGACGCGGATACCGGCGAGGCGTTTGGCGCCGTCGTGCCGGCGGATTTCACGGTCGCAATGGGATTTCCAAAGGCCGGGATGGCCGCGCCGGCGGCGCTGGAGGCGCTGGGTTCGCTGCGATGCGCGGAGATCGGGCTGCCCGCCGAATTCGCCGAGGCGATTCCCGATGCGCGGCCGGACCTCCAATGGATTTCGGAAGCAGACGTGCGCCGGATTCTTCCGCACCGCCGCCGCGATTCCCACAAAGGCACGCATGGCCGGGCGCTGCTGATGGGGGGCGCGGCGGAATATCCCGGCGCGATCGTGCTGGCCGCGCAAGGCGCGATCCGGTCCGGCGCGGGGCTGGTCCGCGTGGCGGCGTCGGCTTCCGCGGCGTCCGCCGCGGTTTTGCGCGTGCCGGAGGCCATCGTGGGCGCGGATCTTTCCGCCGATTTCCCGCTGGAGGGAATGGATTCCATCCTGGCGGGCCCCGGCCTGGGGCGCGGCCCGGAAGCCCGCCGTCTGGTCGCGCGGTTGCTGCACGAAACACCCTGTCCGCTGGTGCTCGACGCGGATGCGATCGCGGTGCTGGCGGGCCATCCGGAAGCCGTGCGCGCCTGCGCGAAGCCCGTCGTCCTGACGCCGCACCCCGGCGAACTGGCGATGCTGCTGGGCAAGGATACGGCCGACGTTCAAAAGGATCGCCTGGCCGCGTCGCGGGAAGCCGCGGACCGCACCGGCGCCATCGTCGTGCTCAAGGGGGCCGGAACGATCGTGGCGAAGACCGGGCAACCGGCCTGGCTGAATCTGAACGGCAATCCGGGGATGGCGTGCGGCGGCAGCGGCGACGTGCTGGCGGGGCTGCTGGCCGGGCTGCTGGCGCAGAACGTTCCGCCGTTCGAGGCCGCCTGCGCGGCGGTTTGGCTGCACGGCGCCGCCGGCGACGTCGCCGCGCTGCGCTTTACGCAGGCCGCGATGAAAGCGGGCGATATCGCGCAGGCCCTGCCCGACGCCTTCCGCCAAATCCGCCCGCGCTGATTCGTCTTGTTATCCGCCGGGCTTGCCGATGGAGATGAGCTTGAGGCCGTTGGTGGCGATGGGGGTGAGAACGACGGTGTTGTTGGAGAGGACGACGTCGTACTCGCTGCCGGAGAGCAGCGACCAGTTCCAGCCGCCGTTGGTCAGGACGTCGGCGCCCCAGACGTTGTTCTCGAGGCCGGCCGTGCTGGAGACGGCGGCGACGAGTCCGCCGGCGGCGGCGACGATGGAATGGGTCGTGCACGGCGCGTTGGACGACGCGGCGCGGGTGACGGCGATCTCGGCGGAGTAGGTCAGGACGGGGAGGGGGGCGCCGGTGACGGAAATCGGACCGATGAAGAACTTGCGTTCGTCGGTGTCGCCCGCATTGTAGTTCCAGAAGCGGATATAGGCGACGCCGTAGTCGGAGGCGCCGGCGAACGCGCTTTCAAAGGCCTGGCCATTGACCGTCAGGCGGTAGGAGAGCGCGTCGAGGCGTTCGAAGGAACACGTCTTGGCATCGGAACTCCAGGGGATGCCGGTATCGTGCACGGCCGAGTCGTTGTACACGTAGTTGGTGGTGCCGCCGTAAAAGTAGAACTCCGCCAGGCGCTGGTCGAAGCGGTTGTGGAAGGCGAATCCGACGGAACACTCGCCGGGGCCGTCGATGCCGCCGTTTTCCACGAGGAACGAAACCTGGTCGCCCGGCTGGAGGGAAGCGGCGAAGGGGCGGATGGCCTGGATTGAACCGCCGCCGCTGGCTTGCAGGGCCCAGGCATAGGAATTCGACGCGAAACTGCAAAAGGCATTGGAGACGGCGAGGGAAGCGGTGGCGCCGGTGCCGATTTGCCACGGCTTGAATTGCGCGCCTCCGTTCTGGCCGTCGAACCAGCTCTGGGAGGCGGAATATGTGGCGTGGGCCGGCGCATCGGCCGCGCCGTGGTTGGGGTTGACCGCGGAATTGGTGCCGGACACGCGGACGACGTTGACGCCGTCGGCCAGCGGGACCGGGGCGATGCTCCAGTTGGTGGCGTAGGCGAAGGCGCCGGACGCGCCGTTGAGCCGGTTGGTCCAGCGCAGGTGGCCGGCCAGAAGGTCGGCGGTCCCCGCGAGCGACACGCTGGAAACGGTGTTGGCCACCGAGGTGGCAGGGGCGGGGTTGGTGATGGCGACGTGGGGCGTTTCGGTGTTCACGCAGGAGCTGACGACGGCGCTCCAATCGTCGCCGCCGTTGTTGTCCCAGACGTTGGAGGCGTTGCGGAAGGCGTAGTCGATTTCCCAGGTGTCGTCGGGGATGGAGTACCAGCCGCTCCAGACGTCGCCGGTTTCGTTGGTCAGGGCGAGGTCCTGGATGTTCTGCCAGTCGTTGCGGCCGACGTAGGCGTACACGGGGGGGGCGCCGTTGGTGAGGGGGCCGCCGTTGATTTCGTAGGAAATCTTCACGGGCACGCATCCTTGCGGCAAGGCGGGACTGAGGGAAATTTCGGCGGGGAGATCGCCGCAATTCGAGACGGACACCGTCCAGTTGTCGCCGCCGTTGTTGTCCCAAACGGCGTTGGTGGCGGCGCCGTCGGTGAAGGACAGGTCCAGCCGATAGGTGTCTTCGGGAATGGGATAGTCCAGCGTCCAGTCGTCGCCCGAGGCCGCCATGGGGACGTTGGAGGCGCCTTGCCAGTCATTGCGGCCGATATAGGCGTAGACGGCCGCGGCATCCTTGAGCGGGCCATCGCCGGGCGAGTAGGTGATGGCGACGGTGGAACAACCATCGGGTTCCGCGGGATCGAACGAGGCGGAGGGGGCTTCGGGAATCGCCGTCTTGGAATAGATTTGCAGGGAATAGGCGCCGAGGTCGAGACTGGCCGTGGCGCCGGCGACGACGGTGCCGCCGACGGCGGGGCCGACGTCGCCGAAGGAAGAGTCGTAGGACTGCAGATCGGAATTATAGAGGCAGTGCCACGTGCCGGAGGAGGGGAAGGCCACGGAATAGCCCGTGCGGGCGTTGGCGGAGCAGTTGAGGACGAGCACGACGTCGTCGGTTTGCCCGCCGGCGTCCCAGCGGACCATGCCGAGGACCTTGGCGGCGTTGTCGACGTGGTGGACGTCGATGTTGTCGGCGTTCTTGAGTCCGGCGGTGTTGCCGTAGGCGTTCCGGCGCAGATGGATCAGGTCGGCGTAGGCGCGCACGATGCCGGCGTTTTGGTTGGTGAGCGACCACTGGATTTCCTGGTCGTTGGAGAAGGTGTACCACTCGTGCATTTCGGAGCCGGCGAAAATCATGGGGATGCCGGGGGAGACGAGGGCAACGGCGTTGCCGAGCAGCGAGCGCTTCTTGGCCCAATAGCCTTCGGGGCTGGACGAATCGACGTCGTAGGGCAGGCGGTGTTTGCTGTTGAGATCGCCGCAGCTGTCGTGGCTTTCGACGTAGACGACCCGTCCCAAGCCGTTGTTGTCGTAGCGGGTGGTCAGGCGTTCGGCCAGGGTGTACATGTTGCGGTCCGCGTCGCCGGCGGCCGTGGCAAGGTAGCGGACGTCGGAGAGGAAATCGTGGTCCCACTGGGCTTCGAAGCCGACGTCGGTGTCGAAGGCGTGGTCTTCGGCGATGCGGAAAACGTCGGGGTGGTGGGTTTTCAGCCAGTCGTTGACCTGCCAGAGCATGTTGTTGCCGTCCTGGTTCCACGTGCCCCCGCAGGTGCGGATGTTGTAGACGGAATCCCATCGGAAGCCGTCGACGTGGTAGTCCTCGACGAACATCTGGATCTGGGCCTGGATGAAATCCTTGACCTCGCTGCGGCCATAGTCGGGGCGGGTGGAGCCCCAGTCGGTGTTGGCTTTCCAGTCGTTGTAGAAGTAGATGCCGCCGTAGCCGCCGCTGGACCAGCCGTCGTACTGCCACATTTCGAGGTCGGTGGGTCCATAGTGGTTGTGGACGACGTCGATGAGGACGGCGATTCCGTTTTCGTGGCAGGCCTTGACGAAGCGCTTGAGGGCGTCGGGACCGCCGTGGGAGGCTTCGATGGCGAAAAGGTCGGACGGATTGTAGCCCCAGGAACGGTCGCCGGGGAATTCGTTGACGGGCATGAGTTCCACGGCGGAGACGCCGAGGGCTTTGAGGTAGGAAATTTTCTCGATGCATTCGTCGAAGGTGGACGGCAGCCAGTCCGCGGCGTTGTAGGAGCCGGCGTGCATTTCGTAGATGACGAGATCGTTCCGCCAGATGGCGCTGAAATTCGCGTCGTCGCCCCAGTTGAACGTGTCGTGGTCGTAGACGACGGAATTGCCGGCGGAATTGACGACGCGGGTGCCGCGCGGATCTTTTTTGTAGGTGCCGTTGACGACGAACTTGTATTCCTGCCCCGCCGTGGCGCCGGGGACGTCCACGGACCACAGGCCACCGCTGGGTTCTGGCGCGAGCGCGGTGGAACCCCAGCCGTTGAATCCGCCCTTGACCGCGACGGTGCTCGCGTTGGGCGCCCACGTGCGGAAAGTGACGCCGGTGCCGCCGGCATCGGCGTAGGGCGTGGCGCCCATGCCGCTGCGGGAGGATTGCGCCAACGAAACGCCGGTGGCGAAGAGGCAGCAAACGGCCACGGGAAACGCGCGGATTTTCATGCCCCGATCCTACCGGGAATAAACCGTTTTCGCAAGGGAAAAATCGGTTGAATAATCGGTCAGGGCGCCTCTGCGATTGGGTGCAGGTCGGCATGGGCGTGGTTGTCGTGGCGCGGGGCTCCTGTCCCGCGCGGACTCGCGGGACGGAACGCGACAGGAGCCGCGTTCTACGAAAGGCGGCGATCGACAAAAGGCACCGAATCGCAGATGCGCCTGATTGATCAGGGCTTCCACTCCGCCGGCAAGGGCACGGTGACGTACGGGAAGGGGGCGATGACTTCTTCGACGAAATCTTCGATGGCGCGTCCCGCCGCGGGCGCCGACTCTTCCGCCGTCTTGATTTCCGGCGCGAAGGCGGCCTTGGCCAGCGTGGCGTTGGGCGGGCGCGATTGGGAGAAAACGAGCAGCGAATAGCGGCTCATGTCGAGCGGCAGGGTGGTTTGGCCGGGCGGAAGTTCGAATCCTTGGCCCGGTTTGGGGCCGACGTTGTCGAAGTCCTTGGCATAGGCGGATGAACCGGAGTTGTAGTGGCAAAACCACGGGCCGGACGCCGGGAACCGAACGCCGTATTTCCGGATCGGCGCGCCGGAGAAATTCACGACCACCATCGTGGCCCGGTCGCGCGGGGCGTTGCGCTGCCGGCGGCTATAGGCGATGACCTTGGCCTTGTTGTCGCAGTGGACCACGTCCAGTTCCCCGCCTTTGAGTCCGGGCGTGAAGCCCTTGGCGTTCCGGCGCAGGTGGATCAGGTCGGCGTTGGCGCGGACGATGCCCGCATGGGGGCCGACCGCCCGAGCCCAGGACATCGGCTGGTTGTCGCTGAAATCCTCGACGGCGTGCATTTCGAAGCCCTGGAGCATCATGGGGTATCCGGGGACCGTCAGGGCGATGCCGCCGGCCAGCAGGGCCAGCGCCCGCGCGCGCGGGCTGTCGGGGGTGGCCGGATCGATATAGGCGGGCAGGCGGTGGTGCAGATTGAGGTCGCCGGCGGAATCGTGGCATTCCGCGAAGTTCACCCAGTTGAATCCTTCGAGGCGTTCGAGTTCGGCGGCGAAGAAGTCCAGGTTCCGCTGCGCGTCGCCGCCCCGGACCAGCGCGGACAGCGTGGCTTGGAAAGCGGAATTCCACTGGGCGTCGAAGCCGACTCCGCCGCCGTCGAAGGCATGGTCTTCCGCGATGCGCAAGGCGTTGGGGCGGTTTTTCCGCATCCAGTCGTTGGCCTCGGCCAGCACGCGGTCGCCGTCGGCGTTGGACCGTTCGCCGTTCAGGTAGTAGCGGACGTTGTGGACGGAATCCCACCGGAAGCCGTCGACGCGGTATTCCTCCAGGAACATTTTGATCGAATCGACGATGAAGGACCGCACGTCGGGCTTGCTGAAATCGGGGCGCGGGCCCCATTCCGTCTGCGCGCGCTCTTCGTCGGCGTAGAAATAGATGCCGCCGCTGCCTTCGGGCAGGCGCTGGTCGAATTGCCAAACGGCGACGTCGCTCGGGCCGTAATGGTTGTGGACGACGTCGAGCAGGACCGCGATGCCGTTGGTGTGGCAGCTCCGGACGAAATGCCTGAAGCCGTCGGCGCCGCCGTAGGTCGATTCGACGGCGAACAGATCGCCGGGGTTGTAGCCCCAGGAGCGTTCGCCGGTGAATTCGTTGACCGGCATGAGCTGGATGCAGTTGATTCCGAGCGCCTTGAGATAGGGCAGGCGCTTGGTGGCGCGTTCGAACGGCGAACCGTTGCCCGGGATGCCGCTGGCGAAAGTGTCCAGATGCATTTCGTACATCACGAGATCTTCTTTCGGCGGCGGAGTCCAGTTTTCCGCCGCCCCCCAGCGATACTCGCGCGGATCGACGATGAAGGCTTTGTTTTCCGGCTGGTTCACGGCGCGCGCGCGCGGATCGCGCCGCGCCAGGCCATCCACGTCGAACTGGTAGGCGTCGCCGGGCCGCGCGCGGCGGCTTTCGAGCCGCCAATGGCCGGGCTGGGCCGGATCGTTTTGGAGCGGTTCGGATTTCCACCCGTTGAAATCGCCGCGGACGCCGACCTTCGCGGCGTTGGGGGCCCACACGCGGAAAACCACGGAGCGGGCCGCGCCCTGGCCCTGCACGGTCGCGCCCATCGGCGCTTCGGCGGTCTGGGCGGACGCGGTTCCCGGCGCGGCCAGGCATAGGGTTGCCAGCAGCGTGGCGCGGACCGCGATGGTCGAAACGGCGTCCATGGTGTCGGAGAGAGGATAGCGGACCCCCGTTGGCCGGGCAAGAGCGGAATCCCGTTCTGTCGGAATCCCGTTCAGCGAGCGGCAAGATCTGTAAGCCCGGCAACCAACGCAAAGAGGAACGTGGCGCCGTGATATTTGGGTGATATTTGGGTTGTGCAGATCGGCAAAAAGGAGAAAATAGCGTGCAACGAATGAAAAGCACGAAGCGATTTGCGGGCTTTCTGTGGATTACAGCGCTTGCCGTTTCGTTCTGCGGCATGGCCCTCGCGGCGGATTCAGCCAGAACCGACGAGAAGCCCGCTGCCGTGGATGCCGATCAATACGCCGTATTTTTTGAAGACGAGGTTTATGACCTGCAGGATTTAGCGGAAGGCGCGGAAATCCAGCGTCGCCTGTTCAACCGCATGACGCCGCCGGGAATATCGTGGCTCCAGCCGATGTTTCCGTCCGTGGCGCCGTTCGCCGCAACGAACTTCGACGAGTCGTTTTTGGACGACCTGCTGGGCGAGGAAAAGAACAGCGTGGCGGTCTATCCCCTGTCCCTGATTCTCGTCCCCGTGACCCGCGAAACCCTCATCTACAACGCCGAAGGAAAACTCATTGCGACCGTCCCCGCCGACGGGGTATCTCGCACATGGTCCGAGGATGCCGATCCTGCCCGCGTAACCTTGCTATTGGACTTGCTGCCCGTCGAAGACGTGGAGCCTTACCTGTACGTGGGGGACAGGATCGCCGAATCCATCACATCCACCGTCGCCAAATCGAAACCCGCCAGGAATGGCGGATTCGCCATGAAAAGCCTTGGCCAAGGCGAATTCGGCTTTTGCGGCGTCCAGAAATTGACCAACGGCAACATGCGCTTAACCGTGACGAATGGAACGGATGTCGTCGAGGTCTATGCCTATACCGTCTTGCACACCTCGTCGGTGGTGATCGCGACGTGGACGAACGAGGAGGATGAGGTCGTCACGGACACGAACGTGGTATGGGCGCCGGTTTCGCCGCCGTTCGCCGGTATTCAAAGCGCGTGGGAGAGCCGGACGACGAATCTGGTTCTCACCAACGGAGTTGCCGTCTGGGAAGATTCCAACATTTCCAGCAATGCCCGCGTGAGGTTCTATGGGGCCGCCAAGCGGATGGATTCCGACGCCGACGACCTGACCGACGGCGCGGAAATCCTCTTGCACCGCACCGATTCCGGCGTCGCCGACACGGACTTGGACGGGCACTCGGACGGGCGCGAAATCGCGCTGGAAACCGATCCGCTTGACGGCGGCGACTATTTCGGGATCGTGATCAACGCGGCCCTTCCGATCACCAATTCACCGGCCAATCCCGGGGAATGGGTCGAGTTGTTCAATGCCGGGCCAAGCCCGAAATCGCTGGCCGGTTTCCGGCTCCAGACCGCAAAGCCGGCGGGCTGGACCAATGTTTTCACCTTCCCCGCCGGGACGACGCTGGATTCGGGAGATTTTATAGTTGTGGGAACCAACGGGGACTTCCAAGCCGCCTTGGGAATGCCCGACAGCTATTCCAATCCACCGGCGGTGTTCGGCATTCGGCTGGTAGCTCCGAGTCCTTCCGCTTTCGTGGCCGACGCGTTGCTTTATGGATTCACCAATGTATTCGGGTTTTCCCTGGATGGATTCGGCGAGGAATTGCCCATCGTCAGACCTAAAATCACCAACGTGATCCGCCGAACCTGGATTGGCTATGATTCGAACCATGCGGGGGATTGGAAAAACACGCCTGTGAGTTCGTGGCTGCAGCATACGCAAGGCGACTATTTGGATCTCGACGGAGACGGACTTTCCAACGGCCAGGAAATAGCCGGAGGCGTATACCCCAGAGGAGCGGGCAGCCGCATTGACGAGCCGGACACCGATTCCGACGGATTAAACGACGCCGCAGAGGCCGCCAACGGAACCGATGCCAACAATGCGGATACCGACGGCGACGCTTTTCCGTGGGACTCCTCCGCGCCGGCCCACGGGAACGATGCGGAGGAATTGTCCGTCGGCAGCAGCCCGTTCAACGGCGATTCGGACGGCGACGGCATTCCCGATGGATGGGAATTGGCCGGCGGACTGGATCCGCTTTCGATCGACAGCGATGAAAATGCCATGCCCGATGGCGACGAGGACAGCGATACCGATGTAATTCCCAACAAGGAAGAGGTCGAAAATCTCACGAATCCCTTCGATGGCGAGGATGTGGACCCGCGTCCTTATCTTTGGGATGGCGATGATCCTGGCGGGTATATAAACGAAGGGGATATCGGCTATGACATCGTTAAAGATTACCATGTCTTGACGCAGCCCGACAGCCAGCCGATCGTGGTGCAAGTGATTGAAGGCGGCTATATGGTGGAAGTTTTCGGGGTGAAGTGCGATGTTGAATGTTTTTGTCTCAATCCCGACGATCCACCCACCAACCGTTTCTATTGCATCGCGCCGGAAGCGGACGAGACCAATTTCTGGTTTTATATCAGCGACGAGAGGACCACTTGGCCCAATGAAACCGAACCGGAATACGGGGCGGACATCCAATTGAGACATGGACCTACTGGCGCCGATCTGGATGCAGGGGTGGCGGAAGAATCGGAGGAAAGCGTGGGCTTCCTGCTCGCGGACAAGAGCGCCCATCCAGAAGCGGAAAGACGGCTGGTGCAAATCAAGAATGTTTCAGGCGGGGAGTACCTAACCAATGTCGTTTTGACCTACGACACCACCCATCTTTGCGTCTATGACAGTGCAAGCGGAGGCAATGTTATTGAAAACGGGGCGGTGTTTCCCACGGCCGAAGCCATGCCCGATCTCTATGCGGAAGGAATTGCGCACAGCGGCATGCTGGAAGCTTATGTTGCGATTGTGGGCGACAAGATCCCCGCGCATGATCAGGTCAATGCCTCCGTGCTGAAGGCCGACATCGGGTCCGCCGGCCCGTTGGCCGACCGTACTTTGCATCCCAACGCCGCGCGTGAACCGCTGCTGTTGAAGCAGACGCTTCCGGACGACTGGAACGGACTGATGCATCTCTCGCTCTCCGGCGCGGTGGCCTTTTGGACTCCCACCGGCGGCGCGGCCATCGTCTTGGGCGAAACGGCGTTCACCAACGCCCAACTGGACAAAACCATCTATCTGGAGGGCGATGGCTGTGGAACCGGGCAAGCCTCTTTCGCCGTCGTTGGCCTGTCCGACTGCGTGACGAATGTCCCGCTCCGAATCTTCGGCGCCAATGCCACGCTCGACGGCGTGGCCGAGCTGGACGAGGAAGCCCCGGGCGGGTTCATCGCCGACCGGACAGTTCACACCAATGCATCCCGCACGGCGCTGAACCTTGCCGCTTTGGGCCCATCCGGGTCGTCCGGAAACTTGGTCCTGACTTGGAATTCCTCGTTGGTTCGGATTTACACCGCTCCGACCGGGGGCACGGCCTTGGCCCAGTTCTACGTTCCATTCGCTGGATTCAACGGCACGAATCTCTATGTGGAAGGTATTTTCCCCGGCGTCTTCTCCCTCCAATGGAGCTATTCCGGACAGTCTGACTGTGAGGATGTTATCCAGGTGACAGTGGTCCGATTGGAGCTAACGAATATAAAGTTCAACCACAACACGGCGTCATCGGCAAGTGATGCGATAAACATCCGACAAGATTACACTCACGAATACGACATCTCGAGTGGAGAATGGGTCAAAGGGGGAACGAACATACCGGTGTGCTACACGACCAACAAGGCGGTGACGATAAAAGCTCGGTTCACCGTGCAACCGGCAAGCGTTACCAGTGCTGATATATGGGCGGTTTCAACCGATTCAGACGGGTCTTTGGACGATGTAATTGAGGCGAGCATAACGTGTTCTGGCGGTGTGTCGGTGGGCGATCCAAATGGATATGTTGAATTGCAAATTACCGGCAATACGCCAGCCACAATCAAGAAAACTGCAACGGACGTCTGGCAATGGAAGATGGAGAACATCAACGGTTCCGGTTCTATTGCCTGCGACTTGAATTTGTCCGGCAGCCATACGGTATACACGGTTCTGAATGAGCCAGCCACGCCGTGGGTTAACACAGTCGGTAGTCAAAATAATGCGTGGACAAAGGCGCTGGAGTTAGCAATCGTAAGCGCCTCATGCAACGGGGATTCGTCAGCACCGGGTGCACTGTCCCATATTACTCAGTACCTTCATACAGGACATGGACTCACCTATGATACCAATGCCGGGGAGGCGGCATACGCTTCGAGTAATCTTGGGGAAACTTTCCAACTTACTGAGTATATTGAAAAAACTGGAGGAGACAACGTATCTCCTCCCAGGGCGGACAATATTGTCAACTGCTATGATCAGGCTGCCGGGGTTTACACACTTGCCCGCCTTTTAGGGGTTTCTGTAGCATACCGCTTTATGTATCCGTTTGGCTACATTAACACCGTCAATCTTATAGGCGAAGGGAACTGCAACAATCCCTTTTATCCACAGTCAACCAGCGGGCTGAAGATCGCCGGAGCAGATGATGTTGATCCGGTTAGAAAGGGCTTCGGCAACCACGCCTTTACTGCATACGGTGGATATGTTTTTGACGCTTGCGCCGGTCCCGTTATCGGTACACGAACGGAAGCTCAATATGTGTCAGATACAATCGATGTATCAACTCCGGCAGAAGCCGCAGTTGCGGGTGTTACTTCAAACATAAGTTATGGTGCCGTGACGGACATTCAGTAGGAAAAACGTTGGAGGATTAATCATGAAACAGCGCCCAATTATAGGATGGATCATCATGATGTTACTTTGCGAAATTTGTTTTGCGGTGGACCCAATGGAAGAAAGAGTCGCGCAGCTTGCCACGGCACTCAACATTGCGACTAATGCTGCGGCGCATATATCGAGCAGACCCGTCTTCACTGGGGAAAACACCATCATAGCCGGTGAATTTCAAGTGAGACCGAAGAAGATTATGGAACCCCATCTGGGACAACCGATGGACATTGATGTCCTCGACACGAGTGGACAAGGGGTCGCTGCTGGTCGTGTCATTGAAGGCACCTCGTTCGAGGTGGCGCGTTCGGCATTACTAAAAAGACTAGTGCTGAACTCCATGGGAATGGAAGCGTTGATTCAAAAATACGAAGTGCGAGATAGTGACGTTGGGGAGTTGTGCATCGTCGAAAAGACATTTGATAATGTAAACAGGAAATACACTTCCGATCCCGCAGTAATCCACTTTCTCAGAGGCGGCACGGCAGTGAGTCTATATTCGACGGCGAAAGGAAAAGATCTTTGGGCAATCGCAAAGACTTTGGATTCTACTATGTCGGAAATATCGGGCACTGGAAAACCGCTAAGCATTCCGGTGGCAGTTCCGTAATCGATTAATATCGCCAGAGGGCGGTGGAGTTTTCCACAGTCGAGTATGGAAAAACTTTTCGCGATTTATCCACGCGCGCATGGAAAACATTTTGAGGCGCTTGCTTCTCGTAAGCAGGTCTTGCGATCCGGCCGCGAGCGGCCTCCGGGAGGCGCCCCCTTTTCGAGTCCGGATCATCGGCCGGGGAAAAACCCATCCCCGTTCGGTCGCTTGCGCTCCCTCACTGGGGGCAACCGCACGGCGGCCATTTTCGTTTGTTTGGGCCGCCGCCCTTCGGGTCCCCCCGTCTGAAATCCCCCGCCGCTCACTGAACACCCCCGTTCCCCCGCATTCAAGCGGGGTTTGGCCTATCAGCGATCGGCGGCTGGCGCCGGACCCAGTTTGTTGAGGAGGGAGGAAAGGGCGAAGCCGAGGACCAGGAGAAAAAGGCAGATCAGCCCCTGCCGGCCGCCGGGCCAGCCGGGATAGACGAGCCAAAGCGAGCCGACGACGAGGCCGAGGACGCCGCGGGTGGCCGGGCCTTCGGCCTTTTGGAAGAGCCAGTGGGAGGCGCGGGCGAAGACGAGGATGGCCGCGCCGGCGCCGAGTACGATGGGCAGGAGGATGCGCGGGTCCAGCCGGGCGACGCCGTCGAGCAAGGGCGAGTAGATGCCGAAGTAGATCAAAAGGAAGGCGACGCTTGCGCCCGGGACAATGCTGCCGAGACCGATGCCCGCGCCGGCCAGCAGCCAGACGCCCCAGTGGCCTTCGAGGGGCGCGCCTCGCGGCACGAGGCGGTCCTGCAGTGCGGCGAGCGCAAGGCACAGGAGAAACATTCCGGCGAAGGCCAACCAGCCGGCGGGATGTCCGCCCGTGCGGTGGGCGTGCCGGGGGAGGCGGTTTCCGCTTGGAGGGGCGGGGCGGGCCGCGTATCCTGTCGCGAAATTGGAGAACCCACCCATGCCGATCGCCGAGAGAATGCTGAAAATGGTCGAAGGCTCTTCCTTGATCCGGAAGATGTTCGAGGAGGGCGCGCGTCTCAAGGCCGAACACGGCGAGCGCAACGTCTACGACTTTTCCCTGGGGAATCCGGACGTGCCGCCGCCGCCGGAATTCAAGAACGCGCTGCGCGCGTTGGTGGAAGACGACCGGCTGGGCCACGGCTACATGTCCAACGTGGGGTATCTCCACGTGCGCGAAGCCGTCGCCAAGTACATCCGGTCCGAACAGGGCGTCGCGATTCCGCCGGAGCTGATCGTCATGACCTCCGGCGCGGCCGGCGCCCTGAACGATTCCCTCACCGCCCTGATCAATCCGGGCGAGGAGATCCTCGTGCCCTCTCCCTATTTCGTGGGCTACAACCAGTATGCCTTCGCCGCGGGCGGAGTCGTCGCCACGGCGGAGTCGGACGGGGATTTCCGGCTGAATCTCGCGAACGTCGAAAAGGCGCTCAACGAGAAAACGCGCGTGATGCTGATCAACTCGCCGAACAATCCGACGGGCGTCGTCTATTCGGCCGGCGAGCTGAAGCAACTGGGCGAGCTGCTGGAGCGGGCGAGCCGGACGTACGGGAAGCGGATCTACCTGCTGTCCGACGAGCCCTACCGCAAGATCGCGTACGGCGTGGACGTCCCGTCGGTCTTCCGGGCCTACCCGCACGTCTTGCTGGTCACGTCGTTTTCCAAGGATCTGTCGCTGGCCGGGGAGCGCATCGGCTACCTGGCCATCGCGCCCGAGGCGGAGGACGCGGCGCTCATCGCCCGGGCCGCGGCCGTGGCCAACACGATGTACTACGTGAACGCGCCGAGCCTGTTCCAGTTGGCCATCGGCAAGGCCATCGGCGCCACGGTGGACGTCGGCATCTACCGCCGGAGACGGGACCTGCTTTGCGAGGGGCTTGCCCAGGCGGGCTACGAGTTCGCGAAACCCGACGGCGCTTTCTATCTGTTCCCCAAGACACCCATCCCGGACGACGTGCGGTTTTGCCAGATTCTTCTCGAGGAACGCATCCTGGGCGTGCCCGGCAGCGGGTTCGGCCGGGCCGGGCATTTCCGGCTTTCCTACGCCGTGCCCGACGCGACCATCCGCGATTCCATCGAAGGCTTCGGCCGGGCCTTCCGAAAGGCGAAGGAAGTTTTACGTAGTACGTAAAACTTTTTCGCCGATTTTACGTAGTACGTAAAAAATTTGTACGTAGTACGTAAAACCCGCGGGCGCGGATTTCCTCAGGGGGACTGGAAATATTTGCGGAAGAATTCTTCGGCCTTTTTCGCGCCGTCGGGGGTGACGGCGACGGAGACGTCCTTGACCCGGGGTTCGGCGATCCAGCCTTTTTGATGGAGGCGGGCGAGGGTTTGCAGGTCGAGGGCTTTCCAGGCCCGGCCGCCCGTGGGCGTGCGCGACATGCCGAGGAACAGCAGCGCGAGGGTCGCTTCGTCGACTTTGTCCCTGTCGTATTCCATGGGGGGACTCAACCGTTCGCGAAGAAATCGAGCACGTCGCCCAGCTTGCTGCTGGAGGTTTCGAAGAGTTCGGTGTAGCCGCACCGGATGCAGGTGTAGCTGGCGAAGCGCCGGTTCTGGACGTTGAACAATTTGCTCAGAAAGCCGCCGGTGGCGCGGACTTCCCCCCGCGCGCATTGGAGGTTCCCGCATTTGGGGCATTCGTAGCGCTTCAGTTTTTCGGGGGTTTCGTTCATGATTCCGGAGGATAGGCGGGGCGGGGCGGGGGCGTCAACGTCTTCATGTCCCCGATCCTTCCGGCCCAGGCCGCGTTCGCCATCCGATCGCGCAAGCCGTGGGGCGGCTTGATTTCGGCGCGAGCGTGTCTTCGTCGATTTTGTCCTTGTCGTAATCCATGGCCGTTTCCCGCGGCTAGAGCATATTCATCTATTCTGTAGCCGCCGAATCCGACCGGGACGAGGTCGTCCCGGCTCCAAGCCGCCAGGGATCATGTCTTTGGAGCCCCCGACGACCCCGTCGGGGGGTGTGGAAGGCTACAGTATTTCGCAACCCGCTCTAGGCTTCCACGAGGTCGCGGGTGGGGAAGAGGGGGTCGCTGGTGACGTTGATGCCGAGGCGCTTGAGGCCGGTTTCGTCGCCGGGGGTCGGGATGTGGGTGGAGTGCAGTTCGGTGCCGGCGAGTTGTTTCAGGCATTCCATCGCGGCCTGGGAGGAGGGGTTGATGGTGGCGCTGATGCTGAGGGCGACGAGGGTTTCGTCCAGATCCATGCTTTCGGTTTTGCGGCCGAGGATGTCGCGTTTGAGGGTGGCGATGGATTGGGTGACGGCGGGGGGCAGGAGGTGGATTTTGTCGGGGATGCCGGCGAGGTGCTTGATGGCGTTGAGGATGACGCTGGAGGCGGCGTGCATGAGGGGGGAGTTCTTGCCGGCGACGAGGGTGCCGTCGCGCAGTTCGATGGCGGCGCCGCAGTAGATGCCCAGGTTGCCTTTGCCGTGGGCGGCCCCTTCGACGGCGGCCTGCCGGGCGGGGAGGACGACGCGGCGGTCTTCCGGGCGCATGCCGAGTTCCTGCATGAGGCGCTCGGTGCGCTGGACGGCTTCTTCGCCGGCCGAGCCCATGGCGTATTCGCAGGAGTAGCGGAAAAAGCGGCGGACGACTTCCTGCTTGGCGGCTTCGCGGACGACGGCGTCGTCGCAGATGCCGAATCCGGCGCGGTTGACGCCCATGTCGGTGGGGGAGCGGTACGGGGTTCCGCCGCCGATGCGTTCGAGGATGCTTTGGACGACGGGGAAGATTTCGATGTCGCGGTTGTAGTTGACGGCGGTTTTCCCGTAGGCCTCGAGGTGGAAGGGGTCGATGAGGTTGACGTCGCGGAGGTCGGCGGTGGCGGCTTCGTAGGCGACGTTGACGGGGTGTTTCAGGGGGAGGTTCCAGATGGGGAACGTTTCGAACTTGGAGTAGCCGGCGTGGCGGCCTTGGCGGTGCTCGTGGTACAGCATGGCGAGGCAAGTGGCCATTTTGCCGCTGCCGGGGCCGGGGCCGGTGACGACCACGAGGGGCTTGGTGGTTTCGATGGCGGGGTTGGCGCCGAAGCCGGCGTCGCCGACGATCCGGTCGACGTGGGCGGGATAGCCCGGGGTGGCGCGGTGGAGATGGATGCGCAGGCCGCGCCGCTCGAGCTTGTTCTTGAACTGGTCGGCGGCGGGCTGGTGGTCGTAGCGGGTGATCACGATGCCGGCGACGTCCACGCCCCGGTCGTGGAGGTCGTCGACGAGCTTCATGGCGTCGGTGTCGTAGGAGATGCCGAAGTCGGCGCGCATTTTCCGGCGTTCGATGTCGCCGGCGTAGATGCAGAGGATGACCTCGGCCTGGTCCCTGAGCTGGTGGAGGAGGCGCATCTTCGCGTTGGGGTCGTAGCCGGGCAGCACGCGGGCGGCGTGGTAGTCGAAGAGGAGCTTGCCGCCGAATTCCAGGAACAGCTTGTCGTAGCGGCGGACGCGCTCGAGGATGCAGGCGGTTTGTTCGCGCAGATAGAGGTCGTTGTCGAATCCGATGGCGGGGGTCATGGGGCGTCTTTCATTTCAGCGCGAGGAGGGCGGAGAGGACGTCGGGGGTTTTGCGGACGTGGTCGTAGAGGCGCAGGAGGCAGTCGCTGTAGGCGTACATCCACTGCTGGCGGTAGAGGCGTTCCTGGATGTCGGAATAGACGGCGGCGGTGAAGCAGATCCGGCGGGCGGCGACGACGGGATTGTTGCGGAGCGAAATCTGGCGGCGGATGAAGAGGGTCGAGGCGCCGGAGGGGGTCAGGAGCGGGGGCAGGACGCGCTCGAACAGGTTCCAGTGCCGGCGGCGGAAGGCCAGCAGGGAATCGGGCGGCACGGTGTAGCGGTGGAGGCGCTGCATGAGCTTGACGATTTCGCGGCGGTCGGGGATGCCGTCCATGCGCAGGAAGAGGAGGAGGAAGTGGCGGTATTGGCTTTCCCATTCCGCGTGGGGCGCGCCGGACGTCCGGGGAATCAAGTCGGCCTCTTCCATGCGGCGGATGATGTGGTCGATGAACACGCAGGCCATGCGGCTGACGAGGAGCGCCTTGGTGAGCATGATCTGGTCGCGGGTCCAGGCGAGGCGGCGGCCCCAGCGTTCGACGCGGCGGGGGGCGCGGATGATGCGCTGCCAATAGACGAGATTGAAGCCGGGGTGGTGGCCGAGGATGTATTCCTCCCGGCGCTGGTAGCGTTGGCGGGCGAGTTGGCGGTTGTAGTTGGTGATGGGGTCTGGGAGGTTCGCATCCATGGAAACGGGAAGGCGCCTAGACGCCCAGCGACTCCTTGTAGAGCTTCAGCGCGACCAGGTAGCGGGCGTAGTTGTTCTTGCTGTACGGGTGGGGATAGGCGGCGAAATGCCGCTGGATCTCGGAGGACGCATCGGTCCATCCGGCGATTTCCAGCAGGCGGGCGCGCTTGGCGGCGTCGTCCAGCTTGCCCCACTCGAATTTCTCGAAGTCGAGGGCGCCCTGGACGACGGGCGGGGGGATCTTCTTGGCGTTCTTGATCAGATGGGTCACCAGGATCCGCAAGGCCCGGCCAAAATTGTCTTCCGTCTCGTTTTTCATCGGCTACTCCGGCATTTGCGCCACAGTATAGGGCGAGCAAGGGGGGGGGGCAACGGCAAAGATATGGAAATCCGGGGCCGCGCGGCCCGTCAGAGCGGCGCCAAAAGGCGCGGGCGGACGGCGGAGGCGACGTCGGCGAGATAGGCGTCGTGGAGGGCGGCTGCGCGGTCGACGTAGTCGCGGGTTTGCGGCGGCATGCGGTCGAGGTCGAATCCGGACCGTTGCAGGCGGCCGGGGCCGGCGTTGTAGGCGGCGAGCAGGAGGGAGCGCTCGTCGGTTTTCCATTCCGTTTGCCGGGGCAGCAGGCGTTCCTGCAGATAGGCAAGGTAGGCGGTGCCCACGCGGCGGTTCAGGGCAGGCTCGAAGGCCCGGTCGAAGGAGATGGGCTTTCCGAACAGCCGGACGGTCATGTCCCGCCAGGTTCCCGCCTTGATTTGCATGAGTCCGCGTTCGCCGTGGCGGCCGACCTTGCGGGGATCGCCGTTGGATTCGATCTGGACGATGGCCTCCACGAGCCGGACGGCGTTTTGCTCGGCATTCCGGACGGCGGCCGAATGCTCGGCGGCGGAAAATGGAAGGCGCGGCGTCGGATGATGGGCGCTGAGGGTCGGGATCCCCATGGGGAGGAGAAGGGCCGCCGCCAGGATCGCCGAGCTTCGGATGGAGGAAACGGGTTTCATATCGTGGGAGGTAAAACGGTACACCATGCCGCTGGAAAAGCAAGGGAAAATATCCCAAGGCCGAGAAACGTCAAATCGAAGGTCAAAAAGGAGCCCCTTTGACCTTGTGTTCGGGGACCAGAGGGGGGTATAACCACGGCCAGATGAAATCCTGCGGTCAAATGGAACTCGTTTTGGCAAAGGAAGATGCGGAATCCTTTTGCGACTGGGTCCGGGAAAACTGGGCCCGCGAACCGGTCAGCTTGGAGAGGCCCGGCGGCGACCAGGCGGTCGTCAAGATCTACTTCGACACCGAAGCCCAGGCCGAGGCCCTCCGCCGGACGTTGCCCCGTCATTTCGATTTTTCGGGGGTCCAAACCATGGTTTGCCGGGAAGAGGAATGGACGACGTTTTGGCGGCACCACTTCCACATGCAGGACATTGGACGGCGCTTGCGGACCGTTCCGGTCTGGGAAACCCCGCCCGACCGAAAAAGGATCAACCTGCGGATCGATCCGGGACTGAGTTTCGGGACGGGCGACCATTTTACCACCCGGTTTTGCCTGGAAGAACTCGAGCGGGCCTGCGCGGACCTCAACCCCCGGTCGATGCTCGATGCGGGCACCGGCAGCGGCATTTTGGCGATCGCGGCGGCCAAACTGGGGGTGGCGCGCGTCGATGCCTTCGATTTCGATCCCGTCTGCGTGGCGAAATGCGCCGAAAATGCCGCCTTGAACCGGCTGGGGAAAGGGCGGATCCGGTTCTATTTCGCCGACGTGCTGAAAGGCGGATGGCTGAAACGCCCCGCCGACGTGGTTTGCGCGAACATCCTGACGCACGTGCTGATCGAGGCGGCGCCGGTTCTCTGGCGGGCGACGAAGCGGCGCCTGATCCTGACGGGCATCCGCGAATTCGAGGGCGACTCCGTGGCGGAGACGTTCGTGGCCCGCGGCGCGCGCGAGGTTTTGCGCGACGGCGACGGCGAATGGTGCGGCATCGTGCTCGACCGCCCCCGGCAGAAGCCTTGAGTCCGCCGGGCGAAGATCGCGGAATTTCACGGTTTCAGGGGGGGCGGGCTTGACGGGGCTTGGAGGGGTGTGGGACTATTACCAAATATAGCCATGAATACTGCACTCCGTCGTTTTTGGGCTTGGGGAACGGTCGTCTTTTTGCTCATGTCGGGCAAGGCGTCTGCCGGGGAATTATACGACGAGACCGGGCCAGACTGGGTCATTCCAGAGATTCCCGACGTCAGCGAAGTCTCGCCGGCCATCGCGCGGGCGCGGAGCCTGGCCAAGACGACCGCGCTGGAGCTGGGGGCGACGGAGGAAGAAGCGGATCAGGCCGCGTTTCTCGTGCCGGAATATATCGCCGAATATAAAAGCCCGCACCAAATCGCCTTCGAAGAACACGAAGGCGAAGCGCCCACCGATTTCGATCCGAATGCCCGGCCAACCCGCGTTCCGAAAACCACGGAACCAACCCTCGTGCCCAAGGTCGCGCCCAAGGCCATCGCGACGGGCAAACGCGTGCTGGGCTGGCATCCGTATTGGGCCACGATGACGGATATCCAGAACTACCAGTATTCGAACCTGACCACGATCGCCTATTTCTCCTACGCCGTGAACTCGACGAACGGCAACGCCGACAGCATGGGCTCGTGGAGCACGTCGCCCGTGGTGGAATGGGCGCACAGCAACGGGGTCAAGGTGGTGCTGACGGCGACGCTCTTCGGCGACACGGCCACGCACCGGCTGCTGACGAATTCCACGGCCTGCAACAACCTGATCACGCAATTGCTGATCGCGATGACCAACCGCACGCTGCCCGGCGACGGCGACGGCGTGAACATCGATTTCGAAGGCGTCGGCTCGTGGACGGGCGCGACGGCGGCGATGACGGGCTTCATGAGCAACCTGACGACGCGGTTCCACGCGGCGAATCCGAACTACGAGGTTTCGATCGCGCTGCCCTCGGTGGATTGGTACGCGAATTTCGCGGTGTCCAACTACACGACCGCGGGCATTAATCTGGATTACGCGGTCGTGATGGGCTACGACTACTACTATTCCGGCAGCGGGACGCCCGGACCGGTGGCCCCGCTGACCAGCAGCGCGCAGTGGATCGGCGCCAGTTCGTGGTGCTCGGTCAACTACTCGATGAACTACTATCTGGGGAAGGGCATCACGACGAACAAGCTGATGCTGGGCGTGCCGTACTACGGCCGGCGCTGGGGGGCGGCCAGCACAAACCTCGGCGCGGCCAGTCTCGGCAGCGCGTATTCGGCGGCGCTGACCTACGGGGCCTGCGAGTCGGAAGCCGCCAAATATGGCAAGAAGTGGGACAGCAACGGCAGCGTGCCGTACTACGTCTATACCTCCAACAGCACGGCCTACCAGTGCTTCTACGACGACGCGACCAGCCTCGGGATGAAATACGATTTGTCCAACTCGAAGGGGATGGGCGGTATCGGCATCTGGAACCTCACGCAAGGGACGAGCCAGACGGCGCTGTGGGAACTGATCGATGAGAAATTCGGCGCGGACGCCGCGCCGCCGCCCGATCCCGATCCCGGCGACACGGGCGGCTCGTCGGCGACGTCGCCGTGGGTGGCCCGGACCTCGGTCCACGCGGGGAATTTCTACGGGGTGGCCAGCCGCGGCGGCCTGCACGTGGCCAGCGGCGCCGGCGGCGCGCTCTACACCTCGACCAACGGCATCGACTGGACCGCCCGCAGCAGCGGCAAGAGCGGCCTGCTGATGAACGTCAACGGCGCCGGCCCGCTGTGGGTGGTTGTCGGCGAAAGCGGCGCCATCGTGACCTCGCCCGACGGCACCAACTGGACGGCGCGGACCTCGCCGACCAACGCGCTGTTCCGCGGCGTGGCCTACGGTAACGGCGTCTACGTGGCCTGCGGCGACAACGGCGCGCTCGTGCGCTCGACCAACGGCACGACCTGGACCGCCGTGGCGTCCGGCACGACGCTTTCCCTGCAGGGCGTCGGCTACGGCGCGGACCTGTTCGTGGCTTCCGGAGCCAACGGGCTGCTGATGACCTCGCCGGACGGGCTGACCTGGACTCCGCGGACGTCGGGCACGACCGTTTATCTTTCCGACGTGATGTACGGCAACGGCTACTACGTGGCGGTGGGCAACCAGCGCATCCTGCGGTCTTCGGACGGCCTGGCCTGGAGCTTCGCCACCAACAACGTCTATTTCTACCGCGCGGCGTACTGCTCGGGCGTTTTCAAGGCGGCCGGCGCCAACGGCTCGATCTGGACGTCCGGGGACGGCTTGAACTGGGAAGCGGAAACCTCCGGCACGACCAATACCATGCGCGGCATCAGCTATGCCGACGACCAGTTCGTTGCGGTGGGCTTCAACGGCACGATCCTGACCAAAGGCACGATGGCTGGAACCGGGGAAGACGAGGGCGGCGAAGAAGGCGGCGATACCGGCGAGACGGGCGGCGGCGATGAGCCGCTGCCCACGCCGGACGAGACCGGCCTGCCGCAGGTCGCCGCGGCCCAGCCAAAAGGCCCGCTTTCCGACGTGGTGGTGTACACCAGCGCGGGCCATGGGTTCGGCGCGAACGAAGCGTTGACCGCGTGGATTCCGGAGCGTCCGCTGCTGTATGCGGTGAACGAGGACATGGGCAACGTCGACCAGATGAACCGATTCGCGGAGGCCGCGTGGAAGGCCGGCGCCACGGTCGTCCCGTTCCGCCCCGTGGGCTACCAGACGAACGAAGTGGTGCTCGACAACATGGACACCAACGCCACCGCGCGCGGCCGGGTCACCTTCGGCGGCACCTGGTACAATTCGTCGCAGACGATTTTCTACGGCAACGCGGGCGATGCGGTGCCGTACCGCTACGCCGCGGTCAGCACGAACGGCTCGACGTCGTGGGCGTCGTACCGGCCCACCCTGCCGGCCGCGGGCCAGTATCCGGTCTACACCTGGGTCCGCCACGGGTCCGACCGCGCCAACCAGCTCTATCGCGTCTACCATTCGGGCGGGGTGACGGACGTGCGCGTGAACCACCGCGACGTCGGCTGCGGCTGGGTCTGGCTGGGCAACTACCACTTCGAGGCCGGCACGAACGGCTATGTCAATATCGGCAACCACGTGCTCGCCGGCGACACGGGGACCTATATTTTCGCCGACGCCATTCGCTTCGGCAACGGGCGCGGCAACGTGTCGCGCGGCACGGCCGGCATCTCCGGCTTCGAGCAGGAACTGGAATCGGCCCGCTTCTGGACCATCAAGTCCATGGGGCAGGGCATGGACGCCTCGCTCTACGACCTGGCCGGCTACGACGACCGCAGCGACAACATCGGCCAGCCCGCGCGCATGGCAGCCTACATGTGCCGCTCGAACGACGCCCCGCGCTGGCGCCGGGTCTACGTGGGCTTCCACTCCAACGCGGGCACCGGCGACGGCCGCGGCGC
>JBFXHR010000002.1:0-119012 GCA_050176815.1 Kiritimatiellia bacterium
CCAGGCTCCGCCCGACGAACGCCCGCAGGTCTGATCGGAACCCCGCCCTTTCCCGCTTGCCTTCCCCCCCCGGCCCCCATAACCTTGCCCCAACAACCGCCGAAATGAAAACGTTCCCCCTCACCCTTGCGCAAACCGAAGAACTCGCCCAACGGTTTCCAACCCCCTTCCACCTCTACGACGAAGCCGCCATCCGCGCCAACGCCCGGCGCCTGGCCAAGGCCTTCGCCGTGTTCCCCGGCTTCCGCGAATTTTTCGCCGTCAAGGCCGCGCCCAATCCCTTCCTCCTCAAAATCCTCGCTTCCGAGGGCTTCGGCGCCGACTGTTCGTCCCTCGCCGAGCTCCGCCTCTGCGAGGCCGTCGGCCTGCGCGGCGACCGCGTCATGTTCACCTCCAACGAAACCCCCGACGCCGAATTCCGAGCCGCCCGCGACCTCGGCGCCATCATCAACCTCGACGACGCCACGCATATCGACGCCCTCGTCGCCGCGACCGGCTCGCTGCCCGAGACGATCTGTTTCCGCTACAACCCCGGCCCCCTCAAGGCCGGCAACGCCATCATCGGCCACCCCGAGGAAGCCAAGTACGGCCTCACCCGCGACCAGCTCTTCGAGGCCTACGCCCGCGCCCGCGACCTCGGCGCGAAGACCTTCGGCCTGCACACCATGGTCGTCTCCAACGAACTCGACGAGCAATACCACGTCGAAACCGCCCGCATGCTGTTCGAACTCGCCGGCGAAATCAAAACCCGCCTCGGCATCCGCATCTCCTTCGTCAACACCGGCGGGGGCATCGGCATCCCCTACCGCCCCGGACAGAAGGCCGTGGACTACGAAACCATCGCCCGCGGCGCGCGCAAGGCCTACGACCAAATCGTCGTTCCCGCCGGGCTCGATCCCCTCGCCTACAACATGGAATGCGGACGCGCCATCACCGGACCCTACGGCTGGCTCGTCACCCGCGCCATCCGCCGCAAGGAAACCTACCGCTCCTATATCGGCGTCGACGCCTCCATGGCCAACCTCATGCGCCCCGGCATGTACGGCGCCTACCACCACGTCACCGTCCTCGGCAAGGAATCCGCCCCGGCGACGAAGACCTACGACGTCGTCGGCTCGCTGTGCGAAAACTCCGACAAGTTCGCCGTCCAGCGCGTGCTTCCCGAAATCGCGATGGGCGATCTGCTCGTCCTCCACGACACCGGCGCGCACGGCCACGCCATGGGCTACAACTACAACGGCAAGACCCGCTCCGCCGAACTCCTCCTCCGCCCCGACGGTTCCGTCGTCCAGATCCGCCGCGCCGAAACCCTCGACGACCTCTTCGCGACGCTCGATCTCGACTCGGTTTCTTCGTTCCGGTAGGAACGCCGCGCCACCGGCGTCCGAAAGACAGCCCGGTCGTCTCGGCGAGACGACCCTACCTTTCCGAACCTCGTCACAAGAGCGTGCCGGTGAACGAAGATGCACCCACCAACTGGGCGCATCTGCGATTCAGTGCAAGACCCCAGCCTAAAGGCTGGACTACGAACAAGGTTTGTATGGAGTCCACGCTTTAGCGTATGGTTGTCTTTTGGGCCGGAATCGAAGGTGGGTACACGGAATGGCAGATCTGCACCCGCCAACTCGCCGGGCGGTTTACGGCATTGTGGAATACCGCTGGATTTGCTACAAAGAATGCATGGAACGCGGCATCGCGAAAATCATCCGCCAGGCGGATCAGACCGTCCAGAACGACTACGTCCACGGCACGCCCCAAAGCCGCTTGGCCCTGGTCTGGCCCCTGACGCGCGAAGTGACCTCACTGAGCAAGCACCACCATGCTGAACGAAGACTACAAAGAGATGTTGCAGTACTTAGCCGAAGAGGACGTTAAGTTCCTCCTCGTGGGTGCCTATGCGCTGGCTGCCCATGGCTATCCACGTGCAACCATGGACATCGACCTCTGGGTAAGACCCACACCGGAAAACGCGGAAGCCGTCCTCCGTGCCTTGCGGAAGTTCGGCGCGCCCCTGCACGGATTGACTCTTTCCGATTTGCAGAAAGACGACACTGTTTTCCAGATCGGAGTCGCCCCCCGGCGCATCGACATCCTCACCGGGGCGTCCGGATTGCGGTTCGACGAAGCCTTCCGGCATTCATCTCCGATCGAAATCGAGGGCATTCAACTTCGCATTCCTTCAATCGACGACCTCATCCGAAACAAGCGCGCCGCAGGTCGCACCAAAGATCTGGCCGATGCCGAAGCCTTGGAAGCCCTCCGCGATTCCAGCCCGTCGGAGTGATTTCCTGCCGCGCCGAAACCCTCGACGACCTCTTCGCCACCCTCGACCTCGCCTCCGTCTCCTCTTTCCGGTAGGGCGGTCTCGGCGAGACCGCCGGGCGGTTTCCCTTGATCATTGGATATTGGTTATTGGACATTGGATATTGAGATTCTGCTCTTATGGGCGTCGCCCGCCCCTATCGCGGCACGCTGGAAAATCCCGCCCGACAACCCGCCCCCTGGGTAAAATGGATTGGCCCACCCCGCCGGCGACTCGGACTTTTTTATAATCCCATTGGATTTTTCCGCCGGCGACTTGCTAGGCTTCCCATCGACACGCTTTTGCCGGAGAACGCATGATGCCGAATGACAACCAACCCGAAAACGCCGCGAACGCGCCAACCTCTCCCGCCCCCAACGCCTTCCTGCAAATCAATGCCGATCTCTGCACGCGCTGCGGGCGCTGCGCGCAGGTCTGCCCCATGGGGATCGTCGCCCCGGCCGGCCCGGACGTCCTGCCGTTCGTGAAGAACGAAGACGTCGCCCGCTGCCTCTTCTGCGGCCACTGCGAGGCTTTCTGCCCGACCCAGGCGCTCGCGCTGGATTTCCGCCTCGAAGACCGGCCCGCGCAGCCCCCCGAAGCCCGCGCGCTGGCGCCGGCCGATCTGTCCCTCCATCTCAAAAGCCGCCGGTCCATCCGCCGGTTCCTCCCCGATCCCGTGCCGCGCGAAACGATCCTGGAAATCCTCGACACCGCCCGCTACGCCCCCTCCGGCACCAACCGGCAGCCCGTGCAGTGGCACGTGGTCTACGACTCGCAGGCCGTCCGCAAAATCGCCGCGCTCACCGTCGATTGGATGCGCCTGCGCTCGCAAACCGACGATCCGTTGGGCCGCCTGCTGGTGCAACTCGTCGCGGGATGGAACGCCGGCTTCGACGTCGCCTGCCTCGGCGCCCCGCATCTGGTCGTGGCCCACGTGCCGGCGGACAATCCGATCGCGCCGGTGGATGCCGTCATCGCGCTGGCCCACGTCGACGTCCTGGCGCCGGCCTACGGCCTCGGCACGTGCTGGGCCGGATTCGTTTCGGCGGCCGCCGCCCTGCACAAGCCGCTGCAAGACGAACTCGCCCTGCCCGCCGGCCGCCAATTCGCCTATGCGCTGATGCTGGGCCGCCCGCGCTTCAAGCCCCGCGGCATCCCGCGCCGGAATCCCCTGGAAGTCTCCTGGGGATAGCGGGCGCCCGGCGCGCCTTGCATCGATTCTGCCGTCTTGTGCCGCGCAACGCGAGCCGGTAGAATGCAAAGCAATTGGAGGTGCACCCATGAACCCCGCCCGCGCCGGTTTGCCGATGGTTCTCGTTCTGCTCGCCGCGGCCTGGGCTTTGGCCCAGCCCTCCCCCGAACTGGGCGCGATTCCGCACGAAAGCGGCACCACCTTCCGCGTCTGGGCGCCGCACGCGACCGAAATGGCCGTCGCCGGCGAATTCAACGGCTGGCGCGCCGCCCCCATGGCCCGCGACGAATCCGACGGCATCTGGGCGCTCGACGTCCCCGAAGCCCGCGCGGGACACCGCTACAAATACCTCGTCGACGGCTCCGCCTGGAAGCGCGATCCGCGCGCGCGGCAAGTCTCCGAAACCACCCGCGACGGAATCGTCTACGATCCCAAGGCCTTCGACTGGGGCGACGTTCCGATCCCCAAGCCCGAACGGAACGATCTCGTGCTCTACCAGCTGCACGTCGGCACGTTCGCCGGCAAAAACCCGCCGGCCACGCTCGACGACGCCATCGCGCATCTGGACCACGTCCGCGGCCTCGGCGTCAACGCCGTCGTCCTGATGCCCGTCAACGAATTCCCCGGCAAGCTGAGCTGGGGCTACAATCCGTCCGACCTGTTCGCCGTCGAAGCCGACTACGGCGGGCCCGACGCCCTCAAGCGCTTCGTGCGCGCCGCGCACGAGCGCGGCATCGCCGTCTTCATGGACGTCATCCACAACCACTACGGCCAGACCGATCTCGATCCGGAACGGAACGACCTCGATCTGTGGCGGTTCGACGGCTGGTCCGCCAACGGCTACGGCGGCCTCTATTTCTACAACGACGTCCGCGCCCGCACGCCGTGGGGCCCCTCCCGCCCCGATTTCGGCAACCCCGAAGTCCGCCGCTTCATCCGCGACCAGATCTGGATGTTCGTCGAGGAATACCGCATCGGCGGCTTTCGCTGGGATTCGGTGTTCAACGTCGTCATCTGCGAGGAAGGCGCCAATCCCGAGGGCGTCCGAATGCTGGCCGACGTCAACCGGGAACTCGCGGAAACCCATCCCCACGTCGTCCGCACCGCCGAAGACCACGCCTTCGACCACGACATGCTTTTCGACAACCTGTGGGACGTCAGCCACCGCTGGGCGCTGTTCCGGCAGCTCGTCGCGTCCGACGACCGCGATCGCGACATGGACACGGTGGCGGACACCGTGGCCGGCGGACCGGGCCTGAACCGCATCCTCTTCACCGAAGCCCACGACTACGTCGCGCAAAACCACGGACGCAGCCGCGTGCCCTCGATGATCCATCCCGCCGACCCCGACGGCATCTGGGCCCGCAAGCGCGCCCTGCTCGGCGCCGCCATGATCCTGACCACCCCGGGCATCCCCCAGATCTTCCAAGGCCAGGAAATGAACGAAATCCAGGCCTTCCACGACGACATCCCCCTGCGCTAGGAGCGCACGAACACCCACGCCGGCATCGTCCGCGCCTATGCCGACCTGATCCACCTCCGCCGCAATTTGCGCGGCGCCACTCCGGGGCTCAAGGGCGCCGGCGTCAAAGTCCACCACGTGGACCGCGACCGCAAGATCGTCGCCTTCGCCCGCTGGAACCAAGGCGAAGACGTCGACCCCGTCCTGGCGGTGGCCAATTTCTCCGGCACCGACTTTGCGCGCGGCGAGTATCTCGTTCCGTTCCCCTCCGCCGGGACCTGGTACAGCCACTTCAACGGCGATTCGAAGTTCTACGGCGACGATTTCGGCGACGTCGGCGCCGCGCAGGTCGAGGCCGCCGGCGAGCTTCCCGTCGCCCCCGTGGACATGGGCAAATACAGCCTCCAGATCTTTTCTAGGCAGCCGCCGGCCGACCGCGCGCCCCGCATTTACGAATTGGCGGATTGATTGGATCCGACGAATTCCAGCCGCTTTGCGGCTTACGCCTTCGTGCAGTAGTAGTTCGCCAGCACGCCGCCGGTGGACTCCGCGGAATCGATGCGGAGCCCGGCGCGTTCCAGCAAACCGTCCATGATCCAGTCAAAGGTGGAATATTCCCGGCGGACGTGGCTGCGAACGCTTTCGCCCGCCTCCGCTCCGCCCTGGGCCGCCATCTGCGCGATCCAGGCCTCGACGTTCGCAGCGGCGTTTTCCGGCTGAAACACCACGTCCATCAAATGGAACCGCCCGCCCGGCTTCAGCATCCCGGCCAGCCGGTCCAGCGCCTTCTGTTTCCAGAAGTCGGGCAGGTGGTGCAGCGCCAGGCTCGAATGGATGGCGTCCAGCGGCGGCCCGTCGTGGACGTAGGTCAGGAATCCTCCCCGGCGGCAAACGACGTTCGCCAGTCCGTCTTCCTTCGCCTTCCATTCCACGAAGTCCAGCATCGCCGCCGACACGTCGACGGCATAGACCGTCCGGCAGCGGCGCGCGGCCAGGCGCGCGAACGCGCCCGTCCCGCAGCCGAAATCCATCGCGACGGCGTCCGGTTTCAGTTCCAGACGCGCCAGGACCGCCGCGTTCTCGCCGTCGACGTCCCGAAACCGCCGGTGCCCTTCGTCGTACGCCGCCACCACCGCCCGGTCGCCGAAATCCTTGTTGATCGCGACCGTCTCGTCCCATTGCCAAGATGCCTTCGTTTCCATGCCGCGCAGAATGCCCCGAAACCGGCGATTTGACAATCGCCATTGGTACCGCGGTCCGTCGCCGCCGCGTCCGCCGGCGGCTTATGGCAGCCTTAACCCCCCTTTGCAAAACCCTCAATCCCCCCCCCCCCCCCCGTGGGGCGCATCTGCGATTCGACATACGAACCCAGCCTAAAGGCTGGACTACGAACGAAGCATGTATGTAGTCCACGCTTTAGCGTGCGGCTGCCCTTTGCGCCCAATCGCAGATGCACCCCCCCGCTTGTTTCGCGGTTGACCGACCCCCCATCGGAGCTTACCCTTGCCCCGTCGGAAAGGACCCGTGAATTGGGATCACCGAATCTGTTGAATAATGCTGTTGGAACCAAAAGAATATATGGAGATGATTTGAGGCGATGAGAAAAGTGCCACTATGGCTGAAATTCGGTATTGGCGGCATCTTCGCCTATTCCGCACTTCTTGTATGGGCACTCATCGCCTACCCCAAGTCAGACAATCTCGCCGTTATTTATACCCCGTGGGTGCTCTCCGGACTCACCGGAATTAATTTCCATGAACCGGCAATATCGCATCCCGCGATTTTCGGATTATGGGCGCTGATCAACTCCGGCGTGATATTCACTGCGTTAGCACTCATTGGATATTTATCGGCAAGGGCATTCCGGAAATGAAAATGAAGGGCTCCAAATAGAGGTTCCTAGCTATTGGCGCCAAGGCGCGCCTCAGCCAGAACCCTGACGTTTGAATGAATGACTATGAACGACAATTCCAGGCGTAAGGCTAACCGAATAGCTGTCGTTATCGCCGGTAGCATCTTGATTATTACCGGCATTATTTCAATTATCACCGGCCCGCTACACTACACAAACTATTGGGGCGGTCTAGTATTCGCCCCAGTTGCAATCTTGGCCGGCATTCTGGCCATCTATATCGCCATCTTTCGCCCAAGCAAGATGTACCTTCCGAATCGAGACAGAAAAGGAAGAAAGATTCGCAACCCCGCTGATGAGCATAGAAAATGGTGAAGACAGCCCCACAATGCGTTGGGTGAAAAGGAATATGAAACGATGGACGCCATATATGATCGGGTCGCCCGTTATTGCCGCGGCATTCTTCTTTCTGCTCCTCTTTGCGAGGGGGGCAGATTGGCACGATCACCCCCGCAATCCCGCGGTGAACGTACTGTTTAACACAACAATGATTGTCCTCGTGGCCCCCGGCTTACTTGCAGGATATGCATTCCCAAGTCTCGCAAAATGGCATGATGGCTTCCCCCTCGCATTTGTTGTGGGGTTGATGTGGGGCGCGGTCCTGATCTGGCTTATACGAAAGCTATATTCAAGAATATGGAAACATAATTAGCGGCCAAGGCGTTGTGCGCACCACCAGTGGCGCGTTCCCCAAACGCCGGCGCCATGGCGCAAAAGGGCTTTGCAAACTGGATTGGACCGCGAACGGAGGGCGTACTGCATGAACATTCTCGCCATCGTCGGAAGCTACCGCAAGCACCGGACCATCGATGCGCTCGTGGATCGCGCGCTGGCGGGCGCAACCGCCGGCCGCGCCGGCGACGCGGTCGAGAAAATCTACCTGGCCGACCGGCGCATCGAATACTGCCGGAATTGCGCGGCCTGCAAGAAGGCCGATCCCGCCCAGCCCATCGCCGACTGCGTCATCCGCGACGACATGGACGTCCTTCTGCCCAAGCTGGTCGACGCCGACGCGCTGATCTTCGGCACGCCCGTCAATCTGGGCACGGCCACGGCCTTGACGAAAACCTTCCTCGAGCGCGCGTGCTGGACCCTCGCCAAGCCCGGACACCGCCCCATCGAAGGCTGCCCCGAACCGCGCACCGCCAGGCCCCGCCGAGCCATCCTCCTAATCTCCGCCGGCACGGTGCCCGTTTGCCTGCGCTGGTTCTGCGACGACGCGACCAAGCTCCTCAAATCCTGGTGCGACTCCTGCCTCGGCGCCAAGGTCGTCGGCTCCCTCTACGCCGGCGCCGTCGAAAAACGCGGCGCGGATTTCTACGGGCCCAAGGCGTTCGCCCTCGGCCGGCGCCTCGCGGCGAAATCCTGATCCTTCCGGATGTTGCCAGAGACGCAGGGGCCGAATTGCAAGCGGCGAATTACAAGCGAAATCGAACTTGCATTTCCGGCGCGTCGCCAACATGCTTTTGGCCGTACGCCTCCCCCGTGGGGCATTCCGGAAAGGATGGATCATGAAGCATTGGCTGGCGATTGCGTGCGGAGGGATCTCGCTGGTCGTTTCGTCCTGGGGCGCGTCCATCGAGGGAACGGTCACGGATTCCACAGGCTTCGTTCCGCTGGAAGACATCGAGGCAACGGCCTACGTAGAGGAACTCTTTTGGTGGAGCCAGATCGGAAATGCGACGACGGATTCCAACGGATACTACAAGATCGAGGGCCTCGCGGCCGGCACGTATTGCGTGGGATTCGAAGACCTGAGCGCCAACTACGTGGAGGAGTACTACGACGACGCTCCGGACGAATACAGCGCCACCAACCTCGTACTGGGCGCGGACCAGGCCCAGACCGGCATCGATGCCCGCCTGGCCCCGGCATCCCGAATCGCCGGCACCGTCGCCGGTCCGGACGGCTTGCCGCTGGAGGGAGTATCCATAGGCGCCTTCTTGTTTCAATCTTCCTTTTCCGACTGGATCAACGCCGGGCCTTACGTGTCAACGGCCGCCGACGGGACCTACGTGGTGAATGGATTGCGGGCTGGCACCTACCGGATACAGTTCTACAAACAGGACGATTTCATTCCGCAATTTTACGGGGGCACCTACGACATGGACACCGCGGCAGATATTGTGGTGCCCGAAAGCGCCACGATCGGCGGCATCGACGCCACGATGGTGGCCGGCGGACGGATCATCGGCCTGGCGGCTGGCCCGACCGGAACCGATCCTTTGGATGAGGTCGAGATAATCGCCTATCGCCGGAAAGGTACGAATTGGCTCTCCTTGGGCGGTTGGAGCTGGACCGGATATGGCGGCGCCTTCGACCTTTCGGGGCTGCGCCCCGGCACCTATCGGCTCCGGATGGGCGGTTCTCTCGGCGGCACCAACCTGCTGGGCGAATATTACAGCAACGTCGACTCGCTCGAATCGGCCCAGGACTTGGTTCTCGAACCCGGCAGCAGCATCAGCAACGTCAACGTTGAACTGACGCCGGCAAGCCACATCACGGGTTCCATTGTCGACTCCAACGGCGATCCAGCGGAAGCCGGCATCCGAATCTATCAATACTCGAACGGCGCGTGGGAGCGGCGGTCGTATGGAGAAACAGACGGGACCGGCGCGTTCGACGCCGGAGGGCTGACGGCGGGGACCTACCGCGTGCGCTTCGCCCCCGCGTCGTCCCAACTTGCCATCCAGTGGTTCAGCAATTCCCCAACCTTGGCGGGGGCGCGCGACGTCGTACTGGGCGTCGCCGCCAGGGCCAGCCACGTCGATGCGCGACTCGGCGGCGCTTCCCACATCGCCGGAACCGTCACGGGGACCAACGGTACGCCGCTGGGCACCGTCGAAGTATGGGCTATGCAACGGGAAGACGGAGTATGGCTCAACGTAGAAAGCGACGATACGGCAGACGATGGAACCTACGATATCGGAGGCCTTTCCGCCGGCACATACCGGGTGGGATTCTGGCCCTTTTCCGGAAACTACGCGCCGGAGTATTACAACAATGCCCTCCATGCCAGCAACGCGCTGGACGTGGTCGTACCGGGCACGGCCACGGTCGGCAACGTCAACGCCGCGCTCGTTTCCGGTGGCCGCATTTCCGGCACGGTCGCGGCCGCCGAGGGCTCGGTCCCGCTTGCCGACATCGAAGTGGAGGCCTACCGGCTGGCCGACGGCCGATGGGAGCAGATCGACAGCCCCGACACCGACGACGCCGGCCGGTATGAAATCACAGCGCTACCCGTCGGGCAATTCCGGCTGCGGTTCATCGACAACAACGACGTCTACGCGCCGGAATGGTACGACAATGCGCCAGACGAATCCTCCGCGCAAACCATCGTCCTGACGTCCGCGGGCCAGATATTGTCGAATGTCAACGCCTCACTGGACCGCATTCCGGCTCCTCCGGCGCCCCAAAGCCCCGAACTGCTCGGAGTCCATTCGGCCGGTCTGGCTTCATGGGCGCTGGAATTCACCGGGGAAATCGACGTGGATTATCGGCTCCAGCGCCTGCGTCCCACGAGCAACGATTGGTTCGATACGGGCTCCATCGCCGTGGGCACGGGGCCCACGAACGAAATCCTGCACTCCACAACCAATGCCCTGGACCTCTTACGCGTGAGAACCGTGCCTTGACCGGCCCCTTCGCGCGAAACGGGCAATAAAAAAGGGCGGTCCGGCAGGACCGCCCTTTCGCAAGCGCAAACGCGCTTTAGAACGCATACCTCATGGCGAGCTGGACGCGGTCGTTGGTGGCGTCGTCCCCCTCCAGATAGTCCGTGGTCATCTGGCTGTATTCCGCCATGGCCGTGAGGGCGGCGGTAAACTTGTAGGCGGCGTTCACCAGATACATCTCGTTCTTGGAGCGCTGGCCGGCATTCAGATCCTCGTCGTCCGGATCGTCCACGGAATAGCCCAGGCCAAAGCACAGCTTGTCGGTGGGATCGTAGAGCAACTGGGCCCACCCGCCCGAGGATTCGATCTCTTCGCCCAGAGCCGCGTTCACGCCCTGGCCGATGCCGCCGTAGTAGGTGTCGAGGTTCGCGCCCTGCCAAATGTTGCCCTGCACGGCCAGGCACTTGGTCAGCGGCAGGAAGATCGACCCCTGCGCGGACCAGGTGTCGTAGTCGGCGACGTCCGTCGCCACGACGGCGTTGCTGACGGAGCTGTCGAGGGTTTCCCGGCCAAAGTGCCCGGAGAACGCGATGCGCGCCGCCTTCTCGGTCCACAGCTTCTGGTGCAAGGCCGCGTTGAACTGGGCCGTGGGATAGTCGGCGTCCGAACCGTCGTCGAAACCGCCGCCGTCGAGGTCCTGGCCGACGGTCTGCGCGATCGCGGCCTTCAGCACCAGCTTGGTGTTGTCGGCGATCTTCAATTCCTGCGTCGCGCGGGCCTGGGGCCGGCGGAGCCCCAGGGCGCCCACGTCCGCCAGATAGGCGAAGTTGACGATGCGGGGGGCCAATTCGACGAACGTGTCCCAGTCCTGGCCGGCGCGAACGGAGAAGCCGGAGCTGTGGGCGGCGTCGACGTAGGCCAGGCGGATGCGCGGGGTGTAGGAGTTGGCCGTTCCGCCGCCGCCGTAGAAGTCCATCTCGACCTTGCCGGCGGTCTTCCACTCGCCCGCGTCGGGGCCGAACAGATTCAAGCCGAGCCGGGTTTCGCGGGCGCCGAGCCGCGTCTGGCTGTCCTTTTCGCCGTCGGTCTCCGGCAGCGCGAAGAACGTAAAGGTGACGTCGTTTTTGGGCTCCGTGCTCTGGGTGTCGTAGGTCAGGTCGGCCTTGACGTAGCCGTAGAGCTGCAAGCGGACGTTGCCGGCGTCCTTCAGGGTGACTTCGACCGCCTGGGCCGAAACGGCGCAACAGCAGAATACCAAAACCAGGGCCATCCAACTCGTTCTCATGCGGGGTCTCCTTGGGTATTTCTTTTATTTGCCGCCGATTCTTTCAGAAGAAACGGGAGGGGGTCAACCCCCATTCCCGGCCAAATGCATCTTTTTCCGGAGAACCGATTGGCGGTTTTTCCCGAAGCGTGCTAGGTTGTTGGCCAACCCTTAACAGGAGATTGCCATGTCCGAATTCAGCAGCACCATCCAAAACGCCGACTGGAAAGTCGAAAAACACGCGCCCGTCATCGACGCCCCCGATTCCGCCAAGGCCGGGGAATCCTTCGCCGTGTCCGCCAGCCTGGGCAAGGCCATCGCCCATCCGAACACCGCCCAGCACCACATCGCCTGGATGTCCCTCTATTTCCTTCCGGAAGGCGCCAAACTGGCCATCCAGCTCGCCCATGCCGAATTCTCCGCGCATGGCGATTCCACGACGGACGTGCCCGGACCCGCCCTCACCCACCCGAACATGACCGCCAACGTCAAATTGGCGAAATCGGGCGTCCTGCAGGCCGTGGCCTATTGCAACATCCACGGCGTCTGGCAGTCGTCCAAGGCGATCCAGGTCCAGGCCTAACGCCCCCCCGCGCCCCCGCGGCCACGCGCCGCAAACGCAGCCGATCCAGCAGCCGTCCGCAAGGACGGCTGTTTTTCGATCCCAATATCCAATGTCCAATATTCAATATCCAATCATCAAGTGAACAGCCCCTGGCGGCTGGACACGCGGGCCTTCTCGGCCTTCGGCTGTCCATTTGAACATTGGTGATTGGATATTGGATATTGAGGCCCATTTCTCCGCTTTCCGTCCGCCTTCGTTTTTGGTAGGGGTTCCCCACCATGAGCGCCCTTCGCATCCTCGATTCCGCCTTCTTCGACCGGCTGGCCGCCGAGGCCGCCGCCGCCCCGCGCCGGCGCAAGAACTTCAACCTGCACGCCGCGAGCGACTATCCCTGCCAGCGGTTCTTCAACGCCATGTGCGCGGACACCTACGTCCAGCCCCATCGCCACGCGGACTCCGCCAAGGACGAAACCCTCGTGCTCCTGCGCGGCAAGCTCGGCGCCGTCATCTTCGACGACGCCGGACCGGTCGTCTCCGCCAAGGTCCTTCTGCCGGGCATGGTGGCGGACGTGCCCCACGGCACCTTCCACACCTGGATCGCGCTGGAAGACGGCACCCTCTTCTTCGAGGCCAAGGCCGGCCCCTACGTCCCGCTGGCGCCGGACGAAAAGGCCGCCTTCGCCCCGCCCGAGGGCGATCCGCGCGTTCCGGAATACCTTGCCTGGCTCAAAGCGCTCTGCTCGGCCCGATGAACGTCCCCCCACCCCCGGCCATCGCCATGGAACAGCAAAACCCCGCCGCCACGCCCGAGTGGGCCAAGGACGCCGTCTGGTACCAGATCTTCCCCGAGCGCTTCCGCAACGGCGCGCCGCAGTCCGACCCGCGGCCCGAGGATTTCGGCGGGGAACGCATCTCGGATTGGCGCGTGTCCCCCTGGGGCATGGAATGGTACGGCCGCGACGAGTGGGAAAAACCGCGCGCGGCCAACTTCTGGTCCACGGTGTTCAACCGCCGGTTCGGCGGCGATCTCGTCGGCCTGCGCGACCAGCTCCCCTACCTGCAGGACCTCGGCATCAACGCCATCTATCTCAATCCGATCTTCTGGGCCCCGTCCCTGCACAAGTACGACGCCACCGCCTACCACCACGTCGATCCCGCCTTCGGCCCCGACCGCGAGGGCGACCTCCGGGCCTTGGCCACCGCCAACGAAACCGAAGACCCCGCCACCTGGATCTGGACCGCCGCCGACCGGTTCTTCCTCGACCTCGTCGCCGACGTCCACGCGCGCGGCATGCGGATCATCCTCGACGGCGTCTTCAACCACTCCGGCACCCGCTGCTTCGCGTTCCGGGACCTGCAGAAAAACGGCCGGGCCTCGAAATACGCCGACTGGTACCAAGTCACGAAATGGCGCGCCGACGGCTCGTTCGAATACGCCAGCTGGGACGGCACCGGCAGCCTGCCCAATTTCGGCCGGACCCACGACACGCTCAATCCCGGCATCAAGAAATACATTTTCGACGCCACGCGCCGCTGGATGGATCCCTCCGGCCAGGGCCGGCCGGAGGAAGGCGTCGACGGCTGGCGGCTCGACGTCGCCTACTGCCTGCCGCACGGGTTCTGGCGCGAATGGCACGCGCTCGTCCGCTCGATCAATCCGGACGCCTACACCGCCGGCGAAATCGTCGGCCCCGCCCAGGACTGGGTCAAGCCCGACGAATTCTCCGCCGTGATGAACTACGAGTGGACCTATCCGACCATCGCGTTCTTCACCACCAACGCCGTCCACCTGGACGCGGCGGCATTCCGCGCGCGCATCGACGCGCTCCACGCGCGGCACGACCCCGGCAGCACGCTGATCCTCCAGAACCTGCTCGACTCGCACGACACCGGCCGCATCCTGACGCTCTTCGAAAGCGCCTGCCCGCCGTTCGCCGAGTGGAACGCCTACTTCAACTGGCCCAAGGTCGCCGACCATCCCGGGCTGAAAACCCGGCGCCCCGGCCCCAAGGCCAAGCAGGCGCTGAAACTCGCCGCCGCGTGGCAGTTCGCCGGCCCCGGCGCCCCGATGATCTACTACGGCACCGAAGTCGGAATGTGGGGCGCCAACGACCCCTGCGACCGCCAGCCCATGCTGTGGAGCGACCTCGCCTACGACGACGAAACCCTCGGCTTCCGCGGGCCGCTGCCGCACGCCAATCCCCGCGCGCCGGACCTCGACCTCTTGGCGTTCTACCGGCGCCTGATCGCCATCCGGAAAAACGAGCCCGCCCTGCGGCGCGGCGCGTTCCGCTGGCTCCCCGCGCCCGACGACGCCACCCTCGCCTTCGAACGCGAGCTGGACAGCGCGAAAATCGTCTGCGCCCTCCGCAAAGGAAGCGGCGAGACGTCGATCGATCTGCCCCGGACCGGCCGCGACCTCTGGACCGGCGACGACGTCCCGCCCGGCCCCCTCGCCGTCCCCGCCGACGGCTTCCGCCTCGTCCGCCTCTCCCCGCCGCGATAGGTTTTACGTAGTACGTACAACTTTTTTACGTAGTACGTAAAACCGCTGAAAAAGTTTTACGTACTACGTAAAATCCGGCGGCGGCCTACAGGCCCGTATCGAATTGCACCGTCTGGCCGGCCTCGATCGCAATGCCCTCGCCGACCGGCAAGTCTTCGTCCATGTCGCTGACTTTCAGGATCAGGTCGTAGGTCCCCGGCCGCACCGGGAACGGGCGCCACAGCGGTTCCTCGTTGTCGGAGCCGCGCCGGATGGACAGGACCGGTTCGCCGCCGCCCGCCGGCACCAGGTCCCAGCCGCGCACCCGCGTCTCGCTCGGACGCGCCACGACGATCCCCGAATCCAGCGTCAACACCGTCTCCTTCTCCGCCGCCACGGCGAGGTCCGCCGCGACCGTCGAAGGCGTTTCGCAGCGGGAATAGAGAAACGCCACGTCGTAGGCGCCGGACGGCAGCGCCTTGGGCTTGAAAAGATAGTAGTCGTTGTCGTGCCGCAGAATCCGCACCACCTCGCGGCCCGAACCACTTTCTAAAATCACCACGGCTTCCACCGGGGCCTTCTTCAGTTCCTCGGCGACGTTGAAAACCAGCGCACCCAGCGCGATTTCCGTCGTCTCGCCCTTCGCCACGGCAAAATCGCCCAGCGGCATTTCGGTCGGGGGCTGGTAGTTCGGATTCGCGAAGAGGAGCGTCAGCGCGTAATCCCCGGACATCAGCGGATGCGTCGAATCCGCCAACGACAGTTCGCCTTCCTTGACGACCTTGTCGCTGATCTTGCGGACGATCCGGAAACCCGCCAGGCTTTTCAGGGCGCTTTCCGGCATCGCGATCCGCAACTTGCCCAGCCCCGTCGCCTGCCGCACCACCTGCGTCTTGGCCTGTTCGACCTTCTGCGCGATTTCCGCGTTCACGGCTTGAAGCGCCGCCAAGAGGGCCGCCGCGTCCGCCGCGCCGAAATATTTCCCGCCCCCCGCCTCGGCGATGCACGACAACTGGGCCTTGTCCGCTTCCGTCACGTCGAACCCCACCACGTGCAGGACGAATTTCACGCCGGCGGCTTTCAGCGCCTTCACGACCGCGCACGGATCGCCGCCGCACGTCTCCTGACCGTCGCTCACGAGCACGATCGTCGTCTCCGCATCCTTCCCCTTCAGCAATTCCGCGACTTGCGTCGCCGCCGCCGCGATGGGCGTCATCCCCTTCGGTTGCATCGCCGCGATGCGCGCCATCACGGCGGCGCGGTCTTCGTTGCCGGGCGGGACGAGGATTTCGATGTCCGAGCAATCGTCCGGCCGGCGGTGGCCATAGGCCGCCAGTCCGATCTTCACTTCCGGCGCGACGGCCGGCACCACCTGCGCCAAAACGGCCTTGGCCGCTTCCATCTTCGTCTGCGCCCCCGCGGTCCCCGCCATGCTCCCCGACGCATCCAGGACGAACATCGCCTCCGGCATGGATGCCGCGAGCGCGCCCAAGGGAATGAACAGGGAAACCAGGCCAATCTTCAGTGCCTTCATTTCGTTTCTCCTCGGCGACCGGCGCTGCGTCGACCGGCGCGCGCTGGACCACCCCCATGTTGCCAAAACCCCGCCGCAAAGCAACCGCAAACCCCGCTTGACTCTTATACACATATGTGTATATGTGCACATCATGAACACCGCCCAAGCCAAGGCCCGCGCCGATCTCCTGAAGGCCCTCGCCCACCCCACCCGCGTCCTCATGCTGGACGCGCTCAGCCGCGGCGACCGTTGCGTCAACGACCTTCGCAGCCTCGCCGCGACCAGCCAGCCGACCATCTCCCGCCATCTGGACAAGCTCAAGAAGGCCGGCATCGTCACCGAACGGCGGGCCGGCCCGCGGGTCATCCACCACCTCGCCTGCCCCTGCATGCTGCAAGCGCTCAGTTGCACGGTCGAAGCTTTGAAATCCGTCAAGAAACGCCAAGACGGTTCCATCTAGGCCCCCCCATGAACAAGGAATTGAAAATCCTCTTCGGCCTCCTCGCCGCTTTCCTCGGCCTCTATTTCCTGCCGATGGAACACTTGCGCTTCCAAGGCGCCATCCTCGAAGCCCTGCATCTCGCGAAATGGTACGCACGCGAACACGTTTTGCTCTGCCTCGTGCCGGCGTTCTTCATCGCGGGCGCCATCGGCGTCTTCGTCAGCCAAAACGCCGTGATGAAGTACTTCGGCCCCAAGGCGCCGAAGTGGATCTCCTATTCCGTGGCGTCGGTCTCGGGCACCATTCTCGCGGTTTGTTCGTGCACCGTGCTGCCGCTTTTCGGCGGCATCTACTTCCGCGGCGCGGGCCTGGGCCCGGCCGTCGCCTTCCTCTACTCCGGCCCCGCCATCAACGTGCTGGCCATCGTGCTGACCGCCCGGGTCCTGGGCATCGAACTGGGCATCGCCCGCGCCGTGGGCGCCGTCGTCTTCAGCGTCGTCATTGGCCTGCTGATGCACCTGATTTTCCTTAAAGAAGAGCGTGCCAAGGCCGCCAATCCCCAGGAAGTATTCCTCGGCGACGAGGAAAAGGGCAATCGCCCCCTGTGGCAAGTCGCGCTCTATTTCCTCTCCATGGTCGGCATCCTTGTTTTCGCCAACTGGGCGCGGCCGCAGGAAACCGCGGGCGTCTGGTTCGCGATCTTCAAGGCCAAATGGATCCTCACCGCGCTATTTGCCGTTCTGATGGGCGGCTGCCTGTGGCGGTTCTTCAAGGTCAAGCCGGGCTACATCGTCCTGGCGGCCCTCCCCGCCTTGGTGCTGGGCCTCGCGCTTCCGGGGTTTCCCGTGGCGGCGTTCGCGGCGGGTGCGGCCGGCTTGGCGGCGCTGACGTTCTTCGGCGGCGCGGAATTAACGGATTGGCGCGACCAGTCCTGGGGCTTCGCCAAGCAAATCCTTCCGCTCCTCTTCATGGGCGTGCTCGCCGCCGGGTTCTTCCTCGGCAGCCCCGACAGCGCCGATGCCGGCATCATTCCCAACCGCTGGATCCAAGCGCTGGTCGGCGACTCACCGCAGGCTTTGCTCTCCATCCTGGGCCGCCCCGAAGGCAATGTCCCCGGCTGGCTGGCCACGATCTGGCCGCTGTGGACCAACCTGTTCGCGTCCGTCACCGGCGCGCTGATGTACTTCGCCACGCTGACGGAAGTTCCCATCCTGCGCGGCCTGCTCGACAGCGGCATGGGCCAGGGCCCCGCCCTCGCCCTCCTGCTCGCCGGCCCCGCCCTTTCCCTCCCCAACATGCTCGTCATCCACTCCATCCTCGGCCCGAAGAAAACGCTGACCTTCGTCGGGCTGGTCGTGGTGATGGCCACGATCTCGGGAATGATGTTCGGGATGGTCGTACGATAGGGAGCAACTATGGATGCCACGACAAAAGAACTCGTCGCCCTTGCCGCCGCCATCGCCGGCAAATGCCAGCCCTGTTTTGCCTACCATTATAAGCAGGCACAGGAGCTGGGCATTCCCGACGACCAGCTCCGCGAGGCGATCCAACTGGCCAAGGACATCCGCGCCTCCGGCGACAAGCATATGGACGAATTCGCATCCAGACGAAAGACCACGGCATCTCACAACACAGGAGAATTCAAATGAAGAAAATCCAAATCCTCGGCACCGGCTGCCCGAAATGCAAGCTGCTGTATGCCAACACGGAAACCGCGATTCAAGCCGCCGGCATCGAGGTGCAGATCGAAAAAGTGGAAAAGATTGCCGACATCATGAAGTTCGGGGTCATGTCCACCCCCGCCCTCGTCGTCGACGGCGCCGTCAAAAGCGTCGGCAAGGTCCTGAGCCCGGACGACATCCGGAAACATCTGGCCTAGGACAGGAATGACCAACGGCCTTTCCATTCCCGTCGTCCCCTGCTGCCCCGAAAATGTCGGTGGGGATCTGATGCCGCTGCTGTTGGTGATCATCGTCCTGTTGGCGGGGCATATCGCCATCCAAGAATTCAGGAAACGGAAAGGGAAACCCGAGATGAAGAAACTGAAGAATCTGGCCATCGTGGCCGCCGTGATCGCAGCCGTAGGCCTCGTCTTCGTCCTCAAGCACAATCCGTCCCCGTCGACAAAGCCCGGCCCGATGGCCGCGGCGGAAACCACCCAAGCCACACCGGAGACCACTACTCCCGCCCAATCAGCCGCCCTGCCGCGGCTCGTCGATCTGGGCGCGGACAAGTGCATTCCGTGCAAAATGATGGCACCCATTCTGGAGGAATTGAAGACCACTTATGCCGGCCAGTTGGAGGTGGAATTCATCGATGTTTGGAAGAATGAAGGCGCCGGAGAAGCCTACGGCGTCCGCGTCATTCCTCTCCAGATCTTTTTCGACGCCAACGGGAAAGAACTCTTTCGCCACGAAGGCTTCTACGCCAAAGCGGACATCCTCGCCAAATGGAAGGAACTGGGGTTCAAATTCCAATGACCGTCGCCGGCAAGCTGAAAATCCTGTTTCTCTGCACGGGCAACTCGTGCCGCAGCCAAATGGCCGAAGGCTGGACCCGCGCCCTCAAGGGCGACCGGATCGAGGCCTTTTCCGCCGGCATCGAAACCCACGGCCTCAACCCCCGCGCCGTGCAGGTCATGGCCGAAGCGGGCGTGGACATCTCCGGCCAGCGATCCAAGACCGTCGCCGATCTGCCGACGAAGGATTTCGACTACGTCGTGACCGTCTGCGACCACGCCCACGAGTCCTGTCCCCTCTTCCCCGGCAAAACCAAGGTCGTCCACGTCGGCTTCGACGACCCCCCGCGCCTGGCCAAGGACGCCATAACCGAGGAAAAATCCCTCGCCCACTATCGCCGCGTCCGCGATGAGATCAAAGCTTTTGTCGAAACCTTGCCGGATGCGTTGACCGCCGAAAGGAGCTGATCATGCCTTCGCCAAAGAAAGACCAAGTCCGCCAGCACGTCCGCGAGCGCTATGCCGGCATCGCAAAATCCGGCGGCTCGTGCGGCTGCGGCAGTGGCTGCTGCCAGCCCGACGCCTTGCTCAATCCCGACGCGTCGGCCCAGCTCGGCTATTCGAAAGAAGAACTCGCCGCCGTCCCGGAAGGCGCCAACCTGGGCCTCGGCTGCGGCAATCCGCAGGCCATCGCCGCCCTCCGGCCCGGGGAAACCGTGGTCGATCTCGGCTGCGGCGGCGGCTTCGACTGCTTCCTCGCCGCACGCCGCGTCGGCAAGACGGGCCAAGTCATCGGCGTGGACATGACGCCCGAGATGGTCCACAAGGCGCGCGCAAACGCGGCCAAAGGCAAAATCAAGAACGTCGATTTCCGCCTCGGCGAGATCGAGCACCTGCCCGTCGCGGACGCCACGGCGGACGTGATCCTCTCCAACTGCGTCATCAATCTGTCGCCCGACAAGCCGCAGGTGTTCGCCGATGCCTTCCGCGTCCTGAAACCCGGCGGGCGTCTGGCCATCTCCGACGTCGTGGCCGTCGCGCCGATTCCTGCCCGGGTGAAGAAAAACCTCCAGGCCCACAGCGGCTGCATCGCCGGCTCCGCCACCGTTTCCAAAACGGAACGGATGCTGAAGAAAGCCGGCTTTTCCAAGATCCGCATCGACGTGAAAGAGCAGAGCAAGGAATTCATCAAAGATTGGTTCCCCGGCAGCGGCGCGGAGAAATACGTCCGCTCCGCCACCATCGAAGCCGAGAAAACAGGAGCGAAGGCATGACCTGCAGCACCGCCTCCGTTGAATCGCGAAAACTGACCAACCCCTTCGAGCGCTACCTGACTCTCTGGGTCGCGCTGTGCATCGCCGGCGGCATCCTGCTCGGCAAGGTCGCGCCCGGCCTGGCCCAGACCCTCGACGGCTTGGCGATAACCGTCAACGGCGCGCCCGTCGTCTCCATTCCCATCGCCATCTGCCTGTTCTTCATGATGTATCCCATCATGGTGAAAATCGATTTTGCCTCGGTGATCCAGGCAGGCAAGAGCGGCAAGCCGGTGTGGCTGACGCTGTTCGTCAACTGGGCAATCAAGCCCTTCACCATGTTCGCCATCGCCTATTTCTTCCTCGGCTTCGCCTTCAAGGCGTTCATCGGCGCGGACGCCATGGATCTCGTCAAAATCCCGTTTGGACTGGATCTGGCCGTGGGTGCGGAGCATGGCGCGGGCACCGTCGTCCTGCACGAGGGCGTCAAGATGCTGCAAGTGCCCCTCTGGCGCAGCTATCTGGCCGGTTGCATCCTGCTGGGGATCGCGCCCTGCACCGCCATGGTGCTGGTTTGGGGCTATCTGGCCCGCGGCAACGACGGACTGACCCTCGTCATGGTCGCCATCAATTCGCTGACGATGCTGCTGCTCTACGGGGTGCTCGGCGGGTTTCTCCTCGGCGTCGGCCGCCTCCCCGTCCCGTGGCAGGCCTTGCTGCTCTCCATCGCCATCTACGTGGCTTTGCCGCTCGTCGCCGGATACCTCTCCCGCAAATGGATCTTTGCGACCAAGGGCGAGACGTGGTTCAAGGAAAAATTCCTGCACGTGCTCACGCCGGTTTCGATCCTGGCCCTGCTGGCCACGCTGGTGCTGCTGTTCAGCTTCAAGGGCAACGTCATCCTGGGCCAGCCGTTGACGATTCTGTGGATCGCGATTCCGCTGTTCATCCAGACCATGCTGATCTTCTGGCTGGGCTATGGGTGGGCCCGGTTGCTGAAACTGCCCTATGCCGATGCCGCGCCCGCCGCGATGATCGGCGCCTCCAACCACTTCGAGGTCGCCATCGCCACCGCCACGATGATCTTTGGCCTTTCCTCCGGCGCCGCGCTGGCCACCGTGGTGGGCGTGCTGATCGAAGTGCCCGTCATGTTGGGACTGGTGCGCATCTGTATCCGCACCCAGCACTGGTTCCCTCAACCGGAGACTTGACCGATGCTCGAGCAACTCTTCACCGCCCTGACCCGCGCCATCGAAGGCGGCCCCGTCGTCGCGCTGTCCGCCGCCTTCGTCTGGGGCATCCTGAGCATCCTGCTCAGCCCCTGCCATCTCGCCAGCATCCCGCTCATCGTCGGGTTCATCGACGAACAGGGGCGGATCTCCACGAAACGCGCCTTCCAGATCGCCCTGCTGTTTGCGCTGGGCATCCTGCTCACCATCGGGATCATCGGGGCCATCACCGCCGCCGCCGGCCGGATGATGGGCGACGTCGGCACCTATGGCAACTATTTCGTGGCGGCCATCTTTTTCCTCGTGGGCGGGCATCTCCTCGGCGTGATTCCGATGCCCTTCACCGGCCCCGGACAGGTCGCGATGAAGCGGCGCGGACGCATCGCGGCGTTCCTCCTCGGCCTCCTCTTCGGCGTCGCGCTGGGCCCCTGCACCTTCGCCTACATGGCCCCGATGCTGGCCGTGACCTTCCGTCTCGCCGCCGCCCACATGGCCTACGGCATCCTCCTGCTGCTGGCCTATGGCGTCGGCCACTGCGCCGTCATCGTGCTGGCGGGCACCTCCGCGGAAAGCGTTCAGCGCTACCTGAACTGGAACGAAGCCTCCAAGGGCGCGAGGATCCTCAAGAAAGTCTGCGGCCTCCTCGTCCTCCTCGGCGGCCTCTGGATGATCTACGTGGCCTAAGGCCCATCCGGCGCGGGAGAACGCGCCGCGCATGGATCGCTTTGCCGCAATCTTCTTTCCGTGCCGCCCAAGACCCGCTAGGATTCCCGCGTAAAAGACGCGTTTCAATCCATGGAGGTCGCGATGAAAAAAGGTTATGCCTTGCTGCTGATTGCCGGCCTGTTTTCTTCCGGATGCGAAGTCCGATCCATCTATCCGTGGCTGCCCGACGAGTCCCGCGTGGAGGCCCCCTCCCTTCTGGGCGCGTGGCATGCGGCAAAGGGCGATACCGTCGCGTTTTTCACGGGCAAACCCGGCGAATATGAAGTCATGGTGGCCAATGGCGGGGAAGCCGCCCGTTTCGTCGCCACCCTCCATCGGATCGACGATTTCCCGCTTCTGCAGGTCGGCCCCAAGCCGTCGAACGACCTCGGCTCCGCCGCGCTCCTGCCCGGCTATCTTCTGTTCAAGGCCGAAATCGACGGCGATTCCCTGAAGCTCTACGAAATCGATCTCGAGTCCTTCCCGGACCGCGCCGCGAAATCGCAAATTCCCCTCCTCCCCGGCGGTTCCCAGAACGACGGCTACGTCCTGACGGGCACTGCCGCCGATTCCGAGGCCTTTCTCCGCTCCCAGCTCGCCGATCCGGAATTCTTCGACGAAACCCCCTTGTATTCCTTCCGCAGGCTCTCGGCCGAGGCCCCCTAAAAACATTATAATATTTATATATTGACATATATCTGATATGATATATGTTGACAGGCATGAAAGCGAAAATCCAGCCTTGTCCCCAGGATCTCTCGATCGCGGATCTGGCCCGGATGGCGAAGGTCCTGAAGCTCCTCGCCCATCCGTACCGGCTGAAGATCGTGGATCTGCTCGAATCGGCCGACGCAGCCCCGGTGCACGAGTTGGTGGATCGCCTGGCCCTGCCCCAGGCCGCCGTCTCCGGCCACCTGAAGAAAATGCTGCGGGCCGGGCTGGTGGCCGCCGAGCGCCGCGGCAAAGAAGTCTGGTATTCCCTCGGCGACCGCCGCTCGCTGACCATTTTGAACTGCATGCGCGCCAAGAAAGGAGCCCGTTCATGAAATTCCTCCGCTTCCTCGCTCTCGCCGCCGTCCTGGCCGCCCCCGCCGCCCGCGCCGTCACCTTGGACGAAGCCGTCGCGGCCGCGCTGGAAAACTCCCCCACCCTGCAGGCCGCCGAAAGCCGCATCGATTCCGCCCAGGCCATGCTCCAGCAGGCGAAATCCTTCTACTACCCGTCCATCGGCCTCTCCGCCGCCTACACCCGCAGCGACAATCCGATCCAGGCCTTCATGATGCAGCTCAACCAGCGCCGTCTGGACATGACGGATCCCGCGTTCAATCCAAACGATCCCGACGACACCGAAAACGTGCGCGGCAGCGTCGGCGCCCAGTGGCGGCTCTTCGACCGCCAGCGCGACGCCGGCAAGCACATGGCCCGCTACGGCGCCGAGGCCAGCGCGGAAGCCTTCGCCGCCGCCCGCAACCAGCTCGTCCATGAAGTCACCCGCGGTTTCTACGGCGTCCTGCAGGCCCAGGCCTTCGCCGACGTGCAGGCGCAGTCCGTCGCCAGCATCGAAGAAAGCCTGCGCATCGCCCGCGAGCGTTTTGATGCCGGCAGCGCCGTCAAAACCGACGTCCTGAACCTCGAAACCCAGCTCGCCCAGGCCAACGAAGACCTCATCCGCGCCCGCAACGGCGCCCAGCTCGCCGTCGCCGCGCTCAACGCCGCCATCGGCGACGAGCTCGTCTCGCTGGACAAGATCGAGGCGCCCGCCATGGCCGCGCTCGACGCCCCGCCGCCGAAATGCACGAACCCGCAGGCCTACGAAGACCGCCCCGAGCTGCGCGCCGCCCGCCTGATGCGGCAGGTCAAGGAGCAGGACGTCCGCAAGGCCAAGGGCGGCTACGTGCCGACCGTCAGCGCTTTCGGCTCCTACGATCTCGACAGCGAGGACGCCAGCGACTTCGAGGACAGCTACATGGCCGGCGTCATGGCCGAAATCAACGTCTTCGACGGCGCCCGCACCCGCGCCGCCGTCCGCGCCGCCCAAGCCGACCTCGCCGCCGCCCGCGCCGACGAGGAACAGGCCCGCCTCAATCTCAAACTCGACCTGCAGCAGGCCTTTCTCGGCGCGCAGGAAGCCTGGGAGCGGCTCGAAGTCGTCCGCAAAAACCTCGAAACCGCCGAAGAAGCCCGGCGCATCGTCCAGGAGCAATACCAACTGGGCGCAGCCGACGTTTCCATCCTGCTCCAAACCCAGGTCGGCGCCACCGCCATGGAAACCCGCAGCGCCGCCGCCCGCTACGACTACCTCACCGCCCTGTCCAACCTGAAGCGCGCCAAAGGCGAACGGGGCGAGGATGCCCAGAAGTCAGAGGCCAGAGGTCAGTAGTCAGAGGTCAGAGAAATTTGAACGTTGGATATTGATTATTGAATATTGGATATTGAATCCCCCAGGAGGCCAACCCATGAAACTAGCCATCAACTTTAAGAAATACTTCAAGCTCCTCCTCGGCCTCGTCGGTCTCGCGGCCGTCGTCGTTTGGTCCGGAGGCTTCCTCGGCGACAAGACCGAGCCAGGCAAACTGGAGCACGAAGCGGGCCTGGCCGTGCCCGAGGGCGCCGCCATGTTCGAAGTGAAATCCGAGACCGCGCCCGTGCGCGTGGACGTCGTCGGCACGACGGCTTCCGAAGAGAAAATCAATCTCAGCGCGCGCATCCCGGCCTACGTCGACCAGGTGTTCGCCTCCGCCGGCGACCGCGTGAAGAAGGGCCAGAAGCTCATCGCGCTCGACGACCGCGACATCCGCCAGAAACTCGCCGCCGCCGACGCCCAGCTCAACCAGGCCCAGACCGAATACGACCGCGCCAAGCAGCTCTTCGAAAAGCAGGCCACCACCCAGCAGGCGCTGACCGCCGCGGAATCGATGTACAACGCCGCCCAGGCGCAGGTCGCGGAAATCAAGGTCATGCTGTCCTACGCCCAGGTCGAATCGCCCATCGCCGGCATCGTCACCGAGCGCCGCATCGAAGCCGGCGACCTCGCCAATCCCGGCATGCTGCTGCTCGCCGTCTACGATCCGCTGCGCATGCGTCTCGAAGCCCCCGTCCCCGTCCGCCTCGTCGATCGCCTCGCCCTCGGCCAGGAAGTCGACGTGGTCCTCGACCGCCCCGCGCGCACGTTCAAGGGCACCGTCGCGGAAATCGTCAGCGAAGTCGATGCCGCCACCCGCACCCAGCTCGTCAAGGTGCACCTCGACGGCGTGGAAGGCGACGTCCTGCCCGGCACCTTCGGCCGCCTGTGGGTCGCCGCGGAACCGCGCGAAGCCGTTTTTGTCCCGGCCTCCGCCGTGCAATACGTCGGCCAGCTCGCGTTCGTGCAGATCGTCCGCGACGGCCGCGCCTTCCGCCGCCTCGTCAAGACCGGCCCGGCCCAGGGCGACCGCATCGAAATCCTCTCCGGCCTCCGCACCGGCGACGTCGTCCTCGCGCAACCGATCTTGGAGGGCTAACCGATGGAAGAGCGCAAACATTCCCTGACCTCCGGGATCCTGCAGGCGTTTCTCAAGGGAAACCTGTCGATCCTGCTGATCCTCATCAGCCTCGCGGTCGGCGGCGCCGCCCTGCTCATCACGCCGCGCGAGGAAGATCCCCAGATCGTCGTGCCGCTGGCCGACGTCATGGTCATGATGCCCGGCAGCTCCGCCGAGGAAGTCGAGCAGCTCGTCTCCTCCCGCCTCGAAAAGCTGCTCTACCAGATCGACGGCGTGGAATACGTCTATTCGATGTCCCGCCCGGGCATGTCCGTCGTCACCGTCCGCTTCTACGTCGGCCAGGACCGCGAAGACAGCCTGATCAAGATCTACAACAAGATCTTCCAGAACGTCGACCAGACCACGCCCGGAATCGCCGGTTGGGTCGTCAAGCCGATCGAGATCGACGACGTGCCCATCGTGAGCGTCTCCCTGCATTCCCGCGAGCACGACACCCACGCGCTCTATCGCCTCGCCGAAGTCGTCGCGCACAAGCTGCAGCGCATCCCCGACAGCGCCAAGATCTCCATCCACGGCGGCCAGAAGCGCGTCGTGCAGGTCCAGCTCGACGTCGAGCGGCTCGCCGCCTACGGCCTTTCGCCCATGGAAGTCGCCGGCGCGCTGAAGATGTCCAACGCGCAGGCGGCCAGCGGCTCGTTCGCGCAGGCCGACCGCGAAATTCCCGTCGAGACCGGCCCCTTCCTCCAAAACGCCGACGAAGTCCGCAGCCTGATGGTCGGCGTGCACCAGGGTCGCCCCGTCTATCTGCGCGACGTCGCCGCCGTCGTGGACGGCTCCGACGAGCTGAACGCCTACACCCGCTTCGGCGCGGGTCCCGCCGCCGCGGCGGTGGACAACGCCGGGAGCCTCGAACCCGGCGAGACTGCCGCGGCCGTCACCGTCGCCGTCGCCAAGAAAAAGGGCAGCAACGCCGTCACCGTCGCCCAGCAGGTCGCCGCGATGCTGGCCGAGCTGCGCGCGAGCGTCTTGCCGGAAGGCGTCGAAGCCACGATCACCCGCGACTACGGCCAGACCGCCAATGAAAAGGTCAACGATCTCGTGCTCAACCTCGCCATGGGCCTGCTGACCGTCGTCGGCCTCATCGCGCTGACGATGGGCTGGCGCGAAGGCCTCATCGTCGGCCTCGCCATCCCCATTACCTATTCGATCACCCTCCTGTTCAACTACCTCTTCGGCTACACGATCAACCGCGTGACGCTCTTCGCGCTGATCCTGGCGCTGGGGCTATTGGTGGACAATCCGATCGTCGGCGTGGAGAACATCTCGCGCTTCCTCTCGATGAAGAAGTACCCGCGCCTGCAGGCCGTCGCGCTCGCGATGGAGGAGGTCATGCCGCCGATCCTGCTGGCGACGCTCTCCATCATCGTGTCGTTCATCCCGATGTTCTTCATCACCGGCATGATGGGCCCCTACATGGCCCCCATGGCCCTCAACGTGCCGCTCACCATGCTCAGCTCGCTGCTCGTCGCCCTCGCCATCACGCCCTGGGTCGCCAGCAAGCTCCTCAAGGAAACCCCGGCGGAAGCCGCCGCCTACGACGTCGCGGCCACCGGCACCTACCGCCTCTATCGCCGCATCATGGCCCCGTTCGTCGCCTCCGGCGGCCGCAGCGCGGTCCTCCTGCTGGTCGTCGGCGGCCTGTTCGGATTCTCCGTCTTCTTGGCCCTCTCCGGACGCGTCCCGCTCAAGATGCTGCCGTTCGACAACAAGAACGAGCTGCAGATCGTCGTGGATATGCCCGAAGGCGCCACTCTCGAAGCCACCGATGCCGCCGTGCGCGAGATCGAGGACTACCTCCAGACCGTCCCCGAAGTCGTCAACTTCGTTTCCACCGTCGGCGAGGGCTCGCCGATGGACTTCAACGGGCTCGTGCGCAAGTACTATCTGCGCCAGGCCCCGCACCTGGCCGACGTCCGCGTCAATCTCCTGCCCCGCCAGCGGCGCGACATGAGCAGCCACGCCATCGCCCTGCGGATCCGCGACGACGTCGCGGCCATCGGTGCCAAGACCGGCGCGCTGCTGCGGATCGTGGAAGTCCCGCCCGGCCCGCCCGTCATGGCCACCGTCGTCGCCGAAGTCTACGGCCGCCCCGACCAGCCCTATTCCGAGCTGATCGCCGCCGCCCGCGCCCTGCGCGAACGCGTCGCCGCCGAAGAGGGCGTCGTCGAGGCCGACGTCTCCGCCGAGGACAACCAGCAGAAGCTGTTCTTCCGCGTGGACCGCGAAAAGGCCGGCCTCAACGGCATCTCCACCGAAGACGTCGTCGGCACGCTGCGCCTCGCCCTCGCGGGCATGCCCGCCGGCGTCGTCCATGCCCCGCGCGAGCAGAACGAACTGCCCATCGTCCTGCGCCTGCCGCGCGAAAAGCGCTCCGATCCCGAGCGCCTCAAGACCCTGATGGTCAAGGGCCGGATGGGCCACAGCGTGCCGCTCGGCGAGCTCGGCGCGTTCGAGGAAGACGCCGTGGACCCGACCCTCATGCACAAGAACATGGAACGCGTCGTGTTCGTCACCGCCGAAATGGCCGGCCGCGGCCCCGCCTACGCCGTGCTCGATCTCCAGGCCGACCTGAAGGCAGAGCCGCTCCCCGCCGGCATCCGCGCCGTCTGGACCGGCGAAGGGGAATGGAAAATCACCGTCGACGTGTTCCGCGATCTCGGCATCGCCTTCTCCGCCGCGCTGCTGGCGATCTACGTCCTGCTCGTGTACGAAACCGGCTCCTACCTGCTCCCCATCGTCATCATGCTGTCCATTCCGCTAACGATGATCGGCATCATGCCCGGCTTCTGGCTGCTCAACGTCCTGATGGGCAAGACGGTCGGCGGCTACGCCGATCCGGTCTTCTTCACCGCCACCGCCATGATCGGGATGATCGCGCTCGGCGGCATCGTCCAGCGCAACGCCATCATCCTGATCGACTTCATCCGCAGCGAGGCCGCCCGCGGCAAGCCGCTCGCCGACGCCATCATCGAGGCCGGCGCCGTGCGCCTGCGCCCGATCTTCCTGACCGCCGGCACCACCCTGCTCGGTGCGTGGCCGATCACCTTCGATCCCATCTTCAGCGGCCTGGCCTGGTCGATCATCTTCGGCCTCTTCATCTCCACCGCCTTCACCCTGGTCGTCGTGCCCGTCGCCTACGGCCTCCTCTACAAAAACAAACCCAACCCGGAGGGTTGACCATGAAAATGCTGATGATCATCTGTCCCGAAGTCCGCCAGGAAGAAGTCCGCGCGCTGATCGCCAAGCACGACGTCCACTCCTACAGCGAGATCCCCGGCGTCCTCGGCGCCGGCAAAACCGGCAAGCATCTCGGCACCCATTCCTTCCCAGGCAAGTCCGCCCTCATCTTCACCGTCGTCTCCACCGGCAAGAAAGACGAACTCGTCTCCGCCCTCAAGGACTATCAGGCCGGCCTCTTCGAAGGCGAAGGCCTCCGCGTCTTCGCCCTGCCCGTCGAAGCGGAGTTTTAGGGAAAGAATTCAGAATTCAGGATTCAGAATTGCTTCATTTGAAAATTGGATATTGATGATTGGATATTGAATCCCTCTCCCGAAAGGCCCCACCCCATGCCCCCCATCTACAAATCCATCCTCGGCGCCGTCGCCGGCGCCACCGTCGGTTTCCTCGTCTACCGTTTCGTCGGCTGCAAGACCGGCACCTGCCCGATCACCTCCAATCCTTGGATCTCCGCAATCTTCGGCGGTATTATAGGGTTTTTGCTTGCAACCGGAAAATAATTGTGTATGCTTATACAATAATTGGGAACAAGCCCGTCACCCCCCAAAAAAAGGAAACCAACATGGATCAAAACGCAGCTCCCGTCTCCCTGCCGGTCATCGGCTCCAAAGCCCCGGCCTTCAAGGCCGTCACCACCCAAGGCGACATCGATTTCCCGAAGCAATACGAAGGCAGCTGGGTGATTCTGTTTAGCCATCCGGCCGACTTCACGCCGGTGTGCACCACGGAATTCATCACCTTCGCCTCCATGGAAAAACAGTTCGCCGAAGCCAACTGCAAGCTCGTCGGCCTCTCGGTCGACGGCATCTACAGCCACATCGCCTGGCTGCGCACCATCAAGGAAAAGATCAGCTACAACGGCCATACCGGCGTCGAAGTCAACTTCCCGCTGATTGAAGACATCACGATGGACGTTGCCAAGGCCTACGGCATGATCCAGCCCGGCGAGTCCAGCACCAAGGCTGTCCGCGCCGTGTTCTTCATCGACCCGAAGGGCATCGTCCGCGCGCTGATGTACTACCCCCTCAGCGTCGGCCGCAACTTCGACGAGCTCTATCGCACCTTGATCGCGCTGCAGACCGGCGATGCCTTTGGCGTGGCCACCCCCGCCGACTGGCGGCCGGGCGACGACGTCATCCTCGGCGCCGCCGGCTCCTGCGGCCAGGCCAAGAACCGGATGGAAGGCAAGGAAGACGTGGTCTGCCAGGACTGGTTCTTCTGCTCCCGCAAGCTGCCCAAGGAAAAAGTCCTGGGCACCATCCTGAAGAAGTAAGTCCCTGAACCGGCTCCCCGCAGGTTCGCCCGCGGGGAGCCTTTTTCGAAAGAACCCGCCAATGACCGTTGAAAACGCCGTCCGCGCCTTGGCCGGAGCCATGATCCTGGCTTCCGTCGCCCTCGTCCATTTCCACAGCCCGTGGTGGCTGCTCTTCACCGCTTTCATCGGCCTCAATTTGATCCAATCCGCCTTCACCGGCTTTTGTCCGCCTTCCACCCTCTTCCGCAAGCTCGGCCTCAAGGACGGGCCCGTTTGCTCCGCCCCGCGATGAGGCGGTTCGAAAAAATCGCCGGCGGCCTTGTACTCGTCGCCATCGTCGTATATCTCTTTGGAAAACCCACAACCGAAAGGAACCCATCCATGAGCGCAGGAATCCTCGAACTCAACGACAATAACTTCGCCGCCGAAACCCAGTCCGGAACCGTCCTGGTGGACTTTTGGGCTCCCTGGTGCGGCCCGTGCCGCATGCAAGGCCCAATCCTCGAACAGGTCGTCGGCAAGGTCGAAGGCGCCAAAATCGCCAAGGTCAACGTCGACGACGCCGGCTCCGTCGCCGCCAAATTCGGCGTCCAAAGCATCCCCACGCTGATCGTTTTCAAGGACGGCCAGCCCGTGAAGCAGTTCGTCGGCGTCCAGCAGGCCCCCGTCCTGATCGCCGCCCTCGAAGCGGCAAAGTAGGCTTCCGTTTGCAGAAGGCCGGGGTTGCCTCCCCGGCGCGGCTGTCCGGCTCCCGCCGGACAGCTTTCTTTTTGTCTGTGCCAGATGCCGCCCATCCAGCCGATTCTCTCGGGCTTATCGGACGAAGCGTTCTCCATGGTCCATGGACCCGATCGATCCTCCGCCGGCAAGAAACCCAAGCCGCCCTCCCTCGATTGGCCAAATAATAGTAGTTGCGCTTTCCCCGTAATGGTCATATGTTCATATCTAACCAACCCCCATCCGGGAGAACGCAAATGAACGCAGTCCCCTTCGTCGCCGGAAGCTTGCTGGCCTTGGCCGCGGTGGCCATCGCCGCGCTCTGGCTTTTTCGCTACATGCAAAACCACTTCATCCAACTGATGATTCGCGAGATCCCTAGTCCGATGGGCTACGCCGAAACCATCGATCGGCTGAAGGCCAATATCGCCGATAAACCCGGCTGGCACGTCTTCAACGTCGTCGATCAAGGCCGGGAAATCGTGGAAAACGGCGGCGCGCCCATCGGGCGGATGACCATCCTCCAGTTCTGCCACGGCCCCTTCGCCTCGCAAATGTTCTCCGATGAAAGCCGCCGGCGCATGTCCGTCTTCTCCCCCCGGAACGTGTCGGTGTACGAGAAAAACGACGGGAAGACCTACGTGGCGATCATGAACGGGGATTTGATGATGAAATTCACGCCCCCCGCCACCCGCGCCATCATCCGGGAAGTCGCCCGCGACGTGAAGTCCATGCTGTCGTTTTTACATGCGTAGAGAAGGGACACCCGCCCGGAAACCGAATAGGAGAACGAATATGCCAAAGCAGAATGGAACAGGACCAAACGGACAAGGCGCGGGAACCGGACGAGGAATGGGGCCCTGCGGGGCCGGAAAAGCCAAGGCCCCCCGCCCCGCCAATCCCGCGCAGCCGGGGATCGGCCGCGGTCGCGGCCTGGTTTCCGGCGGAGGCGCCAGCCGCAGACGCGGCGGCGCCGACGGGGGACGGGGACGCTGACATGCCGCGCCCCTTCTGCAAGCGTTTTGTCGGCTGGCAGCCGGGCGTCTCGCTGTTCAAGCCTGCCGGCGTCCCGGCCGGCGAGTTGGAAGTCGTCGTGCTCAGCCTCGACGAAGTCGAAGCCCTGCGCCTCGCCGATCTCAATGCCCAGTACCAGGAAGCCGCCGCCGACCAGATGAAGATTTCGCGCGCGACCTTCGCGCGCATCGTCGAATCCGCCCGTCGCAAGGTAGCCGACGCCCTGGTCCACGGCAAGGCCCTGCAAATCCAGACCGAACCCGGGGCCCAGCCTCCGGCACCCGCGACGGCACCCGGCGCCTGCCATCGCCGCGGCTGCGGATGCCATGGCAAGGGGCATGGCCATGGACGCTATGTCGAATACTCACCCCGAAAGGAACAACCATGAAAATCGTCATCACCTCTTCCGGCCAAACCCTGGCCGATCCCATCGACATGCATTTTGGCCGCGCCAAGTACTTCATCCTGGCCGACACCGAGACCGGCAAGGCCGTCGCCCACGACAACGCCCAGAACCTGCATGCCGCCCAAGGCGCCGGCATCCAATCCGCCGAAACCGTCGCCAGGCTCGGCGCCGAAACCGTCGTCACCGGCAGCGTCGGCCCCAAAGCCTACCGCGCCCTCCAGACCGCCGGCATCAAGATCGCCCTCGTCGAGGCCGTCTGCCCCGGCACCGAAGCCCTGCGCCGCTTCAAGGACAACGAACTGCCCGTCCTCGACAAGCCCAACGGCGAAGGCCATTGGGTCTGAATCAATTAGTTCACTAATTACAATAAGTGAATTCACGTATTGCAGTAACTGAACTCCGCTTTTTGATTACAACAAGCGATTATCGACCGAAATGAACCGGTTTTCAACCATCGCGATCGCCAGCGGCAAGGGCGGCACCGGCAAAACCACCGTGGCCGTGCACCTTGCCGCCCTGCTGGCGGCGCAGGGCCGGGCCGCGCAATATCTGGATTGCGACGTCGAGGAACCCAACGGCCACCTGTTCCTGAAACCGGCGATCCACACGTCCGAATCCGTCGGCATCCCGGTGCCGGTTGTCGATGCCGCGAAGTGCACCTCTTGCGGAAAGTGCGCCGAGGTCTGCGAGTTCAATGCCATCGCGATGCTGAAAAAGCCGCTGGTTTTCCCCGAATTGTGCCACGGCTGCGGCGCCTGCGCCCTCGTTTGCCCCGTCGGCGCCATCCGCGAAACGCCGCGGGCCATCGGCGTGGCGGAGAGCGGACGGACGGACGACCTCGCCTTCGCGCAGGGCCGGCTGAACGTCGGCGAACCAATGGCGCCACCGCTCATCCGGGCGGTCAAGGCGCTCCGGAATCCCGACGCGGTGGCGCTGTACGACTCGCCGCCGGGCACGTCCTGTCCCGTCGTGGCCACCGTGCGCGGCGCGGATTTCGTCGTGCTGGTGACCGAACCCACTCCGTTCGGCCTGCACGATCTGCGCCTGGCCGTGGACACCCTCCGCCCCATGGGCCGGCCGCTGGGCGTCGTCGTCAACCGGGCCGACGAGGACCGCCGCGTGCAGGATTATTGCCAAGCCGAGAACTTCCCCGTCCTCGCCGAACTGCCGGACGACCGGCGCGTGGCCGAAACCTACGCGCGCGGCGAACTGCTCTTCGACCGCCTGCCGGAATGGCGCGGCCATTTCGAGCGGCTCTGGGCCCGCATCGAGGAGCTGCTATGAAGGAATTGGTCGTCATCAGCGGCAAGGGCGGCACCGGCAAGACCAGCCTGACGGCGTCGTTCGCCGCGCTGGCCTCCAATGCCGCGTTCGCCGACTGCGACGTGGATGCCGCCGACCTGCACCTGCTCCTCGCCCCCGACGTCCGGCGGCACGAGGATTTCCGCAGCGGCCACGCCGCGCGCATCCGGACCGACGACTGCGTCGGCTGCGGCCGCTGCGCGGCCCTGTGCCGTTTCGACGCCATCGCCCCCTCGGCCCGGCCCGGCAACGGCGGCCGCGTGTTCGCGGTGGATCCCGGTTCCTGCGAAGGCTGCGGCGTCTGCGTCTGGAACTGCCCCGTCCGCGCCATCGATTTCCCCGAACAGGTCTGCGGCGAGTGGTTCGTCTCCACCACCCGCTTCGGCCCGATGGTCCATGCCCGCCTGCATCCCGGCGCGGAAAATTCCGGCAAGCTGGTCAGTCTCGTGCGCGAACAAGCGCGCGCGCTCGCCGAACGGGAACACCGCGAGCTCGTGATCGTGGACGGCCCTCCCGGCACCGGGTGCCCCGTCATCGCCGCGCTGACCAACGCCAGCGGTGTCCTGATCGTGACGGAGCCGACCGTCTCCGGCGCGCACGACCTGGCCCGCGTGCTGGAACTGGCAAACCACTTCAAGATCCAAACGGCGGTCTGCATCAACAAATGGGACCTCAACCCGGAACAAGCCGACGGCATCGAAACCGCGGCGCGCGCCGCCGGCGCGACGCCCGTCGGGCGCGTGCGCTACGACAAGGCCGCCACCGCCGCCCAGCGACAAGGCCTCGCCGTCGTCGAAGCGGGCGCAAATCCCCTCGCCGACGATATCCGCGCCGTTTGGACGCAGTGGATGGATTTCGTGAAGGCGGCGCCATGAACCGCTTCCGCATCACCGTCCTGGCCGACGACACCGTTTTCGCCCGCTCCGCTCGCGGCGAGCATGGGCTTTGTTTCCATATTGAAGCCGGCGACCGGAGGATCCTCTTCGATACCGGCCAGGGCCTCGTGCTGGCCGACAACGCGCAGGCACTGGGCATCGATCTAGGCGCGGTGGACACCGTCGTCCTGAGCCACGGGCACTACGACCACGTCGGCGGCCTGCCCGCCGTGCTTTCTGCCGCCCGCGCCCCGGTCGCGGTCCACCTGCATCCCGATGCCTTGCAGCCGAAATACAACCAGACCCGGTCCATCGGCATGCCGCCCGCCGCCCGCGCGGCGCTGGCCGGGACGAACGTCCGCCTCGTCCAATCCCGCGAGCCGGGCGAAGTCGTTCCCGGCCTGTTCCGCACCGGCGAAGTGCCCCGCCCGCATCCCGAAGAAGCCCTCGCCGAAGTCTTCCATCTCGATCCCGAAGGCCGCGCCGTCGACCCCCTGCTGGACGACCAGTCGATGTACTTCGACACGCCGGAGGGCGTCGTCGTGCTGCTCGGCTGCGCCCATGCGGGCGTCATCCACATCCTGGAACGCGTGCGGGCGCTGACGAACGGCCGCCCCCTCTTCGCCGTGCTCGGCGGGATGCATCTGGGCCGCGCCACTCCGGCGCGCATGCAGTGGGTGATCGAGCGGTTGCACGAATTCCGCCCCCGCCTGCTGGTGCCGATGCATTGCACCGGTCCCCGGGCCTCCGCCGTGCTCTGGACCGCTTTCCCCGAGGCGTGCCGCCCCGGCGGCGCCGGCGCCGTCTTCGATTTCTGAACGACAAGGAAAATCCATGGAACAACATCCCAAGCCCGAATGCGACAAAAGCTCCTGCTCCTCGTGCAGTTCCCGCACGTCCTGCGGGGGCATTCCCGAACCCCCGCCGCGCGAAGAAACCGTCCCGGAAGACCAGAAGCTCCGGCATCGCCTGGGCAAGATCCGCCGCAGGATCATGGTGATGTCCGGCAAGGGCGGCGTCGGCAAAAGCACGGTCGCGACCAACCTGGCCGTGCACCTGATGCTGGCGGGCCAGCGCGTCGGCCTGCTCGATGTGGACATCCACGGTCCCAGCATTCCCGGCATGCTTCATCTGGACCACGCCCGGGTGGTCGGCAACGGCGAAGCGCTGCTGCCGCTCGAATATTCGGGTCTCAAGGTCATGTCCATCGGCTTCTTGCTGCCCAATGCCGACGACGCGGTCATCTGGCGCGGGCCGATGAAAATGACGGTCATCCGCCAATTCCTGCAGGACGTGGCCTGGGGCGACTTGGACACCCTCGTCGTGGATTTGCCGCCCGGCACCGGCGACGAACCGCTCTCCGTCTGCCAACTGGCCGCCCCGGTGGACGGCGCGGTGATCGTCACCACGCCGCAGCAGGTCTCCACGACGGACGTCCGCCGCTCCATCCGCTTCTGCCAGAAACTGGACATCCGCGTGCTGGGCGTGGTGGAGAACATGAGCGGGTTCGTCTGCCCCAAGTGCGGCGAAATCACCCACATCTTCAAGTCGGGCGGCGGCGAACGGATGGCCACCGAAATGAACGTGCCGTTCTTCGGCCGCGTTCCGCTCGATCCGCGCATCGGCGTGGCCAGCGACGACGGCGTCCCGTTCATCTGCAACCAGGCTTCCCCCGAATCCGTCCAGACCTTCGACCGCATCGCCGCATCCATTCAAGCCCTGTAGAAAAAACCAAAGGAGATCCCATATGAAAATCGCCATTCCGATCGTCGAAGGCCGGCTTAGCCTGCATTTCGGCCACTGCTCCCACTTCGCGCTCGTCGAAGTGAACGACCAAACGAAGAAAATCGGCGCCACCACGCTGGCCGAGCCTCCGCCGCACGAACCCGGCGTACTGCCCAAATGGCTGCACGATCAAGGCGCCACCGTCATCCTCGCCGGCGGCATGGGCACCCGCGCGCAGGATCTGTTCAAGCACAACGGCATCGAGGTCGTCGTCGGCTGCCAGCCCGCCACGCCCGAAACCCTGGTGGGCGCCTATCTGTCGGGCGAACTGGTCACCGGCGACAACGCCTGCGACCACTGAGTCGGACAGCCCAGCGGCGGCGGCGTGCCGGAAAAAGTATATCATTGTTTGCAAACAATGATATTTCAAAATGGCTTGACGCAAGCCGATTATGGTCATATGTTCATTATGAAAACGACGGCGCCAAGCGACGCCGGAATCAAGAACAGGAGAAGGAAAATGCCAAGAGGAGACAGAACAGGGCCGATGGGCGCGGGGCCGATGACAGGCCGCGCCGCAGGGTATTGCGCAGGTTCCGCTGCGCCGGGCTATGCGAACTTCGGCGGAGGTCGAGGTGGCGGAATGGGCTTTGGCCGAGGCGGCGGCGGGGGTCGCGGGTTCGGCCGGGGCTTGGGCCGCGGATGGCTCGCACCGATGGCCAGTGCCGTCGCCCCGACAGGCGACCAGGAACTCGCGGTGCTGAAACAGCAATCCCAGCAACTCAAGACGGACATGGAATTGATCCAAAGCCGCATCCATGAGCTGGAAAACAAGCCCGAAAAATCCTAGCCGCCACCAACGGCTAGCGGAACCGGGCGGATTCTTCACCCGCCCGGCTCCTTTCCTTTCTGAATGCCATGCCCGCCTATCGGTATGTTTTCGGTCCCGTTCCGTCGCGCCGCTTCGGACGATCGCTCGGCGTCGACCTCACGCCGCTAAAGACCTGCAGTTTCGATTGCATTTTCTGCCAGCTCGGGCCAACGCCGAGCCAGACCTTGGAACGCCGCGAATACGTGCCCGCGGAAGCGGTACAAGCGGAATTGCTCCGCTGGCGCGACGAAGGCGGACAGGCGGACGTCGTCACGCTGTCGGGCTCCGGCGAACCCACCCTGCATGCGCGCTTCGGAGAGGTGCTTCAATTTGCGAAGCAGGAACTGCCGTGCCCGGCCGTGCTGCTCACCAACGGCAGCTTGCTCTACCTGCCCGAAGTCCGCGAAGCCGCCGGCCACGCGGACATGGCGAAGATTTCGCTCAGCGCGTGGGACGACGCTTCGTTCCGGCAAATCAACCGACCCCACCCCGACCTGGATTTCGAACGGTCCGTGGCCGGCCTACGGGAATTTCGTCGCGGCTTTTCCGGATCAATCTGGCTGGAGGTCTTTCTCGTGGCCAGCCTCAACGACGCGCCGGAGAACGTCGACCGCATCGCGGCGCTCGCGGAATCGATCGCTCCCGACAAGATCCAGCTCAATACCGCCGTGCGCCCGCCGGCGGAATCCTCCGTCCGGCCCGTGGACCGGGAAACCCTGGAAGCGCTTGCGGCGCGGTTCCGCCCGCGCGCCGAAGTTATTGCCGATTTCTCCGTCCGGCCCGGCTCGGCCGTCGCCGTGAACGAGACCGGCATCCTCGACCTGCTGCGGCGCCGGCCGTGCACAGCCCAACAGATCGCGGACGTTTTCGGCATGCATCTCAACGAAGTCGCCAAATACACGGGTCTTTTGCTGCGCGAGAACCGCATCCAAGCCTTGCCGCGCGGGGGCGAAATCTATTATGAAGCTTCCCGCGCCGGACACCCGGCCGCAACCGAAACGGAGAAGCCAACACGATGAGCAGCCCCAAGCCCACGCAGCGACATTCCAAAACCCTCCATCCGGCCGCGCCGTTGACGCCCTACGGCAACCGCCCGATGGTCACGCCCATCGTGCATGCCGTCAACTACGAGTATCTCAACTTCGAGGTGCTGCGCCAGATCACGGACGGCGAAGTCGACGGCTACACCTACCACCGCGACGACAATCCCACCGTGCGGGCCGTGGAAGCACAAATTGCCGGCCTCGAAGGCGCGGAAGACTGCGTGGTCTGCACCTCGGGAATGGCCGCCTGCACGATGGTCTATCTGACCTACCTGCGCGCCGGCGGGCACCTGCTGCTGTTCCACGACGTCTACGGCGCGCATTACAAGGTGTCGCTCATCCTCGAACGCCTCGGCGTGGAAGTGACCTGGGTGGACGCCGCCGACTGGCGCGCGCTGCCCAAGCATATCAAGCCCAACACGCAGATGATCTTTCTGGAAACACCCAGCAATCCGCTGTGCAAGGTCATGGACGTCGCCGCCGTGCGCAAGATGGCGGACCGAATCGGGGCGCTGGTGGTGGCGGACAACACGTTCGCGACCCCCTACCACCAGCATCCCCTCGAACTTGGCGCGCATCTCGTGGTGCACAGCGCCACCAAGGCGCTCGGCGGGCACAATGATCTGATGGCCGGCGCCATCGCCGGCTCCAAGGAAGACTACGACAAGCTGTGGTTCACCCGGCAGGCGATCGGCTCCACCTTGGACGCCTACTCGGCTTCGCTGCTCGAACGCGGCCTCAAAACCTTCCCGCTGCGCGCCGAGCGGATGGCTGGAAACGCCATGGCCGTCGCGAAACATCTCGCCCAATGCCCGGGCATCTCGAACCTGCGCTATCCCGGGCTGAAGACCGACGAAGGCTACCGGATCGCCGCCCGCCAGATGCGCAACGGATTCGGCGGGATGATGGCGTTCGACGTCGGACGCACGCAGGAAGACGCCAAGCGTTTCATCTCGGCCTTGAAGACCATCCGCCACGCGGTGAGCCTCGGCTCAACGGAATCGCTAATCTGTATCCCGTTTTTGACCACCATGCTCTACATGCCCCCCGAGCGCCGCACTGCTTTCGGCGTCCGGCCCAACAGCGTGCGCCTCTCCATCGGCGTGGAACCCATCGGCGACCTGCTCGCCGACGTCGACCAGGCCCTCGTCCAGATGAAAAACACCAAAACAAGAAAAGGCCAGCCATGACCATCCTGATCGTCTTCAACCGCCCGCCCTACGATGGCACCGACGTGACCTGGAACGGCCTGCGCCTGGCCGGCACGCTCGCGAAATCCGGCCATGCCGTCCGCCTTTTCCTGATGAACGACTCGGTGGACATGGCGCGCGAAAGCTGCAAGCCGCTTGCCGGCTACGACCAGGATCTCGTGGCGATGCTGAAAGACCTCATCGCCGGCGGCGTGGCCGTCAAGGTTTGCGGCACCTGCATGGCCCGCTGCGGCATCCACAGGAACGAGCCCTACTACGCCGGCGCGAACAAGGCCACGATGGGCGAGCTCGCCGAGTGGGTCGCCGCCAGCGACCGCGTCCTGACGTTTTGAACCGCGCGCGGCAATCCGCCCGCCCCACACCCCAACGGAGCAATCAATGAAGAAATCCGACGTCGTCATCATCGGCGGAAGCGCCGCGGGGCTGACCGCGGCCGTCACGGCCCGGCGGCATTATCCCGCGAAAAGCATCCTCCTCGTCCGGCGCGAGCAGCAGGTGCCGATTCCGTGCGGCATTCCGTACGTCTTCGGCACCGTCGGCGATCCCCTGAAAAACCTGATGCCCGACGCCCTGCTGGAGAAAAACGGAATCGAGCTGCTGGTGGCGGAAGCCACCCGCATCGACGTCGCGGCCAAGACGGTGGAAACCGCGGCCGGGCCCGTCGCCTACGACCGCCTCGTGCTGGCCACGGGTTCCTCGCCGTCCAACCCGCGCATTCCGGGCGCCGATCTCGACGGCGTCTTTTCCGTCCGGAAGGACGTCGGCTATCTGCGCCAGATGCAAGAGCGCCTCGCCTCCGCCCGCGACGTCGTCATCATCGGCGGCGGTTTCATCGGCATCGAGTTGGCCGACGAAATCAACAAGCTGGGCGGCAAGCGGGTCACCATCGTCGAAGTGGCCGAGCACTGCCTCAATCTGGCCTACGACGAGGAATTCTGCGTCCGCATGGAAGCGCACGTGCGCGCCCGGGGCGTAACGATCCGCACCGGCACCAAGGTGGAGCGGCTGGAAGGCGCCGGACGCGTCGAACGCGCCGTGCTGGCGGGCGGCGAAATCCTGCCGGCCGACTTCGTCATCTTGGCCGTGGGCGTCGTGCCGAACGCGGAACTCGCCAAGGCCGCCGGCATCGAGGTCGGCCGCCACACCGGCGCCATCAAGGTGGACCAAGCCATGCGCACCTTTTCCCCCGACGTCTTCGCTTGCGGCGATTGCGCCAAGAAGATTTCCTTTTTTGGCGGCATCCTCTCCTATCTCCGCCTCGCGTCCATCGCCACGTCCGAGGCGCGGATCGCGGGCGCCAACCTCTACGGCATCCGGCGCGACAACATCGGCACCGTCGGCGTGTGGTCCACCGCGGTGGGCGACCTGGCCATGGGCACCGCCGGCCTGACCGACACGATGGCCCATGCCCAGGGCTACCAGACCGTCAGCACCACCGTCGAGGGTCCCAACCGCCATCCCGGCGGAATGCCCGGCGCCGCCTCCACGATGGTCAAGCTGGTTTTCGAGCGCCATTCCGGCGTGATCCTCGGCGGCCAGGTCGCGGGCGACGTCGCCGCCGGCGAAATCATCAACATGCTCTCCGCCTGCATCCAAAGCCAGATGACGGCCGACCAGATGGCGACCTTCCAGCTCGGCACCCACCCGTTGCTGACGGCTTCGCCCGTGGCCTATCCGATCGTCAACGCCGCCGAACTCGCCATTTCCAAGATGCACAAAGGATGACCTCCCGATGCCCACCTACGAATACGAATGCGAACGTTGCGGCCACCGCTTCGAGCGGATGCAGCCGATGTCCGCCCCGCCGGTGAAGAAATGCCCGCAGTGCGGGAAAAAGGTGCGCCGGCTCATCGGCACCGGCGCCGGCTTCATCCTCAAGGGCGGCAAATCCTCCGGCTCCTGCGCGTCCGGTTCGTGCGCGTTCGAATCCACGGGCCAGACCTGTTGCGGCCGCGGCTCCCCCTGCGGTTCCGGCGCCTGCGAAACCTGAGTGTGATCTCGGCCCCCTCCATGAACGGCGCCCAACTGGACCAGGTCCGGAAATGGTTCGAGGCCTTCGCGGAACGGTTCCGCGACGCCGCGGGGGCCCTCCCCGCGCCCATCGCCCTCAAACTCGACCATACCCGGCGCGTGGCGGAAAACGCCCGCGACGTCGCCCGGGACCTGGGCTGGAGTCCCGCAGACGTCGATCTGGCCGAAGCCCTCGGCTGGCTGCACGACGTCGGCCGCTTCGTCCAATACGCCGAATTCGGCCACTTCCACGACGCCACGTCCTGCGACCACGGGCAGCGCGGAGCCGACGTCGTCCGCGATTCCGGTCTGCTGGCCGATTTGGACGAAGAAGCCCGCGCCGGCCTCCTCGACGGCATCCGCCACCACAGCGCCAAAACCATCCCGGCGGACCTGCCCGCCGACCGCCGGCGCCTGCTCGAACTCATCCGCGACGCCGACAAGCTCGACATCTTCCGCGTGGTGATCGAGGGCCTCGAACACAACGGCTTCCGGGAACTGGCCGACATGTGGCCGCAGATCGATCTCGACGGCCCGGTCGATGCCCAGCTGCTGGACGAAATCTCGACCCGCCGCCGCGGCGATCTCGCCCGCGTCCATTCCCGGGCCGATTTCCTGCTGCTGCTTGTTTCCTGGGCCTACGATTTGTCCTTCGCCCCCGCCCGCGCGCGCGCCCGGCGCGCCGGCGTGCCGGACGCCCTCGCCTCCCATCTGCCGGACGCCCCGGGCATTTCCGGCATTCTCGATGCCGCCCGCCGGTTCCTGGATGCCGCCGCTGCCGCCGGTCCGTTCGAAGCCGACGTCGCGCGCTACGAAGCGTGGTTCGAGCGCCATCCAGCGGCCTACGCTTCCGAACTCGCCGCGGTGCGCGAGCTTTGGCCCGCGGGCGCCGATGCGCTCGAAATCGGCGTCGGCGCCGGCCATTTCGCCGCGCCACTGGACATCCGCACCGGCGTCGAACCCGCCGCCGCGATGCGGCAACGGGCCGGCGAACGCGGCCTCGATCTGGTGGCCGGCGTCGCCGAACGCCTGCCGTTCCCCGACGGCCGCTTCGACGCAGCGCTGATGGTCACCACCATCTGCTTCGTGGCCGATCCCGCGCAAAGTCTCCGGGAAACCTTCCGCGTCCTGCGGCCCGGCGGCGGCCTCGTCGTCGGCTTCGTGGACCGCGCCAGCCCGCTGGGCCTGGAGTACGAGCGGAACAAGGAAAACAGCGTCTTCTACAAAACGGCCCGCTTCTTCGACGCGGCGGAAGTGGCAAAACTGCTGGCCGCCGCCGGCTTCGTCGATCTGGAATATCGTCAAACCCTGTTCGCGCATCCCGACCAAATGCAGGAGCCGGACCCGGTGCGCACCGGCTTCGGCGCAGGCGCATTCGTCGCGATCCGCGGCCGCAAACCGGAGCCCGTCCCATGTTGAAAAGCCTCCACCTATGCGAAACCCACCGCTGGCGCGTCCGCCGCTACCGAACCCTCCGTTTCCAGCCCGGCCTAAATCTGCTGATCGGCCCCAACGGCACGGGCAAGAGCACCATTTTGCGCGCCATCGCCGGTTGTCCCGATTGCCAACGCACGGAAGACGGCGAAACCGACTACGTTCTCTTCGACTCGGAAACCATGAACCCCAAGCGCGCCGACCAGCCCATCCGCAATTCCACCGAAATGAAATTGCATCTGCGCGCGCTGTTTTCCTCCCACGGCGAAATCCTGCGCGCCGCGTTCTCCACCCTGCGGATGAAACCCACCACTTGCCTGCTGTTCGACGAACCCGAATCCGGCCAGGATTTCGACCATGTGCTGAAATTGCGGGCGGCCATCGACCGCGCCGTCGCCCGCGGCGTACAGGCCATCGTGGCCACCCACGACGTTCTGTTCTGGGAACGCGCCCATATCATCGAACTGCGCCGCGGCTACCAGCGGCGCGTTAACCAGGCCCTTTGCCGCATGCGCTGCCTGCGCCACCCCGAGAAATGCCAACCATGAACACCCTGCTCGAATGCATCCCCTGTTTCGCGCGCCAGGCACTCGACGCCGTGGCGGAAGCGGTGGATGATCCAGCCCGCCGCGAAGTTCTCCTGCGCCGCCTGCTGCGGGACATGGCGGAGGGCGACTGGTCCGGCACGCCGCCCGCGATGGCCCAGCGCCTGCAGCGCTCCATCCGCGAGGCGCTCAACGATGAAGACCCCTATCGCGCCATCAAGGACCGCATGAACGAAATGGCCCTGAGCCTCCTGCCCGCGATGCGCGCGCGCATTGCGGCGCATCCCGACCCGCGCGAAGCCGCCGTCCGCGTGGCCATCGGCGGCAACCTGCTCGACGTGGGCGCCAAGACCCAGATCGCCGCCGAAGACCTGCCCGCGCACCTGGAAACCATCTGGACGCAGCCCCTGCGCGGCGATCTGGAAGGCCTGTTCCGGGAAGCGGACCGCGCCCATTCCATCCTCTATCTGGCCGACAACGCGGGGGAAATCGTTTTCGACAAGCTGCTGATCGAGCAGTTGCCCGCGGAAAAAATCACCTTCTTCGTGCGCGGCCGGCCCGTGCTCAATGACGCGACGGCCGTAGACGCCGAGACCGCCGGCCTGCCGGAACTCGTGCCGGTCCTCGGCAACGGGTCCAACGCCCCCGGCACCATTCTGGAGGATTGCTCGGAAGAATTCTGCGGATGGTTCGACCGAGCGGACCTGGTCATCGCCAAGGGGCAAGGCAACTACGAAACGCTTTCGGAAGTGGATAAAAACATCTATTTCCTGTTCACCGTCAAGTGCCCGCTCGTGGCGGCGCGCGTGGGAGAACCCGTCGGCAGCCTCGTCGTCAAGCCGGCCCGGAACCCTTTGGAGAACGAAGAATGAACGGCAACCTGATTTTCCGCGAACTACGCGCCCACGCGCCGTTCACCGCGCTGGGCTCGCTGGCCGGCATCGCGCTGCTGCTGGCGCTGTTGGGCATGGGGATTCCCATGAAATCCGCCGGCCCCCTGTTCGCCATCCTGCATCCGCTGCACGTGCTGCTGAGCGCGCAAGCCACGACGGCCACCTGCCGGCGGCAATGCGGTCGAGGCGCCTGGCGCCTCCTGTGGGTGGGCTATGTCGGCTCCGTAGGCATCGCCACGCTGAGCGACTGCCTGATCCCCTACGTCGGCGAATGGCTGCTGGGCCTGCCCAACCGCGGCCTGCACGTCGGCTTCATCGAGCACTGGTGGTTGGTCAACCCCCTCGCGCTGCTCGGCATCGCGCTGGGCGTCTGGACTTCCAAGACCCGCGTGCCGCATGCGCTGCACGTCTGGATCAGCACTGGCGCTTCACTGTTCCACATTGCCATGGCGCTGGGCCATGCGCCTTCCGCGGCGGTGCTCGCCGCCATCGCCGTCTTCCTGTTCCTGGCCGTGTGGCTGCCGTGCTGCACCAGCGACATCGTCTTCCCTCTGCTCTTCGCGCCGGACAAGAGCGCCGTCGTCGGCTGCTGCGGGCACGAGCATTGATACCGCCGGAGCGTCCATGCCCAGCTTGGATCCAGGCAAACCGGGGACCAAAGAAGCCTTTGGCATTTCCGTCGTTGGGCTTGACGGCACAATCCGCATTCCGCCCAGGGCGTTCGCGCATTACCGCTTCCGCGCGGGCGATTGGGCCGTGGCCGTCACGACGCACCGCGGCGAACCCGGCTTCGCCCTGCTGAACAAAAAGCGCGCGGAAGCCACCGTTTTCCGCAAATTCATCGCGCAACTGGAAACCCCAGACGAAGTCCGCCGGTTCCAGGACAAAGCCTACGCCCTCGTCCGCGTGGACGCCGGCGCGATCCGGCTGGCACCCGCCCTGCTCGCGGCGTTCCGGCTGAAGCCGGGCGACCGGCTGATGTCGGTCAAAAGCACGACCGTCGCCCTGAGCTTCACGCCTGCGGAAATCTGGCAGGAAAAATTCCGGAAGCGCGGCCTGGACATCGCCGCCGCCAACGTCGACCGGCTTGAAGTTTATTGAAGGGCCGCCGCGGCTACTTCGAAGCCGGCATGAGCATCGTCAGCCGCCGCACGCCGCGGATCTGGCGAAAATTGGCGCCTTGGCCGACGCACCGCAGCGCCGTTTCGACGTCGGCGACCCGCGTCCCCGAAACGGCGTCCACCCCGTAGTCGAACAGGATCGGCGACAGCGGCGCCGAATCGCCCAGCAGGACCACGAACGCCTCGGTCCGGCACAAGGCGAGCAGCCCGGGCAGCGTGTGGTTGGTCAGGGACGTTCCCGTGAGCGCCACGACGTCGGCCTGCGGCAGGAACCGGCCGGCCTGGTCGGCGTCCTCGTCGCCCGCGCGCGGATTTTTTTCGATGACCCACAATTCCCGGGCGGCTTCGCGCACTTTCGGCAGGAACGGGAAATGGCCGACGACGGCGACATTGCGGCCGCGGCCCTTTTCGAGAATCAGCTCGGCGGCGTTGACTTCGCGGCAGGCGGATTCGTCGACGTCCAGCAGCGAATTGAGCGTGGCCATGCCGATGGCGGCTTCGAGCAGGCTGTCCGAATAGGCCAAGCGAACCAGTTCCGCGGCGGATCGGTCCAGCAAGGCGCCGGCCTCCTTGACCAAGGGGGGCGCCTGGCGCAGGGCGTCGCGCGGCAGCGAAGAAGCGAGCCCGCAATGCCGGGTCACGACGGCGGTGTGGAAGACGCCTTGCCTCACGTCCCGCACCGGGGCGTCGAAGTCGAGCGCGGCAATCAATCGGTCCAGGATTTCCATCGGCGCATGTACTCGCAGTTCTCGGGCAGGGCCGGTTTACCTGCCCTTGGCGGACTTGAGCAGGGTCTGGAGATCTTCCATCTCGGCCTGCAGGTCTTCCTCGTGCTCGACTTCGTCCTGCAGGATCTGGAGGACGATATTGTACGTCACCGGATCCTTGCCCATCGTGTAGTTGAGCAGCTTCTTGTAGGTCGTGATCGCGCACTGCTCGCCCTGGATGTTCTGCGCGAGCACCTTTTTGACGAACGGATCGTTGGGCGCTTCGTAGCCGCAGTTGCTCAGCTTGTACCACTCCTTGGGCTCGGTGACGGGCGTGCCGCCGAGCTGGATGATGCGCAGGGCCAGCATGTCCGCGTGGCGCAGCTCGTCCGCCGCGTGCTGGACCAGCTCGGCGATGACCGCTTCCTTCATCGGGCCCTTCACCACCTTGGCGCCGATCCAGTACTGGTAATAGGCCAGCCACTCGTCCGAATACGCCTTGTTCAGGACGGCCACCAGCTTCTTGACGTCCATGTCGACGATCGCGATTCCTCTGGTTCCCATGGCATTCTTCCTTTCCCGTTTTCTTGTCCGTTTCTTGCTCCGGCGCATCGGCCTCGTTCGCCCCTGGTCCGACCCTCCAAAATGCATTATGAGCATATGACCGGAAACGAGGGCTGTCAACTCCGGTTTCCGGGATGCGATTGACAGCGTTTTTGTTTGGGGTATATGTTCAACCCCATGCCCAGACCCGTACAAACCCGCAAGATCGGCTTCGTGCCCCGCGTCGTCTTTTTCAAGCCGGCGGGCATTCCCCGCGTCGAGCTGGAGGAAGTCGCCCTGACGCTCGATGAACTCGAGGCCGTGCGCCTCGCCGACCTCAACGGCCTCTACCAGGAACAGGCCGCGCCGAAGATGGACATCTCCCGTTCCGCCTTCGCCCGCATTCTCGAATCCGCCCGACGCAAGATCGCCGACGCCCTCGTCCACGGCAAGTCGCTCAAGCTGGAGGGCGGGCCCGTCCAAGCCGGTTCCGGCCGCGCCGGCGTCTGTCCCCGCGATTGCCCCTGCCGCCATCGAAAAGGAAATCCGCCATGACCCCCCGAGAAGCCGTCCGGCTGCTGCAAAGCGAAATCATCCAGGTCGTCGGCTGCACCGAACCCGCCGCCGTCGCCTACGCATTCCGCACGCTCGTCCGCCAGCTGCCCCGGAAACCGGATCCCCGCCCCTTTCGCGCCGAATTGCGCATTTCCGCGGACGCCTTCCGCAACGCGTCCACCGCCGTCGTGCCGCGCCTGAAAACGCCGGGCATCCTCGCCGCCGCCGCCGCCGGCCTCGCCTCGCGCGCCGACGATTTCAACGTCTTCGCCGATTTCGATCTCCGCCGCGCCCGCAGCTTCATGAAGAATCCGGCGTGGCTGAAGATCGTCCCCGTCCGCCGCCGCGGACTCTTCGTCCACGTGCAGTTGCCCGGCCTCCGAACCGGCATCACCCTGCAAGGTCGCCACGACCGCATCGAGAAGCTCGTCGTCTTCGGCGCGGACCGGACGCCGCGCGAAAAACCGCTGCCCAAGCCGCCGTCCCTCGGCGACGTCTTCAAGCTGGCCCGCGCCCGCCATCCGCAGCTCGAATCCATCGCCCGCGATTTCCTCCTCCGCCAAGTGCCCGCTGAAAAGGGTTTTCCGCTGGAAACCCAGATTGCCCGCCGCGTCGCCGGCCGCATGTCGGGCTACACGCATCCCGTCATGACCCTGACCGGTTCCGGCAACCAAGGCATCTTCATCGGCCTGCCCTACCGCCAGCTCTACGCCGAACAGGGGCCATCCATTCTGCCTGCAGTCGTGTTCTCCCTGCTGGCTCAGGTCTATCTGAGCGCCAAGCACGATCGCCTCTCCGCCAAGTGTGGCCTCGCCACCAAGGCCGCCCCGGCCCTCGCCGCCGGCCTGGCCTTCGCCCGCGGCGCCGGACCCGCCGAAATTCGCCGGATCTTCCGAGACGTCCCCGCCCGGCTCGCCGATCTGACCTGCGAAGGCGCCGAACCCGCCTGCGGGCGCAAGGCCCGCCGCGCCTTCCGCGCGGTTTGGAATGGCCCCTGATGCCGCCCCCATCCAACGCGGGCAATCTTTTCGACGAGCGCGCCAAGACGTGGGACGAACTGCCGCGGCGGGTCCAGCTCGCCGACGATCTGTTCGCCGCCATCGAACGGCAAATCCCGTTGCGCCCCGACATGGCCGCCATCGACTATGGCTGCGGGACCGGCCTTCTTTCCCTCGCCCTTGCCCCGCGCGTCCGGCGCCTCGTCGCCGTCGATTCATCCCCGGGCATGCTCGACGTCCTGTCGAAAAAAACCGCTGCGCGCGGACTGGCCAACGTCGAACAATTCCCCTCCGATTTTTCGAACGGCCCCGTTCCTCCGGGATCCTTCGATCTCGTCGCCTCCGCCATGACCCTCCACCACGTCGCCGACGTCCGCGGTCTCCTGCGGATTTTCTTTTCCCTGCTCGGCCGCGGAGGCCGGATCGCCCTGGCCGACCTCGATGCCGAGGACGGCACCTTCCACTCCGGCCAAGACGGCGTCCATCATTTGGGCTTCGGCCGCGACGGGTTTGCGGCATGGCTTGCGGAGGTGGGTTTTGCCGACATCCGGCTTGCCACCGCGGCCCATGTCGCCAAATCGCGCGACTACTCCGTCTTCCTCGCCACCGCGCAAAAACCTTGACGCCAGATTCCCGACGGGGAATCGCGGCCTTCGCGATTTTGGAAAATTCACTCGCAATTTTCCCGCAGTGTGGAAAACTCCGCGGGTCCCATGAATTTCCATTTTCCCATCCCGAATCTCCGATGAACGCCGCGCAGGAAACCGCCCGGCGCCGCACGCTGGCCATCATTTCGCACCCCGACGCGGGCAAGACGACGTTGACGGAGAAGCTCCTGCTCTACGGCGGCGCCGTGCAGCTCGCGGGCTCCGTCACCGCCCGCAAGAACCAGCGCGCGACCACCTCCGACTGGATGGAGCTCGAAAAGCAGCGCGGCATCTCCGTCAGCTCGACCGTCCTGCAGTTCGAATACCGCGATTTCGTCGTGAACCTCCTGGACACCCCCGGCCACCGCGACTTCTCCGAGGACACCTACCGCGTCCTGATGGCCGTGGACGCCGTCATCATGGTCATCGACGCCGCCAAGGGCATCGAAGCCCAGACGCTCAAGCTCTTCGAAATCTGCCGCCTGCGGGGCATTCCCATCTTCACCTTCATGAACAAGCTCGACCGGCCGGCCCGGCATCCGCTCGAGCTGATCGACGAAATCGAAAGCACCCTGCAGATGCAGGTGTGCGCCATCAACTGGCCGCTCGGCCATGGCGCGGACTTCCGCGGCGTCTATGATCGCCAGGCCAAGCTGGCGCATTTTTTCGAGCGCACCGTCGGCGGCGCCTACCGCGCCCCCGAAGCCGTCCACGCCGTCACCGACCCCTCCGTCCGCGACCGGATGGCTCCCGACGCCTTCAAGGCCCTCGTCGAACAGCTTGAAATGCTCGACGCCGCTGGCGAGCTCTTCGACGAGCAGGCCGTCCGCGCCGGCGACATGACTCCCGTTTTCTTCGGCAGCGCCCTCAACAACTTCGGCGTCCAGCTCCTGCTCGATTTCTTCCTGCAGCACGCCCCGCCGCCCGGGCCCCGCAAGGCCGGCGAACTCGTCGTCCCGCCGGACCATCCCAAATTCTCCGGATTCATCTTCAAGATCCAGTCGAACATGGACCCCAACCACCGCGACCAAATCGCGTTCCTGCGGGTCTGCTCCGGCGTGTTCGCGCGCGACATGAAGGCCATCCACGCCCGCACCGGCAAGGTCATCCGCATGTCCAATTCCCGCAAGATGTTCGCCCGCGACCGCGAAACCGTCAACGAGGCCTTTCCCGGCGACGTCATTGGACTCGTCGGCCATCCCGAATTCGGCATCGGCGACACCCTGACGGAAGACCCGGCCATCGCCTACGATCCCCTCCCGCAATTCGCGGCGGAATGCTTCGCCTACCTGCACCATTCCAGCCCAGCGCAGTTCAAGCGGTTCCGGGCGGGGCTCGATCATTTGCTGCAGGAAGGCGCCGTGCAAACCTTCACCATCCCGGATTCCGGCTCCCGCGCGCCGCTGCTGGGCGCCGTCGGCCCGCTGCAGTTCGAAGTGCTGCAATACCGCCTCGAGAGCGAATACGGCGCCACCACGCGCCTCGAGCCCGCCCCCTGGGGCATCCTGCGCTGGGTCGACCCCGCCGGCGCGCCCGTCACGTCCGAGATGCTCCCCAGCAGCTGCCGCCTCGCGCTCGACGCCCGCAACCGCCCCATTGCCCTCTTCTCCGCCGAGTGGGAACTCAAGTTCTTCCAGGAAAAGAACCCCAAGGTCCTGCTCCAAAAACTGCCCGACGGGCTGTGAACCAGGCCCGCACAGAGGCGGGCCCTCCACAAATCCATTCAGATCCGGATTCGGCTTCCCGTCTTCCCTTTTCGCGAAATTCGCGTTTTTCGCGGTGGAGATGACGGTTTCCGGCTTCGGGTTCGGATTGCTTTCCGCCCCCCCGTTTGGTTTCATGCCGGGGTTGATTTTCCGCCATGGCGAAGCCCACCCACAACTACGACGAGAGCAAGATCCAGACGCTGTCCGCGCTGGAGCACATCCGCAAGCGCACGGGGATGTACATCGGCCGCGTGGGCGACGGCACGCAGTACGACGACGGCATCTACGTCCTGCTCAAGGAGGTCGTCGACAACGCGGTGGACGAGTTCATCATGGGCTACGGCACGCGGGTTGATATCGCCATCGAAGGCGCCAAGGTCCGCGTGCGCGACTACGGCCGCGGCATCCCGCTGGGCAAGGTGGTCGAATGCGTCTCGCGCATCAACACGGGCGCCAAGTACAACGACGACGTCTTCCAGTTTTCCGTCGGCCTCAACGGCGTTGGCACCAAGGCCGTCAACGCCCTCTCCTCCGCATTCCTCGTGCAGTCGCACCGCGACGGCCGGTTCGCCGGCGCGCGGTTCGCCCGCGGCGAAATCGTCAAGGAGCTCTCCGGCAAGTGCCCGGGCGTCGAAAACGGCACGCTGATCGAGTTCGAACCCGATCCGGAAATCTTTGGACCGGCCGTCTACCAGGACGACCTGGTCCAGCGCCGCCTGCGGCTCTACGCCTGCCTGCACGCGGGGCTCGCGCTCGTCTACAACGGCACGGAGATCGTCTCCGAGAACGGCCTGACCGACCTGATTCTGGAGGAAGTCGGCGAAGAGGCCGTCTACGGCCCCCTGCACCACCGCTCGCCGACGCTGGAAATCGCCTTCACCCATACCCAGCGCTTCAACGAGACCTTTTTCTCGTTCGTCAACGGCCAGTTCACCTCCGACGGCGGCACGCACCTGTCCGCCTTCCGCGAAGGGTTCCTCAAGGGCATCAACGAATTCGCCAAGGCCAAGTTCGACGGCGACGACGTGCGCGAATCCATGGTCGGGGCCATTGCCATCCGCCTCAAGGATCCCGTCTTCGAATCGCAGACGAAGAACAAGCTCGGCAACACGGAAATCCGCTCCGACCTCGTCGCGCAGATCCGCGACGTGGTCGTGGACCTGCTGCACCGCAATCCCGCCGCCGCCGAAACCCTCGTCCAGAAGATCCAGGAAACGCAGGATCTGCGCCGGGAGCTGCAGACGGTCAAAAAGCTCGCCCGCGAGCGCTCCAAGTCCGTCAGCATCCGCATCCCGCAGCTCAAGGACTGCAAAAACCACCTCGATCCCCGCCGCAAGCGCGGGCTCGACAGCATGATCTTCATCACCGAAGGGCTGTCGGCCGCCGGTTCGATCACGTCGTGCCGCAACGTGATGACGCAGGCCGTGTTCACCCTGCGCGGCAAGCCGCTCAACGTCGCCGAGCTCGACCGCGCCGTGATGTACACCAACGAGGAACTGTACAACCTGATGCGCGCGCTGAACGTCGAAGATTCGCTCGACGGCCTGCGGTTCCAGAGGGTCATCATGGCCACCGACGCCGACGTCGATGGGCTCCACATCCGCAACCTGCTGCTGACCTTCTTCCTGCGTTTCTTCGAGCCGCTCGTGCTGGCCGGCCACCTGTTCATCCTCGAAACGCCCCTTTTCCGCGTGCGCAACAAGAAGGAAACGCGCTACTGCTATTCCGAGAAGGAACGCGACGCGGCGATATCGGGCCTGCGCGGCGCCGAAACCACCCGCTTCAAGGGCCTGGGCGAAATCTCGCCGGGCGAGTTCAAGAATTTCATCGGCCCCACCATGCGCCTGACGCCGGTCCAGGTGGCCTACCAAAAAGAGCACAAAATCCCCGCGATCCTGCGGTTCTACATGGGCCGAAACACCCCCGAGCGGCGCCAGTTCATCATGGAACACCTCCGCGTCGCGGCGGAGGATTGAACGTCAGAAGCTCCGCGCGTAGAGCTTGGAAAACCGCGGCAACTTCACGTCCAGCACGGGCCGCGCATAGGCCGTGCCTTCCATCACGCGGAAAACCTGGATCTGCCCGGCGGCGCGCGGGGAATCCCGGCCAATCCTTTCCCCGGTGACCGGAGAAATCAACGGTTCCTCGTCCATCGAGGCGTAGAGCAGCATGCCCGGCTGCAAGCCCGCGCCCAGGCCGCGATCCAGCGATACGGACTCCTGCCCCTGCTTTCGCCGGATCCGGCATTCGAACGGCAGCTTCGCGGCGCGCCGGGTAACGTCCGCCTGGATCGTCTTCTTCCACGCCGACAGGATCGACTTCTCCCGGGAAGCCGGCGCCACGTAGGAAGCGATTTGCTCTTTTCGCGCCTCGTCCACGACCGACAGCGTCACGAAAAACTGGCCGTCTTCGTTCGCCACGATTTCGCCATTGACGCGAAAGATGAATTCCGGAGCTTCCCGGCCCGTTGCGCGCGGACCCTCCAGATATTCGATCGCATCGGTCGCCTTCAGCATCTGGACCATCTCGGCGTGGTACAATTGGGCGAGCTCCGGATTTCCCTTGAACGGCGGGCACGCCACGGCATGCCGAAGCACGTTCGAGAAAGAAACCGGCGCCTCGGTCTGGCCAACGGCCACCATCGCCGGCAGCAGGCACGCCGAAATCCAAGCCCCCAGCCGTCGCCAACCGTTCTGCTTCATGCCCAATTCCTTTCCGCGTTTCGACCATATATATCTTCTTTCGGGGCGTTCGACAATATCGGACATCCCCTCCGCCTCGATTTTTACGGATTGACGCCCGGCGGCGGCGTTCCCACCATGCCTTCCATGAGCCCGTCCACCTCTTTTGCCTCGCCCGTTTGGGCCGACGCCCATAGCCACCTGCAGGATCCGCGGCTGGCGCCCCATTTGCCGCAAGTCCTTGCCCGGGCGCGGGCCGCCGGGGTCGGGCTCCTCCACGTCGACGCCACCTGCGAAGCCGACTGGCCCGCCGTACGAGCCCTCGCCGACGCCCATCCCGGATTCGTCGTCTGCTCCTTCGGCCTCCATCCGTGGTTCATCCGCAACCGCAACGGACGCTGGCTGCAAGCCCTCCGCGAAATCCTCGCTTCCCGCCCGGCCGGCATCGGCGAGATCGGCCTCGACGCCCGGCTGGAGGACGGCCTCGACGCCGACCGCGAGGCCGTTTTCCGGGCCCAGCTTGAGCTTTCCTGCGAACTCGCCGTCCCCGCCAGCATCCATTGCCGCGACGCGTGGGAGCCAATGTTGAAAATTCTTTTCGCCGCCCCGCCGCATCCCGCCGGCCTATTGATCCACGCCTACTCCGGGCCGCCCGACGTCCTGCCGGACCTCGCCGAAAAGAACGTCCACGTTTCGTTCGGCGGCACCCTCACCCGGCCCAAGAACGCCCGCGCGCGCGAAAACGCCGCGCGCGTCCCCGCCGGGCATTTCATGCTCGAATCCGACGCCCCCGATTTGCCGCCGACCCTGCCCGACGGCGCGGAAAACCATCTGGTCGGCCAAGACGGGAAACTTCTTTCCGAACCCGCCTACGTCCCCGGCATCGGCCAAATCCTGGCGCAACTCCGCGGCGCCACGGCGGACGAAATCGCCCATCAGACCACGTCCGCCGCGCGGCGGCTGTTCGCCGCGCTTATGAAATAAAACCCGCGGGAAACCCGTTACAGCAGCGGCCGGAGAAACCGCTTCAAGTGGGCGGCGAGATCCTGCTTTTCATAGCGGGCCAGCCGTTCGCGCTGCCCCCGCAGAATGGCGGCGCGCAGCGGCTCGTCTTCCGCCACCCGGCCCAGCACTTCGGAAATCAGGTCGAAGCGCTTTTCGCCCACCAGCACCCCCGCCCCGTCCAGCGTTTCGGGCACCGCGCCCGCGGCATAGGCCACCACCGGCACGTCGTGCGCCATCGCCTCCAGCAGCGGAATGCAGAACCCCTCGTGGTCGCTCAGGCACAAAAACGCGCGCGACACCTCGTAGTAGGCGTTCAGCTCGTCCTGCCGCACCGTTCCGACCAGCTCCACGTTCTGGAGCTGCAGCTCGCGCGTCCGCGCCAGCAGCAGCGCGTGGTATTGCTCCATGCCTGCGTACGATCCCACGTGGATCAGGCGGGAGGCTGGCTGCACGTAGCGCTGGAAATAATAGAAGGCGTTCAGCAGATCCTCGATTTTCTTGTTCGGAGCGCATCGCCCCACGAACAGGACGTTCGCCATCCCGTCGCGGTATTGCCGCAATACGCGCCGATCCGGCTTCGTCCGCAGCATCGAAAAATCCAGCACCAGCGGAAGCACCTGCGGATTCGCGTGCCCCATCGCCGCGATTTCCTCCGCGTTGAACCGGCTGTCGGCCATCACGACTTCCGCCGTCCCGGCCAAGGCCTTCGCCTGTTGGCGGCCGCGCGCCAGAAGGCTTGCCGTCTGCTCCTGCACCCCGCGGAAATACTCCGGCGGCGTGATGTTGTGGTACAAAATCGCCTTCCGCCCCGGCAGCGAAGGAAACACGTCGTTCACGTCCGACCCGATCGACAAATGCAGCAGCACTACGTCGGCCGGCCCGAAATCCCCCCGGCTCGCCGCCAGATCGCGCGCCTCCCCCCGCAGTTCCGGCAGAATGCGCTTGTGCTCGGAATACACCTGCGATTCGTAGCCCCACGAGCGGAACAGGGTCCGCATCGCCCGCACTTCGTTGCTGATGGCGTCTCCGTTGGCGTAGCCCGCCACGATTTGGTGAATCGCTCGCATCCGTTTTCCCGTGGAGCGACATCCTAAATGGAATCCCCCGGCCGAATCCAGCCCGGATTTCGGCCGGTCCGGCGTTTGGCTTGCCTCCCGCCCCCGCCTTGCCCTACCCTTGCCTCCCGTGAATCCGCGCACGTCCCGTTTCCGTTTCGGACTCGCCGGCGGCCTCCTGCTGGCGGGCGTCTTGCTGTGGATGGCCACCGCCTGGCCCCTGCCGCGTTTCTTTTCCGAGGCCATTCCCCACACCAATCTCCATCTCGAAACCCAAACCCTCCGGCCCATCGCTTCCGGCGACCATCTCCAGCTGCTCTACCACTTCTGGCTCGGGCTCGACGCGTTCTCGGGCCACTCGCCCTTCTTCCACAACGTCTACGAATTCAACCTCGGCGACGATTCCGCGCGCATCCAGCCCGATCTCTACTACCTGCCGTTTTCACTGGTCTACGCGGCCCTCGCCCCGTGGGCCGGCCATGCCGCCGGATGGAACGCCGCCGGCCTCGCCTCGGTCCTGATCGGCATTCTCTTTCTCGGCCTCCTCGTCCGCCGGTTCGCCGGATCGACGGCGGCCATCCTGCTGGCCACGCTGCTCGCGGCTTCGTTTCCCTACCGCTGGATCACGCTGTTCACCGGTTCCCCCACCGGCTTCGCGATGGCGTTCCCCCCCATGCTGTTCTACGGTCTCGACCGCGCCATCCGCGATCGCTCCCCCGGGGGCGGCGTTTGGGCCGGCCTCGCCATCCTCGGCGCCTACGCCACCGACCTGCATACCTTCTACTTTTCCGCCCTCGCCGCACCCGCCTTCGCGCTGCTTTCCTTCTGGATGGTCCATCCCGCGCCCCGCCGCTGGCACCGGGAAATTCCGCAGGTCCTTCCGCCCCTCCTGCCTTTCGCCGCGTTCGCGGCCGCCGCGGTAGGCATCAGCACGCTCATGACCAGCCATCTCTCCGAATCCGTCATGGCCTCGGGACGCTCCTTGGCCGAAATGGCGTCCTACTCCCCGCCCGCCCGCGGACTCGTCTCGACCGCCCACTCCGGCATGGGCAACCACGTCTATTTCGGAATTCCCCTCTTCGCCCTCCTGGCCGCCCTGCTGCTTTTCTGGCTCACGTCTTTTCTTCCGCGCGGTTCCGCCGATGCCCGCCCATCGGCCGCCGAACGTCTCGCCGTCTTCGGCCTGTTCGCCGCCATCGCCGTCGCGATTCTGCTCGCGCTCGGCATCCACGGCCCGTTCGAAGGCATCCCCGTCCGCGCCATCCGCAAAATCGTCCCCCGATACACGATGATCCGGCAAACCGTCAAAATCTACTGCCTGATGCCGGCCCTGCTGGCCCCCCTGCTCGGCCTGCTGTTCGCCCGGACGTTCGCCGAAGCCCGGCGCTCGGCGTTCGGCGTCGCCGCCGCCGCCCTGGTTCTCATCCTATCCGCCTGGACCTTTTGCCAAAACCTCGCCCAAACCACGCCCGGCTTCTGCCGCCTGCCCCGCGCCAACGCCGCCTACGCCGCCGTCGCCGCGGACGACAAAGCCAACGACGGCCGCCCCGCCCACGCCTTGGCCCTGCCCCTCTGGCCCGGCGACTCCCATTGGACCAGCCTCTGCGAATACGCCATCATGCTCTCGCGCGTCCGCCTCGTGAACGGCTACGCCCCCGCCGTCCCTTCCGGCTATTTCCAGGACGTCTTCAAGAAATACGAATCGCTCAACCAGGGCTATGCCACCGACGAACAGCTCGACGCGCTCCTCGGCCTCGGCGTGCGCCATCTCCTTTTCCACGCCAACGCCTATCCCGACAAAATCTCGCCTTTCCCCGCCGCCGCCGCCCTGCGTTCCCTGACCGCCCATCCCCGCCTCGCCCTCCTCGCCGACGACGGACTCGTCTTCGCCTTCCGCATCCTGCCCAAGCACCCCGTCGAACACGTCCCCCACGCCAACTGGCCCGACACCCTCTACGCCGCCGCGCGCCACTGGCCCTGGAATCCGCCCCGCGAAATCCTCCGCGAGCAAACCGCGCCCCTGCTCCTGCGCGCGCCCGTGTTTCCCGCGCCGAATCTCCGCTACCTTTTGCGCCTTTCCGATGGCTCCGCGCAACCGCTCCTCGTCCCGCCCGGCCGCGACGGCGTATCCAGCCTCACCCATCCCATCCCCGGGCTTCCCGATTGGCTCCAAGCCGATTTGCCATGCCCCACCGGCGGACTCGCCGAGGCCGTCTCCGGCGACGTCGTTTTGAAACACGCCCTGCTCGCCGCCGGCGAACTTCCCGCCCCCGGTCCCGACGGCTCCATCCGCATTCCCCCCGCGCTTCTTTTCCATTGGGGACACGCTTCGCCGGGACAGGACGACGTGGCGTTCGACCCCGAAACCGTCCCCGTCGGCCAAGCGCTCTACGGGCCCAATCTTCCCGTCCCGCCCGGCGTCTACGACATCGCCCTTTCCTACGCCGTTCCCGCCGGCACGGCCGCATCGCCCGGCATTTTCCGCGTGTTGACCCTCCCCGGAAACGAGCTCCTCGCCGAAGTCCAGCTCGATCCCGCCGGCGAATCGCTCGTCGTCCCGGCCCTCTCGCTCGGAGCCGACCCCCTCCGCCTCGAATTCCATTACACCGCCGCTGCCGCCGTCGTTCTCCGCGGCATCCGCCTCTCCCCCTCCACGCTCCGGCTCCGCCACGCCGCGCCCTGATTTCCGGTTGCCCTCCCGCACCCCGTGCCTTACACTTTTCGCATGATCACGAAAATCTATTGGGCCACCCGGATCGCCGGCTACGGGATTTGCCTCGTCGGCATCTTCTTCTTCCTCGCCCACCAAGCCGACGCCGACCCCGCTCTCCGGAATATGGGCGCCGGCATCGTCGGCATCGGATTCGTCTCTTTCTTCGTCTCCTACGCCATCCGGTTCTGGCTCCGGTTCGGCCTCGGCCGCAATTCCGGGGAGGAAAAACCATGAACCCGGTCCAACTGAAAACCCCCGTCGAGATTCTCAACGCCGCCTTGAAAAAGGAATTCGCCGCGCGCGATTTCTACGCCGGACTCGCCGACCGCTGCCGCGTAGACTTCGTCCAAGACCTCCTCCGCCGCCTGCAGAACGAGGAGGAAAAGCACGTGGACCTCATCCAAAAGATGCTCGCCCGCCTCGCCAGCGGCAAGACCCCCGCCTGAGCCGCGCGGAGACGGACCGCCCATCGCTCTCAACGGCGGCCGGCCGGCGCCCGGAGGGCTTGCGCGATAAAGTTCCGCTTCACCGTCGTCCGCGGGACCCGCCCCTCGAACCAGGAACGCACGTCCGCCTCCAGGCCGACGCCGTGCATGTAGTTGTAAAGCGCCTTGCGCAGCCCTCTTCCCAGCGCGTCGTGGTCTACCCCTGCCGAATCGGCGAATCCCACGTCGTTCTTGGCGAACGGCGACGGCGGCAACGGCAGCAATTGCACGCCGAACCGCTCCGGATTCCGCCCCACCGGCGAATGCACCGTGCACGCGAACCGGTGGAAATAGCCGGAATGGATGCAGTCCTCTTCGAACAGCTGCCGCACCGTCTCCAGCGCGTCCACCGTCTCTTGGACGGTCTGCGTCGGGAATCCGTACATCAGGTACGCGTGCACCAGAATCCCCGCGTCGGCGAACGCCTTCGCCGCCCGCGCGGCCTGCGCCACCGAAACGCCTTTGTCCATCAACGCGAGCAGTCGATCCGACGCCGCCTCCAGCCCGCCCGAAACCGCGATGCAGCCGCTCTCCGCCAAGGCCCGGCACAGTTCCGGCGTGTAGGCTTTTTCGAAGCGGACGTTGCCCCACCACGAAATCGCGAGTTTCCGCCGCTTGAGTTCCGCCGCCAGCGCCTTCAGCGCGGCGGGCGGCGCCGCCTCGTCCGTGAAATGGAATCCCGTCTGGCCGGTTTCGGCGATGGCCGCCTCGATGCGATCCGCCAGCGTTTTCGCCGGCAGGCATTCGAACCGCGAGATGTAATCCAGTTTCGTGTCGCAGAACGCGCATTTCCGCCAGTAGCAGCCGTGCGCCACCGCCAGCTTGTTCCAGCGTCCGTCCGACCACAGCCGGTGCATCGGATTCAGCAAGTCCAGAACGGATAGGTATCGGTCCAGCGGCAGTCCGTCCCACGTCGGCGTTCCGGTTTCCGCGAACGGGATGTCCGGCTCGCCCGTATCGATGAAGCAAACCTTCCCTTGTTTCCGCACGAAGGTCCGGACCAGCCGTTCCCGCGACCGCTCGCCGCGCAGATGTTCCGCCAGCGCCAGCACCGGCCGCTCCCCGTCGTCCAGCGTCGCGAAATCGAAAAAATCAAAGACGCGCGGCTCCGACAGCTCGCGCATCTCGGTATTCACGAAGCCGCCGCCCAGCGCCGTCGCGATGCGCGGATCGAGCTCCTTGACCGCCTGCGCGATCCGGAACGCGCCGTAGACGCAACCCGGAAACGGCGCCGAAACCAGCACCAAATCCGGCCGGTGCTTCGCCAGCGCCTCGCGCACCAGTCCGCGCAAGATTTCATCCACCCAAGTAGGCGGCGCCGCCAGCGCCTCGGCCAGCGGATCGAAGGTGGCCTGGCTTTTCGCCAGCGACTCGCCGTACCGCGCGAACTCGAAGCGCGGATCCACCGCGTCGCGAATCGCGTCGGCGAGGTCGTCCAGAAACAGCGTCGCCAGATGTTTGGCCCGGTCCTGCGCCCCCAGCGCCCCGAACGCCCACGCCAGCGGATCGCCGCCCTCCTCCGCCACGAAGGTTTCCAGATTCTGGAATCGCGGCCCCTCCGGCAGGAATAGCCGCGCGCCGATCCGATGCGCCAGCGTCGGATCGCGCCCCTGAAGGAACGCCACCGCCGCATCCACCGTCCCCGCATAGCGGTCGAACTGTTCCAGAAAAGAACGGACGGATGCCGATTTGTCCTTTTTCGATGCGTTCTTCCGGATTTCCTCCAGGCCGCTGCGCGAAAACAGCCGGAGCATCGTTCCGATCGAAAAATCTTCCTGGAACGCCTCCACGCCGCGCGACCGCAGAAAACCCGTCAGGCACGCCGTCGCCGGATACGGCGCGTTGAGCTGCGTCATCGGGGGGAGCACCGACAGGACGCAAATGTTGCTTTTCTTTCTCACGCCAGCCCCATCAGGATGTCCGCCGCTTTTCCCGCGCCCCCGCCGGGCAACGTCTCCAGCGGCGCCGGCGCGGATTCAATGGCCTTCAAAGCCCCGCCCAAACGCCCCGCATACAATTCCGCCGCGGGCAGATGCACGTTTTTCAGATAGCGCTTCAGTTCCCTTTCCAGCAGGGGATATTCGATGAAATCCTCGCGTTCGGCGTACACGATGGGTTTCGCGTTCGCCACGCAGTCGCTCAAAATGCCGTAGCCCGGCTTGGTCACCACCACGTCCGAACTCGCCAGCACGTCGGAAAACCCGGTCTTCATGCGGTCGATCGAGTGGATGTTTTTCCGTCCCGGCCAATCCAGCGGCTTGACCGTGAAAAACTCGAAGTCCTCCAGCGTTTCCGCTTCGCGCAGAGCGGCTTCGTTCCAGTCCAGCGTCGTGAACGACAACAGCACCCATCGCTTGCCCGGATCCGCGCCGGTCCGTTCCGCCAGCTCTTCCCGCCGCGACCGCCCCGGCTTCGCCAGCAGCGGGACGTCCACGCGCTTCGGGAAAACCGACATCGCCGGCGAAAACGGCAGTTTCAAGAGCAGCTTCGCCTGCCGGTATCCCTCCTCGAACGCCCGGATCACGGGCCGCCAGCGGGGATCGCGGACGGCGAACGGGGCATAGATCCAGTCCCACGAAAAATTGCCCACGGCCACCGCCGGAATGCCCGCCTCGGCCGCCGCCTCGAGCGGGATCGACGGAATGTCCGCCACGACCAGATCCGCGCCCTCTCCGCGCAGCATCTCCGCCTCGTAGTCGATCAGCTTGTCGCGCTCCGCCACCAGCTCCAGCGCCTCGTCCATCGTCGCGTCCACGTCCACGCGGATCGAATCCTTCTGCACCATGCCGACGTCGAACGCCCCCGGACGCACCACCAGGCGGCCGTCGGCCTGCGGCAGCCGGCTGCGAAGGAAACCCTCCGGCAAATCCGTAGTCGCCGTGATTTTCGTCCCCGGATGCGCCTCCAGCAGCGCGCCCATCACGTCGCACGAGCGCACGCCGTGGCCGTAGCCGTGGGCCGTGACGTAGTACGCAATGTGCCGTTTGTTCATTTTCGGGAAACCTACCCCTTTCCCGGGTCCGGGAAAAGCCGGAATGATTCGCCTTTCCCCGTTTCGTTCGGCCATGCTAGTCTGGCCGTTCAATGAAACGCGAGGGTCCCATGTACGCTTCTCCGCCCCCCGGCCGCCACGTGTCCTTCTGGATCGTCATCGTCCTGCTCGTCGCCGTGCTGGGCATCAGCCTGGCGATCAATCTCGCCGCCGTCGGCGCGCTGGCCGGGTCTTCCCCCCGCGCCCACGACGGCTGGGGCGAAGACGAATATCCCCGGTTCACGGAAACGCACTCCTACGGATCCGGCACCGCCAAAGTCGTCCGGATCTGGTTCACCGGCCTCCTCACCCGCGAACTCGACGGCGGCTGGCTCGGTTCGTTCGATCCCGTCGAAGAGTGCCTCCGCCAGATCCGCGCCGCGCGGCAGGACGGCCAGGTCGCCGCCATCATCCTGGAAGTCGATTCCCCCGGCGGCGACGTGACCGCCGCCGACGAAATCCACCGCGAACTCCAGATGTTCAAGGACAGCCGCGAGGGGCGGAAAATCGTCGTGCTCGTCCACGACATGGCGGCGTCGGGCGGCTACTACGTCTCGCTGCCCGCCGACCGCATCCTGGCCCAGCCCACGGCGCTGGTCGGCTCCATCGGCGTCATCCTGCAAACGCTCAACGTCCAGGGCCTCAGCGAAAAAATCGGCGTCATCGACACCACCATCAAGTCCGGCAAGAACAAGGACATGCTCAACCCCTTCCGGGCCGTCGATCCCGAGCAGGTCCAATTGCTCCAGGCCTCCATCGACGCCATGCACGACCGATTCGTGGACCTCGTCGCCGACGGACGGTCGCTGAAAAAGTCCGATTTGAAACCCCTCGCCGACGGACGCCTGTTCACCGCCGACGAGGCCTTGGCGCACCGACTGATCGACGGCATCGGCTACTGGGACGACGCCATGGACGAAACCTGCGAACTTCTCGGCGTGGACGACGTCCTCGTCGTGACCTACGAGACCGAAAAGACCTTCTTCGAGCACCTGTTCGGCGTCCGCGCACCCCGGCTGGGACTGAAGTCGCTGTTTTCCGCCGCCGCCACGCCCCGGCGCCTGTATCTTTGGCGCCCTTGATCCGTCCCCGGAATCAGCGCGAATGGCCCCGCCAGCGCGCCGCCGCCGCAGCCGGCCGGGCCAGCCATGCGGGCAACCGGGCGGCCAGAACCATCGGCAACAGGCCGGATTTCCGGAGATCCGCCAGCGGCACCCATTCGAACTCGAGATGATCCTCCGCCGAAGCCGGATTCTTCCGCGCGGAAATCCTCGGGCAGCGGACGTCGAACACCAGCGATATTTCGCAGGTGCGGCCGCTGCGGGCGGCGTAGATTTGCTCCACGACGCCGAGAAACCGCCCGGCCCGGCCCGGAACGCCGAGTTCTTCGCGCCACTCGCGCGCCAGCGCGCGTTTCGAATCCTCGCCCCAGTCCACGTGTCCGCCGGGAAGGTAGACGTTCCCGTGCTTACGGTTCCGGCACACCAGCACCTTTCCCGCCTTCACGCACGCCCCGCGGGCCAGGATTTCAATTTCCTTGCGGTCCTTTTTCATCATTCTCCGATGATTTTGATCAAGACGCGCTTGCGCCGCAGGCCGTCGAACTCGCCGTAGAAGATCTGCTCCCAGGGCCCGAGATCGAGCGCGCCGCCGGTCACGGCCACGACCACTTCCCGGCCCATCACGCTGCGCTTGAGGTGGGCGTCGCCGTTGTCCTCCCCCGTCCGGTTGTGGTCGTACTGCGCATGGGGCTTCTCGGGGGCCAACCGCTCGAGCCACCGCTCGAAATCCCGGTGCAGGCCGCTTTCGTCGTCGTTGATGAACACGCTGGCCGTAATGTGCATCGCGTTGACGAGGCACAGCCCTTCGCGGATGCCGCTGGCCCGCACGGCCTTCTCCACCTCCGGCGTCAGATTCACGTATCCGCGCCGCGCAGGCACGTCCATCCACCATTCTTTCCGATGCGATTTCATGCGCGCAGGATGGAAAGTTTCCGGCCGCCGGACAAGACTTCTTTTCCGCCCGGCCCGAACGCCGCGCCGGGGAAGGCTACACGTCCACCCCGAGTTCGTACAGCACGGCGGAGGCCATGTAGAGCGAGCCGGCGGCGACCACGATCCCGTTGTTTTTCCGGGCCCATTTCTTGGCGTTTTCCACCGCGGCCGGCAGCAGGCTCTCGGCGGCGGGCAACCCGGCGGACCGGGCGGCGGCCATGAGCCGCTCCATCGGCATGTTGCGCTCGCTGTCGATCGGCACCAGCACGCAGGCATCCACCACCGGCTTCAGCAACCGGAAAAAACCCGCGGCGTCCTTGTCCGACAGCATGCCGCAAATGAGGGCGACGGGCCGCCCCGCGCGGAATTTTTTCAGGAAGGCCGCCAGCGCCTTCGCCGCATCGGGATTGTGCGCCACGTCCACCAAAAAGACCGGATCGCGCAAGGCCACCTGGCAGCGCCCCGGCCAGCGGGTTTGCTCCAGTCCCGCGCGAACGACGTCCGGCGCCAGCGGGAGGGAAAGGGCCTCGCGCAGCCACTCCAGCGCGGCGACCGCCAGCGCGCAATTCTCGAGCTGGAAGTCTCCCAGCAGCGGCAGGCGGAAAGGAGCCCACGCGCCGTCGGAGGTCTCGATCGAAAGGATTTGCCCGTCCACGTCCTGCGAGAGGCGCCGGACCGAAACGCGCTCGTCGGCGCGCAACAAAGGCGCACCGGCTTCGGCCGCCTTCGCCTCGATGATTCTCGCGGCAACGGGCTTCTGCCGGCCCACCACCACCGGCCGGCCGGGCTTGACGATGCCGGCCTTTTCCGCGGCGACCTTCTCCAGCGTGTCGCCCAGGAACCCCGTGTGCTCCAGGCCGATTTCGGTGAGGACCGAAACCAGCGGCGCCACCACGTTGGTGCTGTCGAGCCGCCCCCCCATGCCGGTTTCCAAAACGGCCACCTGCACCCCCTGTTCCAGAAACCACTTCAGGGCCACGGCCGTCGTCAGCTCGAAAAAGGTCCCCAACCGGCCGCCGGGTTCGGCGGCCTGGACCTGGTCGGCGCGCTCCGCCTCGTCGAGAAGACGGATGAGATCGCCGTCGGGAATCGTCGCGCCCGCGACGCGGATGCGCTCGTTGAAGCGAATCAGATGCGGACTGGTATAGAGCCCCGTGCGGACTCCCGCCGCGCGCAGGACCGATTCGATCATGGCCGACACCGAACCTTTGCCGTTGGTGCCGGCGACGTGCACGCACGGCAACCGCAGGGGATCCACCGACATGGCGCGCATCAGCGCACGGGTGGTCTCCAGTCCAAACTTGATGGCGCTGCCGCCCTGGCGGCTGTAGAGATACGTCAGCTTCGCGTCCAAAATGGAGGCCCATTTGCTCATGAAAATCCCATCTGGAAAAAGGGAAAGGCCCGGCCGGCGATCAGGCCGGGAGTTCGGGCGGCAGGGAGGAAACCAGGCGGCCGCAGAACAAGTCCAGCAGCCGGGCCAGCGCGGCTTTCAGCTCTCCGCGCGGAACGATCCGGTCGAGCAAGCCATGCGCGAGCAGGAAGTCGGGCCGCTGGAATCCCGGCGGCAAATCCTGCTGGATGGTTTCCTTGATAACGCGCGCGCCGGCAAAACCGATCAAGGCGCCGGGTTCGGCGAGAATCACGTCGCCCAGCGTGGCGAAACTGGCCATGACGCCGGCCGTGGTCGGATGCGTCAGCACGGGGACGTACGGCAATCCGGCCTCCGCATGGCGGGCCAGCGCGCCGCTGGTCTTGGCCATCTGCATCAGGCTCATCATGCCCTCGTACATGCGCGCGCCGCCCGACGCGCACACGATGATCACCGGCAGGCGCTCGGCCGTTCCGCGCTCGATCAGGCGGGCAATCTTTTCGCCCACCACGGACCCCATGCTGGCGCCCAGAAACCCGAAATCCATCACGCCCAGGGCGATGGCCCGCCCCTCCAGCCGCGCCCGGCCGCAGGTGACCGCGTCCACTTCGCCGGTCTTCCGCCGGTTGGCCTCCAGCTTTTCCTGGTAGGAGGCCTCGCCGACAAAGCCCAGGAAATCGATGCTGTAGAGATCCTTGTCCCACTCGACGAAGGACCCCGGATCGGCCAGCATGGCCAGCCGTTCGGTCCGGCCCATGGGGAAGTGGTGGTTGCACAGGGGGCACACGCGCAGCGCCTTTTCCTGCTCCTCGCGGAAGACCATCTCGTTGCACGAAGGACACTTCAGCCATAGCCCGTCGGGCATGTCCCGCTTGCGGGCTTTCTTGATCGCCGGTTGTTTTTTTCCGAAAAGAGCCATATTCAAAAATCCATTTCTGCGGGGGCGGACCCGGTTGGGAATCAGCCTCTCGCCACGGTCAACACCATCACGGCCGCCGCGCCGGCGGCCTTCAAGATCCTGGCGCACTCGTTCACCGTCGCGCCGGTGGTCATCACGTCGTCCACCAGCACGATCCGCGCGCCGGCCACCCGGCGGGGCCAAGGCGCCCCAAAAACTCCCTTTACATTATGGACCCGCTGGGCGGCTGTCAAACGTGTTTGGGTCGCCGTGGGCCGGAGCCGACGCAACAAGCCATGCCGGAAAGGAATGCCGACGCGGCGCGCCAACCGGGCCGCCAGCAGGGCGGACTGGTTGTAGCCCCGTTCGCGTTCCCGCCGGGGATACAGGGGCACGCAGGCCACCCCGTCGGCCGTCTGCACGTCCGCGGGACAGGTTTTCCACAGGGCCACCAGCCAATCGGCCAAATCGTCCAACAGCCAGAGGCCGGCGTTGTATTTGAACCGATGGAGGCAATCCCGGGCCACGCCGTCGAAGCGCACCGCCGACCGGGCCCAATCGAAAGCCGGCTGCGTTTTCCGGCACCATGCGCAGTCGTAGGCCCCCCCCACCTCTCCCGGAACCGGATCGCCGCAGCGCTCGCAAAACGGCAGCCGCACCACCTGGACTTGAGACTGGCAATCCCAGCACAGCGAACCCGACGCCTCGGCCATCGAGGCGCCGCACCCCTCGCAGGTCTTCGAAAACAGCATGTCCAGCAAGGCCGCTCTCACGGGAGCAATCTGCGCCTTCCCCAGACGATTGTCGAGACTCGCCCCGCGGCCTCCCCGGAAATTCCCCGGCCGCGCCCGGGCCGCGCCCAAGAAAAACCCCGGCGGGGGAAAACCCGCCGGGGTGGTTTGAATCCGGACTTAGCGGCGAGGGGGGCGTTCCTGCGCCTCATTCACGCGAACCGCGCGGTCGACGATTTCGGTGTTGTTCACCTTTTCGATCGCGCTGTTGCCTTGTTCCTGATTGGGCATTTCAACGAAACCAAAACCGCGCGAACGGCCGGTTTCCTTGTCTTTGATCACCCGTGCGGAGACCACTTCGCCGTACGGCTCGAACGCCGCGCGCAGATCGTCATCCGTGGCCCTGAACGAGAGATTCCCAACGTATATTTTCACGTATCTATCAACTCCATGTAACCATGGGCCGCGCGTTAACTCGCCCCCCGCAAACCGGCGACCCATATAGATGCGGAGGTATGCCGCGAAAAGTACGCGACCCGCCCAAACCCCCGCAAGACAATTCTACGACTTTTTTGCCCCTTCCCGCCGCGCCGATTCTGCTTTCCCTCCGCTCCCCGTTCCGCCATCCTGCGGCCATGACTGAACCTACGATCCCCCCCCTCCCCGCCCGCCTGCGCCTCGACCGGCCGCTCGTCGTCTTCGACGTCGAGGCCACCGGCCTCAACAAGCGCGTGGACCGCATCGTGGCCATCGCCCTGGTCCGCTACGAGCCCATCGGCACCGCCGAGCAGGTCAACTATCTCCTCAACCCCGGCATCCCCATCCCCGAAGAGGTCACGGCCATCCACGGCATCGCGGACGACGACGTGAAGGATGCGCCCACCTTCGCCGACATGGCGGAAATCCTCGAACGGCATTTCGCCGGCGCCGACCTCGCCGGCTACAACCTTCTCGGCTTCGACATCCAGATCCTCACCGAGGAATTCGCCCGCGCCAACCGCCCCTTCTCCATCGAAGGCCGCCGCGTCCTCGACGCCCAGCGCATTTTCTTCCGCAACGAGCCCCGCGACCTTTCCGCCGCCCTGCGCTACTACTGCGGGGAAAACCACGACAACTCCCACGACGCCCTCGGCGACGTCGTCGCCACCATCCGCGTCCTCGACGGCCAATTCCGGAAATACCCCGAATTGCCCGCCGATCTGGACGGCCTCAACGACTATTGCGATCCGCGCGACCCCGCGTGGGTGGACCGCAACGGCCGCCTCAAGTGGGCCAAGGGCGAGATCGTCTTCAACTTCGGAAAGTTCCAGGGCCAGTCGCTGCGCGACACCGTCGTGAAGGACCCCAACTTCATCACCTGGCTGCTGCGCTCCGATTTTCCCGACGACACCAAGCAGATCGTCCGCGCCGCCGTCGACGGAAAATTCCCGGCGCCCCCGGCTTCCCCCGCCTGAACGGGCGGGCTTCGCCCCGCAACCGCCTCGCGCAAAAAGGCCGCCCCCGCGGGCGGCCTTTTTTCCGGCGCAGGACGTTCCTACGCGTCCATCACGCGCTCGACGGTCAGGTCGGGGCCCAGGCGTTCGCGCATTTCCGCCTCGATGCCGTTTTTCAGCGTCATCATCGCGTGCGGACAGGCATGGCACGCCCCGTGCAGCCGCAGGTTCACCGTTTGGCCGTCCATGGACACGAATTCCACATCGCCGCCGTGCCCCTGGATCAGGGGGCGGATTTCCTCGATGAATTGCCGGACTTTTTCTTCCATGGTTCGTTCTCCCGTTGAAAATGCGCCGGCAATCTACCCCACCCCCGCGGATTTTTCAAGCGCCGCCGGATCAGGGCATAAAAAACGACGGTGAATCCAAATGGGGATGTCACCGCCGTTCATGGCCGAACCGCATTGCACGGTCCGGCAGTGGGGAAGAATTTACTTCTTCGCCTTTTTCGCCTTCTTGGCGACCTTCTTGACCGCCTTCTTCGCGGGCTTCTTCGCGGCCTTCTTAGCCTTCTTTACTGCCATTTTGTATTTCCCCCCCTTCCAACCTGACGCACAAAGGCGGTCAGGGTATTCTTGAAGTTGTGCATGGAAACATTGTCCTGTGTTTCGTTTTCGCTTAAATCGGTTTTCGAGATCCGTTCCGTCTCAAAATCGAATCGAATTTCGGATGGGCCGCTCATCGTTTTTTCCACATCTTCATCTCGTTGATCAACACAGTAATGCGAAGTTATTAACAGCGTCAACAGTTTTTCGGAATATTTTTCACTTTTTTTTTCGCGCGGAAATTTCCTCCAGCGCGCGCATCAGCCATTCGGCGCACTCCGCTTTCGTCGCAAGCGCGCCGCGCATCGTTCGCCCGTCGGCGAAAAACAGCGTCAGCGCATTGCGATCCGATTCGAAGCCGCGGTCTTTTTTCGACACGTCGTTCGCGGCGATCGCGTCGAGATGCTTCTCGCGCAGCTTGCGCCGCGCTTCGCGCGCGAGGTTTTCCGTCTCCGCCGCGAAGCCGCAGAAAACCTGCGTTTCCGTTTTCAGCGGCGCGATCGCCTTCAAAATATCCGGCGTGGCGACCCATTCGATGCGCGGCGGGCCCGCGCTTTTCTTGAGCTTGCGCGCCGAAATTTTCTTCGGGCGCCAATCCGCGACGGCGGCCGCCATCACGAGCAGGCCGCACCCGCGCACGCGTTTCTTCACCGCCGCAAGCATCTCGTCCGCCGTCGTCGCGCGCACGACCTCCACGCCGCGCGGCGGCTCCAGCGCCACGGGACCGGACACGAGGCAGACCTCGTGGCCCGCGCGCTTCGCCGCCGCGGCCACCGCATACCCCATTTTCCCGCTCGAGCGGTTGCTGACGAAACGAACGGGATCCAAAGCCTCCCGCGTCGGCCCCGCCGTCACCAGCACCTTCACGGCTTCAGCGCTCCCCGACCGCTTTCGCCACGGCGCGGACGAGGACGTCGAGATCGCCCAGCCGCCCTTCGCCCACGTCGCCGCACGCCAACTCGCCTTTTCCGGGCGGCACGACGATCGCGCCGCGCCGCTTCAGCGTCGCCACGTTTTCCTGCACGCCCGGATTCTTCCACATGCGCACGTTCATCGCGGGCGCGACCAGCAGCGGTGCCGCCAGCGCCAGCGCGGCGCAACTGAGCACGTCGTCCGCGAAGCCGTGCGCCAGCCGCGCGAGCGTCTGCGCGGAGCACGGCGCCACCACCATCGCCGCCGCGCCCTCCGACAGGCCGAGGTGGGTATAGGTTTCCTGTTCCATCTCCGCGAAGCTCCCGTGCGCCACCGGATGGCCCGTCAGCGCGCGGAACGTCAGCGGCCCGACGTACTGCGTGGCGCAGGCGGTCATCACGACCCAGACGTCCCAGCCCTTCTTCTGCATCCGCCGCGCCAGTTCCGCCGCCTTGTAGGCGGCGATGGAGCCGGTCACCCCCAGCAAAACCTTTTTCGCCGCCTTAGCCATGGTAGTCCTCGCGGCGGTTGTCGTTGCGGTGGCGTTCGGCCAAAATGATCGCGCGCATGTGGTCGTAGGCCTCGGCGAGGTCGTCGTTCACCACCATGTACTTGTATTCCTTCCAGTGGGCGATTTCCTCGCGCGCCTGCTTCATGCGCTTTTCGATCACCTCCAGGCTGTCGGTGCCGCGCACCACCAGGCGGCTGCGCAGCACTTCCGTCGAAGGCGGCACCACGAAAATGTCCACCAGCGTGCGCTTGAGCGGATCGCCCGCCGGCGCTTCGGCGATGTACTTGCGCACGGCGGCCGCGCCCTGCACGTCCAGGTTCATCAGCACGTCGCAGCCGTCTTCCAGCGCCGCCACCACGGGGCCTTTCGGCGAGCCGTACAGGTTGCCGTGCACCACCGCGCTCTCGATAAACCCGCCCTCCGCCAGCCGCTTTTCGAAGCCCTCCCGCGTCATGAAATAGTAGCTCTTGCCGTCCTCTTCGCCCCCGCGCGGCGCGCGCGTCGTCGCCGTGATGGCGTAGTGGATGTCCTTGAATTCCTTCTGCAGCTTGTCGCACAGCGTCGTCTTGCCGGCGCCCGACGGCGCCGAAACCACGAAAATGACGTTGTTCCAGCTCGGCTTGATCCCGTTCATCCCGCGTTCCTCCTTACTCGATGTTCTGCACTTGTTCGCGGAACCGCTCCAGCTCCGCCTTGCACGCCACGACCCGGCGCGCGATCTCCCCGTCGTTCGCCTTCGAACCGACCGTGTTGATCTCGCGTCCCATTTCCTGCACCAGGAAATCCAGCGCGCGGCCGACCACGCCGCCGGCCCTGAGCAAATCGTCCGCCTGCCGGAAATGGCTGTCCAGCCGCACGAGCTCCTCGGTCACGTCCGCCTTGTCCGCGAACAGCGCGACTTCCTTCAGCAGCCGTTCGTCGCCGGCGAGCTCCGTGCCCGGCAGCGCTTCCCCGATGCGCTTCAGCAGATTCGCGCGGTAGGTCTCCGCGACGCCCGGCGCCCGCGCGGCGATTTCGCCCGCCAGCGCCCGCAGCGCCGCCAGCCGCGCCCGCAGGTCGCGGCCCAGCGCCGCGCCTTCCTTTTTCCGCATGGCCTGCAGCTTCGACAGCGCCGCTTCCAGCGCCTTCCGCATCGCGGGCCACAAGGCCTCGAGATCCTTTTCGCCGGGCTCGAACGACACGAGGCCCGGCACCGACAGCAGCGCCGAGGCCTTCAGGTCGTCCGGCAACCCCAGCTTTTTCGCCGCGGAGCGAAGCGCGGACACGGTCGAGCGCGCCAGCCCCGCGTCCACCCGCGCGCCCGACGCCTGGGCGGCGTCCGCCCACGCCACGCGGATCTCCCCCGTCACCCGGCCCCGCGCCAACCGGCCCTGGACGAGCGACAGCACGCGCGATTCGAACGACGCCAGGAAACGGGGCAGGCCGACGTCCACGTCGAGCTGCTTGCGGTTCACGCTGCTCAGCTCCGCCTCCACGCGCGCGCAGCGGCCGGAGGCCGCGCCCGTGCCGCGGCCCGTCATGCTCATCAAACTCATTCTCGTTCCGTTCCGGATCGGCCCTCGGCCCATCCAAGGCCCATCCTAATCCCGGCGGCGCCGCGGCGTCAATGCGCGCTACTCCGCCGCCTTCTTCTTTTCGTTCGCCGGCCCGGCCTTCGGCTCGACGACTTCGTCGGAGGCGATGGCGTCCCACGCCTGCTTGTACTGCTCCGCCACGTCGGCGGACTCCAGCCAAATCAAATTTTCCCAGTTCGACACCTGCGCGACGGTAGTGAAGTTGTAGCTGCCCGCCACCACCCGGGCCATGTCGAACACCATGAATTTGTTGTGCATCGCGGAATATTCCCCCGCCACGCGGATCAGCGTCACGGGAATGCCCTCGCTCCGCAGGAACGCGATCAGTTTCTGCGCGCCGGGATACTCGGCCTGGTTCGAATCCATCTTCACTTCGACGCGCACGCCGCGCCGGTGCGCGCGCACCAGCGCCGCCGCGATCCGCGTCCGCGTGAACGCGTAGGCCGCCACCCAGATGCTTTCCTCGCTCTGGTCGACGTTCTGCAGCACCACGCCTTCGCATTCCTCGTTGAAGGCGCACAGGGCGGCGACCTGCGTCTGGATCGGAATCGGCGAATCGAAGACCTCCTGCCGCGATTGGCCGTACTGCCGCTCGAAGCGCTGGCGGACGTTCTTGCCGTAGAAGGACCCCTTCGACTCCGCCGCCTTGAACTCGGCCCAGGTTTCCAGCGGCACTTCGAAATAGCGGACGGCGACCGGATCGTCGCCCAGCCGCACCTGCAGCGTGCCGTCCGCCGCCCCCTCCTCGTACTCGAAGGAGACGTCGCGGACCCAGTCGCTGCCCGTATCCACCGTCTCCCGCACCGGAGCCGCTCCCGCCGCCGCCGCCCACCCGGCGCACATCAGCGCCATTCCGATTCCACGTCTTGTCATCCTGGTCCTCGCTTTCGGTTCCGGACAGCGTAGGACAACCCCGTCGGCGGTTCAATCCGGACTTTGCGCATTGCATCGGACGTCGGCATCGGCTATCTTCCCCCGCGTTCGCATGCAGAAAAACGTCCATTCTCCGAAGGCTTGGCTCCATGGATTCCGCTGGTCGGGATTGTCGGCCGCCGCGCGGATGGAAATCGTCTTCTGGTCCCTGGCGGCGGCCGGCCTGTTCTTCCTGTTCCACCTGCACGGCAACAGCCAGGAGGTCGCCACCTGCCGCCGGTCGCTGTTCCTCTGGCTCCGCAGCCGCTGGACGGGCGACTACGCCTACGGCATGTTCCTGCCGCTGGCCAGCCTGGCCGCCGTCTGGATGCGCCGCCGCAACGTCGCCGCCGCGCCGAAGCGCCCCACCCCCTGGGGCATCCCGGCCGTGGCCTTCGCCCTGTTCCTGCACTGGCTGGGCGTGTTGGCGCAGCAACCCCGCATTTCCGCGGCGGCCTTCATCCTCCTGCTCTGGGCGCTGCCCTTCCTTCTCTACGGCTACGGCGTCGCCCGCTGGCTCCTCTTCCCCTGCGGATATCTCTTCCTCTCCATTCCGCTCAATTTCATCGACGGCATGACCGCCCCCCTGCGCCTCTTCGCCACCGCCGCCTCCTCCGTCATCCTCAACGGCTGCGGCCTGGAAGTCCAGCGCGTCGGATCCGGCCTGTTTTCGGGCGCCGGCAACCCCTTCGCCTTCAACGTCGCCCCGGAATGCAGCGGCCTGCGATCCCTGCTGGCCATGACCGCCCTGATGGGCTTTTACGCCTGGTACAGCCAGAAAACCCTCTCGAAAAAATGGATCCTCTTCCTCTGCAGCGTCCCCGTGGCCGTGGTCGCCAACGTCTTCCGCATCATTCTCGTCGTGGTCGTCGCCGCCTTTTTCGGGCAGGAAACGGCGATCGGCCTCTGGCACGACTATTCCGGATACCCCATCTTCCTGATCGGCATCGCCCTGATGCTGCTGCTCGACCGCCTCCTCAACGGGAACTACCGCGCCGCATGGACAAAACTCAAACATCTGTTCTTGGCCTCCGCCTCTTCGTGATCGCCGCCTTCGCGGCCACCGCCTGGGCGTTGGTCTACAAGACCGGCGTCGCCAACACCGACGAAGCCGGAATCGTCCTGCACCTGCCCGCGCAGGTGGCCGACTGGCGCGGCATGGATTTGCTGTTCTGCCCCAACCGCAACTGCGGCGGGCAGTATTCCGAAGCGCAGCTCGAGAACCCGGCCGTCTGCCCCCGCTGCGGCGCGGCGCTCGGCAACATGAACTGGGCCGAACGCGCCATGCTGCCCGCCGACACCGGGCTCGTCCGCAAATACTACGAACGCCCCGGCCGCCGCGACGGCCTCCACGCCACCATCGTCCTCAGCGGCGACGACCGCTCCAGCATCCACCGCCCCCAGGTCTGCATGACCGCCAACGGCCACGAAATCGACCGCGAACGCGTCATCCGCGTCCCGCTCGAAGGCCGCGACGCCCCCCTCGAAATCATGGTGCTGGACATGGTCAAGACCGTCGTCCGCGAAGACGGCTCCAAAGGCCTGTATTCTTCCTATTATGCCTACTGGTTCGTGGGCAAGGACCGGGAAACCGCCTCCCACCTCGTCCGCATGGCCTGGATGGGCTACGACCGCGTCGTCCACGGCGTCTCCCACCGCTGGGCCTACATCGCCATGTCCGGCGCCCGCGCGCCCGGCGCCGACGCCCATCTCCAAACCATCGCCGACTTCGCCAGCCGCCTCCATCCCGCCTTGCTCAAACCCGAATAATATGGAACCCTCCCAACCCATGAACGCCCCCCCGTCCCGGTCCCCCGTCACCCTCATCACCGGCGGCGCCGGCTTCCTCGGCTCGCACCTCTGCGACCGCCTCCTCGCCGAAGGCCATCGCGTCTTCGCCATGGACAACCTCATCACGGGCAACCTCGACAACATCGCCCACCTCCGCTCCCGCACCGATTTCGAGTTCATCAACCACAACGTCACGAACCACGTCGATTTCCCCGGCCCGCTCGACTTCATTTTCCATTTCGCCTCCCCCGCCAGCCCCATCGACTATCTCGAACTCCCCATCCAGACCCTGAAGGTCGGCTCCCTCGGCACCCACAACGCCCTCGGCCTCGCCAAGGCCAAGGGCGCGCGCCTGCTCCTCGCCTCCACCTCCGAGGTCTACGGCGACCCCCTCGTCCATCCCCAGGTCGAATCCTACTGGGGCAACGTCAACCCCATCGGCCCCCGCGGCGTCTACGACGAAGCCAAGCGCTTCGCCGAAGCCATCGTCATGGCCTACCACCGCTTCCACCACGTCCAGACCCGCATCGTCCGCATCTTCAACACCTATGGCCCCCGCATGCGCCCCAAGGACGGCCGCATCGTCCCCGCCTTCTGCTGCCAGGCCCTCAAGGGCGAACCCATGACCGTCTTCGGCGACGGCACGCAAACCCGCTCCTTCTGCTACGTCTCCGACCTCGTCGACGGCATCTTCCGCCTCATGATGAGCGACCACTCGGATCCCGTGAATATCGGCAATCCCCGCGAACTCACCGTCATGGACTTCGCCCTCCAGATCAAGGCCCTCACGCAGAGCGCCTCCCCCATCGTCCACAAGCCCCTGCCCGAAGACGACCCCAAGGTCCGCCAGCCCAACATCGACAAGGCCCGCAAGCTCCTCGGCTGGGAACCGAAAATGCCCCTCGAAGACGGCCTCCGCCTCACCATCGACTACTTCGCCTCCCTCGTGGAAAAAGGAATCGTCTAACGAAAGGATCCGCCATGCACCTGCGCTACGTCAACAAGCTCGGCATTCCCAAGGACATCGAACTCACCGGCGAGCCCCTCACCATCGGCCGCTCCCGCGAAGCCGACATCCCGCTGCTCGACGACAAGGTTTCGCGCGCCCACTGCGGCATCCGCCTCTCCGACGGCGAATTCTACCTCAAGGATCTCAAGAGCCGCAACGGCGTGTTCGTCAACGGCCAGCGCGTCGAAGACACCGCCAAGCTCAAGCCCGGCGACCGCATCCAGATCGGCTCCACCGTCTTCGTCCTCGAAACCGCCACCGTCGAGGAAGACTCCGCCAAAGGCATCGGCTCCGTCCAGAACGACATGGCCGACGGCAAGGGCTATACCACCATCCTCAAGGAAATCGTCGAGGACATCGCCCCGCCCGCCGAAGCCGAGCCGGCCCCCGCCCCCGCGGATAAACCCGCCGCCAAGCCCTCCATCCACATCAAGCACCCCTCCATCAAGATTTCCTCCGCCGCCAAGACGGACGCCCCCGCGGCCGACGCCAAGCCCGCCTCCCCCGGCAAAATCCGCATCACCATCAAGCGGTAGGGTTTTACGTGCTACGTAAACTTTTTTTACGTTCTACGTAAAATCGCGGAAAAAGTTTTACGTACAACGTAAAATCCGCAGGAATTCCGCCTCGTTCAGGACGGGGATCCCGAGCGCCTTGGCCTTCTCCAGCTTGCGGCCGGCGTCCGCCCCGGCGACGACGGCGTTCGTGGTCTTGCCCACGGTTTCCGCCACCGTCGCGCCGCGCCGGCGCAGTTCCTCCTGCGCCTGTTCGCGCGTGAAATGCTCCAGCGCGCCCGTCAGCACCACGCGCTTGCCGAAGAAAAACCCGTCGCGGTCCGCCGCCGCCGCCGCGCGCTCCACGCGGTCGAAGCGCACGCCCGCCCGGCGCAGCTTTTCGACGACGGCCCGGTTGCGCGGGTTGGCGAAAAACTCCACCACGCTTTGCGCGACGATTCCGCCCACGTCGCGCACCTTGGCCAGCGTTTCTTCGTCCGCCGCCATCAGCGCGTCCAGCGAGCCCAGCTCCTGCGCCAGCGACCGCGCCAGGCCTTCGCCCACGTTCGGAATCCCCAGCCCGTGGAGCAACCGCCAGAGCTCGTTGCCCTTGCTGGCTTCGATCGCCTTGCACAGCTTGGTCGCCAGCTTCATCTCCGCCTTTTTCGCGTCCGCCGCGCGGTTCGGGCGGCGCACTTCGACCTCTTCCGGCGTCAGGGCATAGAGATCCGCCACGTCGCGCACCGCCGGCGGCAGGATTCTTGCCTCCGTCTTCGCGCCGAACAGGCCGTCGTCCGTCGTTTCCGCGACTTTCGTCTCCGAAGCCAGCGCCTCGACGATGGCCTCGCCGAAGCCGGCGACGTCCATCGCGCGGCGCGAGACGAAATGCTCGATGCGCCCGCGGATCTGGGCGGGGCAGTCCAGGTTTTCGCAGCGCCAGGCCGCGGCTTCCGGATCGCGCGCGATCGGGCCGCCGCAGGCCGGGCACGTTCCGCCCGCATGCGCGAACAGGTCGAAGGGCTTCGCGCCCTTCGGCCGCTTTTCGGCCACGACGCCCACCACCGCCGGAATGACCTCGCCCGCCTTTTCGACGACGACGACGTCGCCGACGCGGACGTCCTTGCGCCGGATTTCGTCCTCGTTGTGGAGCGTGGCGCGGGAAATCGTCGAGCCGGCCAGTTCCACCGGTTCCAGCTCCGCCACGGGCGTCAGCACGCCCGTGCGGCCCACCTGCAGCGTGATGCCCCTCAAGACCGTCTGCGCCTGCTCGTGGGAATACTTGTAGGCCATCGCGAACCGCGGCGCCTTCGCCGTCGAGCCGAGCTGCCGCCACAGCGCCAGGCGGTTCACCTTCACCACCGCGCCGTCCATCTCGTATTCCAGCTCGCCTTCGCGCCGCTGCAATTCCTCCGCGCGGGCGACCACGTCCTCGATGCCTTTGCACTCCCACCACAGCTGGGCCGTCGGGAATCCCAGCTTCTTCAGCCCCCGCAGGACGTCGGCCTGCGTCTCGAACTCGACGCCTTCGAGCGCGCCGACGGCATACAGCACGGCGGAAAGCGGCCGCGCCGCCACCACTTTGGGATCGAGCTGCTTCAGCGAACCGGCGGTCGCGTTGCGCGGATTCGCGAAGAGCGGCTCGCCGGCCTTCTCCCGCTCCGCGTTCAGCTTTTCAAACGCCGCCTTGCCCAGAAACACCTCGCCGCGCGCCTCGAAGACCGGCGCGTCCGTCGAAATCCGCAGCGGAATCGCCCGGATCGTCTTGGCGTTGGCGGTGACGTCGTCGCCGGTCTTGCCGTCGCCGCGGGTGGCCGCCGTCTTCAAAACGCCGTGCTCGTAGCGCAAGCCGATGGATACGCCGTCCACTTTGGGCTCGACCACGTAATCGACCGTCTCGACGCCCAGCGCCTTGCGGATGCGCGCGTCGAATTCGCGCATTTCGTCGATGCTGTAGGTGTTGTCGAGCGACATCATCGGCACGGCGTGCCGGACCGGCCGGAAGCCTTCGAGCGGCGCGCCCCCGACCCGCTGCGTCGGAGAATCGGGCGCCGCCAGCTCCGGATGCGCCGCCTCGAGGTCCTGCAGTTCGCGCATCCGCCGGTCGAACTCGCGGTCCGAAATCTCCGGGCGCGCCTCAAGGTAGTACAGGCGGCTGTGGCGCTCCAGCTCCGCGCGCAGGAATTCCGCGCGTTTTCGCGCTTCGACCGGGCCTTTGGCAGGGGGTTCCATCGCCGCCCTTTTTAGTCCATCCCCCCCGGCGCCGTCCAATCCAAACGCGGCGGCCGGTCAGCCGGCGGCCTTGGACTCGTTCCATTCGTCGTCGGCGTCGTCGCCCTTGGCGACGACGACCTTCTGGCCGCGGTTGAGCAGCCAGCGGAGGGCCCAGAAGGCGAGGCCGGGAACCACCAGCCCGACCATCATCAGATGGACGAAGCTGAAATGGTAGGTCATGGCGGGCTGTCCGCGGTACAGGTTCCAGAAAATCAGCAGGCACGAAATCCAGACGGTGAGGAAATTCGGCAGGCCGTCGCCGGAGTGCATCCAGTGCAGGCCGGGGGTGCGCAGCTTCGTGAGCGGATAGAAGATGTTGGAGCCCATGTGGCCGAGCTGGTCTTCGACGACGTGCACGCCGTAGCAGGCGGCGATGGTGACGAAGCACTGCCAGGCGGCGGCCCATCCCGAGACGAAGAAGGCGAGGGCGCCGACCAGCACGCCCAGCATCGCGCCGATGGTGAGCGAGTGGGACCACTCGCGGTGCCACGGCAGGAATTCGAGGTCGAGATCGCCGTTTTCCATCGGCTTGAGCCCCACGCTGGGGCCGTCGAAGATGTCGACCTTGAGCGCGGCGTCGTAGGTCTGGATGACCTTGGCCCGGATCTTGGCGCGGGCCACCGCCGGATAGCGGTTTTCGGTTCCCTCGACGGGCACCTGGCCGGTGTTGACCACGGGGCCGAACTTGACCGCGACTTCCATCTTCTCGTTGTCGAACTTGACGGAGTACTGCTGCCAGAAGTCGGCGCCAAGGCGGACGGAGACGAGCTTGAGGTTGATGTAGCGCTTCTCGTCCACGGCCAGGGCGATGGCGCGGGCGATTTCGTCGGCGACGTACTGCGGATCCGGGGCTTTCGGGTCGGGCGTGACGTAGACGTCGTGGTGGTAGAAGAATCGGTAGAACTTGAAGTCGAGGGTGTCGGGCAGGATGCCGCAGGCGCCGCCGAGAACGAAGAAGATCGGATTGCCCTGCTGGGCGGCCTCGATGGCCCAGGGGCCGAACGAAGCGACCGCCACGCCGGACATGAAGTGGGAAAAACCTTTCATTGTCGCGTTCCTTTCTTCCTCAGGTGAGGCCGAGCCAGTGGGTGATGGTTTCGCCGAATCCGGACATGTTGCAGGCGATGGGCAGCAGCAAGATGCCCAGGCAGTTCAGCCGCCGCGACCCGAACAGCACCGGCAGCAGCCCGATGCCCGTGCCGACCAGCGCGATGAACAGGCCGACCCAGCCCGTCACCGCCACCACCATCACGACGATGATGGCGAGGGCCACGGTCGAGACGTGGCGGTAGTCGAAACGGTCGATGAACTTGAGCGTCAGCTTGGCGAGCGGCTCCATCATCAGGTAGGAGATGGCCGCGGAGATGGCGATGCTGCCCAGCACGAGATAGTAGTCGGAGATGCCCGTGGGCGTGTAGAGCGCCCGGACCATCCAGGCGCCGCCGCCGCGCGTCAGGTACAGCCCCGGCACGAACATCAGCATGAAGGCGCCCACGTAGTAGATGAATTTCGAGACGCCCTGCCCCATGATGAAAATGCGCTCGTCGCGCTGGGCGCAGGCGTGCCCCGCCAGCATGCCGCCCACGCCGCCGGTCACGATCGGGAAATAGGCCGCGATGCCGCCGCCCAAGCCGCCGGACCACACCGAACGCAGGACGACGTCGCCGTTGATGGCCAGGCTCTTCGCGGTTTTCTGCTTGGGGACGTCGGCCGCCGAAATCATGTTGAGCAGGCACCACGGCACCGCGAACAGGCCCACGAACGCGGGCATGATGTTCTGGAAGGCGACTTCGTGGTTCACGGGCGAACGCGTCAGCAGGATGAACCCCAGCAGGCCCGCCAGCAGGAAGGTGGCGAGGCCGGCGAGCAGCGTCTTCCAGGCGTCGTAGAACTTCGCCCAGCCGGCGGGTCCCCGGTTGCCGCCCTTGGGCCATTCGGACATGAGCATGAACGTGATGATGACCCACAGCACCCAGTGCATGTTGCCCTTGAGCACCTGCTGCGACACGGGCAGGTAGCGCGGAGCGAAGGGCGCGACGACGCACACGAGGAAAAACGCGCCGGCCAGTCCGCCGACGGCGGTGATCATCGTGCCCTCGAAGCCGCGGCCCGCCATCAGGTACTTCTGGCCCGGCAGCACCGTGAACATCGCCGATTCGTCCGGCGTGCCCAGCAGCACGGCCGGAATGGTGTTGAGCATGGCCCATCCGACGACCATGCCGGTGAAGGCCGGCACGTAAACCTCGGGGGGAATGGCGTGGGCCGTGCCCTCCAGCGCGAGAATGCCGAGCACCAGCGCGCCCATCACGTTGTAGACGTGCAGCCCGGGCAAGCAGGCCAGGACGCTTGTGACCACCGTCCCGGCGGTCACCGACAGCAATACGATCCAAAATGCGGGCATGGGTGGCCTCCCGGGGGTTAGCGGATCACCATCACGGAATGGCCGGAAGAGGCCTTGATCTGGAGCTGGCCTTCATAGGAGCCGACCTCGCCGATGGCGACGACTTCGACGCCTTCCTCCAGCGCGGCCCGCACGTCTTCCGGCACGAGGGAATTCCAGAGAACCAGGTCGATCGATCCGCTGGCGTCGGCCAGGGCAAACGCCACGCCGCTCTTGAGGGAGCGGGCGGAGCCGAGCACGCCCTTCACCACCCGGAGCTGCCCCTCGTCGGCGGGCACGATGGAGGAAACGGGCACGGCCTTGGATTCGTCCACCGCGGGCGCGGAAGCCGGAACGTCGTCCACCAGCTTGATCTTGTAGCCGCTTTCGACCTTGAGCTGGGGCTTGCCTTCGTAGACGTCGACGACGCCTTCGAACTCGAACAGCGCGCCGGGGGTCGGCTTGACCGCGACGACGGCGTCCGCGGTGGACCAATAGACCACGCGCAGGGTGGCGTCGCCGTCCTTCAGCATCACGGAGAAGGGCTGCTTGGTGCCTTCCGCGGGCGCGCGGACGGAATCCACGCGGCCGCGGACGCGGATGGTCTTGTTGTCGAGGTCGGGCGTGACCGCGGCGACGGACAGGCTACTGGCCTGCACGGAGCGCCCGCGGGAAAAATCGCGCGGCGCCGCCGTTTTCTGGTAGGTGGCGGCAGCCTTCTGGGCGGCGCTCTGGGGCGGCGCGGCATCCGTCGGCGGACCGTCGAGGATTTCCAGGTCCGCCCCCGACGAAAGCTTCAGGTCGATTTTGCCTTCGTAGCTGCCCACGACGACGCGGGCCCGGACGAACGAGCCGTTCAGCACGTCCTTGCCCTGGATCCGGTCGTAGTCGCTCTGCCAGAACTTCACGGACTTCTCGCCGGAGTCGTCCTGGAGCTTGAGAGTGTAGGGCCGCTTGGAATCGGCCGGCGGGACCAGGAGATCCGTCACCTTGCCGGCGACCACGACGGACGCCCCGACCAGGGCGTCGGTGACGTCGGCCAGCTTGACCGAGGCGGCCGGGGCGCGCTCCAGATGGAGTTCTTTCACGCTGAGCAAGCGCATCGAGGACTCCTCGTCCGAGATGTTCAGCCCGCCGGCGAAGTTGATGGCGTCGCCCGCCTGGGGAACGAGGTTCCGGTCGGCGAGTTCCTTGGCCTGCTTGGCGCTGACGAAGACCATGATCGTGCCGGTGCCGTCGGTGACGTTGAAGCCCATGCCCCCGTTGCGGAAGGTGCGGGCGTCGCTCGCCACCTGCCCGACCACGCGGATCTGGCCGAAGTTCATCGTCGGCTGGACGTTGCCCAGCATCACGACGGGAATTTCGCGGTGCTTGGCCATCAGATAGAGGAGGTACAGGCCGATGGTCGCCAGCAGCACCGCCGCCCAGCGGATGGCAACCAGGCTCATGCGCTTCTCGACCTTCGACCCGCAATAGGGGCATTTGGCGACGGCGCCGACGAAGCGGCCGCAATTCGGGCAATTCATTTCCACCGACTGGGTTTCGTGGCCGGGCAAAACCTGCTTGTTCTCCGTCATGCTCTTTTCTCCTGTGACAACCCCGCCGCGGGGGGTCCATGGTTGCGGCAGGGGGGAATATAGCCCGAAGCGACGGTAACCTCAAAGCACAAAACGGCGGTCCAACGGGCCCCCCGGCGCGGGGGGGGGGGCGGGCAGCCGCTCCCCCGCCCCTCCCGGCGGGCGGAAAAGGGACGTCAATTTGGGGCTTGAATTGACCGCCAAAGGGAAGAGAATGGCGCGAGTTTTTATTTTGGGTTGGAGCGAATAAACATGAACATGAAAAAACCGCTGACCGTGGAAACCATCTGCCTCGAGCTGAAGGGATCCTCCAAAGAAGAAATCCTGGCCGAAATGGTGGATCTGCTGACGGCCTCCGGCCACATCCGCGACCGCGAGGCCGTCTTGAAAGCCATCGTCGACCGCGAAAAGCGCATGAGCACCGGCATGCAGAACGGCATCGCCATCCCCCACGGCAAGACCGACAGCGTGGATTGCCTCGTCGCCGCCCTCGGCATCAAGCGCGGCGGCGTCGATTTCGGCGCGCTCGACGGCCAGCCCTCCAACATCTTCGTCATGACCGTCTCGCCCGACAGCCGCACCGGGCCGCACATCCAGTTCCTCGCCGAAATCAGCCGCCCGCTCAACGACGCGGCGGTCCGGACGAAACTGCTCGCGGCCACCACCCGCGAGGAAGTCCTCGACCTGTTGATCGGCTGATTTTCCCTTCCCGGGAATCTCCATGAACGGATCCGCCGAATTCCATCCGATGGTCCGGTTCATTTTCCAGCTGGGCATCCTGATCGTCTTCACCCGGATCGGCGGCTTTTGGCTTCGCCGCTGGCTGCGCCTGCCGGGCGTCCTCGGCGAACTGATCGTCGGCATGGTCATCGGCCCCTATGCCCTCGGCCAGTTCGACTGGCCCCTCTTCGGACGCCTGTTCGCGGCCCCCGCCGGCGCCGAGGCCGTCGCGCCCGAGCTCCACGCCATCGCCACCTTCGCCTCCATCATCCTGCTCTTCCTCTCCGGCCTCGAAACCGATTTGTCCACCTTTCTGCGCTATTCCGTCGCCGGTACCGTCGTCGGCATCGGCGGCGTCGTGTTCTCCTTCTTCCTCGGCGCCGGCTGCGCCGTCGGATTCGGACTGGCCGACGGCTGGCTGGATCCCACCGCCCTTTTCCTCGGCGCCATCGCCACCGCCACGTCCGTCGGCATCAGCGCGCGCATCCTCGGCGAACGCCGCAAGATGGCTTCGCCCGAAGGCGTGACCATCCTCGCCGCCGCCGTCTTCGACGACGTCCTCGGCATCATCGTCCTCGCCATCGTCGTCGGCATGGTCCATGCCTCCGCCGACGGCCTGGGCATCGCCTGGAAAGACATCCTCCTCATCGCCGGCAAGGCCTTCGGCTTCTGGATCGGCGCCACCGCCGCCGGCCTCCTTCTCGCCCGCCGTTTTTCCCGCCTGCTGAAGTACTTCCAGAGCACCGAAGCCATCGCCGCCCTCGCCCTCGGCTTCGCCCTCCTCCTCGCCGGCTTCTCCGAGATGGTCGGCTTGGCCATGATCATCGGCGCCTACATCATGGGTCTTTCCCTTTCCCGCACCGATCTCGTCCAGGTCATCCAGAAGGAAGTCGAAGGCCTCCACAACGTCCTCGTGCCCGTCTTTTTCGGAACGATGGGCATGATGGTGAATCTCCACGCGGTCGTCCCCGTCTTCAAGATCGGCGTCGTCTACGCCCTGCTCGCCGTGGCCAGCAAGGTCGCGGGCTGCGGGCTCCCCGCCCTGTTTTGCGGCTTTAACCGCCAGGGCGCCGTCCGCATCGGCGTAGGCATGCTCCCCCGCGGCGAAGTCGCCCTCATCGTCGCCGGCATCGGCCTCACCTCCGGCGCCATCGGCCAGGACGTCTTCGGCATCGCCATTCTCATGACCCTCGTCACCACCCTCCTCGGCCCCCTCCTCCTCGCCGGCAGCTTCGAGAATCCCGCCAGCGGCCTCCGCAAGCCCGAAGACGCCGCGCAGGCCGAGACCAAGGAAATCGTCCTCTCCTTCCCCTCCCCCGACATGGCCGACTTCATGCGCGCCCGCATCGTCCGCGCCTTCCGCCACGAGGAATTCTACGTCTATCGCCTCGCCCCCGACACCCCCACCTACCACATCCGCAAGGACGCGATGTTCTTCACCCTCGAATGCGAAGGCGACGTCGTCGTCCTCCGCGTCCCCGCCCAGTACGAGCCCCTCGCCCGCCTCGTCGTCGTCGAGGAAATGCTCACCCTGCGCAGCATGCTCCACATGGCCCAGGAAAACGCCAGCATCGAATCCATGGAACACCAGCTCGTCGCCGGGCTTTTCGGCGACAACGGAGAAAACGACCCGCCATGAAATTCCCGATTTCCCTTTTCGCCCGCTCCGCCGCGCTCCTGCTGCTGTCCGCCCCGTTCGCCGCCGCCCAGGAAGCGAAGACCAACGCCCCCGCTCCGCTGCTGAAAGGCGACGCCATCCTCGTCCGCATCGACGGCATCGGCGGCGGCCTCCCCGAATACCGCGAGATCGTCGACAGCCAAGGCAACGTCGAAGTCCCCTTCCTCGGCCTGATTTCCGCCGCAGGCAAGACCCCCGCCGCCCTCGAAACCGAGATGGCCGCCGCCTATGCCACCGCCAACCTCTCCGCCAACGCTTCCGTCCGGATCACCCTGGTCACCCATTTCGAACCCCCGCCCGACCGCTCCAAACTCGTCCGCATCCAGGACCCCCGACGCCCCGCCCCCGCCGCCGAACTGCCGCCCGCCGCCGAATAACGCGGATTTCACCCCAGTGGCGCGCCTGGCAGGACTCGAACCTGCGACCGCCGGATTAGAAATCCGATGCTCTATCCAACTGAGCTACAGGCGCGTATCGGCCGGAACCATACAAAACCCCCGCGCCCTTTTCAAAGTTTACTTCCCGCCACCGTCTGGAACGGCGGACCTTTTTCGATGCGGGCAACGCCGAAAATGCGCCCGGGCCGCCAAATATGTTCTTTTGTTCTCCGGCCAAGTTTTGTATCGATATTCGGCATCTCGAATTCCCACACATGAAATCCGCCCATGAGTAACCCTGTCGCATCCGTCGTTTGGCCTTGGCGCGAAAAAGACGCCGCCCCATCCGCCCCGCGGAAAACCGGCCCATCGGCCGCGGCCGTCCTGCTGCAAACCGGCATCATGGCCGCCATCGGCGCCGGTTTGTACTGGGGCTTGGATCGCCGCCCCATGGGAATCGTCGTGTGGAGTCTCGCCGGCATCGTTCTGATTTCGGGTTTCTTCGTCCCGCCCGTGTTTGCCGCCATCGAGCGCTTCGGCCAAAGGCTCGGCCGCTGGGTCGGCGCCGGACTCACGTGGGGCCTGCTCGCGCCCTTCTACTATCTCTGCTTTTTCCCCATGCATCTGGGATTGAAACTCAAAGGCAAGGACCCGCTCTGCCGACGGTTTCCCACCGACGAACCCACCTATTGGACCGCCCGCAAGCCCATCCGGGACGCCGCGCAATACAAAAAGCAATTCTGATGAACATCCTCGGCATCAGCGCCTTCTACCACGACTCGGCGGCGGCCCTCGTCCGCGACGGCCAGATCGTCGCCGCCGCGCAAGAGGAGCGCTTCACCCGCAAGAAGCACGATTCCAATTTCCCCGTCCAAGCCGTCCGCTATTGCCTCGCCGAGGGCGGCGTTGCGCCCGACTGGCTCGACGCGGTCGCCTTCTACGACAAGCCCATCAACAAGTTTGCCCGCATCCTCGAAACCTACATGGGCGTCGCCCCCAAGGGACTGCCGTCCTTCATGATGGCCCTGCCCATCTGGCTCAAGCAGAAACTCTGGATTCCCCCCGAGATCGAAACCGCCCTCGAGAAGGCCGGCATCCAGATGCCGCCGGAAATCTTCTTTCCCGAGCACCACGAATCCCACGCCGGCAGCGCCTTCTATCCCTCCCCCTACGAAAGCGCCGCCATCCTCACCATCGACGGCGTCGGCGAATGGGCCACCAGCACCATCGGCCACGGGCAGGGCAACCGGGTCGAAATCCTCGGCGAGCTGCGATTCCCGCACTCCCTCGGCCTGCTCTATTCCGCCTTCACCTACTTCACCGGCTTCAAGGTCAACTCCGGCGAGTACAAGCTCATGGGCCTCGCCCCCTACGGCAATCCCGTCTACGTCGATCTCATCCGCGAGAAGCTCCTCGATCTGCGCGACGACGGTTCGTTCCGCCTGAACCTCGACTACTTCGGCTATCTCGACGGCCTCACCATGACCAACAACCGATTCGACGAACTGTTCGGCGGCCCGCCGCGCAAGTCCGAATCCGACCTCACCCAGCGCGAAATGGACCTCGCCGCCTCCATCCAGGTCGTCACCGAGGACATCGTCCTGAACATGGCCCGCCACGCCCGGAAAACCACCGGCGAAAAACGCCTCTGCATGGCCGGCGGCGTCGCCCTCAACTGCGTCGCCAACGGCCGCCTCCTGCGCGAAAGCATCTTCGACGACGTCTGGATCCAGCCCGCGGCCGGCGACGCCGGCGGCGCCCTCGGCTGCGCCCTGCTCGTCTGGCACCAGATCAAGGGCAACCCCCGCACCGCCGACGGCAAGCACGACCGGATGAACGGCGCCTACCTCGGCCCCGGCTTCTCCGACGACGAAATCGGCGCGTTCCTCGAAACCAAGGGCTACCCCGCCGCGAAATACGCCGAGGCCGACTGGGCCCCGGCCATCGCCAGGCTCGTCGCCGAGGAAAACGTCGTCGGCCTCTGCCAAGGGCGCATGGAATTCGGCCCGCGCGCCCTCGGCGGCCGCTCCATCATCGGCGACGCGCGCTCCGCCAAGATGCAGTCGATCATGAACCTCAAGATCAAGTACCGCGAATCCTTCCGTCCCTTCGCGCCCTCCTGCCTCGAGGAAAAGGTCTCCGACTATTTCGAGATCGACCGCCCCTCCCCCTACATGCTTCTCGTCGCCCAGGTCCGCAAGGACCGCTGCATCGGGCTGGACGAAAGCGAAAAACTTTCCGTCCGCGAACGCATCAACCAGATCCGCTCCGACATCCCCGCCATCACCCACGTGGACTATTCCGCCCGCGTCCAAACCGTCAACCGCGAAACCAGCCCCCGCTACTACGCCATCCTCAAGGCCTTCGAGGACCTCACCGGCTGCGGCGTCATCATCAACACCTCCTTCAACGTCCGCGGCGAGCCCATCGTCTGCACGCCCGAAGACGCCTATCGCTGCTTCATGCGCACCGAAATGGACGTTCTCGTCCTCGGCTCCTATATCCTGGACAAAAAGCGCCAGCCTCCTTTCCAGGACGCCGCCAACTGGCGCAAGGATTTCGTTTTGGATTAATCCGCCCCCGGAAAGAGGAATATCCCCATGAAGTCGTTGAAATACCTCGGCCGGCTGCTCAAGGAATTCGGCGAGTTCGCCTGGCACAACAAGGCCTGGTGGATCGTCCCCATCGTCCTCGTTCTGCTGCTCCTCTCCGGGCTGATCATCGCCGGATCCTCCGTCGCCCCCTTCATCTATACCCTGTTTTGACGGAAACGGCGCGCGGCCTCCGGCGGCGCGCGATTATGGACTTCCCCTGGCGCCGGAGCTTGGCATACTCGGGGCCAGCCATGAACGTCCCCTCCAGCATCGCCCCCGACTGGTTCCCGCGCGCGGACGGAGCCCATCGCCAGGCCCGGCCTTTTCCCTGCGGCGTCTGCGAGCCGCCTCCCGTCCCCCCCGCGCCCTTCACCGAGCGCCATCTCCAATGCGTCTGGGCGGACGACCGCCTGCGCCCGCAAGCGCTCGCCACCGCCGCCGGCGAGCGCGTGCAGGTGGAACATCCCGGCGAGTGGAATGCCGGTCCCGGCCCCGATTTCCTCAACGCCGCGCTGCGCGTCGGCCCCGAATTGCGGCGCATCGCGGGCGACGTCGAAATCCACATCCGCCCCGCCGACTGGCAGCGGCATCGCCATTCCGAAGATCCGCGCTACCGCCGCGTCTGCGCGCACGTCTCGTTCTATCCCGGCACCCTGCCGGCCGCCGAACTGCCCGCCGGAGCCCTGCAGATCGCGCTGCGCCCCGCGCTGGACGCCCTCCCCGATTTCTCCTTCGACAACGTCGATCTCATGGCCTACCCCGTCGCCGCGCGCGCCGCCCCGCCGCCCTGCCGCGCCGCCATGGCGCGCCTAAACCCAACCCAGCGCGGCGCCATCCTCGAGGCCGCCGGCGAAAGTCGCCTGCGCCGCCGCGCCGAACTCCTCCAATCCGCCATGCTCGACCGCGGCCCCGCCCAGGTGATCTACGAGGAAACCATGGCCGCCCTCGGCTATCGCCCCAACAAAGCTCCCTTCCGCCGGCTTGCGCGACGCCTCCCCCTCGATCGCCTCCGCGAAAAATCCGCCGGAGACCCGATCCGCGCCTATGCCCTCCTGATGGGTTGCGCATCCCTTCTTCCCGACCCCACCTCCCGCCGGGCCTGGGACGACGAGACCAAAACCTTTCTCCGCCGCTGCTGGGACGCGTGGTGGCCCCTGTCCGGCGAATTTCTTGCAAGCCGGATTCCGCGTTCCGATTGGGCCGGAACCGGCATTCGCCCCGCCAACCGGCCCGAGCGGCGCCTCATGGCCGCGGCGCTGCTGTTCGCCCCCGCGCCCAGCCTGCCCGAACGCATCGCCGCCCTCGCGCAAAATCCGCACGGCCTCCCCGCCGAAAAACTTTTCGCCCTCTTCGAGCTGCCCGACGCGCCCTACTGGGCGCGCCGCCTTTCGTTCTCCTCGGCTCCGGCGCATGAGCCGGTCGCCCTGGTCGGCAGGCCTCGCGCGCAGGCCATTCTCGCGAATCTGCTCCTGCCCGCGTTCGCCGCGATGGGCGCGCCGGCCGACTCGTGGAAATCCATCCTCGACGCTCTCCCCGCGGAGGAATCCAACGACTTGATCAAGCAAACCGCCCTGCGCCTCTTTGGCCAGGACCATTCCCCGCGGCTCTATCGCTCGGGCTTGCGCCGCCAAGGCCTCATCCAGATCCACCACGACTACTGCCTCGGCGACCGCTCCCTTTGCGCCGCCTGCCCGTTCCCCAAGACATTGGAATCTGCCGCTCCATGACCCCCTTCCAAATCCCGCCGCGTGAGGGCACGCGGCCTACAATATACCAACCCGTTTCCACCGCTGTAGGCCCGGTGCCCCCACCGGGCGCACATAAAATGCCATGAAAAAACTACCCGTCCGCATCTATTGCCATCGGTTCGCGTTTCCGCCCGGGGCGGAGGACGAAAACCGGCATGTGAACAACGTCGAATACGTCCGCATGCTGCAGGAATCGGCCATCGCCCACACGCGGCAAAACGGCTGGGCCCCCGAAGAACTGCACGAGCGCGGCTGGACCTGGGTCGTGCGTTCGCACTTCATCGAATACCTCCAGCCCTGCCAGACCGGCGAGGAAATCGCGCTCCACACGTGGGTGGCGGACTTCCGGAAAATCCGCTCCCGGCGCAAATACCGCTTCGTGCGCGCCGCCGACGGCGCGATCCTCGCCAACGCCCATACGGATTGGGTCTTTCTCGATTTCCGCAAGGGGCGCCCCATGGCCATTCCGCCCGAAATCCTCGCCGCCTACGTCGTCGTGTCCGGGGACGAAGAGAAAAACATCCGATAGGCCGCCGGGCCGGGCTTTCCCCCATGACAACGCCTTTTGCAAGACTCGAGCTCCTCCTCGGTCCCGACGCCCTCCCCCGCCTCGCCCGCGCCCGCGTCGTCGTCGCCGGCCTCGGTGCCGTCGGCGCCGCCGCCGCCGAATCCCTCGCCCGCTCCGCCGTCGGACACTTGATCCTCGTCGATTTCGACGAAATCCGCGCCTCCAATCTCAATCGCCATCCCTTCGCCTTCCATTCCACTCTCCGCCAGCCCAAGGCCGAAACCGCCGCCCGCTTCCTCCGCGATATCCACCCCGACGCCGAAATCACCCCCCTCCCCCTCTTCCTCGATGCCAAGACGTCCCCAGCACTTTTCGCCGACCATCCCTGCGACGTCCTCATCGACGCCATCGATTCCCTCAACCCCAAGACCGAACTCCTCCTGGCCGCGCAACAGGCCCAAGTGCCGTTCATTCTCACCTGCCTCGGCGCCGCCCGCAAACTCGACCCCACCCGTTTCGTCGCGGCCGACCTCTTCGACTCCCACACCTGTCCCCTCGCCCGCCTCCTCCGCAAGCGCCTGCATCGCCGCGGCGCGGACCGCGGCATCCGCTGCATCTTCAGCACCGAGCCCCCCTCCAATCCCCTCGAGCCCATCGAACCCGCCGCCGACTTCTACGTCCGCGGCCGCCTCCGCCCCCCGATGGGCAGCCTGCATTGCGTCACCGCCGCCGCCGGCCTCCTCGCCGCCCGCGAAGTTCTAACCCACCTCCTCCAACCCCGCCCCGAGCCATGATTTCAAACGAACGACACGTCGTCACCGGCGCCGGCGAACGACTCGACCGGCAACTGCTCCGGCTTTTTCCATGGCTCGACCGCGCCATGGTCCAAGAACTTATTGCCGCCGGTCATGTCGTTCTCAACGGCAAATCCGCCCAAAAAGGCGCACGCCTCTCCCCCGGCGACGTTCTCGATTGCCGCGACGTCCCCGAACCCAACGACCTCCGCCTCCAGCCCAATCCGGACCAGCCCCTCAAGATCCTCTTCGAAGACGATTTCGTCCTTGCCCTCGACAAGCCGGCCGGACAGCCCACCCATCCCCTTCGCTACTCCGAAACCGACACCCTCGCCAACGCCCTCGTCGCGCGATTCCCCGCGCTCGCCGACATCGGCGACGACCGCCTCTTCCCCGCCCTGCTCCACCGCCTCGACGTGCAGACGTCCGGCCTCGTCCTCGCCGCCAAGACCCCCGCCGCCTACGCGAACCTCCGCGCGCAGTTCCGCCGCTTCACCGTCCAGAAGCATTATACCGCCCTTGTCCACGGCCTCGTCGACGCCCCCGGACGCCTCGAGGCGCCGCTCACCCACCAGACTCGCTCCCCCTGCAAGATGGCCGTCGTTCGCAACCCTGACAAGGTGCCCCCCGGCGATCAATTCGCCGCCGCAACGGCCTGGGCCCCGCTCCAAACGGGCAAGGAATTTTCCCTCCTCGACGTCACGATCTATTCCGGCGTCACCCACCAGATCCGCTGCCACCTCGCCGCCGCCGGCCACCCCATCGTGGGCGACACGCTCTACGGTTCCACGACTTCCCCCCTAGTCTCCAGTCTCCAGTCTCCAGTCTCTTCTCGCCACTGGCTCCACGCCGCGCGCCTCATCGCCTCCCACCCCGCCACCGGCAAATCCCTCGATGTCGCCTGCCCCCGGCCCCCCGACTGGCCGCCCACGCGCTAACGCGAGGATTCCTGATGTTGTAGGCCATCCCTGTACAGGCGGCGACCCATTTAGCCATATAAATAGCCATACATTCATATTGCACAATTTCTCCGGTGTGCTAGGGTTCCGCCATGGAAAAAACGCGGTTTGAGTGGGACGAAGCCAAGGACCAGCTGAACCAGCAAAAGCACGGCGTGCCGTTCGGATGGGCCCAATTTGCCTTCGCCGACCCCAAACGCGTCATTCTGGAAGATTTGGAACACAGCGCCGGAGAACCGCGGTTCTATTGTCTCGGCAAGGTGGAGGACGGCATCCTGACTGTCCGCTTCACCTATCGGAACAATGTGATCCGCATCTTCGGGGCCGGTTATTGGCGCAAAGGAAAATCTATCTATGAAAAAGAAAATCAAATACACGATTGAACCCATGGGCGACGTCCGCCTTGTGAAGGATTTCCTGCCCTCCCCCGAACAACTGGCCTTCAAGGAAGACAAGGTCAAGGTGACTCTGTCCCTGAGCCGGACCAGCTTCGAATTCTTCAAGGCGCAGGCCCACCAACACCATACGGCCTACCAGAAGATGATCCGCAATCTTCTGGATGCCTATGCCCTCCAACACGCCCCATAGCGCACTTAGCCCCATCTGTCGCCTGTCCCCTCCCCCCGATTGGCCGCCCGTCCGCTGATGTCCGTTCCCGCCCCCATCCTCGTCGCCGCCATCAACGCGCGGCACAGCCACGCCTCGCTGGGCGCGCGGTGCCTCCTCGCCAACATGGGCGAGTTGCGCGCGCAAACCGATCTCGCCGAATTCACGATCCAGCAGCCCGCCGCCGAAATCGCGGAAAGCATCGCCGCGCGGAATCCCCGCATCCTCGGCCTCGGGGTCTATATCTGGAACGCCGCGCGCGTGGCAGAACTTCTCCCCCTGTTGCGCCGTAAATTGCCCGAGATGGCCATCGTCCTCGGCGGGCCGGAAATCCCGGCACGAGGTCGTGCCGGCTCCATTTCCGATCCGTCTTTGGAGCCCCCGACGACCCCGTCGGGGGTAAATTTCGATTTTCTCATCCTCGGCGAAGGCGACCTCGCCTTCGCCGCGCTATGCCGCGACGCGCTCGCCGGCCGGCCGACGGATCGGATCCTCCGCCCCCCGCCTCCCGATCTCGCCGCCCTCCAGCTCCCCTACGACGAATACACCGACGCCGACCTCGCCCACCGCCTCCTCTACGTCGAATCCTCGCGCGGCTGCGCGATGCGCTGCGACTACTGCGTCTCCGCCAACGACGAATCCGTCCGCTTCTTCCCAATGCCGGCGCTGCTCGCCGCCTTCGACAAGCTGTTGGCCCGCGGTGCGCGCCAATTCAAGTTTTGCGACCGTTCGTTCAATCTCGACGTGCCCCGCGCCCTCGAAATCCTGGCGTTCTTCCGCGAACGCTTGCCCCAAAACCCCGGCCTCTTTCTCCATTTCGAGATGCTGCCCGACCGGTTCCCTGACGACTTGCGCAACGCCCTCGCGCGCTTCCCGTCGCGCTCGCTCCAGCTCGAAATCGGCATCCAGTCGTTCAATCCGCAGGTCCTCGATACCATCCGCCGCCCGCAGAACCTGGAGCGGGCTGCGGACAATCTCCGCTTCCTGCGCGAACGCATGCAGGCCTGGCTGCACATCGACTTGATCGCGGGCCTGCCCGGCGAAACGCCCGAAAGCTTCGCCGCCGGCTTCGACCGGCTCGTCGCCCTCGCCCCGCACGAAATCCAGCTCGGCATCCTGAAAAAACTCCCCGGCGCCCCCATCGCGCGCCACGACGACGAATTCGCGATGCGCTACAGCGCCGCCCCGCCCTACGAAGTCCGCGCCACTCGCGATTGGCCGGCCGCGCATCTCGTCCGCACCGCGCGCTTCGCCCACTACTGGGATGCCATCGTCAATTCCCAGCGCTTCATTCCCGCCGCGCCGCTGATCTGGAAAAACGAGCCGTCCACCTTCGCGGCCTTCCTTTCTTTCTCCGACTGGATGGGGGCGCGCTTCCCGCACGAACACGGCGTGCCGCTGCCCGACCTCGTCGAAGCGGTCTTCGAATTTCTCGCCCAAATCCGCGCCCTTTCGCCCGAAACCGCCGCCGACGCTCTCATCTGCGGCTACCGCCATACCGGCGCGCGCGACGTCCCGCCGGCCCTCGCCCCCCACCTGCGCCGACACCCCCCGCCGCCCACCCGCGGCCTCCCCAAACCCCTCCGCCGGCAATTCCTCCGCTGGACATGGGAAGAAGCGAATCCTACCATGCGCCCATGAGCATCCACACCGACCCCATCCCGGTAAGTCCCTACCGTCCCCCGGCCTCGGCCCCGTTGCCGGGCACGGCCCCGCCCCGGCCCGGAGGCGTACCCCCGCCGCCCATCATGCACCCGCATCACATGAACGCCTTTGCGATGCAATCCATGAGCGAAAAAAACGTCTGGGCGTTCATCATGTCCGGCATCCTTTTCGCCGGGCTGGCGAAACTGCTGATCGGCCATTTCTGGCAGGGATCGCTGATCCTCCTCTTCGTCGCCTCGTTTTTGCTGGCCACCTATTACGCCAAACGACCCCGCATCCAGCATCGCCTCGCCAACGTCCTGTGCGCCCTGTTTTTCGTCACCTTCCGCGATTCGAAAACCCGGCGGATAACCTACCGTTACCTCCGGACCTCCGCGACGTTCGCCGTTTCCGTTTTGTGCGTTGTCCTATTTCTTCTGTAAACGATGCCGCCCGATCCGCAAATCGCCTATTCGCCCTGCCGGCTCTGCCCGCGCCAATGCGGCACCGACCGCCTCGGCGGCGCGCCGGGCGTCTGCGGCGAGACCGCCGAACTGCGCATCGCCTCCTGGGGCCCCCACATGGGCGAGGAACCCTGCTTCAGCGGCACGCGCGGCTCCGGCGCGATCTTCTTCTCGGGCTGCGCCTGCCACTGCTTCTTCTGCCAGAATTGGCAAATCTCCAATGCGCGCGGAAAAGGCCAAACCGTCTCGGAAGAAAAATTCCACGACCTCGCTCTCGGTTTGCTGGAACGGGGCGCGCACAACCTGAACTTCGTCACGCCCGACCATTTCTGGCCGCATATCGAGGCGCTCTGCGCCCGCTTGCGCGCCGAAGGCGTCCAGACCCCGTTCCTCTTCAATTCCTCCGGCTACCAGCTCCCCGCGATGGTTTCGCGCTACGCCGCGCAGATGGACGTCTTCCTGCCCGATTTCAAGTTCGCCGATCCGGTTCTCGCCCGCCTCGTCATGCGCGACGAGCGCTATCCCGAAATCGCCCTCGAAGCCCTCCGCCTGATGGTCGCCGAAAAAGGATTCCTCGACCCCTTCGACCCGACCGGCACGGATCTCGCCAAGCGCGGCGTGCTTGTCCGGCATCTCGTCCTGCCCGGCCACGTCGAGAACACCCGGCGCGTCCTCGACCTGCTCCGCGAGGAATTCGGCCGCTGGCTGCCGCTGTCGCTGATGAGCCAGTATACGCCCACCCCCGCCGCGCAAAGCCGACCGCCCTTCGATCGCCCGCTTTCCGCCGGGGAATACCAAGCCGCCGTCGACCACGCCCAGGAACTCGGCTTCGAAAACCTCCTCGTCCAGCCCCTGGCCCGCACCGACGATTTCCTGCCCGACTTCGACCGGGAAAAACCCTTCCGCGGAAACCCGTGAACGCCTCCGGCGCTAAAAATGTCGTGCCTCCCGCCCCGGCCTTCGGCTATTCTCTTTCTCCATGAGCCTGCCGACCATCCGGGAACTGCTTGCGGCGCGGCGCCAGCCGACGCTCTCGCTGGAATTCTACCCCCCCAAGGATCCCATCGGCTTCGGCATTCTCGGCCGCTCCATCGAGCGCATGCGCCCCGTCCGGCCCGACTTCGTCACGTGCACCTACGGGGCCGGCGGATCTTCCCGCGAGTATTCCTTCGCCGCGTGGGAACTCCTCGCCCGCATGGGCTTCACGCCCGTCGTCGCGCACCTCACCTGCGTCGGCGCCTCGCGCGCCGATCTCGCCGCGCAAATCGACCGCATCCACGCCGCCGGCATCCGCAACGTCATGGCGCTGCGCGGCGATCCTCCCCGCGGCGAATCCGAATTCAAGCCCGCCCCCGACGGCCTCGCCCACGCCTCCGATCTCGTCGCCCTGATCAAGTCGCGCCATCCCGACGTCTGCTGCGGCGTCGCCGGCTATCCCGAAACCCATCCCGAAGCCGCTTCCCGCGCCGACGACGTCCGCCATCTCAAGGAAAAGCTCGACGCCGGCGCCGACTTCGTCAACACCCAGCTCTTCTTCGAAAATTCCGTCTTTTTTTCGTTCGTCGACGAATGCCGCGCCGCCGGCATCCGCGCCCCCATCCTCCCCGGCCTCATGCCCGTCGCCTCGACCGCGCAACTCGACCGCGCCCTCGCCTTCAGCCGCGCCACCGCCCCGCAACCCCTCCGCGACGCCCTGCAAACCCCGGACCCCGAAGCCGCCCGCCGCGCCGGCATCGATTGGCTCGTCGCCCAGATCGACGGCCTCGTCGCCCACGGCGCCCCCGGCATCCATCTCTACGTGTTGAACCAGGCCAAAACCGTTTTGGATCCCAGCCTCGCCGCCTGCCTCGCCCGCTGGCGAACCCCGCCCTCATGAACCCTGCAACCTTCAACCTGTAACCCGCAACCTGCAACCCGCAACCCCAAAGTTCCCATTTGAACATTGAACATTGGATATTGGACATTGAAAATTGATTTTCTCCTTCCCCTAACCTCTGCCCTCCCAAAGAAAGGCCTCCCATGAAAATCCTCGTCACCGGCGCACAGGGCCAGCTCGGCTGGGATTGCCGCGAAGTTTTCGCCCGGCACGAAGTCCTCGCCCTCGACCTGCCCAACCTCGACATCACCGACTCCGACAGCGTCGACGGCGTCCTCAACCTCTGGAAGCCCGACGTCCTCGTCAACTGCGCCGCCTACACCGCCGTCGACCGCGCCGAAAGCGACGTCGCCAAGTCCTGGCACGTCAACCGCGACGGCCCGGCCCTGCTCGCCTCCCGCGCCAAGGCCTACGGCATTTTCCTCGTCCACGTCTCCACCGACTACGTCTTCGACGGCCAGCGCCCCGTGCCGCAGCCCTATGTCGAGACCGACGCCCCCAACCCCACCAGCGTCTACGGCAAGAGCAAGCTCGCCGGCGAGCGCGAAATCCAGGACCGCGATCCGCGCCACGCCATCCTCCGCACCGCGTGGCTCTACGGCTCCCACGGCTACAACTTCCTCAAGACCATCCTGCGCCGCGCCGCCAACGAGCCCCAAAAAGGCCTCCGCGTCGTCTCCGACCAGTTCGGCACGCCCACCTGGTCCCGCCGCCTCGCCCACCAGATCCTCGCCGTCGCCGAAGCCGACGCCGCCGGCCTCTTCCACGCCTCCGGCGAGGGCTACTGCTCCTGGTTCGACTTCGCCAAGGAATTCATCTCCCTCATGAAGCTCGACTGCGAGGTGCGCCCCTGCACCAGCGCCGACTACCCCACCCCCACCGTCCGCCCCGCCAACTCCATCCTCGAAAACGCCGCCCTCCAAAAGGCCGGCCTCAACCAAATGAAAGACTGGCGCGAAGACCTCGCCGAGTACGTCAAGCGCTACCGCGACGCCCTCCTCGCCGAAGTCCGGAGCTGAGCCCATGCCCCGCAAATTCCAGAACCTCATGGTCACCGGCGGCGCCGGCTTCATCGGCGTCAACTTCATCCGCTGGCTCTTCGCGCAGCCCGATTGCCCCGGGCGCATCGTCAACGTCGACAAGCTCACCTACGCCGGCAACCCCCTCTCCCTCCTCGACGTCGCCGAATCCGCCGGCGACCGCTACGTCTTCGTCAAGGCCGACGTCTGCAACGCCGCCCAGATGAAGAAAATCATCGAGACCTACCAGATCGACGCCATCGCCCACTTCGCCGCCGAAAGCCACGTCGACCGCTCCATCGTCGCCCCCGACGAATTCGTCCGCACCAACATCTTCGGCACCTATACCCTCCTCCAGGCCGCCCGCGAACACGCGAACCAAATCATACTCTTCCACCACGTCTCCACCGACGAAGTGTTCGGCTCCCTCGGCGACCGGGGCTTCTTCACCGAAGACACCCCCTACGCCCCCAACTCCCCCTACTCCGCCTCCAAGGCGTCCTCCGACCATCTCGTGCGCGCCTACCACGAGACGTACCAGCTGCCCACCACCCTCTCCAACTGCTCCAACAACTACGGCCCCTACCAGTTTCCCGAAAAGCTCATCCCCCTCATGATTCTCAACGCCCTCGAAGGCAAGCCCCTGCCCGTCTACGGCGACGGCCTGAACGTGCGCGACTGGCTGTTCGTCGCCGACCACTGCTCCGCCATCTGGCGCGTCATGACCCAGGCCGAATCCGGCTCCACCTACAACGTCGGCGGCCGCAACGAACTGCCCAACCTCTGCGTCGTCGAGAAAATCTGCGACCTCGTCGACGTCCAGGCCCCGCCCCTCCCCGGCGGCAAAAAGCGCCGCGAGCTCATCGCCTTCGTCAAGGACCGCCCCGGCCACGACCGCCGCTACGCCATCGACTGCTCCAAGATCGAGCGCGATCTCGGCTGGAAACCCGCCGAAACCTGGGCCACCGGCTTCGAGCGCACCGTCGACTGGTACCTCTCCCACTTCGAATGGTGCGCCCAGGTCCGCTCCGGCGAATACCAGAAATGGATCGCCGCCCACTACGGATGAACCCCGTTTTACGTACTACGTACAAATTTTTTACGTTCTACGTAAAATCCGCGAAAAAAGTTTACGTACTACGTAAAATTTCCGCCCGCACGTGACCCCCGAATCCAAACACTTCCTGGTTTCCCTCCTGAAGCGCGCCATCCCCGCGGGCACATGCTTCGTCGGCGGCATATGGATTCTGCTGGGGAGCTGGAACGCCGCCCAAATGCTGCTGGGGTATCTCCTCTTTCTCGTCGCGGCCATTCTGCTCTCCGGACCGCTCGCGCGCTGGCTGGCCGAACCGGCCGGAAGCCTTCTCTGGCCCCGGAGGTATTACGACAAGCCCCAGCCCATGTACGGCATCCCCCAGGCCCGCCGCGCCAAGGGCCAGCTCGAAGAAGCCATCGCCGAATACGAGAAAATCGCCGCCGAACACCCCGACGAAGTCCGCCCCTATCTGGAAATGATCGACGTCGCCATCCACGACCTCCGGGACGCCGAGCGCGCCAACGCCATCTTCCAAAACGGCGTCGCGCGCCTGGAAAACGCCGACGACAAGGATCGCCTGGCCCAGGCCTACGCCGAAACCCGCACGCGGCTCGACGTCCGCCCGCCCCATCCCCCCATCCCCGCCCCGGCCCCGCGCCCCGGCTGTTGAGCCGAAACGTCGCCCACTGCGGATCGCCCTAATCCCCAACGGATTGCCCCGCAATTCAATCGGTCCCAGACCAAATAACTCTACATTAACTTGCAATATATGCAATTTAATGTAGATTTTTTTCGGATGCAACCGATCCGACATCTGGAACGCCTTTTGGCTGATCTGGCCACGCCGGAACGCTATCTGTTTTCTGCCGCCGATCTCCAAACGGCTTGCCCCCGTTCCGCGAATCTGGCCGTTTTGCTCAGTCGCGCCGCCAAGTCCGGCATCCTGCAGCGAGTCTGCCGCGGCATCTACCTGTATCCGCGGGTCGATTTCCCGCGCGGGCGCATCCTCTTTCATGCGGCCGCCCTGCTGCGGGCCAATGCCTTCAACTACGTAAGTCTGGAAACCGCCCTGAGCGATGCCGGACTCATCTCCCAAATTCCGATCGACCGCGTCACCCTGATGTCGTCGGGCCGCACCCACGTCGTTTCCTGCGGAGATTTTGGACGCATCGAGTTCGTCCATACCGACCGGCGCCCGGACGTCCTCGCCGGCCAGTTGACCTATGACGCCGCCTGCCGCCTGTGGCGGGCATCCCCCGCGCTGGCTTTGCGCGACATGCGCGCCACCCGCCGCGATCTGAGCCTGGTCAACCCGGAGGTGCCCCGTGAGTCTGTTTGATCGCCTGGCCGACGAAGCCCTGCGCAACCTCCCCGGCCACGCGCCCCTGCGCGCCGTCGTCGAAAAGGAACTCCTGCACCACGACATCCTGCGCGAAATGAACGCCGCCGGCCTGCTTTCCTCCCTGACGTTCATCGGCGGCACCTGCCTGCGCGCCTGCTACGGCTCCGCCCGCCTGAGCGAAGACCTCGATTTCACCGGCGGCGGCGATTTCACGCGCAACACGCTCGCCGACCTCGCCGGCACCCTGGTGCGGACCCTCGAAGCCAAGTACGCCCTCGCCGTCCGCGTCACCGAACCCGTCAAGGTCTCCGCCGGCGTCGATACATGGAAACTCGCCGTCCTCACCCATCCCGGCCGCCGCGACCTCCCGCCCCAGCGCATCCACGTCGACGTCTGCGCCATCCCCAGCCGCGACCGCCGCCCCATGATGCTGCGCAATCCCTACGGCGTGGACATGGGCACGTCTGGACTGATTCTCTACGCCCAAAGCCGCGGGGAAATCCTGGCCGACAAGTTCATCGCCCTCGCCTTCCGCCCCAACCGCCTCAAGAACCGCGACCTGTGGGACATCGCCTGGCTCAAGCAGCAAGGCGTCGAATTGCCCGCCGACCTCATTCCGCTCAAAATCGCCGACCGCCGCCAAACGCCGGAAATCTTCGCCGCCGCGCTGCAGACGCGCCTGGCCGCCTTGAAAACCGATCCCGCCTGCCGCGCCGCCTTCGTCGCCGAAATGCAGCGCTTCCTCCCCTCCCGCCTCGCCGACGAATCCGTCGCCCAGGAACCCTACTGGACCTTTCTCGTCAACCTGCTCGACGAAGAAATCCACCGCATCTTCGCCGCCCTCAAAGCCTGACCTGCCCCTCCCGTCCGCATCGGCCCTCCCTCCCCGCGCTCGCCCCCCCCCACACGGCGTTTAGTTGCGGAGCGAAATTATCAATTTATGAAACTGACCCCTTCGCCCCTTCGCTCTGACCCCTTCGCTTGAAACTGACCCCTTCGCTCGGTTTCTGCGTCTGGAGGGTTCTCTGCATTGACGAGCGTGATTTTGCAGTCCCCGTTACGGTGCAGCTCAATGATCTCGATGGCGGGCACGCTCCAGGCGCTGAATGTCTCTCGTGTGCGCCATGTGCCGGCTAGGCGGCTGCGCGCGCAGCCTCCAGCCAACAGGAGCGCGAGTATGAGTGCCAGATATAATCTCATTTCTCTATGCACAACGTCAGCGTTCACCCTCGGCGCACTTTGTGCGACGTAGGCAACGCCTTGTTCGATTCTCTTTATCTATAGACCTCTCGCCTATTCCCAATGCGCAGAATCAGGACATCGTTATCCAGGATGGCATAGATGACTCTAGAGTCACCCATGCGCATCTTGCGTAGTCCGGCTAAAGGCCCCTGAAGAACCGGACAGCGGTCCGGATGGGAAGACAATTCCTTTTCAATCTTATCAAGAAGTTGGCGCGCTTCGGTCTTGCCGATGCGCGCCAAGTCTTTTGCGACGCTCTTTTTGTATTGGATGTTAAAGGCCAAGGGACTTCCTCAGGTCGCGGCCGGAAACCACAGGATCCCGAGGGGCGCGCAGACGGTCGATGGCGATCTGGACATCCGCAAAGTCCTCGATGTAGTTCTCCAGCGCCTTCTGGATGTGAAACGAGCGGGAACGCTCGGTTTCCTCTGCGATCTGGTTCAGTTCTTTGGCCAGCGGTTCAGGCAGGCGAATGGATAGGGCAGCACTCATAGGTCACCTCGTGTAATCATCTGTAATACACTGTACGCGATGTCATGCAGAGGCGCAAACCATTTTTTCTTAGGAATCGAACGGTATGTATTCAACGAACTTCAAGTTGTCTTTATGCAGGGGGATTTCCTCCGTCCGGTTGACGGGGTGGGCCGGGGCAAGAGCGGCGTCAGTTCCGAGGAACCCGCGTTTTCCGATGCAATCCCCTTCCATTCACTCCTCTTCACGCCCTGCATAAAAACTGCGCTTTGTCGTTTCGAGCATAGGCCTCGGTTAAAAAATGGTCAACGGAAACGCGCCGCAACGCCCGTTGAAGGTAAAAATCGCCTGAAAACGCCGTTTTAGGCCGTTTCGCGCCTCCGCGCGACAAGTTTCGATGAAAATTCGCGATTTTCGGCCCAAAAACCGGCATTTTTCGGAAAATCGGCCCGTTTTCGAAGAAATTCTCACACAAAGGCACAAAGCCGCCAAGCAGCTTGCGGCCCTTCAGAAGCTTCTTCGCGTCTTGGCGTCTTGGCGTGAGACGGCTGTCGGATCTTCCCGGGTCCCGATCTCTTGGAATGTTGGGATCCGTGGTCGGTTTTCGTGTGTTTCGTTGTTGAAAACGGCTATTCCGCTTTTCTTCGGCTTCCCATCCGCTCCGCTCCGTGGCAGAATGCGGCCCCGTCATGAAAATCCAGCGAGCTCTCCTCAGCGTATCCGACAAGACCGGCCTGATCGACTTCGCCCGCGGCCTGGCCGCGCTCGGCGTCGAAATCCTCTCCACCGGCGGCACCGCCGACGCCCTCCGCGACGCCGGCCTGGCCGTCGTCGACGTCTCCGCCTTCACGGGCCACCCCGAAATCCTCGACGGCCGCGTCAAGACGCTGCACCCCAAGGTCCACGGCGGCATCCTCCAGCGGCGGAACAACCCCGCCGACGCGGAAACCTGCCAGAAGCTGGACCTGCCGCCCATCGACCTCGTCTGCGTCAACCTCTACCCCTTCGAGCAAAGCCCCTCCATCGAGAACATCGACATCGGCGGGCCCTCCATGCTCCGTTCCGCGGCCAAGAACCACGCGGACGTGATCGTGCTGACCGATCCGGCCGACTACGCCCCCGTCCTCGCCGCGTTGCAGGCCGACGGCGACCTGCCGCTCGAAAAACGCCATGCCCTCGCCCAAAAGGTCTTCGCGCGCACGTCGGCCTACGATTCCGCGATTTCCGCCTGGTTCGCCGGCGCTTCCGCCGCGGACGTCCCGCTGCGCTACGGCGAAAATCCGCACCAAGCCGCCACGTTCCGGCCCGACTCCCCCCTCCCCGCCGAGGCGAACCTCGCCGCCGCCCGCATCCTCCACGGCAAGGAAATGTCCTACAACAACTACGTCGACGGCGACGCGGCCCTCGAAGCCGCGCGCGAACTGCACGAGTTCCCCGCCGCCGTCATCATCAAGCATACCAACCCCTGCGGCACGGCCACCGGCGCCACGCTCGCCGAAGCGCTGGCGGCGGCCTGGGAGGGCGACGTCGTGTCGTCGTTCGGCTCCGTCATCGCCCTGACCCGCCCCGTGGATCTCGCGACGGCGCAGGTGCTCAAGGGCCGGTTCGTCGAAGCCCTCATCGCGCCCGCCTTCGAGCCCGACGCCCTCGAATTCCTGAAGGCCAAATCCAAGGACATCCGGCTGATCACCCTCGATCGCCCCTTGGCCGCGCCCCTTCCGCGGCGCCTGACCCGCCGCATCAACGGCGCCACGCTGACGCAGGACGCCGACCTCGGCGCCCCCGAAGCGTGGACCCCCGTCACGAAGTCGACCATCCCCGACGCCTTGCGGCCCCTCGCCGATTTCGGCATCCGCGTCTGCAAGCACCTCAAGTCCAACGCGATTCTGCTGGCGTGGGAATGCGCCCCCGGACAGCACGCCATCCTCGGCATGGGCGCCGGCCAGCCCAACCGCGTGGATTCCATGCGCAAGCTCGCCATCGAAAAGGCGCGCGAGAACGTCGCCCGCCGCGGCCTCGACGCAAAAGAAGTCCTCGCCAAGACGGTCCTGATTTCCGACGCCTTTTTCCCGTTCCCCGACAATATCGAGGCCGCCGCGGCCTTCGGGATCCGCTACGTCGTCGAGCCCGGCGGCTCCAAGAAGGACGCCGAGTGCATCGCCGCCGCCGATGCCGCCGGCATCGCCATGGTCTTCACCGGCTGCCGGCATTTCCTGCACTGAGGGGCCGGAAATCCCTCTTTTTTCGGACCGCTCGGAGAGCGGTCCCTACCCAAGCCGGATCGAAAGGTAGGGACGCCTCTCCGAGGCGTCCGAGCAAATGAGGCCGCCCTACTTCGTCCCCACCGTCAGGTTGACGGCCGTGGCGCCGTCCTCGGCCTGCACGATCACGCTGGCCATGCGGTTGCCCTTCTCGAAGGAGAGCATGGCGGTTTCCCCCATGTCCATCGTGGTCGTGGCCGTCCAGCCCTTGTCCTTCATGCCCGCCGCGTACTGGGCCACGACGTCCGCCTTCGCGCCGGAGCTCTTCAGCGACAGGTTCATCCCGCCGGGCGTGCTGATCGAGGACACGACTTCCGCGCCGGCCTGCACGTAGAGGTCGGCAGGAAGATCCTTGGGCATTTCGCCGGCGCCGCCCGCGCGAAACGTCTGCACGCCGTCCGGGCCTTCGACGACCATCGAATCGCCGTCCATTTTGACGTGGGTCTGCCGGCCGTCGGCATCCGTCGTCGTGAACGACATCGTTTCGCCCGACAGATCCACCTTGGCGGTCACGCCGTCCTGGGACAGGCTCTTCTCGAGCAGCTTCTCCGTGAGTTTTTCCGACAGTTTCTCTTCGGCCTTCTTGCCGCAGCCCGCCGCGGCCACGCAAGCCGCCAGACACCAGAGGATCGCCATTCGGTTCATTATCCGCTCCTTTTCGTTGGACCCATCCCCTCGCGTAGGGAGAACGGGTTCACGGGCAAGAAGCTAGCACAACCGCCCGAATGGGGCCACCCCGGAACGCCCCCCCCGCCGCGCGCTTGAACCGCCCCCCGTTTTGTGCGAAAAATGGCCGGTTGACACCGCTCTGCCCCCGTGATAGCGTGTTGAACAATCGTTCATAAACAGGAGTATAGCCATGGCCCCCAAGACCCCCGCCGCCGCGAAAAAAGACCCCAACAGCAACCTGGCCCCCGCGCTGGCCGCCGTGCTCGCGCAGATCCAGAAGGAATTCGGCGAGGGCGCCATCATGCGCCTCGGCAGCGAAGGCGTGTTCGCCAAGATCCCCTTCATCTCCACCAGCGCCCTCACCCTCGACATGGCCCTCGGCATCGGCGGCGTGCCCCGCGGCCGCATCGTCGAACTCTTCGGCCCCGAATCCTCCGGCAAGACCACCCTCGTCCTCCACATCATCGCCGAGGCCCAGAAAAACGGCGGCATGTGCGCGTTCATCGACACCGAGCACGCCCTTGACCCCGGCTACGCCCGCAAAATCGGCGTGGACATCGACAACCTGCTCGTTTCCCAGCCCGACTCCGGCGAGGAAGCCCTCATCATCGCCGACCAGCTCATCCGCTCCAATTCCCTCGACGTCATCGTCGTGGACTCCGTCGCCGCCCTCGCCCCCCGCGCCGAGCTCGAAGGCCAGATCGGCGACTCGCACGTCGGCCTCCAGGCCCGCCTCATGAGCCAGGCCATGCGCAAAATGACCAGCATCATCGACAAATCCAAGACCTGCTGCATCTTCACCAACCAGATCCGCGAAAAAATCGGCGTCATGTTCGGCAACCCCGAAACCACCCCCGGCGGCCGCGCCCTCAAGTTCTACTCCTCCGTCCGCCTCGATATCCGCCGCATCGCCGCCATCAAAACCGGCGACGGCAAGGTCGTCGGCAACCGCACCCGCGTCAAAGTCGTCAAAAACAAGGTCGCCCCGCCTTTCACCGAGGGCGAGTTCGACATCCTCTACGCCGAGGGCATCTCCAAGGAAGGCGCCGTCATCGACGCCGCCAACGACCTCGGCCTGCTCGACAAGCGCGGCACCTGGCTCTCCTTCGACGGCCAGCAGGTCGGCCAGGGACGCGACGCCGCCCGCGAGAACCTCCGCGCCGACCCGGCCCTCATGGCCAAGATCCGCGACGCCGTCCTCGCCAAGCATGCCGAGCACGGCTCCAAACCCTCCGGCAAGGAAGTCGGCGCCAAAACCGCCGCCGCCCCCGCCGAGGATTGAGCGTTCCCGCTTGAGTGGCGCGGGGCTCCCGTCCCGCGCCGGCAGCAAAAACGGCCAGCGAGGGGGCATCTGCGATTCGGTGCAGGCCGGCGCAGTTGTCGTGGCGCGGGGCTCCTGTCCCGCGCGGACTCGAAAGACAGAACGCGACAGGAGCCGCGTTCCACGAAAGACGGGCATGATCATGCGAAGCGGTATGCGGCGGCGCCGAATCGCAGAGGCGCCCTTCGCGGGCCTTCGGCCGCTTTTGGACTGTTCACCCCCACCGTGGTTTGATTCACTTCCCCTCCGACCATGAGCGACAAGTCCACAACCCCCATGATGGCGCAGTACCGCCGCGCCAAGGCGGAAATCGCTCCGGACACCATCCTGTTCTTCCGCCTCGGCGACTTCTACGAGATGTTCTTCGAAGACGCCGTCGTCGCCTCGGAAATCCTCGGCATCGCCCTCACCAAGCGCCAATCCTACCCCATGTGCGGCATCCCCTACCATGCCGTGGACCTCTACCTCGCCAAGCTCCTCCGCGCCGGCAAGAAAGTCGCCCTCTGCGACCAGATGGAAGACCCCGCCACCGCCAAGGGCATCGTCAAGCGCGAGGTCACCGGCATCGTCACCCCCGGCACCGTCCTGACCGATTCCATGCTCGACGCCGCCCGCCCCAACTACCTCGCCGGCCTCCACCGCGCCGGCAAGCTCTTCGGCCTCGCCATGCTCGACCTCTCCACCGGCGATTTCTGGATGGAGGAATCCGCCAATCCCGACGCGCTCTTCGACGACCTCGCCCGCTACGCCCCCCCCGAAGTCATCCTCCCCGAATCCCTCCACGAAGATGCGCATTTTCTCGCCGGCCTCAACGCCGTCGGCGCCTTCGCCCTCACCGCGCGCGAGGACTGGATCTTCGACCCGGCCACCGCCGACGACGGCCTCTGCCGCCACTTCGGCGTGCAGTCGCTCGACGGCTTCGGCGGCGAAGGCCACCCCGCCGCCGTCGCCGCCGCCGGCGCCCTGCTCTACTACGTGACCCGCGACCTCCGCCGCAACGCCGCCCACGTCCGCCGCATCCGCTTCCGCGCCGCCGCCGACGCCATGGTGCTCGACGAATCCACCCTCTCCAACCTCGACCTCGTCGCCTCGCGCGGCACGCCCCGCGCCGACGCGCCCACCACCCTCCTCAAGGCGCTCGATACCACGCGCACCGCCATGGGATCCCGCCTCCTCCGCGACTGGCTCGTCCGCCCGCTCCAGAACCTCGACGCCATCGTCGCGCGCCACGACGCCGTCGAAGCCTTCCAGAAGAAGCGCCACGAGCTCGACGCACTGCGCGGCATCCTGTTGGACATCAAGGATCTCGAGCGCCTGCTCTCCCGCCTGTCCTCCGGCTCCGGCAACGGACGCGACGTCCGCGCGCTGTCCGCCTCGCTCGCCAAGTTGCCCGCGCTGAAGGATGCCCTGACCCCCCATGCCGCCGCCCGCCTCCGCGAACTCGCCGCGGCCGTCGTGCCGCAGGACGACCTCGTCGCCCGGATCGACCGCGCGCTGGTCGACGAGCCGCCCATGTCCATCAAGGAAGGCGGCGTCATCCGAAAGGGCTACCACGCCGAACTCGACGAACTCCGCGCCGCCGCCCACGACGGCAAGCAATGGATCGCCGAGCTCCAGGCCCGCGAAGTCGAGCGCACCGGCATCAAGTCCCTCAAGATCCGCTTCAACAACGTCTTCGGTTACTTCATCGAAGTCACCAAATCCAACCTCGCGCAAGTTCCCGCCGATTATATCCGCAAGCAGACCGTCGTCAACGGCGAGCGCTTCATCACGCCCGAGCTCAAGGAATGCGAGAACAAGATCCTCGGCGCCGAAGACAAGTCCGTCGCCCTCGAAACCGAGCTCTTCCTCGAACTGCGCGAGCAAGTCGTCGCCCACGTCGCCGCCATCCAGCAGACCGCCGCCGCCGTCGCCGAAATCGACGTCCTCGCTGCTTTCGCAGAGCGCGCGACCACCTGCCGCTACGTCCGCCCCAAAATGACCGCCAACGGCCCCCTCGTCGTCCGCGACGGCCGCCATCCCGTCGTCGAACTCCTCCCCGAATCCGGGCGCTTTGTCCCCAACGACGTCCTGCTCGACAACGTCGACAACCAGCTCCTCATCATCACCGGCCCCAACATGGCCGGCAAATCCACCTACATCCGCCAGGTCGCCCTCGTCGTCATCATGGCGCAAATGGGCTGCTTCGTGCCGGCGGCCGCGGCGGAGATCGGCGTCGTCGACCGCGTCTTTACCCGCGTCGGCGCCGGCGACGACATCGCCCGCGGCCGCTCCACCTTCATGGTCGAGATGCAGGAAACCGCCAACATCCTCAACAACGCCACCGCCCGCTCCCTCATCGTCCTCGACGAGATCGGGCGCGGCACCTCCACCTTCGACGGCATTTCCATCGCGTGGTCCGTCGCCGAATACCTCCACAACCATGCCGAAGTGAAGGCCAAGACCCTCTTCGCCACCCACTACCACGAGCTCACCGACATCGCCCTCACCCTCCCCGGCGTGAAGAACTACAACGTCCTCGTCAGCGAGAAGGACGACCGCGTCGTCTTCCTGCGCAAGATCGTCCCCGGCGCCGCCGACAAATCCTACGGCATCCAGGTCGCGCGCCTCGCGGGCCTGCCCGCCGAAGTCGTCGCCCGCGCCAAGGAAATCCTCGCCAACCTCGAAGACGAAGAACTCGGCGAAACCGGCCAGCCCAAGCTCGCCCAGCCCCGCAGCCGCAAACCCAAAATCGATCCCGGCGACCAGCTCTCCCTCTTCGGCCGCTGAGCCGGAACCGAAACCGGCCTCACGCAGAGGCACAGAGTCCACAAAGTTCCGGTCCCCTCGGAAATTGGATATTGAGATTTTCGCCCGATGTTTTTCGCCTCTTAGCCCTCCCCCACCTCGTGTGGCGGGTAGATCAGATAAATCGCGGTTCATGCCCAGAAACATTCTGGTAAATTGCCTAATTACGGAACGCCCCCCTTCTCAGCCGCACGCCGAAGCGTGCACGGCATACGGCTCCCGTTCGTAGTCCAGCCTTCAGGCTGGATCCTTGCACCGAATCGCAGATGCCCTCCATGCCGATTCGCCATTGACCGCACCCCGCCCGAAGCCTACGCTGGACCCGCAAAGTGCGGATGACCAATAATGCGCAAAGCCGACTTGAAATCGGCTGGATAAACCCTGTTGGACACGCAGAAGCGTGAAGAAGAAACTGACAATCCTTGCGCTGTTAACAGTCTTCCTGTAATGCAGCGCTTCGCCAACAGTTCGAGGCCGCCAAGGCCGAAGCCCGGAGAATCCTTGAGATGAAAGGTATTCATGGCATGGGTTCCTGCCACGCGTACCGGCATGAACTCGAGCGAATTTTAAGAAAGAAGTATTCCATTAAATGGAGATCGCCCAGCCTTCTGAATCCAGGCGCCATGTATGATTGAATGCCCAACAAGCAGGTCCATGGCACCTTCTACGAGGTGTTGGCCCCCCATACGTTCACTAGTAGATGAACCATAAACAGAAGAAGCGGAGGATCCTCGGCGGGTGCCTTTTCGCCGCATTTCTAGGCGGCCTTCTGCTTTCCCTGCCGACGTTGTGGTTCCTGTTCGGAGACGTCGTTTCGGATCTGGCGCACCGGAAGACGTTCGACGCGGACGCCTGGCGGAAAGACGACCGGGGCATGCAAGACCCCCTGTGGCCGCCCCGTCTTTGCATGGCCGACGATCTCATGCGAGGCGAGCGTTTGATCGGCCTGACCCGCAACGAGGTCGTTGATCTCCTGGGCCCGCCCCACCCGGAATCCTTCCCGGCCGGAGCCGCCCACTGCGACATCCACTACTTTCTGGGGCCGGAACGCGGATTTATCCGGATCGATTCGGAATGGTTGTTTCTCAGCCTCGGACCCGACGGAACAGTCGACCGCCAGTGGCTGTATAGAGACTGAAACGGGAAAACGGACCCGGCCGACAAACCCTGAAATGGCGGCCATTGCCAATGGCTGCAATACGAAACCCGCACCGATCCATGAGACGGCCCGGGATCCGCGGCGCGAATGGCCAAGCATTGCGCGCCGGTCTTTCAAACTAAGCGGCCGCTCTACGGCAAAACGTGCCAGAGGATGGCGAAGTAGTGGCAGGCGCCGCCGGCGAGCACCATCAGGTGCCAGACGGCGTGGTGGTACGGCACGCGCTTGAACATGTAGACGACGGCCCCGAGCGTGTAGCACAGCCCGCCCGCCACCAGCCAGCGGATGCCCGCCGCCGACATGTGGTCCAGCAGCGGCTTGAGCGCAAACACGATGATCCAGCCCATCAGCAGGTAGAGGGTCGTGCTCGCCCCCTTGAAACGCCCCGTGAAAAAACCCTGAAACACCAGTCCCGCCGCCGCGATGCCCCACACGACGCCGAACAGCGTCCACCCCAGCGCCCCGCGCAGCGTGATCAGCATGAACGGGGTGTAGCTGCCCGCGATCATCAGGAAGATCATCTCGTGGTCCAGCACGCGGAACACCCGCTTGACCCGCGGCCACGGAAAGCTGTGGTAGAGCGTCGACGTCGTGAACATCAGCACCATCGCCGCCCCGTAGATCGCGCACGGCACGACCTGCCACGCGCCTTCGCCGCGCGTCGCCGCCGCGACCATCAGCACCGCCAGCCCCGCGATCGCCAGCAGCGCGCCGAGACCGTGCGTGACCGCGTGCGCGATTTCCTCGCCGAGCGTGTATTTGGCAGGTTGATAAGCCATTCAGATATTTCTCTCCCGACGAGGTCGTCGGGGGCTCCATCGGATCGAATTGGAGCCGGGACGACCTCGTCCCGGGTTCCGGTCCCAGATCACCGCTTGTACTTCTTCCGCTTGTTGTAGCCCGTGTGCAGGAGCTGGTGCGACTTCTTGCCCAGCGGCGCGCCGAGGAATTCGGCGTAGAGCTTCTGGATCATCGGGTTTTCGTGCGAGCAGCGCTGCGCGCTCTTCTCGTCGTCGCGGTAGAGGCCCGCCGCGCGCTGCTTGCGGATTTCGTCCGTCGCGCCGTAGGGCTGCCCGCCGCCGCCCACGCAGCCGCCGCGGCACGCCATCACTTCGATGAAGTGGTAGGGCGTTTCCTTGCCCTTGGCGCGCGCGTCGCGGACCTTGTCGAGCACCTTCTCGACGTTGCCCATGCAGTGGGCCACCGCCACGCGGACGTCCTTGCCGGCGACCTTCAGCGTCGCTTCCTTCACGCCGTCGAGGCCGCGGATCTCCTTCAGCTCCATCGACGGCAGGCACTCCTGGGTCAGCGCGAAATGCGCGGTGCGCAGCGCGGCTTCCATCACGCCGCCGGTCACGCCGAAGATCGTGCCCGCGCCTGTGTAGTCGCCCAGGAGCGAATCCACGCGCTCGTCGTCGGGCAGGTTCCGGAAGTCGATGCCGGCGCTCTTGATCATCCGGCACAGCTCGCGGGTCGTCAGGGAAATATCGATATCCTGCTGGCCGGAACTGCTCATTTCCGCGCTGCGCTGGATCTCGAACTTCTTGGCCGTGCACGGCATGATGGAGACCACGAAAAGGTCCTTCGGGTCGATCCCCTTCTTCGCGGCGTAGTAGGTCTTCGTCAGCGCGCCCACCATCGCCTGCGGCGATTTGGCCGTCGAGAAGTTCGGGATGAAATCCTGGGCGAACTTCTCCATGTAGTCGGTCCACGAGGGGCAGCAACTCGTGATCAGCGGCAGTTCGCCCTTGCCGTGCACGAAGCGCTCGACGAATTCCGTGCCCTCTTCCATGATGGTGAGGTCGGCGCCGAAGTTGGTGTCGAACACCGCGTCGAATCCCAGGCGGCGCAGCGCGGAATAGATCTTGCCGGTCAGCAGCGTGCCGGGCTCGTAGCCGAAATCCTCGCCCAGCGCGACGCGCACCGCCGGCGCAATCTGCACCACGCAATGCTTGCGGGGGTCGTTCACCGCCGCGTAGACTTCCTTGGCGTGGCTGTGCTCGTAGATCGCGCCGACCGGACAATGCGCCGAGCACTGCCCGCACTTGATGCACGGCGACTCGTTCAGGGTGACGTCCGCCGCCGGCGCGATGCGCGTCTTCTCGCCGCGCCCGATGAATTCCAGCGCCCAGACGCCCTGCATCTGCTGGCAAACCGCCGCGCACCGCCCGCACAGGATGCACTTTTCCGGATTCAGGATCAGGCTGCCCGTGCTGTCGTCTTCCGGCAGGTCGCGCAGCCGCTTGCCGAACGGCGCCTCGCGCACGCCGAACTCGGCGGCCAGCCGCTGCAGCTCGCAGTTGTTGTTGCGCGGGCATTGCAGGCAGTCGTCCGGATGCGTCGAAAGAATCAGCTCGATCACCGTGCGCCGGATGGCCCAGAGCTCGGGATCGTGGGTGACGATCTCCATGCCTTCGCCCGCGGCCGTGGCGCACGCGCGCACCATCTTCGAGTAGCCCTTCACCTTCACGACGCAGATGCCGCAGGCGGCCCACGCGGGCAGGTCGGGATGGTAGCACAGCGCCGGAATCTTCACCTGCACCTGCTTCGCCGCGTTCAGGATGTTGGTCCCCTCGGGCACTTCCACCGGAAGCCCGTTGATGGTCAGCTTGATCGTTTTCATCGTCGAACCCTTTTCACTTGCGGCTCACGGCGCCGAACTTGCACGCCTTCAGGCACTCGCCGCACTTGATGCAATTTTCCTGGATGATCCGGTGCGGCTTCTGCCGCTCGCCCGCGATCGCGTTGACCGGGCACTTGCGCGCGCACAGCGTGCAGCCGATGCACTTGGCCGGATCGATCTCGTAGGTCACCAGCCCCTTGCACTTGCCGGCCGGGCAGCGCTTCTCGTCGATGTGCGCGAGGTATTCCGCCTCGAAATACTTCATGGTGGACAGCACGGGGTTCGGCGCCGTCTGCCCGAGGCCGCACAGCGCGGCCTTCTGCATCGCCGTGCCCACCTCGCGGATCTTGTCGAGGTCGCCGCGCGCGCCCTGGCCCGCCGCGATCTTCTCGAGCAGGTTCAGCAGCACCCGCGTGCCGATGCGGCACGGCGCGCACTTGCCGCAGCTTTCGTCCACGCAGAATTCCTGGTAGAACCGGGCCACGTCGACCATGCAGTCGTCTTCGTCCATGACGATCATGCCGCCGGAGCCCATGATGGAGCCCAGTGCCTGCAGGTGTTCGTAGTCGATCGGCGTATCGAGGTACTCCGCCGTGATGACGCCGCCCGAGGGCCCGCCCGTCTGCACCGCCTTGAACTTCTTGCCGTCGCGGATGCCGCCGCCGATGTCGTAGATGATCTCGCGCAGGGTGATGCCCATCGGCACCTCGATCAGCCCGGAATTGATGATCTTGCCCGTCAGCGCGAACACCTTCGTGCCCGTGCTTTTCGGCGTGCCCACCTTGGCGAACCATTCGCCGCCGCCCAGGATGATCACGGGCACGTTCGCCAGGGTTTCGACGTTGTTGATGACCGTCGGCTTTTGCCACAGGCCCGACACCGCCGGGAACGGCGGCCGGGGGATCGGCATCCCGCGTTTGCCCATCGCCGACGCCAGCAGCGCCGTTTCCTCGCCGCAGACGAACGCGCCCGCGCCCAGCCGGATTTCCACGTCGAAATCGAATCCCGTGCCGAGAACGTCCTTGCCCAACAGCCCGTACTCGCGCGCCTGGCGGATCGCGGTTTCCAGATGCTGGATCGCCAGCGGATATTCCGCGCGGATGTAGACGACGCCCTTGCTCGCGCCGATCGTGCGGCCCGCGATGGCCATGGCCTCCAGGATCGAATGCGGGTCGCCTTCGATCGTGGACCGGTCCATGTAGGCTCCGGGATCGCCTTCGTCCGCGTTGCACACGACATATTTCTGGTCGCCGGCGGCTTCCTTCGAGAACTTCCACTTCATCCACGTCGGGAACCCGGCGCCGCCGCGGCCGCGCAGGCCGGACTTGCGCAGTTCGTCGACCACCTGGTCCGGCGTCATCTCCGTCAGCACCTTCGCCAGCGCGGCGTAGCCGTTGCGGGCGATGTATTCGTCGATCTTTTCCGGATCGATCACGCCGCAGTTGCGAAGCACGACCCGGAATTGCTTTTGATAGAACGACAGGTCTTCCATCCGGGTATGGATCTGGCTCAGGTTCTTGTCGTACAGCAGGCGCTTCACCGGATGCCCCTTGAGGACGTGCTCGGCCACGATGTCCTGCGCGTCGGCCGCCTTCACGTCCACGTAGAAGGTCTCGTCGGGCAGGATCTTGACGACCGGGCCCTTCGCGCAAAAGCCGAAGCAGCCCGTGCGCACCACCTGGACCTTGGCCTGCGCGCCCTGTTCCGCGACTTCCTTCTTGAGCGCCTCGTACAGTTCGCCGCCCTGGTTCGCCAGGCAGCCCGTCCCGCCGCAGGTCAGAATGTAGGTCTTGATCGCCATCGCAAAGCCCTCCGCTATTTATGGACGATGTCCGCCGCCGGCTTGTCGAAGACGTGGTCGTTCACCAGCAGCTTCCGGACGATGTGCTGGTGCACGATTTTGCGCGCGACGTCGGCGTCCACCTTGCCGTAGACCACCGCCGGCATCCCGGGCACCGCGATCTCCACCGTCGGCTCGCTGTGGCAGAGGCCCATGCAGCCCGTATGCCGGATTTCCACCTTCCGCAGCCCCGCCTTCACCAGTTCCTCGGCGAAGACGGTGAGCAGGTCCAGCGCGCCCGCCGCGATCCCGCACGTGCCCAGCCCCACGGTGATCTGCACGCCGTGGACGTCCGCCTTGCGCACGTGGAACTCCGCCGCCTTCGCCTCGCGCAGCGCCTTCAAATCGGCCAACGTCAGCTTTGCCATCTCGCACCTCGTTTCCGCAAATGTCCTACGCCTTCGCCTTGTACTGCGCCACGATGCCGGCCACGTCTTCCTTCTTCAGGTTGCCGTGCATCGTGCCGTTCACCGACAGCACGGGCGCAAGGCCGCAGCAGCCGAGGCACCGCACCGCCTCCATCGAGAACAAACCGTCGGGCGTCACCACGTTCAGCCCCACGCCCAATATGCGCTCCAGTTCCTGGATCAAATCCCCGCCGCCCTTCAGGTAGCACGCCGTGCCCAGGCACACCGAAATCCGGAACCGGCCCGGCTTCTTCAGCTTGAAGAAATGGTAGAATGTCAGTACGCCGTACACCTGCGCCAGCGGAATCTTCAGCAAATCCGCCACCTGGAACGCCACGGCGCGCGGCACGTAGCCGAAATGCTCCTGCACCCGGTGCAACACCATGATCAGGTTGCCCGGCTGCTTCTTCCAGTGCTGGATGAATTTCTCCAGTTCCGGCGTCAACCGTTCCTGGACCTCTGCGCTTTGTTCCGTGCTCACCGTCGATTCCTCCAAAAAATCCGCGATACGATAGAAAAACCCTTTTACTAAAACAAGATAAATCTGATACGGTCAGCGCTTGACTCGTTCTATTTGTCATATATACTCATTTTATCGTCACAATAATAATCAAATATGGAGATTTATCGTGAAGAAACAAGATCTCATCGTGCAGAAAGAAATGATTCAGCGCCTTGTCCGGTACAAAAACATCCTTCTTAAATTCAAGTCCATGGGCCTTTCCCGGGTCTTCTCCGACAATCTCGGCGATGCCGCCGGCGTCTCCTCCTCCCTCGTCCGCAAGGACTTCTCCCTCGCCAACCTCGCGGTCGGCAACAAGCGCGGGGGCTACCCCATCGATATCCTCCTCCAGCGCCTGGACGCCATTTTGGGCACCCACATCCTCCAGCGCATCATCATTGTCGGCTGCGGCAAGATCGGCACCGCCCTCTTGAATTACAAAGGATTTTCCAACGAAAACGTCGAAGTCGTCGCCGGATTCGACAACAACCCCTCGCGCGTCAATCCCGCCGCCACCCCCATTCCCATCCTGCCCGTCAGCCAGATGGCCGCCTTCGTCCAAGAACAACAAATCCAGGTCGCCGTTCTCGCCGTTCCCGAAAACGCCGCCGCCGGCATCCTCGACCAGCTCGCCGCCGCCGGCGTCCAGGGCGTCCTCAATTTCTCGCCTGTCCAGCTCAAGGCCGGCTCCTCCCTCTTCATCCAGAACATCAACATCGCCTTCGAAATCGAAAACCTCTTCTACTACGTCCGCTTCAACCAGCGCAGGAATGCGCCGGCGGGCGACCGCCAGGCTTGAATTCGGCCCTCGGGGCGGTATGGTTTGAAAAGGTAAAGCCCGTGCCCCCCCTGCGTCCATTTTGCCGCCCAACCGTCTGGGTTCTTCTGGCCCTGCTTTGGACCGCGCCGCGCCTCTTCGCCGGGGGCGGCCCCTTCAACGTCCTCGTGGTCGTCAACACCAACTCCGCCGATTCCGTCGAACTGGGCGCCTACTACGCCGAAAAGCACGGCATCCCCTCCCACCACGTCTGCTCCGTCGGCATCGCCACCAACCTGGCCACCCTCACCACCAACGAGTTCTACGCCCTGTTGCGCAATCCCATCACCAACCACATCGTCGCCAACGGCCTCTCCGGCCAGATCGATTATCTCGTCCTCTGCCAGGAATTCCCCACGCGGATCAACAACGCCCAAGGCATCAGCGCTTCCCTGTTCTACGGTCCCCGCTACGGGGGCACCTACGGCTGCTATCCGCCGACTTCGTCCACCTCCAACGAATACTACCGCGCCGAACGCGCTTTCCGCTCCGCCGACGGCTGGAGTTCCACCAACGGATTCGTCGCCTTCCATCTCATTTCTTCCAATCTCGCGACATCCAAGCTCGTCGTCGATCGCGGCGCCGCCGCGCAATCCTCTTTCCCTTCCGCCGCCATTTATCTCTACATGCTCGGCGACCAGGCCCGCGGCATCCGCGAACAGCTCTTTGCCAACACGCAATTCACCTTCTCTGCCCTGCCCGGCTTGCCGGCCTCCTGCGTCTTTCCGCCGCTCTACGAGCTCCTGTCCGGCAAGACCAACGTCGTGGGCTACCACGACGGCTACCCCTCGATCTTCGACTGGGTCCGCACCAACAACGTCTGGATGGACGGCGCCTATGCCGACCATCTGACCTCGTATGGCGGCACCATTCCGCCCGTGGGGCAATCCACCGTCCTCGATTGGATGCAAATCGGCGCGACCGCCTCCTTCGGGACGGTCAACGAGCCCTGCGCCTATCTCGAGAAATTCCCCGATCCCCTCATGGGATTCTTCTATGCCCGCGGCTTTACCATCGGCGAGGCCTATGCGATGTCCGTCCTCGCCCCTTATCAAGGCCTGTTCGCCGGCGATCCCCTCGCCGCCCCCTTCGCCGCCCCCCCGGCGATGACCGTCACCTCGCCGGTTCCCTATCAGATCGTCGCCGGCACGGTTCCCGTGCAGGTTTCCGCCGCCGCCCATTCCAACGGCGTACCCGCCGCCCGGCTCGATCTCTACCTCGACGAACGCTTGCACGCGAACCTCGCCGCCCTCGCCCCCACCCGGTTCAACAAGCTGTCCGTCGTCGTGGGCACCCGCACCAACACGGCCACCGTCGGCATGGGCGATTCCCTGTTCGACGCCGTCGAGGACCTCGCCGATGCTGTCAACGCCGATCCGCTCCAAATCGTTTCCGCCCGCGCGCGCGGCGACCGCCTCGAACTGGTCTACACCAACTTCAACCACGCCGGCGACAACGTCCCCGTTTCGGCCTCCGTTTCGACCGGCACCGCTTCCGTCCTCACCCTCGGCGTCGGTCTCGCCGCCACCCACCTCGTGCCCTCCATCTATCCGGCCCGAACGACCTTCTATCTCCGCGCCCACACCAACGGCGCCGCGTCCACCCTGGCCAACGCCGGCGACGAAATCTCTTGCACCATTACCCTCACCAACGGCGTCGCCGTCACCAACCTCATCGTGGCCACCGCCGGCGAACGGATCACCAACCTCCTCGAACGGCTCCGCGCCGCGATCGTCACCAACGAAACCCTCATGGCCACCAACGGCGTCCGCTACGACCGCCTCGCGCGCAGCGTCCCCAACATGGTCGACATGGGTTGTTTCTTCGCCCAAACCCCCGGCCCCGACGGCGCCGGCATCTTCGTCGACTACGTCGTCACGCCCGTCGTCACCAATTGGGGTCTCCGGACCAACTACAATTTCTCGGCTTTCTTGCGGGACTGGCCCGACGACGTCCGCCCCCGCGCCAGCGCGCTTTTCCACGTGAAACCCAGCAACGGCGTGCTTTCCGCCGCAACCCCGCTCGACACCACCACCCTTTCCGACGGCCTCCACGCCCTCGATTTCGTCGCCCGCGACGGCTCGGCCGTCGCCGCGCAGTCGCGCCTGACGCTGCCGCTCTTCGTGGCCAACACGTCCCGCGTGCTTGCCGTTTCCTCGGCCTATGGCACCGGCACGCCGGCCGCCGGCACCCACTTCTACCCGCCGAGCTCCGTCCTCACCAATTCCATCTCCGCCCCCGCCGCCGCCGGCGGCACCCAACTCGTCTGCGTAGGCTGGTCCATGGACGGAAACGACCCCACCACCGGCTCCGCCACCAACTTCACCATGACCCTGACCAACCACGCCTCGCTCGTCTGGCTTTGGACCACCAACTACTGGCTCGACACCGCCGCCGCCGAGCACGGTTCCGTGAACGTCGCCGACGCCTGGCAGCCCGGCGGCGCCACCACCCAGATCACCGCCCTCGCCGACGCCTACTACCACTTCACCAACTGGACCGGCTCCGTCTCTTCCACGAACAATCCCCTCGATCTCCTCATCGACGCTCCCAAGACCGTTCTGGCGAACTTCGCGGAAACCCTCGCCGCGAGCAACGTGCCCCACTGGTGGCTCGCCGCGCATGGCTGGACCAACGACTTCGACGCGGCCGCCACCAACGACGCCGAACCCGATGGCTTCTTCACCTGGCAGGAATACGTCGCCGACACCGACCCGACCAATTCCGCCTCCTATCCGAAGATGACCTTCATCGAGACGTGGCAGACCAATTCGCCGATTCTCACGTGGCCCGCCTCCACCGGCCGCTTCTACGAAATCCACTGGTGCGACGACATCGTTGTCGGCCAATGGACGTTCCTGCCGCTGGGTTTGGGCAGCAACGTCTGGACCGACACCAATCCGCCGCCCGCCACCAACCGCTACTACCGCATCGCCCCGTCGATTCCCTGAGTTTCCGGCTCCGCCCGGTCCAGCGCGATTTGCTTCCCGACCAGTTCCGCCGCCAACCGCGCCCGCGCGGCCAGGTCCGGATTCGCCTCCGCCTCCGCGCCGTCCGCCAAGGCGCGAAAGAGATCCCGCGCTTCCTCGCGCCGCCCCTGCCCCAGCACCGCCAGCGCCAGATTCATCCGCGCGTTGAGCGCCCCGGGATCCCGCGCCAGCATCGCGCGATAGGCTTTCTCCGCGTCGGCGAACCGTTCCAGGTGCATCCATTCCCCCGCCTGCCGGTACGCGAAATATTCGCCGGGATTTTGCCGCGCGGCCTGCCCGTACAGCGCCGCGGCGCGCGCATGCTCTCCATCCGCGCAGGCCATGCGGGCCCGGCGTTCCATTTCCGAGGCGCTTTCCGTCCCCGG
>JBFXHR010000003.1:0-116190 GCA_050176815.1 Kiritimatiellia bacterium
GGACGGGAATCCGGAGACCGCCTGGATCGGCCAGAAGGCCGGCGGCGGCTACATCCTCGTGGAGTTCGGTCCCGCGCTGGACCTGTCGGGCCTCGAGGTGGACCTGGCGGAAGGCTCGCTGGCGGACATCGAGTATCTGTACAGCGCGGACGCCGCGGAGTGGAAGGCCCTGCCGGAAGACCTGGAGGCGAATCCCGTCTCCCTGAACTTCCTGTGGCTGCTGTTCCCGGACGACGGCACGGAGGCCGTGCCCAACGTGATCGAGATCCGCCCGAATCCGTAAACGCACCGGATCCTTCCGACACCGGCCAGGCGGCGCAGCTGCGCCGCCTGGCTTTTTCTTTCGTTTCGAATCGCCTTTTCGCCGGAGCGATTCACAAGCGGGTAAAGCGATTTCGCGCCGGATGCGATTTAACGTGAAACGAACGTTAGGCCCGTTGATTCTTCCGTTACGGAAGGCTAGCCTGCTTCAAGTGTCGTACTGGCTTCATATCGGATTTTGGGAATTTCCAAAGCCGTTTTGAGGTTGGGATAGCCGCCGTTTTTTCGATTTAGAAAAACAAAAGAGGGTCAACACATGAAGACGAGTCATTCGGTTCTGTGGAAATGGTGCGCGAGCATCGCGCTGGCAGCGGGGTTGGGCATGGCGGCGTTGCCGGCCCAGGCGGACGTCTATCTGGGACGGGACGGCGGGCTGGAAGGGACGGCCATCGTCGACAACTCGCAGACCAATCCTCCCACGGCGGGCAAGTGGACCAAGAACAACCTCACCCAGACCATCGCGGAGGAAACCACGGTGGTGCGCAGCGGAAGCAAATCCGTTCGCCTGTTCAATTCAGCCACCACGGCCCGGCGCACGTGGACGCCGCTGGTGTCGTTTGATTCGAAAACAACCGCCGTGACCATCCAGTATTATCGCCTGATCACCAACTCGACCAGCTGCCAGACGAACCAAGTCGGCGTGCTGCGGGCCACGGAAAGCCTGCAGGGAAGCTACGGCAAGCCGGCTTCGATCGATACCTGGGAAAAGAAAACCTACAGTCCCTCGAGCGCAACCTTCAGCAGCATCGCCGGCGTGATCATGCACCGGGCGTCTTCTTCGGGCGCCGGGGACATGTACGTGGACGATCTTTGCATCTACGATGGATCGGCCGACACCGTGGCGCCGCCGATTGCCGGGGCGCTGACGGTCGCGACCAATTCCGCAACGGCGCTGGACTTGAGCTGGGCGGCGTCCGCGGACGTCGACGGCGGCGGCTATCTCGTGGTGCGGTACGCGTCGAGCCCCGACGCGACCGACGATCCCAACGCCAACGGCATCTATGCGACGAACAACGTCGTTGCCGGTTCGGTGAACGGCATGGTCGTCTACCAGGGCGATGGACTGTCCTTTACCGATGGCGGCCTGACCACGGACCAGACCTACTATTACAAGCTGTACACCTACGACAAGGCGTACAACTATTCCGCGGAAACGGAAGGAAGCGGCATGCCGGCGGAAGAAGGGTCGGTCGTGGTGCCGACGTTGACTTCGCCGACGGCGACGTCGATCGGTCCCGCCGCCGCGACGCTGGGCGCGACCATCGCGTCGGACGGCGGCGACGCCTTGACCGAGCGAGGGACGGTGTACGACGTTTCGGCCAACCCGACGGCGAACGGCGCGTCGGAAGGCGGGACGGCGACGGGCGCGTTCTCGCATGAGCGGACGGGCCTGTCCCAAGGCGCCCATTACTACTATCGCGGCTATGCGGTGAATTCGGCGGGAACGGGGTATTCGCCGGACGGCAGCTTCTACACGGAGCCCGGCCAGGCCAGCGGCGTTGCCTTCAACGACGTCGCCGACACCGCCATGGAAATCACGTGGCAGGGCGGGGCCGACGGCGATGGCGCGATCGTGGTGGTGCGGGCGGGGAACGCGGACGTCGCGGATCCGACCGACGGGACGCTGCATGACGCCGATGCGGCCTTCGGCGGCGGGGCGGACCTCGGGAATGGCAGCTACGTCGTCTATCGCGGCGAAGCCGCCACCAACGTGACCGTGACCGGGCTGTCGTCCGAAACAACCTACTACGTGGAAGTGTTCGCCTATAAGGGGACAGCGGCGGACTCCGGCGTGGACCAAGGCATCAACTACCGCCAGGCCAGCCCGGCGACCGGCAACCAAACGACCGAGTTGCCCTGCGAACCGGACGCGCCGACGGGGCTGTACGCCAACCCCACGAACTACGTGGACTTCACCGCAAACTGGAGCGCCGCCGACCGCGCGACCGGATACCGCCTCGACGTCAGCGAGGAAGAGGAATTCAGCACCTCGGTTCCGGCCTCCGATCTGATCATCTCGGAATACTTCGAGGGCGTCAGCGGCAACAACAAGGCCGTTGAAATCTACAACGGGACGGGCGCCTCCGTCGACCTGTCCAACTATCGCCTCTGGCAGATTTCCAACGGAGGCAGTTGGCCGGAATCGACGAACTATCCTTCCGGCATCTTGGCGCCCGGCGAAGTCTACGTCGTGATCCATTCGTCCGCCGATTATCCCAATCTGACCGGCGCGGCGGATTTGACCTCGGGCACCCTGAATTTCAACGGCGACGATGCCGTTGGCCTCGCGAAGAACGTCGAGGGCACTTGGACGTTGATCGACGCGGTGGGCGAAGAGGGGGCCGATCCCGGCGACGGATGGACCGTGGCCGGCACCGCTCTCGCCACCAAAGACCATTCCCTGATCCGGAAAAGCACCGTGACGGGACCGACGACCAATTGGGCCGTTTCGCGCGGCACGTCGGCCGAGGACTCGCAGTGGATCGTGTCCGCGGGCGGCACCAACGAACATGCGGCCAATTTCGGCAGCCACGCGTTCGACGGAGGCTCTACGCCGTCCTTCGTGGCGGGCTTCGAGAATCTGGCGGTCGCGGGAACGAGCGCGAGCGTGACGGGGTTGACGGACAACACGACCTACTATTTCCGCGTGCGCGCGGAAGGCGAGGGCGGTTGCCCCAGCGAGAATTCGGCCACGGCCAGCGTAACGACGAGGGAGCTGCTCAAGGTCCAGTTCAACAAGGCGGGAGTGAACGTGCGGGAAGCAGGCGAGGGCCGGTTCTTCGCGCGGCTGAACATGGCGCCGGCCAGCGCGGTGACGGTGGCGGTGGCCCGCGTATCGGGCGACGAAGGGATCGCGCTGCAAGGGCCGGCGAGCATTGTCTTCAAGCCGGCGGACTGGTTCGCGTGGCGCCGCGTGACGCTTGAGGCGGCGGCGGACGAGAACACCGCCGGCGAGACGGCCACGTTCGAGGCGTCGGGGGCGGGCGTGGGATCCGCTTCCATCGAGGCGACGACGTTGGACGACGACGGGCTCGACGAGAACATCGCCTCGTCGGAGACAACGCTTGCGGGCTCCCGCGCCGGCGCATTGCCGCAGGCGGTCGACGGCACCCACAACTCCAGCACCAACTATGCCTATACGCTCTGGACGAATCCCGCGCAGGGCTATATCACGATGGATCTGGGGAGGCTTGCGACGGTTTCGCGGGTGCGCCTGCTGAACTGGGACTGGGACAACCGGTACCACCGGTACACGGTGGAATCCTCCTCGAACGGGACGGACTGGACGACGCTGCTGGACGCCAGCGGAACGGACCGGCAGGGCTGGGACGACTGGGCGCTGTCCAGCCAGAACCTCCGCTACCTGCGGTTCACGGGGCTGTCGAACACCGTGAACAAGGGCATCTGCGTCGCCGAGTGGGAAGTGTACGGCACGCGTCCGCCGCTGCCGCAGCCGGTGATCATGGCGACGAACGTGCTGGTGCGTGAAAACGGCGAAGGGCGCTTCTACGTGCGCCTGGACCAGGCGCCGTCGGCGGCCGTCGCGGTTAGCGTGACCCGGAGCGCGGGCGACGCGGGGATCGCCGTGCAGGCGGGGAGCGAGACCGTGACATTCGATCCGGCGGACTGGGCCGAGTGGCGGCCGGTGACGCTCGAGGCGGCGGAGGACGGGAACAGCGCCAACGAGACGGCGACGTTCCTGCTGTCGGGGAGCGGCACGGCGGACCAGACCGTCGACGCGGTGGCGCTGGACGACGACATCGGCGAGAACCTGGCGCTGGCCTCCGGCGGCACCGTGGCCTCGGGAACGCGCGTGGGCCGGCCGGCGCAAGTAAACGACGGCGTCCACACCGTCAGCACCAACTACGCCTATACGTTCTGGTCGAATGCGCCGCAAGGCACCCTCACGCTGGACCTCCAGGCGGCATCGACGGTTTCGCGGGTGCGCCTGCTGAACTGGGACTGGGACGAGCGGAGCCACCGCTACACGATCGAGTCCTCGCTGGACGGGACGTCCTGGGCGACGCTCATCGACGCCAGCGGGGAGGATTGCCAAGGCTGGGACGACTGGGCGGTGGAAGACGAATCGATCCGCTACCTGCGGTTCACCGGGCTGACGAATTCGGTCGACAAGGGCATTTGCGTCGCCGAATGGGAAGTCTACGGCGAGCGGATCCTGTCGCCGCTGGTGGAGTTCTCGAAGGCGGAGGCGCTGGTGCGCGAAAACGGCGAGGGCCGGTTCTTCGTGCGCCTGAGCCGGGCGCCGGCGGACGACGTGACGGTGGCGGTCGCGCATTCGGCGGGAGACGCGGATCTTTCGGTCCAGAACGGTGGATCGCTGACGTTCACGCCCGCAAACTGGAGCGCATGGCAGGCGGTGACCTTGGCGGCGGCGGACGACGAGGATGCGGACGACGGCACGGCGACCTTCCAGGCGACCACCGCCGGCGAAGATCCGCAGGAAATGGCCGCGGCGGAACTCGACGACGATTCCGGGACGAATCTGGCGCTCGCCGGAAAGGTCACGGGCGGATCGCGGGGCGCGCAGGCGATCGACGGCATCCACGCCACCAGCGTCAACTACGCCTACGTGAATTCGACGAGCGTTCCGCCGGGGTCGCTGAAGCTGGACCTCAAGGCGTCGAAGACGATCTCGCGGATCCGGGTGCTGAACTGGGATTGGACCTACCGGGTCCATCGGTACACGATCGAGTCTTCCGCAAACGGCGTGGACTGGACGCCGCTGGTGGACGCCAGCGGGGAAGACCACCAGGGCTGGGACGAGTGGACCGTCGACGCCACGGCGCGCTTCCTGCGCCTGACGGGGCTGTCGAACTCGGCGAACTACGTCGTCTGCATCCCGGAATGGGAAGTGTACGGTCCGGTGGCGCGGCGCGCCCCCGCGCCGGCGAAAGCCGTCGATCCCCAGGCCTCGTCCCCGACGGTGGCCTCGGCGGAAAGCGCCGCGGAGGCGTTGACGGTGGTGACCAGCGACGACGTCGCGCCGGTCTATGAAAGCGGCTGGGCGGCGCTGGACGGGAATCCGGAGACCGCCTGGATCGGCCAGAAGGCCGGCGGCGGCTACATCCTCGTGGAGTTCGGTCCCGCGCTGGACCTGTCGGGCCTCGAGGTGGACCTGGCGGAAGGCTCGCTGGCGGACGTCGAGTATCTGTACAGCGCGGACGCCGCGGAGTGGAAGGCCCTGCCGGAAGACCTGGAGGCGAATCCCGTCTCCCTGAATTTCCTGTGGCTGCTGTTCCCGGACGACGGCACGGAGGCCGTGCCCAACGTGATCGAGATTCGGCCGAATCCGTAAACGCACCGGATCCTTCCGGTACCGGCCAGGCGGCGCAGATGCGCCGCCTGGCTTTTTTCATGGCGGGCGCATGAAAACGGCGCAAAGAAAAGCCGTGCGCACATGGGTCCGAACGCCCGAAATCCAGCGAAAACCGGATTAAGAATCGCTAACAAACCTCATGTGAAATTAACCCTATATGTTTTGACCCGCGGGGGGTGAATTTCATGAAATACCGCAATTGTGAGAAGAGGTATTTCCAGATTGCGGCGCTCTCCCGCGCGCGTCCGAACGCTGGGCGCGGCGCTGGTCGCGCTTGCGGTTTTGGCCATGCCGGTCTGGGCGGCTCCGGCGGCGAAAAGCGGCGACGGCACCTTGGCGGTGTCGCCGGCCACGACGACGGCCGGCAGTACGGGCGACGCTTTCGCGTTCAGTTTCCGCAATATAAACCGCGGGCCGTTCAACGCCGGTTCGCAGTTCGCGCTTTCCGTCCCGGCGGGCTGGAGTGCGCCCCAAAGCACGATGCCGGACGGATCCGGCTATGTCGACATCGTGTCCACGTCGGGAACGGCGACGGCGTCGATTCTTTCGGTTTCCGGGACCGGTCCTTGGACCGTGATCGTGAACTTCACCGCGGCCAAGGGCCCGAACAACGGATTCGACCTGGGCTATGCCGGGGTCGTCGCGCCCGCCGCGACGGGGATCTATGCGTTTGCCGCGCAGACCATGCAGAGCGGAGGCACGCCGACGTCGATCGGATCCAGTCCGTCGATCGCGGTGGCGATGGGAAATCAAACGATTTCGTTTTCCCCCTTGGGCGATCAATGGACGACGAACCAAGTGGGATTGGGCGCGACGGCCAATTCGGGGCTGGCGGTTGGTTTTTCGGTGGGTTCGGGGCCCGCCATTCTCGGCGGCGGCACGAATCTGGTTTTCACCGGGCCGGGCGTGGTGTCGATCGTTGCTTCGCAAGCCGGCGACGCCAACTGGAATCCGGCGTCTCCCGTGACCCAGACGTTTGCGGTGGCGAAGGCGTTGGCGGACGTGGAGCTGGACGATCTGGACCAGTCGTACGATGGCCTGCCGAAGGCTGCGACCGCGACGACCGCGCCGGCCGGGCTGGCGGTGCAGTGGACCTACGATGGCGGCGCAACCGCGCCGACGGCGGCGGGATTCTACGCGGTGACGGCAACGGTCGACGACGGAATGTATCAAGGCGCCGCATCGGGGACTCTGGTCGTTGCAAAGGCGGCGGCGACGGTCGTGCTCGAAGATCTCGCCCAGACCTACGACGGCTTGCCCAAGAGCGCCGGCGCAACCACCGTTCCCGCCGGATTGGCGGTGGATTTCACGTATGACGGTTCCGCCGCTTTGCCGGTTGGCGCGGGAACCTACGCCGTGGCGGCCACGGTGGTCGACGCGAACTACGCCGGTTTGGCCACGGGCGCCTTGGTGGTGGCCAAGGCAAACGCCTCGCCGACGCTGGAGAATCTGGAGCAGGTCTACGACGGCACGCCCCGGATCGTGACGGTCACGACCGATCCTCCGGGCCTGGACTTCGAGATGACCTATGACGGCGCTCCGGAGGCCCCGATCGACGCGGGCAGCTACGAAGTGGTGGCCACGGTGGTCGATCCGAACTACGAAGGTTCGGTCACGGGCACGCTGGTCGTGGCCATGGCCGACCAGACCATCGATTTCCCCCCGATCGGCGACCAGCTTCCCACCAACGCGGTCGAACTGTCGGCGACGGCTTCCAGCGGCCTGGCGGTAGGCTTCTCGGTCGCCAGCGGCCCGGCCCGCATCGATGGAACCACCCTGACGTTCACCGGCGCGGGCACGGTGGTCGTCGCGGCCTCGCAGCCGGGCGACGGCAACTGGAATGCGGCCCCGGCGGCGACGAATACGTTCGACGTGCGGCTGGCCCTGGTGCTCAACCGGGCGAGTCTCAACGTCCGGGAAGGCAGCGAAGCCCGGTTCTTCGTGCGCCTGGACGCCGCACCGGCATCCGACGTCGAAGTGGCCGTGGAGCGCAGCGCGGGAGACGCCGGTCTCGCGGTCCAATCTCCGGATCCGCTGGTCTTTACGCCCGCCAACTGGTCGGCATGGAAGCCCGTGACGCTGGAGGCGGCCGAAGATGGAAACGCCGGCGACGAAACGGCGACGTTCCGGATTTCCACGGAGGGCGTCGCGGACGGATTCGTCGAGGCGACGGCGCTGGACGACGACATTGGGGAGAACATCGCGCTTCTCGCCAGCAGCACCACCATTTCGGGATCGCGCGCGGGTGCGCTGACGCAGGCGATCGACGGCATTTCCGACTCCGCGACCAACTTCGCCTATACGATCTGGACGGGAACCGTGAAGGGATATTTGACTCTGGACCTGCAGGTGACCTCGGCGGTTGCGCGGATCCGCCTGCTGAATTGGGACCGGGACAACCGCTACCACCGCTACGCGATCGAATCCTCGGCGGACGGAACGACCTGGTCGTCTCTCGTGGACGCCAGCGCGGAAGACCGGCAGGGCTGGGACGATTGGGCGGTGTCCGGCGCGCCGATCCGCTATCTGAAGTTCACCGGCTTGTCGAACTCGGTCGCCAAGGGCATCTGCATTCCCGAATGGGAAGTGTACGGCGCGCGGAAGCTTCCGCCGCGTCCCGCGCTTTCGAGGACCAACGTCAACGTCCGCGAAGCGGGCGAGGGCCGGTTCTTCGTGCGGCTGGACCGGGCGCCGCAGGACGAAGCCGTGGTTTCGGTGGGCCGCGCCTCCGGCAGCGCGGATCTCGCGGTGGCGGGCGGGGCGGAGCTCCGGTTCAACACCTCGAACTGGAACGAGTGGCAGGCGGTGACCCTCTCGGCCGCCGAAGACGGCGACGCCGACGGCGAGACGGCGACGTTCCAGGTCGCGCTGGCCGGAGCCCCGGTCCGCTTCGTTTCGGCGACGGCGCTGGACGGCGACATCGGGGCGAACTTGGCGTCGATCGGCAAGATCGCGGGCGGGTCGCGGAGCGGACAGGCCATCGACGGCGTCCATGCCTCGAGCGTGAACTACGCCTATATGGATGCATCGACCCAGCCGCCGGGGGCCCTCCAGCTGGATTTGAAGGCGGAATACGACGTCGCGCGGATCCGGGTGCTGAACTGGGACTGGAGCCATCGGGTCCACCGCTATTCGATCGAGTCCTCGGTGGACGGAACGAACTGGTCGTCCCTCGTGGATGCCAGCGGGGAAGACCGCCAGGGCTGGGACGAGTGGGCGGTGGAGGCCAAGGCCCGCTACCTGAAGTTCACCGGCTTGTCCAATTCGGCCAACCGCATCGTGTGCATGCCGGAATGGGAAGTCTACGGGCCGGGAGGACTGGCGCCGCAGCTGGAGGTGTCCTCGGCGCAGGTCAACGTGCGCGAGAACGGCGAGGGCCGGTTCTTCGTGCGGCTGGACCGGATGCCGGCGCGAGACGTCGCGGTGGCCGTGGCCCGCAGCGCGGGCGATGAAGGGCTCTCGGTCCAGAGCGGCGGATCGCTGGCGTTCACTCCCGCGAACTGGAGCGCCTGGCAGGCGGTGACCTTGGCGGAGGCCGGGGACGAAGACGCCGAAAACGAGACGGCGACGTTCCAGGTCTCGCTGGCCGGCGCCGAGACCCGCTTCGTGGCGGCGACGGCGCTGGACGACGACGTCGGCGTGAATCTGGCCATCGCCGGCCGGGTCACGGGCGGATCGCGGGGGGCGCAGGCGATCGACGGCATCCACGACGTGAACAGCAACTACGCCTACGTCAACTCGACGAGCGTTCCGCCCGGCACCCTCACGCTGGACTTGAAAGCCGCGTATCCGCTGGGTCGGATCCGGATTTTGAACTGGGATTGGACCTACCGGGTCCACCGGTACGCGATCGAGTCTTCCGCCGATGGCGTGGAGTGGACGCCGCTGGTGGACGCCAGCGGGGAAGACCACCAGGGCTGGGACGAGTGGACCGTCGACGCCACGGCGCGCTTCCTGCGCCTGACGGGGCTGTCGAACTCGGCCAACCGCCTCGTTTGTGTTCCGGAATGGGAAGTATATGGCGCGGCGGCGAGGAGAGCGCCCGCGTCGGCGCGAGTCCTCGGGCTCAAGGCCTCGTCTTTGCCATCGGCCTCGGCGGAAAGCGCCGCGGAGGCGTTGACGGTGGTGACCAGCGACGACATCGCGCCGGTCTATGAAAGCGGCTGGGCGGCGCTGGACGGAGATCCGGAGACGGCCTGGGTCGGCCAGAAGGCCGGCGGCGGCTATATCCTCGTGGAGTTCGGCCCCGCGCTGGAATTGTCGGGCCTCGAGGTGGATTTGGCGGAAGGCTCGCTGGCGGACGTCGAATATCTGTACAGCGCGGACGCCGCGGAGTGGAAGGCCCTGCCGGAAGACCTGGAGGCGAATCCCGTCTCCCTGAACTTCCTGTGGCTGCTGTTCCCGGACGACGGCACGGAGGCCGTGCCCAACGTGATCGAGATTCGGCCGAATCCGTAGGGCCGTCGGGCTCCCGGTCCCCGGCCGGCGGCGCTAATCGACGAGGGAAAAGCGGGCGTTGCGCCAGGCGCCACGGCGGGCGTTGAGGGCGCCGCCGAACAAATCGAACAGCCAAAAGGATTCGCCTCCGGCCTTGGAGAGGCTTCCGGCGCAGTAGAGGGGGATGGCGGTGCCGGGCAGAAAATAGGTGTAGGGCCGGTGGTTGTGGCCGTGCAGCAGCACCAGGTTGTCCCGCTCGCGCAGCACGTGCAGCAGCGCGCGGGAGTTGCGCAGTCCGTGGAAGAAGCCGGCTTCGTCGAACGGATAGTGGGTCATCAGAAAGACGTGGCGGCGGGCGGCGATTTCGGGGCGGTCGAGGAGGTTTTGCAAGGCGTCGAGCTCGAGGGCGGGGACGCGGCCGCTGGAGTTCCAGAAGTTGAAATTGGGGCGGGAGGAGTTGAAGGCGATGGCCACGGCGTCGTCGCCCATCCAGCGGACGAGGGGATAGCCGGTGGGCGTGGCGGCCCCGGGGAGGTCGGAGCAAAGGAAGGGGGCGAATTGCTTGCGGTGGTAGGCGAGAGACGTGCGGGTATAGAGGTCGTGGTTGCCGGGGACGGCGAGGGCGCCGCGGCGCGCGAGGGCGAGCGTTTCGGCAAGGCGCGGGGCGGCGGCGGCGAATTCGCGCTCGAGGCCGAAATTGAGCGAGTCGCCCGTGAACAGGACGTAGTCGACCGGCTCGCGGCGGAGGAATTCGTTCAGGCCATGGAGCTTGGGGATGGCGTCGGCGTATTTGGAACCGCGCCGGAGATAGAAATTGACGAGGGCCACGAGGCGCTTGGGATGGAAGATTTCGGGGGCGCGGAACGCGCCGGGGGGAAACGGCATGTGCACGTCGCTAAAATGGAGGATGCGGAGGCTCATGGGGGGCACCGTAGCGGAAGGGGCGGAATCGGAAAAGCAGGAAACGAAGCGTCGCGATTTCCGCTTTGAGACGGAAGGCGGTGCGGGTATCATGGGGCGGCATGAAAGACGTGGTGAACATCCTGAAGGACTGGGACCGGGCCGGGCTGAAAAGCGCCGAAGCGGTGCTGGTGGGCACGCAGCACTCGTCGCCGAGGCCGCCGGGGGCGCGGTTGGCGGTCAACGAGAAAGGGGAAGTGGCCGGGGCGGTGTCGATGGGGTGCGTGGAGAACGATTTGCGGGAACATTTGCTGGCGCTGCTGCGCGGGGAGGGGACGCCGAGAATCGTGCATTACGGCCAGGCGTTCGCGGCGGCGATGGAGGTGGGCCTGACGTGCGGGGGCGAGATCGACGTGTGGTTGCGGCGGCATGATCCGGCCAGTCCGGCATGGAAAGGTCTGGGCGCGCTGGCGCCGGACGAACGGGCGCTGCTGCTGACGCGGATGGACGGGGAGTCGGCGCAGGTTTTGTTGCGGCCGGGCGAGCCTCCGCCGGCGGAGGAGATGGCGGAAACGCTGGAAGACTTGTGGATCCGGGGCGGGACGCGGAAAATCGCGACCGGCGCAGGGACGTGGTTTGCGGAGCTGGTTGCGCCGGATCCGCGGCTGTTCATCGTAGGAGCGTCGCCGATCGCATCGGCGCTTTGCGAATTGGCCTCGCGGACGGGGTTCCGGGTTTGGGTGGTGGATCCGCGCCGGGATTTCGCGCGGGCGGAGTTGTTTCCATCGGCGGCGGCGGTGCTGCACCGCTGGCCGGAAGAGGGGCTAGCCGAGGCGGGGCTGGATGCGCACGGCTACGTGGCGGTGCTGGCGCACGACGCGAAGCTGGACGTTCCGGCGCTGGGGGCGGCGCTGCGGGCGAAATGCAAATATATCGGCCTGCTGGGGAGCGCGGGAACGCAGGCGGATCGGCGCGAGACGCTGTTGGCGGCGGGGTTCGCGGCGGCGGACGTGGCGCGGATCCGCGGCCCGATCGGGCTGAAGAGCGTGGGCGCGCTGGAACCGACGGAAATCGCGGTGTCGATTTTGGCGGAGCTGGTCATGGCGCGGCGGGGCAAGCTGCCGGCGGCCGGAAAGGGCGACCGATGAATTTGGTTGAAAAAATGCGGTCGGCCAAGCCGTTCGTCTGTCCGAACTGCGGGCAGGAATTGCCGCTGGCGGACGTGAACGTCGCCCAGGACGTGGCGCTGTGCCGCGCGTGCAACTATACCGGGGCGTTTTTGTCGGCATCGACGGTGCCGCGGCTGTCGGACGAAGAATTGGCGCGTCCGCCGAAGCGGATCCGCCTGCGGCGCGGATTCGGCGGCGAGCTGACGATGGCGTGCCGGCCGAACCGGATTCCGCTGCTGTTCCTGGTGCCGTTTACGGCGCTGTGGGGCGGCGGTTCGATGGCGGGCATCTACGGGTCGCAACTTTGGAAAGGCGAGTTCGATCCGAAGTTGAGCCTGTTCGGGCTGCCGTTCCTGCTGGGCACGGCGGTGCTGCTGGCGATCATCGCGTATTGTCTATTCGGCAGGACGGAGGTGACGCTGGCGAAGGGACGGCTTCGTTTGTTCATCGGGTTGTTCGGGTTGGGGCGGACGCGGGAGATGGACTGGGGCAAGGACGCGACGGTCTCGATCCAGAAGTCGAACTACAGTTCGAACAACGTGCGGCAGCCGGAAATCGTGCTGGCCAACGGGGCGGAGCAACTGAAGTTCGGCGCGATGGGGCTGGCGAACGACGACCAGCTCTACGTGGCGGCGGTCCTGCGCCGCGCGGCCTGCGGCGGATAGAATGGGCGGAATGGGAAGCATTGCGGACAATCTGGCGGCGGTGAAAAACCGGATCGCGGCGGCGTGCGCGCGGGCGGGCCGCGATCCGGAGGCGGTGCGCCTGCTGGCGGTGTCGAAGACGTATGGGCCGGAGGCGGTGCGCGAGGCGGCGGCGGCGGGACAGTCGATGTTCGGCGAGAACCGCGTGCAGGAGGCGGCGGCGAAGATTCCGGAATGTCCCGGGCGCTTGCAGTGGCACCTGATCGGGCACTTGCAGGGCAACAAGGCGGCGCCGGCGGCGCGGCTGTTCGACTGGGTGCACTCGGTGGATTCGGCGAAACTGCTGGAGGCTCTGGACCGGCACGCCGGCGAAGCCGGCCGCCGCCTGGACGTGCTGGTGCAGGTGAACGTGTCGGGCGAGCGGTCGAAATCGGGTTTGGCGCCCGAAGCGGCGCCGGAAACGCTGGCGCTCGGAAACCGGCTGCGGAACGTGCAGGTGCGGGGGCTCATGACGATTCCGCCGCTGGCGGAGGATCCGGAAGCGTCGCGGCCGTTTTTCCGGAAGCTGCGCGAGTGGCGCGACGCGTGGGCAGCGGAGACGGGGATGGATTTGCCGGAACTCTCGATGGGCATGTCGCACGATCTGGAGGTCGCGGTCGGGGAAGGCGCGACGTTCGTGCGCGTGGGGACGGGGATCTTCGGCGCGCGGGCCAAGCCCGAAAAAACGGCGGAGGAGGACACGTGAAAAACAAGCGGATTGCGTTCTTGGGCGGGGGCAACATGGCGGAGGCGATCATCGCCGGATTGCTGGGGGGCGGCGTATCGATGGAACAGAACGTGGTGGCGTCCGACCCGTCGGAGGCGCGGCGGGCGACGTTGTCGGACAAATACGGCATGGCAACGACGGCGGACAACGCGGAGGCGGTGCGGGGGGCGGACGTGGTGGTGCTGGCGGTGAAACCGCAGCAGGCGGCGGAGGCCCTCGCTTCCGCGAAAGGCGCGCTTTCGGAAAAGCAAGTGCTGGTGTCGATTTGCGCGGGGCTGCCGACGGCCGCGCTGGAGGCGCAGGTGCCGGCGCGGGTGGCGCGGGCCATGCCGAACTTGCCGGCGCTGGTGCGGCGCGGGGTGACGGCGATTTGCGGCGGGGCGCGCGCGACGGCGGAGGACATGGCGTTGACGGAGAAGCTGTTTGCGGCGGTGGGGGCGGTCGTGCGGCTGCCGGAAAGCAAAATGAACGAGACGACGGCGCTGAGCGGCAGCGGGCCGGGATACGTTTTCGCGTTCATGGAGGCGCTGGAAGCCGCCGGCATCGCCATGGGAATCGAAGCCGCGACGGCGCGGAAAATGGCGGTCGAGACGGTGCGCGGCGCGGCGGAGCTGGCGGCGGAGACCGGCGAGGGTCCGGCGGAGCTGCGGCGCCGGGTCAGTTCGAAGGGGGGCACGACCTTGGCGGGACTGGCGGCCATGGAAGAAAACGGATTCTCCGCGGCCGTGGCGGCGGGGATGGAAGCGGCGCGGAATCGCGCGGCGGAATTGGCAAGGTAAGACCATGTGGAAGAAAAAACAGGAACGTCCCGGCCGCCCCTTTTCCGTTGGCCGGACCCTTTGGGCCCTGGCGTGGCAGCTGGCCCTGGCGCTGCTGCTGCTTTACGGACTGCTGCACGTCTGGGTGCGGACCGATTTCTTCCGTGCGCGCGTGGAGCGGGAACTGTCGCGCCGGACGGGAATGGAAATCCGCGTGGGGCGCATCCGCGCGACGGAATCGCTGAACCTGCGGATCCGCGACGCGATCAGCGTGTCGGAGGACGCGGGCGTCGAGGCGCGGCTCATCCGCATTCGCTGGCGCCTCTTCCGGCCCCGGGGAACGCCGATGCTGGAGTCCATCCGCGTGGATGGCTTGTCGCTGACCTTCGCGCCCGACGCGGAGGGGAACCTCCAGCCGTCGTTTGTGCGCGAGTTTTCGGAGAAGACGCTGGCATGGACGGGCGTGGCGCTGGACAAAGAGGCGGCGCCGCCGGCGGTCGCGGTGGAAGAAAAGGCGCGGGCGGCCCCGGCGCCGGGAGGTTCCATCCCGAGGATCTCCCTGCGGAAGGCTTCGGTCCGGTGGCAGGATGCGCAAGGCCGTTTGCTGGCCTCGATGTCCGGCCTCGAGCTGGATTGGACCACCATGGAATTGCCGGGGGGCGGGCGGGTCGGGCATCTGGATGCCCGGGCGGCGGAGGTGAAGGTGGCCAAGGGGCCAAAGATCGCGGGGCTGCATTTGGAACTGGTCGACACCGGCGGGCGTCAATATCTGGTGGCGCTGGACGCGGCGGATTGGGGATCGGCGCAAAAGCCGCGGTCGAAAGAGGCGGAGTACCGCAACCTGCTGGACGCGACGGAGTAGTCCGGGGGGGGGGGGGGGTTGCAATTTGCGGCGGGATGGGGTAGAACACGCGGACGGTTTGGCTGGTGGATATAGCTCAACTTGGTAGAGCACCTGATTGTGGTTCAGGTTGTTGCGGGTTCAAATCCCGTTATCCACCCCAGTTTTCTCGGGGTCTCCATTTCGCGGTTGCGGCAGGGTGCTCTTTTGTATAGGGTGCGCTGTTCAATGGCCGGGCGCATCGCCCGGCGGATTTGAAACGGACGGCAAGGAGAGGCAAGAACATCATGAAGGATATCCCGATCGCGGACGTGCGGAATTTCGTGCTGGTGGGCCACACGGGCAGCGGCAAGACGTCGCTGGTGGATGCCTTGCTCTACAAGCTGGGGGCGAACGACCGGATGGGCAATCCGGGCGACGGCACGAGTGCGGCGGATTGGACCGACGAGGAAAAAAACCGCAAGATCTCGATCTGGGCGAAGCCGTTCGACGCGGTGTGGCGCCCTAAAAACGGCAAGGCGCTGCGGCTGGTCATGCTGGACACCCCGGGCTATGCGGACTTTTTCGGGCAGGTGGTGGCGGCCACCCAGGTGGCGGATGCGGCGCTGATCGCGGTGGACGCGACGGCAGGCGTGCAGGTCGGCACCGTGCGCGCCTGGAAGCGCTGCGAGGCGCTGGGACTGCCGCGGGCGGTCGCGATCACGGGCCTCGACAAGGAAAACGCGGATTTCGACGGCACGGTGGCGGCCTTGCAGGATCTCTGGGGCGCGCGCTGCGAGGTCGTGACCTTCCCGACGGACGACAAGAAGGGCGTGGTGGACGCGCTGTCCGGGTCCGGCGGCAAGGTGGACGAGGTCCGGGCGCGCCTGACGGACGTGGCGGCGGAATCCAGCGACGCGCTGATCGAAAAGGTCCTCAACGGCGAGATGCTGTCGGCGGACGAGCTGTCGGGCGGGCTGCGTTCGTCCGTGGCGCAGGCGAAATTCATCCCGATCTTCGCGCTGATGGCGCGGCAATCCATCGGCTTGGACGAGCTGATGGCCGGTTTCGAGCGCTTGATGCCGAGCCCGGCCGACCGTCCGGCGAAGGACGCGGACGGCAAGGACGTGAATCCGGCGCCGGATGCGCCGCTCGTGGCGCAGGTGTGGCGCTCGATCAACGATCCGTTCGTGGGCCAGTTGACGGTCGCGCGCATCTGGGGCGGCACGCTGAAGGAAAAAAGCGAGGTTTTCAACGCCACCCAGGAGCAAAAGGAAAGCGTGGGCTCCGTGTATTTCCTGAACGGCAAGAAACAGGAAACGGTTCCCGAGGCGCAGGCGGGCGACGTCGTCGCGCTGGCGAAGCTGAAGGCCACGGCCCTCAACGACACGCTGTGCGCGCCCGGCAAGCCGGCGAAGCTGGCGCCGATCGTCTTCCCGAATCCGGTGGTCTCGTTCGCCGTGACGCCGAAGCACGAGAGCGACGACGACAAGCTGGGCCCGGGCTTGCACCGCATCGCCGAGGACGATCCGACGATCCACGTGCAGCGCAACGAGGCGACGCACGAGCTGATCGTCACCGGCATGGGCGACGTGCAGATCGACGCCGCCATGGAGCGCATGAAGGCGCGCAGCAAGGTGGAAGTGACGCTGAGCACGCCGAAGGTGGCCTACAAGGAAACCGTGACGGCGAAGGGCGAAGGCCACTACAAGCACAAGAAGCAGTCCGGCGGCCGCGGCCAGTACGGCGAAGTCTACCTGCGCATCGAGCCGATGAAGGCCGGCGCCGAGGACTGGTTCGTGGACGGCATCGTCGGCACGAGCATCCCCCGCAATTTCCTGCCCGCGATCGAAAAGGGCCTGGTCGACGGCATGACGCGCGGCGCCGTGGCCGGCTATCCCGTGGTCAACACGATGGTCACGGTCTACGACGGCAGCTCGCACGACGTGGACAGCTCCGAAATCGCGTTCAAGATCGCGGCGCGCACCGCCTTCAAGGACGGCATGGCCAAGGCCCGGCCGGTGCTGCTGGAGCCCATCATGAACATCCGCGTGACGATTCCGGGGGAATTCATGGGCGACTGCACGGGCGACCTGAACCACAAGCGCGGCCGCATCATGGGCATGGAGTCGGAAGACGGCATGCAGGTGATCGTGGCCGAGGTGCCGCAGGCCGAAGTGTTCAAGTACTCGTCCGAACTGCGTTCGATGACGGGTGGCCGCGGGTCGTTCGAAATCAGCTTCAACCGCTACGACGTCGTGCCCGCCAACGTGGCGCAGAAGATCGTGGCGGAAGCCGCGAAGACCAAGCAGGCCGAGGAAGAAGAATAGATTGGAAAGCGGGAAGCCGCGGGGGCACCCGCGCACCGCCGGCGGAGCCGGCAGAGAAGGAACGACGAGTCATGAGCGGACACAGCAAATGGTCGACCATCAAGCACAAGAAGGGCGCCGCCGACGCCAAGCGCGGCAAGATCTTCAGCAAGTTGGCCAAGGAACTGACGATTTCGGCGCGCATCAGCGGCGGTGATCCGGGCTCGAACATCACGTTGCGCACGATCCTGTCGAAGTGCAAGGCCGCGAACATGCCGGCCGACAACATCGATCGCGCCATCAAGAAGGGCACGGGCGCGCTGCAGGGCAACGCCATCGAGGAAATCCTGTTCGAGAGCTACGCGCCCGGCGGCGTGGGCATGGTCATCCAGTGCCTGTCCGACAACCGCAACCGTTCGGTGGCGGAAGTGCGCCACCTGCTGCAGCGGCACAACGCCGCGCTGGCCGGCACCAACCAGGTCATGCGGAACTTCGCCCGCCGCGGCCAGATCCTCGTGGATGCCGAAGGCGTCGACGAGGACAAGTTGATCGAACTGGCCCTCGACGCGGGCGCCGACGACGTGACCAACGAAGGCGGCCAGTTTGAAATCCTCACCCCCCCGGGCGCCTACAACGAAGTGTCCGAAAAACTGACGGCCGCCGGCTACAAGGTGTCCGAGGATTCCGGCGTGAATTTCGTCCCGACGGTCTGGGCGCCCGTGACGGACAAGGGGCAAGCCGCGAGCCTGATGAAGCTGATCGAGGCCGTCGAAGAGCTCGAAGACGTGCAGAACGTCTACATGAACGGCGACATCGCCGACGAGGCCATCGAAGGCTAGTTCCCGGCCCGCGCGGGTTGTCTGCGGCCGTTTGGAGCCGGCGCGCCCCCGCGCCGAAAGAAATCTCAATATCCAATGTTCCATATTCAATCTTCAAAATCCAAGGGGGAACAAGGATGAAGGTGTTGGGCATCGACGCGTCGCTGCGGGGCACGGGGCTGGCGGTGATCGAGCGGCAGGGCGCGCGCATGGTTTCGCGCCACTGGGAAGTGGTCCGCATGTCCCCCCAGGCCCCGCATTCCGAATGCCTGAAGGCCCTTCGCGGCCGGCTGGATGCCGTGCTCGCGGAGCACCGGCCCGGCGCGGCGGCGCTGGAGGGCGGGTTTTTCTTCAAGAACGCCAAGGTGGCGATGGTGCTGGGAGAAGTGCGCGGCGTGGCGATCTCCTGCTGCGCGGCGGCGGGCGTGCCGACGTTCGAGTATTCTCCGCGGCGCGCGAAACAGAACGTCACCGGATGGGGGGCGGCGCCGAAGGATCAGGTGGCCAAGATGGTGAAATCCGTGCTGGGCCTTCCGGAGATGCCCCCGCCGGACGCGACGGACGCCATGGCGCTGGCGCTGTGCCACGCGCAGACGGGCCGGGGCATCGTCGAAAACGGGCCGATCTGATGGGCGGGGGGCGGCCAGGGCGCTTGCGGCTGGAGAACGTGCGCAAGGCGTTTCGGGGGGCGGCGGGCGAGATCGAAGTGCTGCGCGGCGTCTCGCTGTCGCTGGGCGCGGGGGAGTTCGGCGTCGTTACGGGGCCGTCGGGGTCGGGCAAGACCACGTTGCTGATGGTGGCGGGCCTCTTGCAGCCGGCGGACGGCGGCCGGGTCTGGTTCGACGGACGCGAGACGTCGGGGTTGGGCGAAGGGGAATGCGCGGACATCCGCAAGCGCGGCGTCGGGATGGTGTTCCAGAAGTTCTGTCTGATGCCGCACCGCAGCGCGCTGGACAACGTGGAGTTCCGGTTTCGCTACCTGGAGCACGACGTGCGCGAAGCGCGCCGGCGGTCGGAGGCCGCGCTGGACCGCGTGGGGTTGGCGGACAAGGCCCGGCAGGCGGCGCGGCTGCTCTCGGCGGGCGAGATGCAGCGGGTGGCCATTGCCCGCGCGCTGGCGCTGCCGCCGAAGCTGCTGCTGGCCGACGAACCGACGGGCAACCTCGATCCGGATTCCGCCGCGCGGGTCATGGACCTGTTTCGCGGGCTGAACCGCGAGGGCATGTCGATCCTGCTGGTGACGCACAACGCGGAGTGGGTGGCGCCGGGCGCGGCGCACTGGACGATGCGCGAGGGGGCGTTGTCGCCGGCCTGACCGGAGTTCCTTCGCCGCGGAACCGGCCGCCGGCGGGGAGTTCGCGGCCGGGGAAAATCTGCACGTCCGGCCGATTTTTGTATTGATATGTAGAAACGTGCGCGGGGAAGATGGGGGCCAATCGGATGGCGGAGGGCGCGAGGCCCGTTTCGCGGTCCGGGGCAAAGGAGATCGAGATGACCGTATTGGGTATCGAGGATCCGGGGGTGTGGCTGGCCTACGTGCTCACGCTGGCGAGCGCGGCCTTGTGCGTGGGCTACGGAATCGCCCACTGGAACCAGGGCGAAGAGCCCGTGAAGAAGGAAGACGTGGAGTGGGCGAAGGAAGAGAAGTCGGAAGTCGAGGACGCCCTCTAAGGGAGAACAACACATGGATCTCATCAGCATCGTTTTGGTCATCGTCTATCTGATGGTGACGGGCTATCTGGGGTATTTGGGCTACCAGCGGACGAAGACGGCGGCGGACTATCTGGTGGCGGGCCGCAGCGCGAATCCGATCGTGATGGCGCTGTCCTACGGCGCCACGTTCATCAGCACGTCCGCGATCGTCGGCTTCGGCGGCGTGGCGGCCAGTCTCGGCATGGGCGTGCTCTGGCTGACCGTGCTGAACATTTTCGTCGGCATTTTCGTGGCCTTCGTGTGCCTGGGGAATCCGACCCGGCGGATGGGCCACCATCTCGACGCGCACACGTTCCCCGAGCTGATCGCCAAGCGCTACGACAGCCGCCTGCTGCAGGTGCTGTGCGCGCTGATCATCTTCTGCTTCATGCCGCTCTACGCGATGGCGGTGATGGTCGGCGGCGCGGAATTCATGGGGCCGATCTTCCACATCTCCTACGACAGCGCGCTGTACATCTTCGCGCTGATCGTGGCGGCCTACGTGATCGCGGGCGGGCTGAAGGGCGTGATGCTCACCGACGCGCTGCAGGGCGGCATCATGCTGGTGGGCATGGCGATCCTGCTGGCGGCGACCTACCGGCAGCTGGGCGGCGTGGCGGAAGCCCACGCCGCGCTCGGCGCGATGAAGGACCAGGTGCCGGCGGGCATGCAGGCCCTGGGCCACCAGGGTTGGACGGCGATGCCGAAATTCGGGTTCGCCGCGCCGGGGGCGCCGGACGCCAAAACCTACCATCTGTGGTGGACGCTGGTCTCGACCATCGTGCTGGGCGTGGGCATCGGGGTGCTGGCGCAGCCGCAGCTGATCGTCCGCTTCATGACCGTGAAATCCAAGCAGTCGCTGAACCGCGCCGTGGCCGCGGGCGGCATCTTCATCCTGTTCATGACCGGCGTGGCCTTCACGGTCGGCGCGCTGTCCAACGTGTATTTCGCGGGGCACGAGCGGATCGAATGCCGCATCGTGGACGAGGCCGCGCTGCTGGATCCGGGCCCGGACGGCAAGGGCAAGCTGGCCCTCCTGCCGGCGGACGCCTCCAACGAGGTCAAGGCCCGCGCCAAGCGGTTCGTGAGCTACCGGCAGCCGGACGACGTCGAAGGGAAGACCCTGCAGTACGTGATGTGGACGGACCAGATGGAGATCGAACGCGGCCAGGGCGGGCGGCCCGACGTGGTCGAACCGCACCTGATCGCCGTCGCGCGCTCGGTGGGGCCGGGCACGGCGATGCAGGGCAACACCGACGCCATCATTCCCGCCTACGTGCGCGGCTCGATGCCGAAGTGGTTCGGCGTGCTCTTCATGCTGACGCTTTTGTCGGCGGCGATGAGCACGATGTCCAGCCAGTTCCACACGATGGGCACGGCGCTGGGCCGCGACGTGTTCGAGCAATACCGGCACCACGAGCACGGGACCAAGTCGATCCTGGTGACCCGCGTCGCCATCGTCGTCGGCATCGTGGTGGCGCTGGTGCTGGGCAAGTACGTGCGCGGGAACATCATCGCCCTGGCCACGGCGATTTTCATGGGCCTGTGCGCCTCCTCGTTCCTGCCGATGTTCGTCTTCGGCCTGTTCTGGAAGCGGATGACCAAGCCGGCGGCCGTGGCCTCGCTGCTGGTCGGGTTCCTGACCAGCGCCTTCTGGCTGCTGTTCGTGAACGGCAAGACCGCGGGGGGCCTGGGCCTGTGCAAGCTGTGGTTCGGCAAGGACAACCTCGTGCCGCCGACCTGCAGCGCGACGTGGACCGTGGTCGATCCGATCCTCGTCGCCCTGCCGCTGTCGCTCCTGACGGCCGTGGCGGTGGCGTTCGCGACCCGGCCGATGGACCCGGCCCACGTGGCCTACGTCTACGGCGGGCCCAAGCCGCCGGCCGCCTGAAGCCCTCGGCGGGGACAAGTTTTACGTAGTACGTAAACTTTTTTTACGTACGACGTAAAATCCGGGAAAAAGTTTTACGTGCTACGTAAAACGTTCGGGGGCGCGTCATTCGTAGGCGTGTTCGGGGCCGGGGAAGGCGGACGCTTCGATGTCGGCCTTGTAGGCGGCGGCGGCGGCGGAAATCTGCTTTCCGAGATCGGCGTAGACCTTGACGAACTTCGGCTTGAAGTCGCCGGAGAGGCCGAGGACGTCGTTGATCACGAGGATCTGGCCGTCGCAGCCGGGGCCGGCGCCGATGCCGATGACGGGGACTTCGACGGCGGCGGAAACCTGCGCGCCAAGGTCGGCGGGGACGGCTTCAAGGACGATCGCGAAGGCGCCGGCGGCCGCGATGGCGCGGGCGTCGGCGATCAGCTGTTGGGCGGCTTCGTCGCCGCGGCCCTGCACGCGGGTGCCGAGGACCTTGACGCTCTGGGGGGTGAGGCCGATATGGCCGAGGACGGGAATGCCGTTCTGCACGAGGGCCGCGATGGTCGGGGCGCGGAATGCGCCGCCCTCGATCTTGACGGCGTGGCAGCCGGTTTTCTGGATCGCGCGGCCGCAGTTGCGCAGGGCCTGCTCGACGGAGGCCTGGTAGGTCATGAAGGGCATGTCGATGACGACCAAGGCGCGCTGGACGCCGCGCACGACGGCGGCGGCGTGGCGGATCATGTCGACGAGGGTGACGGGCAGGGTGTTGTCGTAGCCCAGCAGCGTGGTGCCGAGGGAGTCGCCGACGAGGATCAGCGGGATGCCGGCGGCGTCGAGGAGGCGGGCGGTCTGGAAATCGTAGGCGGTGAGGCAGGCGATTTTTTCGGCGCCTTTCATGGCGGCGATGGCGCGGGGGGTGATTCTTTTCATGTCAACGGTTCACCATTGGGCCAGGACGGGACGGACGTCCTGTCCGGGGGGGAGGGCGGCCAGGATGTCGCGGACGCGGCGGTCGTGGCCGGGGAGGACGAGATAGCCGCGGACGTCGGCGAGGGGCTGGAGGACGAAGCGGCGTTTGGTCCAGCGGGGATGGGGCACGACGAGGCCGCCGCTGCGGATGGTCTGGCCGTCGTAGTAGATCAGGTCGACGTCGATGTTGCGCGGGACGTTCTGCCGGAGGCTGCGCTTGCGGCCGAGGGCGAGCTCGACCTTCTGGAGCTGGGCGAAGAGCTTGTGGGCGTCGAGGGACGTGCCGATGATGAGGACGGTGTTGTAGAAGGCGAGGTTGGCGAATTCCTCGGGGACGCCGACGGGTTCGGTTTCGTAGACGGGGGCGGAGGCGAGGACGGAGACTTCGGGGATGGCGGCGATGGCGGCGCGCGCGGCGCGGAGGCTGGCGAGCTTGTCGTCGAGATTCGAACCGAGACTGAGACCTGCCTCGATGCCGTTCATGCGGGGGATCCGGGGCGGAGGCCGATGACGTCGCGCATGCCGTAGAGGCCCGGGGGGCGCCCGGGGAGCCAGGCGGCGGCGCGGAGGGCGCCGATGGCCAAGGTGTCGCGCGAGGTGGCGCGGTGGGACAGCTCGACGCATTCGCCGTCGGCGGCGAAGAGGACGGTGTGGTCGCCGACGATGTCGCCGCCCCGGATGGCGTGGAAGCCGATTTCCTTCTCGGGGCGCTCGCCGGGGAGGCCGGAGCGGCCGTCGACGGCGACGTCCTTCAGGTTCCAGCCGAAGCCTTGGGCGGCGGCCTCGCCGAGGAAAAGGGCGGTGCCGGAGGGCGCGTCCTTTTTGCGGCGGTGGTGGCGCTCGACGATTTCGCAGTCGTAGCCGCGGCCCTTCAGGGCTCGGGCGGCCTGCTCGACGAGGGCGAAGAGGAGGTTGACGCCGAGGCTCATGTTGGCGGAGAGCACGACGGGGATTTGCTGCGCGGCCTTCGCGATGGCGGCCTTTTCGTTCTCGTCGAGGCCGGTGGTGCCGACGACCCAGGGGATGCCGGCGGCGGCCATTTTCGGGGCGGCGGCGGCGGTGGCGGCGTGGAAGCTGAAGTCGACGGCGACGCCGGGGCGCGCGGCGAGGGCGGCGTCGAGGTCGCCGGAAATGCGCACGCCGAAGGGGCGGGCGCCGGCGGCGGCGCCCAGATCCTGGCCGGCGAGCGGCGAGTCGGCGCGGTCGACGGCGGCGGCGAGTTCGAGGCCGGGGATGGCTCCGGCGGCGAGGAGGCGGGCCATGGCCTGGCCCATGCGGCCGGCGGCGCCCATCAGCAGAAGGGTCGTGGACGGACTCATGCGACGACGCCGGCCTTGCGCAGGGTGGCGCGCAGTTTTTCGCGGTTGGCTTCGCCCATCTCGCACAGGGGCAGGCGGTAGACGGCGGGGCCGAGGCCGGCCATTTCCATGGCGGCCTTGATGGGGATGGGATTGGTCTCGAGGAAAACGTCCGTGAACACGCCGTAGTACTGGTAGTGCAGTTGGCGGGCGTCGTCCCAGCGGCCTTCGGCGGCGGCGTGGACGAGATCGGCCACGGCGCGGGGGGCGACGTTGGAGGCGACGCTGATGACGCCGGCCGCGCCCACGGACATCATGGGCAGGGTGAGGGCGTCGTCGCCGGAGAGCACTTCGATGCCGCAGGCGGCCCGGATGCGGCTGACGCGGTCGACGCTGCCGCCGGCTTCCTTGACGCAGACGACGTTCGGGTGCCGGGACAGCTCGGCGATGGTGGAAACCGCGATTTCGCAGGACGAGCGGCCGGGGACGTTGTAGAGGACGACGGGCAGGCCGAGGTCGGCCACGGCGGTGAAGTGGCGGATCAGGCCGGCCTGGGTGGGCTTGTTGTAGTAGGGGGTGACCTGCAGGGTGCCGTCGACGCCGAGTTCGCGGGCCTTTTCGGTGAGTTCGATGGCTTCGGCCGTGGAATTGGCGCCGGTGCCGGCGACGACCTTGATGCGGCGGGCGGCGGTTTCGACCACGACGCGGACGACTTCGACGTGCTCGTCCATGTCGAGCGTGGGCGATTCGCCGGTGGTGCCGACGGGCACGAGGCCGTCGATGCCGCCGGCGATCTGGAGCTCGACGAGCTCGCGGAGCCGGTCGTAATCCACCGACCCGTCGCGGCGGAAGGGGGTGACCAATGCGGTATATGCGCCGTTGAACATGAGTGTGCCTTGATTTTGAGTTGAAGCGGCATTTTGGAAGAAACAGGCGAAATGAACAGCAAAAAAAGCGGAGGAAAAACGATTGCGGGCGCGGGGGGCCTCGGCTATGGTGCTGCGAGCATGGCCAAGGAAGAGCAAGCCAAACACCAGGCGACGATGCGGATCGACATCACGCCGGCGATGCTGGAGCAGCTGCAGCAGGCTCCGGCGCCGGGCGGCGTGCGCATTTCAACCCGGTCGCCGGGCGGGCTGAGCATGTCGCCGCGCCCGAGCGGGTCGGGGGTGATCCGGATCCCGGCGGGGCCGGCGTCGCGGCCGCTGGGCGGCGAGGAATTCCAGCTGCTGCTGCAGAGCATCTACGACGCGGTGTTCATCACCGATCCGCAGGGGGCCATCATCGGCGCCAACGTGCGGGCGGAGCAGTTCTTCGTCTCGACGCGCGCGGACCTGTGCAAGAAAAACGTGCTGGACGTGATGTGCGGGGCGGACCAGGGGCTGCTGAACACGATCCTCGGCTCGCTGGAAAACAACCGGTTCGTGCTGATCCAGGCCCTGTGCCGGCGGACGGACGAGACGATGTTCCCCGCGGAAATTTCGGTGAGCCGCCTGCCGATCGCCGGCAAGATGCAGCTGAGTTTCTTCGTCCGCGACATCACGCTGCGCAAGGAGTCGGAAGAACGCCTGAAAACGGGCTACAACGCGCTGCAGAATTCCGGCAGCGGCATCGCGGTGGCGGACGTGGAGGGCGGCCTGGCGGGCTACGTCAATCCGTCCATGCTGGCGCTGCTGGGGCTGGAGTCGGCGGACGAGGCCTACGCCTACAATTTCCGGCAGTTTCTGAAGGAAGAGGCGCTGGCGGCGGACATGATCGCGGCGGCGCAGGCGGGCGACTCGTGGACCGGGGAGCTGGAAATGAAGCGCAAGGACGGCGCGCCGTTTTTCGCGCAGGCCTCCCTGGCGCCGAACTTGAATCCGGACGGCGCCCTGACGGGCATCGTGATTTCGCTGTTGGACGTGACGCCGCAGCGGCAGGCGCAGCAGCAGCTCGAGCTCTACGCCGCGCAGCTCCGCCAGAAAAACGCGGAGATGGAAGCGGACCTGCGCATGGCGCGGGACCTGCAATACGCGTTTCTGCCGTCGTCCTATCCGGCGATCTCGACCCGGGAGCCGGGGAAAGCCGGCCGCCTCGAATTCGCGCACGTCTACCATCCCAGCGGAATGGTCGGCGGGGATTTCTTCGACATCCTGCCGGTGTCGGACACCCAGGTGCTGGTGTTCGTGGCCGACGTGATGGGGCACGGGGCGCGCGCGGCGCTGGTGGTGGCGACGATCCGCGGCCTGCTGGAGCAAATCGCCAAGGAGACGCAGGAGCCCGGCGAATTCATGACGCGCCTGAACGCGGTCTATTCGAAGATTTTCAGCACCGCCAGCGAGCTGATGTTCGCGACGGCCTGCTGCGTGAGCTTCGACCTGAAAACCGGTGTCATCCGGCACGCGAACGCGGGCCATCCGCTGCCGATGGTCATCGCCCCGGACGGCGCGATTTCCGCGGCGCAGCTGTCTGCGGAGGCGATGGGGCCGGCGCTGGGCCTGTTCGGCGACGCCCGGTACGCGCACTCGGAGTCCGAGCTGGTGCCCGGCAAGCGCGTGGTGTTCTATACCGACGGGCTGACGGAAGCGCGCAACGGCGAACAGGTGGAGTTCGACGTGGGCGGACTGACGGCGTCCCTGGCGGCGCACGTTTCGGATCCGCTGCCGTCGCTGCTCGATTCGCTGGTGCGCCGCGTGGTGGAATTCACCGGCACGCCGTCGTTCGAGGACGACGTGTGCCTGCTGGCCGTGAACTACGTCGGGGAATAAGGGTCGCCGGAAAAGGATTTGAGGAATCGACATGAAGAATTTGAATTGGCTGGGCATCGGGACGCTGGGATTTGCCGCGGCGGCGTTTTCCGCGTTTGGACAGCCGCAGGCCATCCAGCCCTCGCCGGCCTACTACCGGAGCGGCGGGACCTACGTCCTTCCGGCGCCCGCAGCCCAGCCCGCGACCGTCCCGCCGGCGCGGGCGGCGCCCGTTTACCAGCCCCAGCCGGTGTACTACGTGGTGCCTTCGGCGTTGACGCTCGCGCCCGCTCCGGCCGCCGTCGAAGAGGAGGATGAAGAGGGCTTCTATTGGTTCTGGGGCTCGAAATGGCCCGGCACGGCCTTGGGCGCCAAGATCGGCACCACGGGACTGGGCCTGGATTTCACCTTCGGCGTCAGCCGGTGGCTCAACCTGCGCGGCGGTTTCAACTACGGGTCGTTCACCTGGAGCATGGACCTGGACGACGTGGACTACGACATGGACGTGAGCATGGTGGGGTTCCCGCTGCTGGTGGACCTGCATCCCTTCGCCAACCACTTCCGGATTTCCGGGGGCCTGTTCATCCAGCCGGGGACCGAGGCCGACATCGAGGCCACTCCCGGCGGCAACGTCCAGATCGGCAGCCACACCTATCCGCCCGAGGTGGTCGGCAAGCTCAGCGGCAAGATCGAGGCGGATGCCGTGGCCCCCTATCTGGGCATCGGGTTCGGCAACGCCACCGCCGAAGACCAACTCCTGACCTTCATGCTGGACCTCGGCGTGATCATTGAGTCCTACGACGTTTCGCTGACATCCGACGGGGCGGGCATGACCGCCAAGCTGGATACCTTCCGCGAAGACGTCGAGAAGGAAGAGGCCAACCTCAAGAAGGATCTGGACGACTTCAAGATCTACCCCGTGCTGACGCTCGGGCTCGCCTGGCATTTCTAGGCGGCGAGCGCCTCCCGGGGGGGGCTTATCTCAAGGAGAGCCAGAGGGGGATCAGGAGCAGGGCGAGGAGGAACGCCACGATCCAGGGCAGGTTGCGCTGGAGGGGGCCGCGGCCCGGGAAGGCATAGCCGCAGACGGGACAGCGGTTCTCGTTGGCGGGAACCTCGACCGCGCAGCCGGGGCATTCGCGGGTCGGAAATTTCGAATGGGGGTCGATTTTCACGGGGAAGGGGGGCGCGCTCCTCCCGTCAGGGGGCGGCGGGTCGGCGGGCCGAGACCGAATCGCAGACGGGGCAACGCCAATTGGTTCCATCTTCGATCAATTTCCACTGTTTCTGGGTGGAGTTGAAGCAGCGGATGCAGAGCCGCTCTCCCTGCGCGTTTTGCAGGTAGTCGGCGCCGTCCGGCTGCCGCGGAGCGGACTGGAGGCCGGCGATGTACGTCCGGAGTTCGTCGTTTTCCCGGCGCAGCGCATTCATGCGGCTGTACAGCCAATACGCTCCCGCCAGGAGCCCGCCGCAGATGGTCACCAGCATCGCCATCAGTTCCAATGCAATCATGGGGGGAAGCATAGGCGCCCCGGTTCGGCGATTCAAGAAGCGAGTGGAAAGGCGGATGGGCGAGAAGATCGAGCCGCGGCGCGGTTTCCGGATGGCGGAAGGCGCGCGCGGCGGGTAAGATCGCCGGCCATGAGCATGCTGCCGTTTCGTTGCGTCGTCCTGGGGTTGGGGCTGGTTTGCGCGTCCGCCGGGGGGGCGGCGGAACCGGTCCGGCCGGTCGTGAACCGGGAATATCTTCCGGCGGTGCTGGACCTGATCAACGGCGCGACGAATTCGATCGAATTCCTGCAGCTGGAAATGCACGACGACCGCGCGGTGCGGGCGATCGAAGCCGCGCTGGCCGCGGCCGTGCGGCGCGGCGTCCGGGTGCGGGGCATGCTGGACGACGGCGTGGATTTCAATGCCGCCGCCGTCGAACGGCTGCGCGCGCTGGGCGCGGACGCCAAACTCGACGCGCCCGGGAAAATGACCCACGCCAAGCTGGTGATCGTGGATGGCCGGGTCGTCCTGCTGGGCTCCACCAATTGGACCGGCAATTCCATGGGCAACAACAACGAGTCCAACGTGCTCCTGGACGATCCGGTCCTGGCCGAAACGTTCGGGCGCTACGTCGCCGCGGTCTGGGCCGACAGCGCCGCGGAGCCGGACCTGCCGGCCGTCGCGTCGGGCCCCGTGAAGACGGTCGTGAACCGGCAGTATTTTCCGGAAGTGCTGGGGTTGATCGAATCGGCCACGCAGCGGATCCGCGTCGTCATGTACGGCATCAACTATTCGCCGAAGTACGCGGGGAGCCAGGTGAACCGGCTGGTCGAGGCGCTGGCCGCCGCCCGCGCCCGCGGCGTGGACGTCGCCGTGGTCGTGGACCTGAGCGACTACAACGCGACGCTGAACCGGGTCAACGGCCCCGCCAAGGAATACCTGGCCGCGGCCGGGGTGGCCGTGTTCGACGACCCGCTGGAAACCACCACGCACGCCAAGGTCGTCGTGGCGGACGAAACGGCGGTCATCGGGTCCGTGAACTGGGGCAAGGACGCCCTCGAACGCCGCAACGAGACCTGCGTGGCGATCCGCGATCCCGGAATCGCGGCGTATTTCATGGGCTATTTCGATCGTCCCGATCTGTGCGCCACCCCGTTCCGGGGCGGGAAGGGCGGGGCGGGAGGGGATTAGGGGAAGGCAATCGGAATTCAGAAGGGTCGAAGGATCGAGGAAAGAGCGGGCCCGGCGGGGGGGGCGTTCGGCCATTTTGGGGCTGTCGTCCGGGGCGGGGTTTTGGTATCTGCAGGAAAGGTAGGAGCTGCCATGAGAGAAGCCGAGGGAAAAATTTGGGAACGGGGCGCGCTGGCGCGGGAATGCGAGCGGCTGCGGGCGGCGGGCCAGAAGATTGTCTTCACCAACGGGGCGTTCGACCTGATGCACGCGGGGCATGCGACCTACCTCGAATTCGCGCGGAAACAGGGCGACGTTCTGGTGGTCGCGCTGAACACGGATGCGAGCGTGCGGCGCTACAAGGGGGACCAGCGGCCGATTGTGGACGAGAAGAACCGCGCGCGGATGATGGCCGCGCTGGAATGCGTGGACTACGTGGCATGGTTCGACGAGGACGAGCCGAAGGAGCTGATCGCCGAACTGCAGCCCGACGTGCTGGTGAAGGCGGAAGACTGGGCGCACTACGTCAGCGGGCGCGAGATCGTCGAAGCGCGCGGCGGAAAAGTCGTCCTCGCGCCGATGGTCGCGGGCCTTTCCACGACGAAGCTGATCGAAAAGATCGTGCAGGCCTATGGCGGGGAATCGCCAATTAAAAATTAAGAATGAAGAATTAAGAGTTGGATCGGCACATCCGATCAAATTCTTAATTATGAATTCTTAATTCTTAATTTCCTCCTGTGAATACAGGAGGAAGGTGGGATAGCCCTGGACGGCGAAGGGGGCGAGGAGGTCGCGGGCGGGGGGCTGGTTGGGTTCGTCGGCGAGGATCTGGATGGGGAAATATTCTTCGAGCTTCTCGACGACGGCGGGGTCGCGCAGCGTGGTGGCGTCCATGAGCTTGCAGACCTTGCACCAATGGGCGCCGAAATCGATCAGGACGGGCTGGCCGGAAGCGGCGGCTTCGCGCAGCAGCGCGTCGAAGGCGGCAGGGGAATCGCCGGCGAAATCGAAGCGGCGGAAAACGGAAGGGGCGGAGACCTCCGTCGATTCGGCCGCGGCGGGACCGCGGAAGGCGGAGATCGCGTTCCAGGCGTAGTAGAGGGCGAGCAGCAAGATCAAGACGCCGAAGATTTTTTTCACGGTTTCCATCCAGGCGCCGGGCTTGGGGAGGACGGCGAGGCCGGCGGCGGCGAGGGGCCAGGGCAGGGCCATGCCGACGCCGAGCAGGAACGGCAGCGCGAGGGCGAGGCCGACGCCTTGGGCGTAGAGCGAGCCGGAGAGCGCGAGGACGGCGATGAGGACGGGCGCGACGCACGCGCCGGCCAGCAGCGCGGAAATGCCGCCCATGACGAGCACGGCCGGCAGGCGGGCGCGGCCGGCGAGGCCGCCGGTCTTGCGGAAGCGCGAGAAATCGAGCTGCCAGACGTCGAACATCGCCAGCGCGAGGGCGAAGAAGAGGACGGCGATGGCGCCGTTGAAGACGGGGGAGGAGTTGATCGCGCCGAAGACGGATCCGGTGAGGACGACGACAAGTCCAAGCGCGCCGTAGACGAGGGCCATGCCGAGGCCGTAGACGAGGCCGAGGCCGAAGCGGGCGCTTTTCTTGGAATCGGTGCCACTGGCGCCGATGATGGCGAGGTTGATGGGGATCATCGGCAGGACGCAGGGCGTGAGGTTGAGGAGGAAGCCGCCGATCAGGATCAGGACGATCGAAGGCAGGACGCCGTGGCGGAGGTAGAACTGCGCGGGATCGTCGAGGAAGAGCCACCAAGCGGAAGATGGGGGCGGCGCGGCGGAGGGATCGAGGAAGGCGAGAAATTCCGGGACGTCGGCATAGCCGACGAGACGGCGCGGTTCGCCGCGCGAAGCCAGGGGAAATCCGCCGGATTCGGTGGCCGTCGCGGGCGGTGGCGCGGATGCGGGCGCATCGCCGAGGGCGAGGGTGGTTTCTTCGGGCAGGAAACACAGGCTGCCTTTGCATCCTTGATAGGCGACGACGATGGAATCGGCGGCGGGGGGGGCGTAGAAGGCGGAAAAGGGTTTGGAGTAGGAGGCCTCCGGATCGTCGGGTTTTTGGGTGTCGGGCGCGGGGATGGAGAGGGGGGCGAGGGGCGTGCCGGAAGGGTCGGCGGCGGTGAAGCTGGAGTAGAGGTGGTGGTCGGCGGGAAATTCGAAGGAGATGCGGATGGCGGGTTTCCCCTCGAAGGAGTCGTGCTTCGCCGAGACGGCGAACGGCGAGGCGGCGGGGGAAGAAATGATGAACGAAAACGGAAGAAGCAAGAATGGGAGAAGAAGTTTTCTCATGGCGTTGAATTCAAGATTCAAGGGCTGACCCCGGCGGGGCTAGTTGCGGACGGCGAGTTCCTGCCCTTCGAGGGCGCGGGAGACGTCGTCGCGGAGGTTTTGGAGGGGTTCGTAGCCGGCATAGGTGCGCAGGAGGGTTCCGTCGCGGGAGAGGAGAAAGGCGGTGGGAATGGCGCGAATGGCGGAGGGGCCGCCGAAGGCGGCGACGACGTGGTCGAGGGCGAGGCCGACGGGGAAAAGCGTGCCGAGGTTGGCGGCTTCGACGGCGAGGACGTCGTCGGGGCGGTGGTCGGCGAGGGCGCCGACGATGGCGAGTCCGCGGGAGGCGAATTCCTCGTGGAGGTTGTTCCATTCGACGATGGAGCTGCGGCAAGCCCGGTCGTCGGAGCGGAGGAAAAGGATGAGCTGGACCTTTCCGGCATATTCGGAGGTTTTGATTTCGCCGGGGAATTCGGAGAGGAGGTTTTTCAGGGCGAAATTGTCGATGGGGGGGACGGGGAGGGGTTCGGGGGGCGTTTCTTTCTTCCGGCTGCAAGCCGCCGAAAGAAGAATGAAGAATGCAGAATTGAGAATTAAGAATCGGAGGAAGTGTTTGTTCATGGTTCGGATTCTCCTGCGTCTTGGAAGGCCGGGGGCGGAAGCTTCTTGGGCTTGATGATATTCTCTTTCCGGAATTTTTCCAGTTGGCGGACGAGATTTCCGTCGCCGGTGGCGAGTTTCTTGACGGCGGCCTGGTAGGCGGCCTGGGCCTTGCGGAGGTGGTCGTCGATGTCCTGGAGGTCCTCGGCGAAGTTGACGTATTTCTCGTAGATCTTGCGGACGGCGTCGAAGACTTCGTTGAGGGAGGCGCGCTGGTTTTCCTGGCGCCAGAGGAGGGCGACGAGGCGCAGGGCGGCGAGGAGGCCGCCGGGCCCGGCGAGGACGACGTCGGCGCGGGCGGCGGTCTCGAACAGGGCGGGCTTCGCGGTCAGCGCGAGGGAGAAGGCGGGTTCGGAGGGGATGAACATGAGGACGAAGTCGGGGGAGCGGTCCTGGAAGGCGGGGAGGTCCTGGTAGCGTTTTTCGGTGAGGCGCTTGATCTGGGCCTCGACGGACGCGACGAGACGGCGGAGGGCTTCGGCGCGCTCGTCGGCGGTGCCGGCCGCGGCGTAGTCGGCGTGGTCCTTGAGGGACATCTTGGCGTCGACGACGACGCAGCGGCCTTCGGGGAGGCGGACGACGGCGTCGGGCTGGAAGCGGCCGTCGGCGGAGGTGGCGGAGACCTGCAGGTCGAAATCGCGGCCCTGCTGGAGGCCGGCGGATTCGAGGATGCGTTCGAGGACGAGTTCGCCCCAGTTGCCGGCGGCCTTGTTGTCGCCCTTGAGAGCTTCGGCGAGATGGTCGGCCTTCTGGCCGAGGTCGCGGCTTTGCCCGGCGAGGAGCTCGACCTGCTGCTTGAGGGCGCTGCGCTGCTGGACGTCGGCGAGGTGGACCTGTTCGACCTTCTGCTTGAAGTCGGCGATCTTCTCGCCGAGGGGCGACAGGAGGGCGCCGAGGGCTTCGCGGTGCTGGGCGGAGAATTTCGCCGACTGGGCGTCGAGGACCTGCGCGGCGAGGACCTGGAACCGGTCGGCGAGTTCTTCGCGGGCGGCGCCGAGGGTGTCGAGCTGGGCCTGGAGGCGGATGGCGCCGGACTTGGCGCGTTCGATTTCCGCGGCGGCGCGGAAAGCGGCGAGGGCGTAGCCGAGGGCGACGCCGATGAAAAGGGCGAGAAGGACGAAAGCGGCCGTGCTCATGCGAAAGAGTTAGCCGCGAAAGGAGGGGGAAAGCAAGTCTAAGAGAGAGCTCGGACCGCCCGATTACTTGGCGATCTTGACTCCGCCGCCTTCCCGGGGGAAGAACCAGAGTTCGTATTCGATTTCGGAGGGGGCGCCGAATCCGGCGATTCCGTTGACGAAGAACCAGCCCTGCTCGACAAAGACGTCCAGGGTCTTGACTTGCCCGGCCGGCACCCAGCCGCTCATCGGGCGATCGCCATGCAAGTCGTTGACGTTGCCCCTCCACTCGCCAGTCCAGCCGCCCTCCCATCGGCCATCCTTGAAGACCCAGTTGCGAGTCTGATACATGACCTGATCGCCGCCGGCCTGGGGGTGGAAGCGCTGTTCGCTGCCGGCATCGCTCAGCGAGACGTACGGGCTCGGTGATTTCCGCCTGTAAAAATACGCGAGCGCGCCGGGACCGCGGATCACAAGGGTGCCTTGTTTGACCTTCACATGAGGCATGATCTCGGCTTGGGAATGCCGGGGAGGCGACGTGGTGTCTTCGCCATTCATGTAGTAGGGGCCTTCCGGAGATGATCCCGGGAGGCGCTGCCAGTGTTTATCGAACCGGTGGGACCCCGACATGACCAGGAATCCGCCGCCGGACGTGCTCCACTGGTCTGCCTTGGGGCAAATGGAGCCATGGGGACCCGTGTGGCTGGTCTTCCAGCCCGTCTTATCGGGCTCAACCGCCGGCGGATCTCCGGCGGGCGTCTTGCGCCAAAGGACTTCGCAATCCTTTGTTGCCGCCAGGTGGGGGGGACTCTTCAGCATTTCGTTGACGATCGTCCGGCGATCGGTTCGCGGCCACGCCTGGAGTTCGGCGGCGGTGGGCGGACGCGCGTAAATCGCCTGGCAGGCATCGGTCATGAACCGGACGCCGTCATGGTTCTGATTCACGTACCCCGGACTGGCGAAGAAGTAGGCGATCATGTGCTGCCGCGGCGTGCCGTTCTGCAGCAGACCGACCTGTTCCTGGACCTCCTGCGCAGAGGGTTCCCGGTGGGTGATGCAGTGATACAGCGAGCGGACAAAGTCCTCGTCCGATGCGCACAGCAAGCCCAACGCCTGGTCGAAGTTCGAGGGAGCGTCCGGGGCGGGGGGAGGAGAGGCTAACCCGTCTGACAGAACCAGGACGGGCCGTTTATCCGGGTCTGCCTCGCGGGAATAGAAACCGTATTCCGCGTGGGGGGTACTCAAGCCGAGGGGCTCTTGGGCCTTGATGGCGAGCCCGTGGTTGGGCGTTCCGGAAAGCCACCTCTGGACCAACGGGGATACGTCCACCTCGACCCACTTGTCCACGCCGGGTCCGGGCTGGAACTGGGCAATCCGAAAGGAATCAAGCGAGGGCTGATGGATCCAGCAGAGTTCGCCCGGGGCGGCCGCGGTGGAGGCCTGGTAGGTGCCCGTGCCTTCCGTCCAGGGCTCGGTGACCCGGTAGATATCGAGCGCCAACCCATGGCTGCCGCCGGTATGGTAGTGGAAAAGCCGGAGCGTGGCTGTTTTGACGCGGGCCGGATCGACGCCGGCCAGATCGAACCGAAGAAAGGCGCGTTTCTCCCCGCCGGTCGGATGCCACCCGGCCCCGAGGCGATTGTAGGCGCCCCAGTTGGCCTTGTTCCAGCCCGAGTAATCGTAGGCGTAGACATGGGAATCGGCGACGGGAGGCCGGGAGGATGCGGCGGCGGAACTCTGGGAAGCTCCGGCGGCGGGATCGATCTTTTTAAGATCATCTTCCACCGAGCCATCCACCGGAACGAGCATCACGGGATTGATGGCAATGATCTGCCAGCCGTTGGCGGTGTTTTCCCAAAGAAAGAAGAAGGAAACAGGCAAATCGACGGCTTGGCCCTGCTGAGTCACCCCCTGAAGCCGATAATCGGCGGAACTCATCCATCTGTCGTCGTCGGGTGAAAATTCCAGTTTGCTTCTGCTCAGGCGGATGGATTTGTAGTAGTCGAATATTTCAATCAGGCTTTCCTCGACATGGGGGTATGTTCCCATCCCCTGCCATATGGCGTCTGGCTTGAACGGTTGCATGGCCATGGCCGTGTTTTTGGCCGCGATCCCCTGTTCGAATCGTTCAATTTTTTTGCTGATTTCCAGCGTTTCATCGGCGAACAAAGGCGTGGCAATGGCGAAGTAAAGACACGGAATCAGAAGCACAAGACTCTTGACTGGTTTCGCCGGGCTCATACTTTTTGTTCGTTTCATTTGAAACTCCTCCTTTTCACTAAGCCTTCCGGTTCATGTCGCGGTGCCACCTGGATGTTAAAACTTGGGGTTGTTGCCGTGGTACCCGCCCGTCGATGGAGCTGCGGGCGGGGAATCCTTCCCTTTGTTCAATTCCATCCAAAAGGTGTAGAAATACTGGCAGCGGAGATCGTAAGGAGTGCTAAACGTCTCAAAGTATTTCGTGTTGTGCACCCATGTTCCCGCATTGGTGGATACTCCCAAAGCATCGAACGTGAATTTCTGGAGATTGTGGGCCTGCCATTCATTTGCCCCCTTTGCATGCGCTATCTCATGCATCAACAAGCTGGCGATAACGGCAAGATCGCCTGGGTCATAGAGCTCATAACGTACCAGGCCCCGGCTGAAAATCGGATAATCCGTGAAAGCCTTGTAGATGGTGATCTTGCCCGAACTGCTGCAAGATGCCTCGCCGTTTCCCAGCAGCGGCTTCTCTTTGTAGGAAATGGGGGCAACCAGAATCCGGTCCGCATAGTCGTTGAGCAAATCGGCCATATCCGGGTCGGTCGCGGAAAGCGCGCGAGCCCGCTTTCGTATATGTTCGACAGCCATTCTCAGGATATACATATTGGTTTCGTTTAAGTTCCACGCCGGCTTTGGATCCAAGAATGTGTAGCTTTCAGGCGATAATTGGGTTTGGGCAAAGGCGAGGTAGTCTTCCAGGATTCCCCGGGGGTCGGACGCATTCGCATAATGGGTTCGCGTATCCCGCTCCGCGATCACCAAAACGCGATAGTCATGGCAATAGTAGGTCCAGCCCTCGGCTTCGAAGGCTTCCTGGGATGGAGTCTTGGACTGGCGAGCCAAATTGTACGTCCGGATCGCCGGGCTCCCGCCCGCAACGGTGATTCGCTCGAGGGATTGTACGGTGTACAGATTGTTGCCGCTTACGGTTTTATTGATCGGTTTCGCCGTCTCGAACCAATGGCCTCGATCATGGACAATGCCGATGTCGCGATCCTGCATCTCTTTGTTTTTGAATCCCATGCCGATCCCGCTGAAGGTAAAGGAGTCCACGATCCAGCCCTTGGCCGTCGCCCACTCGGTCAGAATCGCCTCATGGCTCATCTGGCCGGCGCCGGCGCGGTTCGGCAGCGCAGCGACGATGACAGTGAAACCCGCAACGAGCCAGGGAAATTGGCAACGGATGTGTTTCATGGCGTTTCTCCTTGGAGGGTCTGAAGGATGAGGCCGCGCTCCATGGCATGGCGGTGAAAGATCTCCGCGATATGGGCTGCGGCATCGGGGGCTTCCGGCTTGCGCACGGTCACGCGGAAGCTGGCCCGGCCCATCTGGAGCATGAGCCCGTGGATGGGGCCGCGGCTGCCGGCGGGATAGACGGCCTCGACGGCGGGAAGGCCGTGGAAGTCGAAGCGGCGATTCTCCTTTCCGGCAAAGCCCTTTTCATGGGCTTCGCGGCTTGGATCGGGCGAGTCGTACAGCGCGACGTCGAAGCTGGCGCTGCCGCCGTATACCTGAAGGATGACGTGCTGGCCCGGGCCGGCGGTTCGGGTGACGCTGGCGCGCGCGTCCCAGCCCAGTTCCTTGGCCGTGGCATTGAGCGCTTCGGTCAGGGCCTCTTCCGATATTTCGGGTGCCGTCGCCGCAACAGATGCCTCCGACTGGGCGAGTCCTTGTTCCATGGGCATCAGCGCCATTCCGATGGCGGCGAGCGCGGCTTTGCTCCACCCCGATCGACAGCTGGTTGTTGCATTCATTCTTCGCTCTCCTGTCTTTCTAGATGGCGGGGTATAGCTGGACTTGGACCTCGACGGTTTCAGATTCGGGCCGGACTTCGAAGACGGGGCTTTCGCCGTAGAAGCCGGTCGGGGGATTGCCGGAGACGGAGTTGTGCTTGAATTGGTAGAGGCCGGGTTCCAGCGGGATGAGACCGTCCGGGAAATCGCTCAATTTCAGCTTCCGCTCCTCGATTACGACGGTCTTGGTTTCGCCGCTGGTGTCGCCGGCCCAGCGCTTCATCACGACGCCTTCATCCTGCGGCTGCTGCTCGCAGCGGAGGAGGGTGAGGGTGTGGATCCAATCGGCCGCCCCGAAGTCTTTTCCGTCCGCATCCTTGAAGAGAAACCTCACATTGCCGCGATTTGCCGCCCCGGTTCCGTTGCCGGGGACGTCGCAGGTGGCGAGATTCCGCCAGGGCTCCGGGGCGCTTTTTTTCCGGGCGGCGCGGACGGCGATGAGATAGGTGCCGGGTTTCCAGTTCTTCGGGACGATCCAGAAGGCGATGCCGAGGGTCCCGGCGTGGATGCCGCTGACGCTTTGCTGGAGGAGGGTGCCGTGGGGGGCCTCCTGATCCCACTGGCCGTTTTGGCCGGCGCTGGCGACGTTTTTGATGGAGCGGTCGTCGCAGGCCGGATCGAGCACCGCGCCGAACGCGCCGGGCGGGATCGGATCGCATCGGTCGCTGAGATTCTGCAGGGCGCCAAGGACGGCCTTGCCCTTGGCGTTGAGGATCAGCAGCTCGAGCCGATCGAGGGGGCCCACAGCCTCCACATTGGGCACGATCCACTCGATGGAGATGGCTCCGGCCTCCGGATCATAGGCGGCGCGGACGAGTTCCATCGGGACCGGAGGCGGCGCCGGGCGAGGGGCCATGGCGAGGCCCGCAGCGCTCCAGGCCAGAAGCAGGATGACGTTGAAAACCCCGGGAATGCCGTTGCTCTTCACCATGGGGACAACCACTCCTTTCCTGCGGTTGCGATGCGGTCCCGCCATTCGTCGGGCGCATTGGCGGCCAGCGTTTCCAGGATGGCCTTCTTGGTGGAGGAATAGGGGGGCTCCATCACGCGCAGGGTGGTCCCGCCGCCCTGGATCTCGAGGATCTTCATCGTCCGGTGGGGGGCGGGAAGGCCGCCCGCCTTGCGCGGGGTATGCGTCTGCGACACGGCAATGCCTTCCAATTCGGCCCACGTCACGGTGGACGAGCCGAACAGGCCTTTCAGCCGGAGGGTGTCGCGGGTGATCCAAAGGGTCTGGGCGGCCATGGCCGTGGTGATGAGCGCCAACGCCGGATTGGCGAGCACGACCATGAAGAATCCCATGCCCCAGGTGATGTCTTCCTTCCATTCCGGCGCCGTTTGGAAAACATGGGCGCAGAGCATGTCCAGGAACCACAGCGAGAAGGGGACGCCGACGGCGACGATGATGACGTCCCAGAGGACGATGGCGCTGCGCCTGCCGACGCGGATGCCGCCTTTCGGGGGCGCGGCATGGCATCCGGCCAGCGCGAGGAGGCTTGCCAGAACGAACAGGCCGCCGGCGATCCGGCCGCCGGTCCTGAGATGGGGAACTTCGGCTTGGATGGGGACGGTTTCCGCAGAAACCCGGCCTTGGAATATCCGGTTGTCGTAAAGGAACGTCCCGTCCGGGGCATGGAGGAGTTGGAAAGACCTCCACTCGTCAGGCGGGATATCCGGACGAGGTAGCACGTAAGACCATGGCTTTCCAAAGAGGTCGAGATCGGCGACGATTTCCTGAACCGCGGCTTGGAGAGCGGGAGTTGCGGCAAGATTTTCGGGCGTTAGCGCGGGGGGGGAGGGGGCTTCCGCGACGTTGCCATCGGGTCGCGCGGGGACGCCCAGAAAGACGGCATCTCGTTCGGCGTACCCGGAGCGATGGGTGTTCAACGGGATGAAAAGAAAAACCAAACCGGCCGGGAAAAGCACGTAGGCCGTCCACCGTTTCAGCCAGTTCCGCATATGCGGATTCCTTTCCTCGGTTGGGCCGGCCATTCTCGCACACCTTGCGCCGGGGTGTTACGTGCCGACCTTGTCGATGAGCGTAGTCCTCTAAACGGGAGGGGGGCAACCCTTAAAACCTCTAAAGACGAAAAAGACCGGAAAGGCGGTTTCGGATCAAATGCCGACGTAGCCGAATTTCTTGAGCATCCAGTAGTTGCGGGACCAGTTGGGCTCGACCTTGACCCAGAGTTCGAGCTTGTGCTTTTTCCCGTAGACGTCGGCGAGCGCTTTTTCGGAGGCGTGGCGGATGTCGCGGATCATGTGGGCGTGGTTGCCGATGACGATGGGGCGCTGGGAATTCTTCTCCACGAAGATCGTGGCGGAGACCTTGACGGCGGCGTCGGTTTCCTCGACGCTGTCGACGGCGACGGCGACGGCGTGGGGCAGTTCGGCCTTGAGGCGGATATTGATCTGGCCGCGGATGACGTCGGCGATGAAGAAGGGGCCGGGATCGTCGGTGAGCATGTCGGGGGGGAAGAGGGGATGGGGGGCTTCGGGCATTTTTCCGCGGACGGCGTCGAGGAGTTCGGGGAGGCCCGCGCCGGTGGCGGCGGAAATCTCGAACCAGCGGAGGGGCGGCGGGGCGAAGGAGGGATTGCGCGCGAGGTTCTTGGCGAGGACTTCGGCCCAGACGGCTTCGTAGGCGGCGCGGCGGCAGCCGAGGTCGGTTTTGTTGAGGAGGGCGAAGACGGGAGAGGTGTCGCCGGCGAGCTTCTGCATCCAGCCTCGGTCTTCGTCCTGCGGGGGGATGGAGGCGTCGAGCAGGAGCAGGACGACGTCGGAGCCGGTGACGAGGCCGCGCGCGGTCTTGTTGAGCATCGAGCTGAGGGAATGGGTGGCCTGGCGGATGCCGGGGGTGTCGAGGAAGACGATTTGGAGGCCGGGTTCGTTGTGGATGCCGCGGACGGGGCGGCGCGTGGTCTGGGCGACGGGGGAGACGACGGAAATCTGTTCGCCGAGGAGGGCGTTGAGGAGGGAGGACTTGCCGGTGTTGGCGCGCCCGACGATGGCGGCGATGCCGGCGCGGAAGGGGGGGGCGGGAACGCCGGGGTCGGTCATGGGGCGGGCTCGGGGAAACCGGAGAAGTCGACGACGTCTCCGTTGGCGGGGAGGGAGACGTCGAGATGGAGCTGGTCGCGCAGGAGCTTGGCGAAGGATTCGCGCTGGTCCTGTTCGCCGTGGACGAGGAAGACCTTCTTGGGCTTGGCGTCGCGGACGTAGCGGAAGAGTTCGAGGCGGTCGGCGTGGGCGCTGAACGCGTTGAGCGTCTGGACTTCGGCCTTGACCGCGAATTCGTCGCCGAAAATGCGGACGGTTTTGTCGCCGTTCTGGATGCGGCGGCCGAGGGTGTGGGCCGCCTGGTAGCCGACGAGCAGGACGATGTTTTTCTCGTTCTCGATGCCGTGCTTGAGGTGGTGGAGGATGCGCCCGTGTTCGCACATGCCCGAGGCGGCCAGGACGATCGCCGGCTGCTTGGAGGCCGTGATGCCCTTGGATTCCTCCGTGGATTCGGTGAACGTGAGCCAGGCGGGGGTGACGACGGAGCCCACCCGGCCGCGGAGCTCGTGGTATTCCTCGTCGAAGTATTCGGGATGTTTCTCGAAGACGGTGGTGACGGCCGCGGCCATCGGACTGTCGACGTAGACGGGGACTTGGGGGATTTCGCCGCGGTCGCGGAGGTGCGCGAGGTGGTAGATGATTTCCTGGGCGCGCTCGAGGGCGAAGGTCGGAATGATCACCTTGCCGCCGCGGCCGAGGGCCCGGACGATGCATTCGCGCAGCTCTTCGCGGGCGTTGAGGGCGTTGTCGTGCAGGCGGTCGCCGTAGGTGGATTCGCAGATGAGCACGTCGACGTCGCGGATCTGGACCGGATCGTTGAGCAGCGGCAGGTTGCGGCGGCCGAGGTCGAAGGCCAGCGCGACGCGGAGGGGGGCGGCGCCGGGGCGGGGGATTTCGACGAGGGCGAGCGCGGCGCCGAGGATGTGGCCGGCATCGACGTGCGTGACGACGACTCCGCCGGGCAATTCCACGCGTTCGTCGTAGGCGTGGGAACGGGTCAGCTTCAGCGCCGCTTCGGCGTCCTCGAGCGTGTAGAGCGGCACGATGGGCGGGAGTCCGCGCCGGTTGGTTTTCTGGTTCAGGTAGGCGGCGTCGGACTCGTGGATGCGGGCGGAGTCGCGCAGCATGATGGGCAGGAGATCGGCGGTGGCCGCCGTGGCGTGGACGGGATGGGCATAGCCGTTTTTCGCCAGCGTGGGCAGGTTGCCGCAGTGGTCGATGTGGGCGTGGGAAAGGACCATGGCATCCACGGCGGCGGGGGCGAAGCCGAGGGTCTTGTTGATTTCTTCGGCTTCCTTTCGGCGGCCCTGGAACAGGCCGCAGTCGAAGAGAATGCGCGCGGAGCCGAGTTCAAGAAGGTGTTTGGAGCCGGTCACGGTGTCGGCGCCGCCGAGAAAATGCCACTTCATGCCGGCTCCTGGGTTGGTTGCGTCGAATGGCGGATCACGAAACGACGGTAGCAGGAAATCCGAGGGCCGCGCAATCCGGAAAATGCCGCGGCGGCGGCCCCGTCAGAACTGCAGGAAATAGTTGTGGCGTTTTTCGTGGCCGATGGTGGTGGGGTCGCCGTGGCCGGGGTAGACCGCCAGGCTTTCGGGGAGGGCGGCGAGCTTGCGGAGGGAGCGGGCCAGGGCGCGGGGATCGCCGCCGGGGAGATCGGTGCGGCCGGCGGCGCCGCGGAAAAGCGTGTCGCCGGAAAAGAGGGCCTGGTTGTCTTCCAGTCGGTAGCAGACGCCGCCGGGGGTGTGGCCGGGGGTTTCGAGGACGGTCCAGCGCGCGCCGGCGAGTTCGAGGACGGCGCCTTCGACGACCGGCACGATGGGGCCGCGGGGCTTTTGGGGGGCGCCGTAGAAGCCGGGGAGGACGTTGCGGGCAGAAAAGCACCAGGCGGCGTCGAGCGGGTGGACGTGGATGGGGGCGGGGAAGGCGGCGGCCAGGCCGGCCACGGCGGTGACGTGGTCGACGTGGCCGTGGGTGAGCAGATAGGCGACGACCACGGCATTCGTTTCCTGCAGGCGGGCGGCCAGTTGCGGGGCGTCGTCGCCGGGATCGACCACGACGGTTTGGCGGGTGGCGGGGTTGGAGACGAAGTAACAATTTTCTTCGATAAAACCGGTAACTCGTGCTTCAATGTCCATGTCCATGAAACCAACAGATTTGCAGGGGCGCGTCAAGGGCGGAGCGGACGCCGTATTGACGGTGTCGGGTCTGGACGTGGGCCTTGCGGCGGAGGGTGGGCGCCGGCTGGAGGTGGTGGGGGCGGTCGATCTTTGCCTGAGGGCGGGGCGCACGACGGCGCTGGTGGGGGAGAGCGGCTGCGGCAAAAGCGTCACGGCGGCGGCGCTGGGCGGGTTGCTGCCGCGCGGGATGGCGATGGACGGCGGGGCGGTCCGGTGGGCGGACGGGGTGCCGCACGGGCCGGGCCGGGGGCTGGCGTACGTGTTCCAGGATCCGGGCGAATGCCTCGATCCGGTGTTTACGATCGGCAGCCAGGTCCGGGAGGCGCTGCCGAAGGCCGAGCGCGGCCGCGCGGCGGAACGGATGGACGAGCTGCTGCGCACGGTGGGATTCGAGGAACCGGAGCGGGTGCTGGCCAGCTATCCGCACCAACTTTCGGGAGGCATGCAGCAGCGGGCGATGCTGGCGATGGCGCTGGCGGGGCATCCGCGCGTGCTGGTGGCGGACGAGCCGACGACCGCGCTGGACGTGACGGTGCAGGCGAAAATCCTGCGCCTGCTGGCGGATTTGCAGCGAAAGGAAAATTTGGCGGTGCTGTTGATCACGCACAACTTGGGCGTGGTGGCGGAAATCGCGGACGAGATCCACGTGATGTATGCGGGGCGCATCGTGGAATCGGGCCCGGTGGAACTGCTGCGGCATCCGCGGCATCCCTACGTGAAGGGGCTGCTGAAGGCCTTGCCGCGGCTGGCGGGCGGCGACGGGAAGCTGGAGGGCATCGAGGGATCGGTGCCGCCGCTGGGCCGGCGGCCGGCGGGCTGCCGGTTCCATCCGCGGTGTTCGCTGGCGCGGGCCGCGTGCCGGGAGCGCGCGCCGGACATGCGGGCATGCGGCCGCGGCCACGCCGTGGCCTGCTGGGCGTGCGGGGAAGGCGGCTGGGCATGAGCGGGCCGCTGCTGGAAGTGGAGAATCTGCGCGTGGCCTACCGCGCGAGGCGGCGGAAGTTCGAGGCGGTGCGCGGCGTTTCGTTCGAGGTGGCGCGCGGGCGCTGCCTGGGCGTGGTGGGCGAAAGCGGCAGCGGGAAAAGCTCGCTGGCGCGGGCGATCCTGGCGCTGGAGGACGACGTTTGCGGGCGCGTGGCGTTCGACGGACAGGAGGTGTTGAAACTGGACCGCGCGGGCCGAACGGCGTTTCGCCGCCGGGCGCAGATGGTGTTCCAGGATCCGCTGGGTTCGCTGAATCCGCGCCTGAAGGCCGGCGCGGCGCTGGCGGAAGTGCTGCGGGTGCACGGGCTGGCGGCGACGGGCGCCGAGGCCGCCCGGCAGGCGGCGGCCTGGCTGGATACGGTGGGAATGGATGCGGCCTACGCGGGGCGGTTTCCGCACGAATTGAGCGGCGGCCAGCGGCAGCGCGTGAATCTGGCCCGGGCCCTGTGCGTGGGGGCGGAATTCCTCGTGGCCGACGAACCGGTCAGCGCGCTGGACGTTTCGGTGCAGGCGCAAATCCTGAATCTGCTGAAATCGCTGCAGGCCCGGCGCGGCATCACGTGGATGCTGATCGGGCACGACTTGGCGGCGATGCGCCACATGGCCGACGACGTGGTCGTGATGAAGGCGGGCGAGATCGTGGAGCGCGGCCCGGCGGCGGAGGTGTTGGCGCGGCCGACCCATCCCTATACGCGGGAACTGCTGGCCGCCGCGCCGAACGTCGAAAAGGCGCTGGATCGCCGCGCCGCCGCGGGGCCTTCCAGTTTGGGATTGATGCCCCCCGCTCCCTAGGTGCTAGATTACCGCCTCGTATGCGCAAATCGTGGAACCTGTGGATGGAATCGGCCGGACGGATGCCGGTCTGGTGCCGCACGGCGTTGGCGCTGGCGGCGGCGTTCATCCTGTGGTTCGATCCGTCGAACGGGCGGGCGACGGCCGTGTTGGCGTGCGCCTGGCTCTATGCGCTGGCCCACGGGCGCAAGACCATGGCCGCCTGGAAAAACCCGGTCGGCGCGCTGTTCGCCGTGGGGACGCTCTGGGCGGCGTGTTCGTGGACCTGGAGCTTCGATCCCCCGGGCACGGCGCGGGATTTGATCAAGGCGGCGCCGCTGGCGATGGGGGTCTGGGCGATTCCCGTGTTCTTCGACCGGCCCGGCCGGATTTGGGCGGCGCTGATGGCGGGCGCGGGCGCGGTCACCCTGCGGCTGGCGGTGGATTTGGTGCGCCTCGTCTATTTTCTGGGCTGGCCCTCGGTGCGGGAGGCCGCGCGGTTTTTCCATCCCTATCTCTACACGCATCCGAACGTGTCGAGCATGATGGCGGGCCTTTGCGCGCTGGCGTTCGCGGCCCGGCTGCTGGCCGGCGCGCCGGGCGCCGGGCGCAAGCTGGCGCTGGCGGCCGGCATCGCGCTGGACCTGGCCTATTTGGCGGCGATGGGATCGCGCGGGCCGCAGGCCGCGTTCGCCTTGGCGGCGCTGGCGCTTCCGGTGGTGCTCCTGCCCGGTTGGCGCTTGCGGCTGGCGGCGGCGGGGCTGGCGGTGGCGCTGGGCTTCGGGCTGTGGCAGATGGCGGACCGGGTGAATCCGCGCTTTGGGGACCACACCATGGGCCATTTCAACCGCCGCGACACGATCTGGGGACATGCGAAAATGCTGGCGGATCTCCGGCCCGCGCGGGGCTACGGATACGGGAAAAAGGCGTTTGCGAAGGCCGTGTACGAAAATCCGGCGCAGCGCTCGCCGCGGGTCCCGGTGCGCTATCCCCACGCGCACCATTATTGGCTGATGCTCTATTTCCAGGGCGGCAAAGTCGCCTGTGCGGTCTGGAGCCTGGCCTGGCTGGGACTGGGGGTCCGCCTGGCGCGGTTCGCGGGCCGGGCGGAACGGGAAGCCGTCGGCTGGGCCGGGCGGCTGCGCGCGCGCGCCTTGCCGAACCTGCTGGGTCTCGGGATCGCCTTCATCCTGCTGTACGGCATCGTGGATTTTCCGGACAACGCCATCCGGCACGCGCTGTTCTATCTGGCGGCGCTGGCGCTGGCGCTGACGGCGCCCCGGCCTTCCCCGAAGGGCGCGGCGTGAAAATCGGCGTCGTCACCACGATCTACAACCGCCCGGAGCACCTGCGGCTGCTGGTGTCTTCGCTGGCCGCGCAGACGCGGCGGCCCGACGAAATCGTCGTGGCCGACGACGGGTCCGACGCGGCGACGGCGGCGGCCATGGACCGGTGCCTGGCCGATGGCGGCTTCGCCGCGAAGATCGTGCGGCAGGAAAAAGACGGCTACCGCCTCGCCGCCGCGCGCAACCTGGCCATCCGCGCCGCCACGGCCGATTATTTGCTGTTTTTGGATTGCGACGTCGCGCTGCTGCCCGACGCCGTGGCCGTCCACGAGCGGAACGCGGAGCCGCGCCGCTTGCTGTGCGGCCACCGCGCGCTGCTCGACGAACCCGCGACGAAGGCGCTCTTCGCGGCGCGGCCCGCGCCGGCGGAAGCGGACTGGGAAGTGGCGTGGCGGTCGGCCGACGACGCGGAACTCCGCGCGGCCGCGCGGCTGTTCGCGCGCCATGCCGCGCTGCGGCGCTGGCATCTGGCCCGTCCGCACAAGCCCAAGCTGCTGGGCTGCCATTTTTCGCTTTTCCGCGAGGACGTCGAGCGCGTGAACGGGTTCGACGAGCATTTCGTGGGTTGGGGCTACGAAGACGACGATTTCGCGCGCCGGCTCTACCAGTCCGGGGTCGCGCCGTTCAGCGTGATCGAGGAAGCGCGGGCCCTGCACCTGTGGCATCCCTCGCTGGCGCCCCAGGCGCTGGCGCGGCACCGCGACCGGCCGAACCGCGCCTATTTCCGGCGCTGGCGCGTGCCGGCTTTTTGCGCGAACGGCCTGCGGAAGGAAGGATCCCGATGAATTGGGCGGAGAAAACCTGGATCGTGGCGACCTGCGGCCGCGGCTGCGCCGAGGCCCTCAAAGGGGAATTGCGCGCCTTGGGCTACGAGCCGCAGGACGTTTCGCCGACCTCCGTCGGCATCGAAGGCGACCTGCGCGACGCCATGCGCCTGAACCTGTGGCTGCGCACGGCGAACCGGGTGCTGTTCGAGGTGGCCGGCTTCGAGATCGATTCGCCCGACGAGCTGTACGAAGCCGTGCGCGGGCTGCCGTGGGAAGACTGGCTGCGCCGCGACCGGCCCTTCCACGTGCACGGCGTGGCCCAGCACGAGACCATCCGCGATTCCCGCTTCGCCATCCTGCGCTGCAAGGACGCCATCGCCGACCGCTTCGTGGCGGCCACCGGCGCGCGGCCCGATTCCGGTTCGACGCCCGAGGGCGCCGCGTGCGTCGCGCTCTATTGGAAGGAACGGTCGGCGCAGATTTTCCTGGATACCAGCGGGATTCCGCTCTCCCACCGCGGCTACCGCTGGCGCCCGTGGACCGCGCCGCTGCGCGAGACGCTCGCCGCGAGCATCCTGCTCGAACTCGGCTGGCCGAAGGATCCCGCCGAAGCGCTCGTCGGCCCCATGTGCGGCAGCGGCACCTTGGCCATCGAGGCCGCGTGGATCGCGCAGAACCGCGCCCCCGGCCTGGAGCGCGAGGACTACGCCTTTTTGCACCTGAACGAGATCGACGCCGCCTGCTGGCAGGCGCTGAAGGCCGAAGCCCGGACGAAATTCGTCGCGGCGCCCCGGACGTGGATCGCGGCGTCGGACGTGGATCCGCAGGCCATCGCCTGCGCCCGGGAAAACGCGGGGCGGGCGGGGGTGGAGGGGCTGATCCGGTTCCACACCTGCGATTTCCGCGACACGCCGCTGCCGAAGCCGCCGGCGCTGGTGCTGATAAATCCCGAATACGGGGAGCGGCTCGGCGTCGAAGAGCGCCTGGTGCTGCTCTACGAATCCCTCGGCGCCTATTTCAAGGCCAAGTGCCTGGGCCTGCGCGCGGCGGTCTTCACCGGCAACATCCCCCTCGGCCGGAAGATCGGCCTGCATCCCGTCCGGCGGACGGCGATGTGGAACGGCGACATCGAATGCCGCCTGCTGGAGTTCGACGTCTACGAAGGCACGCGCGATCCGCGCCTGATCCGGAAACATGCCGGCCCGCCGCCACAATAAGCTATACAACGCGGCGGTTTTTCCTACGATGGGGGGAAGATGAACGCCAGCGTGCCCATCTTGTGCTACCGCAACATCTCGCCGGTCTGCGGAATCACCCCGGAGGAGTTCCGCGCGCATCTCGAATGGCTGGCCGCGCACGGCTGGCACTCCGTCCCCCTCGACCAGGTCATCGACTACGTCAAGGGAGGCGCCGAGCCGCCCGCGCTGTCCTACGCGCTGACGTTCGACGACTGCTACCTCGACAACTGGGTCCACGCCGCGCCGATTCTGCGCGACTACGGCGTGAAGGCCTCCTTCGGCGTCGCCACCGCCTACCTGCACGACGGCCCGCGCCGGCCCGATGCCGCCACGCCGGGCGCCGACCTGCGCGAGCTGCCCGTCGCGCGCGACGCGTGGGACCGCGCCGTCGAGCGCAACGATCCGACCGCCTTCATGAACCGCTCCGAGCTGCGCGCCCTCGTCGAGGAACAGGGCCACGGCCTCTTCGGCCACACGCACACGCACCAAGCCTGCTTCCGGTCGAACCGGCCCATCGGCCAGGTGCAGAGCGACATCCATCCCGGCGTCCGCGGCATCTACCTCGAGATCCGCGACGGCCTGCCGATGTATCCGAGCGGCTCGGCCTACGCCCACGACGGCTACTGGCCCGAATCCAACGACCTGCTCGAGAACAAGCTGGCGGCGCGCACCACCGGCGAACGCATCGAATTCTGCCTGCACGAATTCACCCTCTGCCGCGAGCGCCTCGAGGACCTCGCGGGCAAGCCCTCGCGCGCGATGAGCTGGCCGTGGGGCGAATACGACGACGTGTCCATCCAGGCCGCGCTGCTCGCCGGCTACGAAGCCGCGCTCTCGATGGACTGCGGCGCGAACCGCCCCGGCACGCCGCCCTTCGCGCTGCGCCGCGTGCGCATGCAGGGCGGCGTCGGCGGCCGCGAGCTGCGCCGCCGCCTCTGCGTCGCGAAAAACCCCCTGCTCGCCGGGCTCTTCCGCAAAACCTACCGCCCCCCGAAAGACTAGGTTTTACGTAGTACGTAAACTTTTTTTACGTTCTACGTAAAATCCGCGAAATAAGTTTACGTACTACGTAAAAACCGCCGTGAAGCGCCGCCGCCCAGACCGGGAATTCGAGCATGTCGCCGAGTTCCGCTTCTACGAGGAGCTGAACGATTTCCTGAAGCCCGACCGGCGCAAGCAGACGGTGCCGTACCGGTTCGACGGGCATCCGGGCATCAAGGATCCGATCGAGGCGCTGGGCGTGCCGCACGTCGAGGTGGATCTGATCGTCGTCAACGGCGAGTCCGTCGGGTTCGACTACCGGCTTCAGGACGGCGACCGCGTGGCGGTCTATCCCGTCTTCGAGGCGCTCGATATTGCGCCGGCGGTGAAGCTGCGGGACGCGCCGCTGCGCCGGACGGCCTTCGTGGTGGACGTGAATCTGGGACGGCTGGCGCGGATGCTGCGGCTGCTGGGGTTCGACGTCCTGTTTTCCAACGCCTACGGCGACGACGAGATCGTGGCGATTTCCGAGGAGCAAAACCGCATCGTGCTCACGCGCGACCGGCGGCTGCTCTGTGCCAAGGCGGTGACGCACGGCTACTGGGTGCGGTCGGTCTGGCCGTCGCGGCAGGTGGAGGAGGTGCTCCGCCGTTTCGACCTGGCGGGACAGGTCCGGCCGTTCTCCCGCTGCGCGGACTGCAACGGGCAAATCGAGCCGGTCGCCAAGGACCAAATCGCCGGCCAATTGGAGCCCAAGACGCGCAAGTACTACGAGAAATTCTATCGCTGCCCGTCCTGCGGCAAGATCTACTGGGAAGGGTCCCACGTCGGGAAGATCCGCGAGCGGTTCCGCGCGGTGCTGGATGGGCGGAAACCCAACGAAGCGCCGGACGGACCTTGACTCGGCCGGGGCGTCGGGAATAAACTGCGTCCAGTTGTGGTCGCGGTGTTCGGAACCCAGGAGACGTCTGGATGAATAGCGTTCGAGTAGGATGGGGGGCATGGGCGTGGTTTTTGATTTTCTGCGGCGCGGCCGCGGCCCAGACGGCCCAACCGTCCTCGGTGCAGGACGCGGCGGGCGGCCGCTCGGCGGGGGGCGATTACGCGCTGGCGGCGTCGGCGGCGCAGCCGGGGGGCGTGCGTGCTTCCGCGGCGGGGGGCACGGGCGGCCTGCGCCACCAGGCGGGATTCCTGGGGACGTTCATCCTGCGGCCGGAGCTGGACCGCGACGGCGACGGGCTGCCGGACGAGTCGGACGACGACAACGACGGCGACGGCCTCGAGGACGCGGCCGAGCTGGCGGGCAGCGATTTCGCCGCGGCCTGGGGCGTGGCGGCGGCGACGGACCCGAACGCGGCCGACAGCGACGGGGACGACGCGGGCGACGAACACGAATTGTCCGCGGGGACCGATCCCAACGACCCGGCCGGCTTCTTCGCGATCACCGACATCCGCCGGGAAGCGGCCGGCATGCGGGTAACGTGGCAAGGCCGCGGAGCGGGCAGCCGCTACCAGGTGCTGTATCGCGACGGGACCTACGCCGTGCCCGACGATTTGCTGGAAGAAGTCGCGGTGGAGGTGTTCGCCGGCGCGCCGTGGTACTTCGCGACGACTTCGGTGGTGGACGCCGCCGAGTCCGACGCGCGGCACTACGGCGTCGAGAAGCAATAAAGCGGATTTCAAAAGAGACAACGGAGGCAGGGCATGAACATCCGGACGTGGTTGGCGGCGGGCATCTGGGCGGCGGGCGCGGGCGTGGCGGGGGCGTTTCCGACGGCCATCCACCAGCAGGGGCGCTTGCTGGACGGCACGAATCTCTACAACGGGGCGGCGACGGTCGTCTTTCGGCTCTACGACGTCCTGGAAGGCGGCGCGGCGCTGGCCGGCGCCACCAACGACGTGACCGTGGTGGATGGACTGTATGCCGCGACGCTGGACTTGGCGCCGGCCGAATGGGCGGCCGTCCTCGCGAACGCGGACCTCTATCTGGAAACGGAAATCAACGCCGTGCCGCTGGCGCCCCGCGAACGGATCGGCGCGGCGGCCTATGCCCGGCTGGCCGCCGGCGTGACCAACGGCGCCATCGGCGAACTCCAGCTGGCCGCCGGCGCGGTCACGGTGGACAAAATCGGACTGGGCGCCGTGACGGCGGCCAAAATCGGTCCCGGCGCGGTGACGGGCGACAAGCTCGGGGGCGACTCGGTGAATTCGGGCAAGATTCTCGACGGCAGCGTCGCGGCGGACGACGTGGAGCCCAACGCGTTCTGGCGCACGGACGGGAACGCGGGGGTGGGCAGCGGCAGTTTCATCGGCACGACGGATGGCGTTGCCTTCGAGATCCGGGCCAACAACGTGGCGGCCTTTCGGGCGATCAGCCCCGGAGCCGGGGTGGCCCACACCTTGTGCCTGGGCTACTCCAATACGATCGGCGTGGCGCCGGGCGCGGCCATCGGCGGCGGCAGCCTCAACGAAGTCGGCGACAACGACCACAACGTCGTGCTGGGCGGCGGTTCGGGAAACGCCGTGGATGACGGCGCCCAAAGCAGCGTGCTGGGCGGCGGCGCCTACAACAGGATTCAAACCGATGCCGTGTTGGCGACGTTGGGGGGCGGCCTGTGGAACACGATCGGGGCCAGCGCCAGGGCCGCCACGCTTGCCGGCGGGCAGTACAACGTGGTCTCGGCGACCAACGCCGCGATCGGCGGCGGCGCCAGCAACGAAGTGGCGGGCGCGCGGAGCGTCGTGGCCGGGGGCGTCCGCAACCGGGCCTTGGCGGCGGATGCGGCGATCGGCGGCGGGACCGGCAACGTCGCGACCAACAATGCCTCGCGCAGCGTCATCGGCGGCGGCCAGAACAATTTCGTTTCCGGGGGCGGCGCGACAATCGCGGGCGGCGACAACAACCGCGCCACGGCCATCAACGCCGCGGTGGGCGGCGGCAACGGCAACGCCGCCTCGGAAATCATCGCGACGATCGGCGGCGGCATCAACAACCGGGCGGCGACGGAAGCCAGCACCATCGGCGGCGGCGCCAACAACTACGCCGGCGGCGGTTATGGCTGGGCGACGGTGGGCGGCGGGTCCGGCAACCAAGCGACGGGATCGTACGCCACGGTGGCGGGCGGCGACGGCAACGTGGCGCAGGAGAAGGGATTCGTGGGCGGCGGCGGCAACAACCGGATGGGCGTAGGCGGACGCTGCGGCGCGATCGCGGGCGGCCAGGACAACTACATCGAATCCTCGCAGTCCCATGGCACCATCGGCGGCGGGAAGGGCAATTACGTCACGGCGGGGACCAACACGATCGCGGGCGGGGCCAGCAACGTGCTGTTTGCGCCGTTCGGCTTCATCGGCGGCGGGTTCGACAACTTTTCCCAAGGCAGCTACGGGACCGTGGCCGGCGGCCGCGGCGGCGTCGTGGACGGAAACTACGGCGCGATTGGCGGCGGGTGGGCCAACTATGCGGCCGGCGCCGCGACGGTGGCCGGCGGCGTGAGCAACAGCGCGGTAGGGGGGTATGCCGCGATCGGCGGCGGGAGCGGAAACGCCGTGAGCAACGGGGCGAACCTGAGCGTCGTCGGCGGCGGCGGAAACAACGCGATCGGCTTAGATTCCGCGCAGGGCGTGATTGCCGGCGGGAAAAACAATTACATCTTCACCAATTCCCCCTGCGGCGCCATTGGCGGCGGGATGAGCAATATGCTGATCGGGACCGGCAGCGCGATCGGCGGCGGAATCAACAACTCCAGTCTGGGGGATTCTACGACGATCGCGGGCGGTTGGAGAAATGGCGTATGGGGATCGGAAGCCACCATCGGCGGCGGGGGGGACAACTTTGCGATGGGCGGCGCCACGGTGGCCGGCGGCGCGAGCAACAGCGCGGGGGGCGCTTACAGCATGATCCCGGGTGGATTTTCCAACAACACGATAGGCGCCTACAGTTTCGCGGCGGGACAGCAGGCGTATGCGATGTACAAGGGCTCGTTCGTCTGGGCGGACAGCACCGACGAGAAGTTCGAGTCCACCACCAACGACCAGTTCAGCGTGCGCGCGGCGGGAGGCGTTCGCCTGGTGGGTTCGACCAACCTCGGTTCACTGACGATCTCTCCGCTTCATTCCGGCGGAAACCAGGATGCGCAGATCTACCTGACCGAAACCGAACTGGGCGGCTACGGGACGATCCTCAAGCACGACGGACTGACCAATGAATTCCAGATCTGGGGCAAAACCCCCACGGCCACCAATGGCCCGCATCTGGTCGTGGCGCGCGACGTCAGCCGCGTCGGCGTCGGCCGGACGCCGTCGGCCAACGCGCTGGAGGTGGAAGGCAACGCCTCGAAGACGGTGGCGGGGAGCTGGCTGGCGAACTCGGACGCGCGCATCAAGACCGACGTGCGGACGATCGACGGCGCGCTGGAGACGCTGGCCAAGCTGCGGCCGGTGGCGTTCCGCTACACGCCGGAACACCGCGCGAAGCATCCGTCCATCGCCGACCGCGACTACCACAACTTCATCGCGCAGGAATACCGCGAGGTGTTTCCCAACGCGGTGCAGGAGGACGGCGAGGGGCTGCTGCAGATCGACACCTACGACGTGCAGCCGTACCTGGTCCGCGCCGCGCAGGAGTTGGCCGCCGCGGTCGCCGAGCTGCGGCAGGAAAACGCCGGCCTGCGCGCGCGGATCGAGGCGCTCGAAGCCGCGCCGTAGCCGCCGCGGCGGAGTTTTACGTAGTACGTACAAATCTTTTACGTACTACGTAAAACCGCTGAAAAAAGTTTACGTGCTACGTAAAACCGGGCGGTCAAGGGGCGGCGCGGATTTCTTTTTGGCGTAGCGGTGGCCGGAGCCCATGAGGACGGCGAGGGGGGCGAGGGCCGGGATGTGGGCGAGGGCGATCTGGATGGCGGCGGCCAGCGGCACGGCAAGGAGCGCGCCGGTGATGCCCCAGAGCCAGCCCCAGAAGACAAGGAAGAGCAGAATGACGACGGGAGAGAGGTTGAGACGGTCGCCGTAGACCTTGGGGGCGATGAAGTTGCCGAGGGTCTGCTGGATGGCGAACAGGACGACGGCGACGCCGACGGCGGGCCATACGGCCGGGGCGTGCTGGACGAGGGCCATCAGCACGGGCGGAAGGCTCGCGACGATGGAGCCGAGCGTGGGCACGAAGTTGAAAAGGAAGGCGAGCAGGCCCCACGTGAAGGCGAATTCGACGCCCATCCACGCGAGGACGCCCCAGACCACCAGGCCGGTGACGAAGGAGATGACGAACAGCGCGCCGAGATAGGCGCCGATCTGGCGCGAGATGACGTTGGTGAGGGCGATGAGGGCGTCGGCGCGGTCGGGCAGCGCGGCGCGCAGCTTGTCGTTGGCGTAGGGCTTGGCGAGGAGCATGAAGACGAGAAAGACCGTCACGAGAATGGCGTTGGTGATGAAGGCGATGAAAAAGCGCGACGTGCGCAGGACGAGGGGGCCGATCTGCGCGGTGAGGTCGAGGTCCTTGAGGATGGCCGAGGGAACGTTGAGTTCGCTGCCGTAGTGGGCGTAAAGCGCGGAAATCCGGTCTTGATAGGCGGGGAAGGCCTTGGCGAAGGCCAGCAGGCGCTGGTGGATGACCAGCCCCGCGCCCCAGGACGCGAGCAGCAGCAGGAGCACCACGCCGGCGACGGCGAGCGGCGCGGGAAAACGCAGCCGGCGCACGAGGAAGGTCACGCCGGGCGCGAGCAGATAGCTCAGCAGCCACGCGATGAGCAGGGGAATGACCACGCCTTGCGCGGCCTTGAGCACCGCGCCGACGGCGATGACGGCGAGCAGGCCGAGGGAAAGGGCGGTGGCGGTGATGCGCGGCGCGCGGAGGGGAGGGAAAACCGGCGAGTCCATGATGCGTTCTCCTACGGGGAGGCGGGCGGGAGGCGGGAGGCGAAGGTCCAGGAAAGATAGAGGTCGATGCAGGCGGGGCCGCAGAACATCCACAGGACGGCCGCCAGCGCGATGTGCGGGCCGTAGGGAATCTTGCTCTGGAGTTCCTTTTTGCCGAGGGCGATCAGGGCGAGGCCGAGCAGCGTGCCGGAGAGCGAGGAAACGAAGACCGAAAAGAGGACGGCTTGCCAGCCGAGGCAGGCGCCGATGGCGCCGAGGAGCTTGACGTCGCCCAGACCCATGGCTTCGCGCTTGAGGACGAGGCGGCCGATCGTCGCGACGAGCCAGAGGAGGCCGTAGCCGAGGGCCAGGCCGATCAGGGATTGGACCAGCGCGGGCAGGCGCGTGGCCTGGCCCTGCAGCTCGGGAAAGGCGAACGCGAGGATCGGGCCGGCGATCATGCCGCCGATCGTGACGCGGTCGGGCAGGATGAGATGGTCCAAGTCCACGAACGTGCCGAGAAGGAGCGCCGCGGCGAAAAGGCAATAGGCCGGGGTTTGGATGCTCCAGCCGTGGACGAGCCAAAAGCCCGCGAACAGCGCGCCGGTCAGGAGCTCGACGACGAAGTAGCGCGGGGAAATGGGCGCCCGGCAGTGGCGGCACTTGCCGTTGAGGATGAGCCACGAGAGCAACGGGACGTTGTCCCACGGCGCGATGGCGCGGCGGCAGGCGGGGCAGCGGGAACCGGGCCAGACGATGGATTCGTCGCGCGGGATGCGCCAGATGCAGACGTTGAGGAAGCTGCCGATGCAGAGGCCGGCGAGGAAGATGAAAGCCGTCAGGACGGGAAAGGCCGCTGGGGGGAGCGAAATCACGTGCGCCGGGCTTTCAACGCCTTTTCTAGGGCGGCGCGCATGGCGGGGACGGGCGGCTTGAGGCCGGTCCACAGGCGGAAAGCGCGGACGCCTTGGTGCAGGAGCATGCCGAGGCCGTTGGACGTGCGCGCGCCGGCGGCTTGCGCGGCGGCGAGCAGGGGCGTGACGGCGGGATTGTAGATGAGATCGAAGACGAGCTGGCCCTTGCGGAAGGATTCGGGGGGCAGCAGCGACGGATCGCCCGGATGCATGCCGACGGGCGTGGCCTGGATGATCAAATCGCCATCGCGGGCCGCGGCGCGGGCGCGGCCGAGGGAGACGCCGGCGACGGGGAGCCCCGGCGCGGCCTGGCGCAGGGCGAGGAGCAGGCGGCGGCGCGCGGCGAGGTTGACGTCCGCGACGAGGATTTCCGCGGCGCCCCGCATGGCGCAGGTCAGGGCGAGGGCGCGGCCGGCGCCGCCGCAGCCGAGCACGAGAACGCGCCGGTCGCGCGGGGAGGCACGGAAGGCTTCCTGCAGCGCGTCGAGGAATCCAGGCGCGTCGGTGTTGTCGCCGAACAGGGAACCATCCGGGCGGAAGACGACCGTGTTGACGGAATGCAGCAATTGCGCGACGTCGGAGAGCTTGCCTTTGGCGGCGAGAAAGCGGTAGGCGGCTTCCTTGTGGGGGATGGTCACGTTGACGCCGCCGCATGGATCGGCGCGGAGGGTTTCCAGCGTGCGGGGGACGTTGCCGGGGGCGACGTCGAGCAGGGCATAGTTCGCGCGCAGGCCGAGGGCCTTGAAGGCGGCGTTGTGCATGAAGGGGGAGAGCGAGTGGCCGACGGGATGGCCGAGGAGGAAGAACGCGGTGGGTTTTCCTTTCTTCATGGCGGTCAAAGAGTGGCGCATTTCGAGGCGGAGGAAAAGGCGAAAAGGGCGCTCATGGGGTTGCGCCCTGCCGGAGCAATGCGGCCAGCGCTTTTCCCAGCGGATGGGGCGGCGTCCGGAACGACAGCCCGTTTTTGTCTTTGGTCGCGAAACCGCCGGCGATCAACGTCCGGAGATGGAGATGGAAGGAACAAGGCGACATGGGGACCGAGGCGAGCAGTTGGCCGGAAGTCTTGGGCGATTCCAACAGAGAGCGGGCCATGGCGATGCGGCGCTCGTGGGCCAGGCCGGCGGCGATGGCCGCGATTTCCCCATCGCGGCGGGCCGGCCGGGATTTCAGCGCCGTTTGCAACGCCTTCAACAGAGGCGCGGCGGAAGAAACCTGCGGGTCCGCGCATGGGCGGTAGACCAGGGCCGCCCCGCGATGGGTCGGTTTGAGCAGGCCGCGCGACTGGATGCGGCGCATTTCCTGGCTGGCAAAGGGGCGGCAGATGCCAAGGGCGTCCGCCAGCGCGGCGATGTTTTGCCCCGGGCCGTCGTGCAGCTGGCGCAGCAATTTGATTCGGGTCTTTCCCGCCAGCATCCGGCAGGTTCGCCACAAGGTGGGATTCAGGTTTTGCATGGGGTCCGTCCTGTCGTTGATCCGGATGGGATGTTTCTAGTAATTGCAATTACTATACTACAGTAGTTGCAAATACTATAGCAATCTGGAATCGAACGGAAGACCGGAGGAAGAAACAGCGGAAGTTCGCGCCGGCGGTCGGCGGACGACGAATTCGCCCTTGAGGGAATGGGGGGCGTAGGGGGCGCGGAGGCGGGCGGGAGGGGAGCCAGAAAGATTTTGGCAGGAAAACAGGAAACGATCGGGGAAACCGGAGAACCGCCGGAGAATCAGTCCGGGATGGATCGAGAGGGCGGGGTGCAGGAAAAATCCACGATGAGGGGCAGGTGGTCGGATCCGACGTTGCGGCCGACGGACCGAGCGTGGATGGCAATTTCATCGGAATGGAGCGCGTGGTCGAGGGGAATCCAGAGCAAGGGGAGGAAAGAAGGCCAGGTCGGCCGGATGGAACGGCCTTTGGCCGAATCCATCAATCCGCTGTTTTCCAGGAAGCGGCGGTAGGCGGGCGACCAGGGCGAGGCGTTGAGATCGCCGAGCAGCAGGACGGGGCCGGAGAGGACGGCGATTTCGCCGGCGAGCCACTCCAGCTGGCGATCTCGTTCCGCTGCGAGCAGGGCTCCGCCCGGGGGCATGGGATGGGTGGCGATGAGGGTCAGGCGGAGGCCCTCCAGGCGCAATTCCGCGAAGACGGAGGGAACGTCCACGATGCCGAAAGGCTCGACGCGGGCGGAATCGAGAGGATGGCGGCTAAAGAGGCCGATGCCGAAGTTGTCGTAGCGCGCGGCCACCTGCCGATGGGGATACGATTCCAGCGCGGGGGCGAGTTCTTCCAGCCAGCGCGGGGAGATTTCCTCCAGCACAAGCAGGTCGGGCCGGGCGTTGGAGATGGCGGCGCGGACGGCGGCGGGATCGCCGCGCTGGCAGTTGACGTTCATGAGCATGGCGCGAAAAATAGAATCGGCTGGCGGTGCTGCGGGAGCCGGCGGCCAGAGGAACAGAAGAACGGGAGCGGCATTGATCGAGGCGAGGATCAGCGCACCGGCGAAACCGCGCCATTTCCTCCCGAGCGCGAATATCGCGGAGAGCAGGAGAAAGCCAAGCGCGTATTGCAGGCGGAAATGCGAAAGGATTTCCAGCCACCAGGAATAGGATCCCAGAAAACCAGCGAGGCTGATGACGGCGGCGGCGAATCCCAGCGCGCCCAAGAGACCCCAGAAACCCAGGCGCATGCGGATGGCGATCATGCTTCCGCGGGCAGGAGGAGGACGACGAATTCGCCTTTGAGGGAATGGGTGGCGTAGTGGGCGCGGAGGTCGGCCGGGGTGCCGGAGACGGTTTCCTCGAACTTCTTGGTCAGTTCGCGGGCGACGAACAGTTTTCGTTCCGGGCCGAGTTCCTGTTCGACCTCGTCGAGGAGCTTGAGGATGCGGTGGGTGGATTCGTAGAAGACGACGGGCGCCGGGAAATCGGCGAGTTCTTTCAAGCGGCGGCGGCGGGCGGCGGTTTTGTGGTCGAGAAAGCCCTCGAACAAAAACCCGCGGCTTTCGGTTTGGCCGCAGAGGGCGACGGCGGCGGAGAGGGCGCAGGGGCCGGGGACGACGGCGACGGGCAGGCCGGCGGCGCGGACGGCGTCGGCGGCGCGGGCGCCGGGATCGGAAATGCCGGGCATGCCGGCGTCGGTGACGAGGGCGAGGGCTTCGCCGGCGCGGATGCGCGAAAGAATCTCCTCTTCGCGGGCGCGTTCGTTGAACTTGTGGCAGGAGATCATGGGGGTGCGGATGCCGTGGCGGTCGAGGAGCACGCGCGTGCGGCGCGTATCTTCGGCGAGGATATGCGTGGCGGAGCGGAGCACGCGCAGGGCGCGCAGGGTGACGTCCTCCAGGTTGCCGATGGGGGTGCCGACGAGATAGAGGCCGGGCGCGAGGGGGGGCGGAGACGAAACCGCCCCCGGCGCGGAATCGGGCGCGGGGGCGGCGGCGGGATCCGGCATGGACGGCGGCTTATTCGTTGTCTTTTTCCACGAGGCGGATGGTGCGCGGCTTGGCGGCGTTCTTGAGCAGCTGGTCGGATTCGGCGAGGTGGCGCTTGAGTTCGACAAGCGTGGACTTGAATTCGTCGGTGACGGCGACGCCTTTGAGGGTGTTGTCGACCGCCTGTTGGAGCTTGAAGATCTGATCGATGCTGGCGGCGATTTCGGTGACGCGCCCGAGCTGTTCGGCGACCTTGTCCTGCGCCTGGGCGAGTTGGGCGGCGATTTCCTGCTGGGAGGAGGCCAGCTTGGCGGAGGTGTCGCCCTGGGCCTTGACCACCTGGGCGGAGGTTTCCTGCTGCGTCTTCGCGATGAGGGCGGCGGCATCGGCCTGGGCCTTGGCGAGCTGGGCGGCCGCATCCGCCTGGGCCTTGGCGGTGAGCGCGGCCGCTTCCTGCTGGGTTTTGGCGAGGTGGTCGGCGAACGTGGCCTGGGCGGCGGCGAGGGCCGCGGTGGAATCCGAAACGGACTTGGCGACGGCCTGGGCGAAATCAAGGCCGGCGGCCGCGGGGGTGTCGTTGCCGATGCGGGCGAGGAGGTGGGATTCGATGTAGCCGGCGAAGTGGGAGGCGAGCTGGAAGCGGGCGATGGCCACGACCACGAGCAGGGCCATGAGGCCGGTGCCGAGGGTGAGCAGGACTTGGGGGGGGATGAAGTTGGCGGTGCAGGCCAGCAGGGCCCAGACGGCGGCGGTTTCGGCCGCCAGCATGCCCAGCATGCGGTGGCTCTGGTTGCCGGCCATGGCGGCGACCTGCGGTCCGGAAGCGCCGGAGGCCCAGGCGGCCAGCAGGCGGCGGATGTGGCGGTGCAGGGGGGTGCAGCCATTCAGCGCGGCCAGCCGTTCGGCGGCGATGGCGCGGTCGGACAGGTCGAGATCGTCGGGAAGCGGATTCGACGCGAGCGCGTGCCGTTGGACCGCCCAATCGACCAGGGAGAGGACGATATAGGCCAGGCCGATCCCGGTGGCGAGCAGCGCGGCGAGAGCGGAAAGGTCCCAGCCTTGGTCGGCGTCGAGCGGAATGCCGATCAACACTCCGAAGACGATGCCCAGGGCAACGACCCCGAAAAATCCGGTGAACATGCCGTACCCGCTGCATTTAGCCTTGCGCTTTTCCATCGTCGCCACCTTTCGCGTCGGTTTGACTATCGGCGAATCAGTATGGGGATTTCGCGGTGGAATGTCAAAGGCGGATGCGCTTTAATGGGCGGCATATGAATCGCGGATGGATCATGGGATTGGCGGGGCTGCTGGCCGGCGGCGCCTGCGGAGCCGGCGAGTGGGCGGACGTGCCGCGGCACGCGGCGAGGGCGGGGACGGCCGGCGGATTCGAACTGGGGCGTTTCGAGACGGCGGTGGCCGAATTCGCGGAATACCTGAACGGGGCGAAGGTCGCGGATTTTCCGGAGACGGCGCAGATCCGGCGTCGGGCGGGCGGGGGATACGCGGTCCGGCGGGGGGCGGGCCGCCAGGCGGTGTCGGAGGTGACCTGCGCCGAGGCGGAAGCCTATTGCGCCTGGCGTTCGCGGGAATCGGGACGGACGGTGCGCTTGCCGACGGAAGCGGAATGGGAAGCGGCGGCGCGGGGCGGGATCGACGGGGCGCCCTATCCGTGGGGATGGGGCGGAACGGCGGCGGAGATGGCCCGATTCGATGCGGAGGGGCCGGCGGTCCGCGTCGGAGCGTTCACGGCCAACGGATTCGGGCTGCACGACGTGGCGGGGAATCTCTACGAGTGGTGCGCGGCGGAATCCGGGATGCGGGACGGGCCGCGCGCGGCCCGCGGCGGAAGCTGGGCCGAGCGCGATCCCGACCGGCTGAAGGTGGACCATCGGCAGCCGTTCGCGGCGGACTATCGCGGACGGGACGTGGGATTTCGGGCGTTGCGAGAGGCCGCCGGGAACCCATGAAGCACAAACCGGCACACGTGGCGGAATATGCGGCGGCGCGGGCGGCGTGCGGATTGCTGGCGGCGCTGCCGCACCGGGCGGCGCTGGCGCTGGCGTGGGGGCCGGTCCGTCTGGCGTGGGCGTTGAACGGAAAGCTGCGGGCGAAGACGAAGCGCCGCCTGCGGCAGGCGCTGGGGCCGGAGAAGTCCGACCGGGAGCTGGAACGCATCGGGTGGTTGGCGTTCCGCAATCTGGCGTTCACGGCGGTGGAGGGCATGCGGCTGCCGGGGATCGGCCGGGAGTGGGTGGACCGGCACATGGATCTGGGGGAGGTGGACAAGGTCCACGAGGAGCTGGGGAAGGGGCGGGGATTCATCGTGGCGGTTCCGCACATGGGCAACTGGGAACTGGCGGGGATCGCGCTGCAATCGCAGGGCGTGAACCTGATGACGCTGGTGCGGCGGCAAAAGAATCCGTTGATGGACGCGTGGATCAACCGGGTGCGCATGGGCACGGGGGCGGAGGCGATCGACACGCGGAGCCGCGAGGTGGCCCGGGTGCCGCAGAAGCTGAACGAGGGCAACAAGGTGCTGGCGATCCTGCCGGACGTGCGGGCGAAGGCGGGCGGCGTGAGGGTGCGCTATCTGGGCGTGGAGACGGAGGTGCCCGCCGGCGTGGCGCATTACGCGCACGAGGCGGACGTGCCGGTCTATACGGGGGAAGTGGTGCGGACGGGCTGGGCGCGGCACGGCTGGCGCATGACGGGGCGCGTCGCGCCGGACCGGGGGCTGCCGCCGGCCGAGGACCGGCGGCGGATCCTGCAGTACGTGATGGATCGGTTCGGCGAATCCGTTCGGGCGCATCCGGAGAACTATTTCTGGTTCAACAAGCGCTGGGTGCTGGGCGAGGAGGCGAAGACATGAGCGGCGCGCCTCCCGGAATGGCGGTGCACGAGGCGCGGATGCGCCTGGCGCTGCGGCAGGCGCGGCGGGCGGCGGAAGCGGGGGAGGTGCCCGTGGGCGCGGTGGTTTTCAACGGCGGAACCCTCGCGGGACAGGCCTGGAACCAGACGCGGACGCTGAAAGACCCGACGGCGCACGCGGAGATGATCGCGATCACGCAGGCGGCGAGCGCGGCCGGCGACTGGCGGTTGACGGACAGCATCCTGTACGTGACGAAGGAGCCGTGCCCGATGTGCGCGGGGGCGATCGTGCTGGCGCGGATTCCGCTGGTGGTGTGGGGCCTGAGCGATCCGCTGCGGGGCGGGGCGGTCTCGCGGTTCAACATTTTGCGGTCGGCCGAGCTGAATCACCGTTCCGAGGTGCTTTCGGGGGTTCTGGAAGAGGAATGCGCGGCCTTGATCAAGGATTTCTTCAAAAACCGGCGTCTCGAGAACAAAAAAGACGACGATTTTGACTGATTTTTGCCGTTTTGTGTCAAAATTTGCTCTCGGAATGCCTTTTTTTTGCAAAAATTGTCCAAAATCAGCCTAATATTTGCAAAAAAAGCCCGAATTTTCTTAAAAACGACCCTTTTTGGCTTGAGCGGCGACGTTCCGGCGGGTAGGTCGCGGCGCGGCGGGGACGGGGGGGAGGCTCCGTTTTCATAACCGTTTTACTTGTCCGCGAATATTTCGGTTCGAAATGCGGTTTTGATTGTATCGACGGGGGATTTCAGATACTTTCTCCATATTAATTGTATAGAGAAAAGACGGGACCATGTCAGAACAAGAAAACGGCGATTTGGAGGGGGCGGCCCCGGCGGCGAAGCACGAGGCCTACGACGGGTCGAAGATCCAGGTTCTGGAGGGGCTGGAGGCGGTGCGGAAGCGTCCGGCGATGTACATCGGCGACACGTTCCAGCGCGGGCTGCACCACTGCGTGTACGAGGTGGTGGACAATTCCATCGACGAGGCCTTGGCGGGCTATTGCACGCGCATCGAGGTCGAGTTGGCGGCGGACGGGTCCGTTTCCGTGACCGACAACGGCCGCGGCATTCCGGTGGATTTGCACCCGAAGCTGAAGAAGCCGGCGGTGGAGGTGGCGCTGACGGTGCTGCACGCGGGCGGCAAGTTCGACCACGGCAGCTACAAGGTGTCGGGCGGGCTGCACGGCGTGGGCGTGAGCTGCGTGAACGCGCTGAGCGAGTGGATGGAAGTCGAGGTGCGGCGCGAAGGCCGGATCTACCGCATGCGCTTCGAGCGGGGCGCCACCGTCTCGCCGCTGGAGGTCATCGGGTCGTGCGCGGACCGCGGCACGAAGGTGACGTGGTATCCGGACGACCAGATTTTCACGACGATCGAGTTTTCGTGGGACGTGCTGGCGGCGCGGCTGCGCGAGCTGGCGTTTCTGAACAAGGGCATCGAGATCGTGTTCCGCCAGGAGCAGCAGGACGGGACGGTGCGCGAGGAGCTGTTCCGCTACGACGGGGGCATCCGGGAATTCATCCGGCACCTGAACAAGAACAAGATCGCGCTGCATCCGGACCCGATCTATTTCGAGAAGGAGCAGGACGGCGTCGCGGTCGAGATCGCGATGCAGTACAACGACGGCTACGCCGAGTCGGTGCTGAGCTACGCGAACAACATCAACACGATCGAGGGCGGCACGCACCTGAGCGGGTTCCGCAGCGCGCTGACGCGCGTGGTGAACGCCTACGGGAAGGCGAACAAGCTGTTCAAGGACGAGGACGCGATGGCCGGGGAGGACATCCGCGAGGGCCTCGTGGCGGTGCTGAGCGTGAAGGTGCCCGACCCGCAGTTCGAGGGGCAGACGAAGACCAAGCTGGGCAACAGCGAGGTCGAAGGCATCGTGTCGTCCGTCGTAAACGAGCGGCTGGCGGTGTTTTTCGAGGAAAACCCGGCGGTCGCGCGCAAGGTGGTGGAAAAGGGCGTGCTGGCGGCGCGGGCCCGCGAGGCCGCGCGCAAGGCGCGCGACCTGACGCGCCGCAAGGGCGCGCTGGATTCCGGCTCGCTGCCCGGCAAGCTGGCGGACTGTTCGGAGCGCGATCCGGCGCTGTGCGAGCTGTTCCTCGTGGAGGGCAATTCGGCCGGCGGCTCGGCCAAGCAGGGGCGCGACCGCAAGTTCCAGGCGATCCTGCCGCTGCGCGGCAAGATCCTCAACGTGGAGAAGGCGCGCCTCGACCGCATGCTGAACAACGCGGAAATCCGCACGATGATCACCGCGATCGGCGCGGGCATCGGGCACGACGAGTTCGACGTGGCGAAGGCGCGCTACCACAAGATCATCATCATGACCGACGCGGACGTGGACGGGTCGCACATCCGGACGCTGCTGCTGACCTTTTTCTACCGGCAGATGCCGCAGCTGATCGACCGGGGCTACGTCTACATCGCGCAGCCGCCGCTCTACAAGATCCGGCGCAAGAAACAGGAGCGCTACATCGACAACGACCGGCACTTGACCCAGGTGCTGATCGAAATGGGCATCGAGGACGTGCGGCTGCTGAACCTCGACGGGATGCCCGCGCTGGAAGACGGCCGGATGGCCGAGGTGCTCCGGATCCTGGAGGAGGTCGAGCACGTCGGGGAGGCGATGGCGCGCAAGGGCATCGATTTCGACGACTACGCGAAGCGCTACGACGCGGCGAACAACCGCCTGCCGCTGTACCGCGTGCGGGTGGTTCCGCCCGGCGGCGACGTCGAGAACCAGGAAATCCACCTGGCGTTCTCGGACGAGGAGATGCGGCGCATCCGCGAGGACGCGGAGGCGCGCATGGGCCCGCTGGATCCGTCGCAGTTCAAGTGGGACGAGTTGCACCAGGCCCCCGGGCTGGTCAAGCAGTTCGCGCAGCTGAAGGCGCGCGGCTTCGGCATCGAGACCCTGCTGCGCAACGGCGCGCCGATCTACGAGGCCGAGGTGGACGGCAAGAAAACGCCGATCTACGCGCTCGGCGACCTGCTGCGCCTGGTGCGCGAAGTGGGGCGCCGCGGACTGAGCATCCAGCGCTACAAGGGCTTGGGCGAAATGAATCCCGAGCAGCTGTGGGAAACCACGCTGGAACCGACGAAGCGCAAGCTGCTGCAGGTGACCCTCGACGACGCGGTGCGCGCCGACCAGATCTTCACCATCCTCATGGGCGACGAGGTCGAACCCCGCCGCGCCTTCATCGAGGAAAACGCGCTGAACGTGCGGAATCTGGACGTCTAGCGAGCCGGCCATGGAAGCCAGCCCAGAAGTTTTTCCGGGAGACCCTGTGACCTTCGCGAAACCCAATCTCGATTTGCATTTCGCGCGCGAAAGCGCGCCGCCGCCGCCGCCCGAATTGGGGCCGGACGGCTACACCCGGTTGATTGCGGCGGCGTGGCAGTTCCGGACCGAAGATCAGCGGCAGCGCTATTTGAACGATGAACGGAACCGGCCGGTGCCGGCGTGGTTCCAGCTGGATGGACAGAGCAAAGGCAAACGATGAGCGACGAACAGAACAACGAATCCGGCGGCGAGGCCGCGGACCAGGCCCTTTCGGCGGCCGCGGCGGCGGCGCTGGCCCCGCAGAACGCGCTGGACCGCATCGAGGGCATCAACATCGAAGAGGAGATGCAGAAAGCCTACATCGACTACTCGATGTCGGTGATCGTGGGCCGCGCACTGCCGGACGCGCGCGACGGGCTCAAGCCGGGCAACCGGCGCATTCTCTTCGCCATGAAGGAGCGCGGCTGGACGCACGCCAAGGCGTTCGTGAAGTGCGCGAAAGTCGTCGGCGAAGTCATCGGCAACTACCATCCCCACGGCGATTCGGCGGTCTACGACACGCTGGTGCGCATGGGGCAGGATTTTTCGATGCGCTACATGCTCGTCAAGGGGCAGGGAAACTTCGGCAGCATCGACGGCGATCCTCCGGCGGCCTACCGCTATACCGAGTGCAAGCTCGGCAAGATGGCGGAAGAGCTGCTGGCGGACATCGACAAAGACACCGTCGAAATGCAGAAGAACTTCGACGAATCGCTGCTGGAGCCGACGGTGCTGCCGTCGCGCATGCCGAACCTGCTGGTGAACGGCTCGACCGGCATCGCGGTGGGCATGGCGACGAACATCCCGCCGCACAACCTCGGCGAGGTGGTGGACGGCGTGATCCACCTGATCGACCATCCCGAGGCGACGGTGGCGGATCTGATGCAGTTCGTGAAGGGCCCGGATTTCCCGACGGGCGGCACGCTGTGCGGCCTCGCGCCGATCCGCGCGATGTACGAGACGGGCCGCGGGCACATGCGGCTGCGCGGCAAGGCCGCGGTCGAGGAATGGAAGAACGACCGCGAGCGGATCGTCATCACCGAAATCCCCTACGCGGTGAACAAATCGGCGATGATCGAGCGGATCGCGGAGCTGGTGCACGAAAAGCAGCTGGAGGGCATCAGCGACCTGCGGGACGAATCGGACAAGGACGGCATCCGCGTGGTGGTGGAGCTGAAACGCGGCGAAATCGGCCAGGTGGTGCTGAACAACCTCTACAAGCAGACGCAGCTGTCGGTCACCTTCGGCGCGATCATGCTGGCGATCGACCACGGCCGGCCCCGCGAGATGAGCCTCAAGGACCTGATGAAATGCTTCGTCGACCACCGGTTCGGGGTGCTGACGCGGCGGACGAAGTTCGAGCTGCGCGAGGCGGAGGCGCGGGCGCACATCCTGGAAGGGCTGCTGATCGCGCTGGACCATCTCGACGAGGTGGTGCGGATCATCCGCTCCTCGAACAACCGCGACGTGGCGAAGGTGCAGTTGATGGGCCGCTTCGGGCTCTCCGAGCTGCAGGCGAACGCGATCCTCGATATGCGCCTCTACCAGCTGACGGGGCTGGAACGCGACAAGATCGTCGCCGAATACCAGGCGCTGGAGGCCCGCATCGCCTACCTGAAGGAACTGCTGGCCGACGACGCCAAGCTCTTCGGCGTCATGAAGGACGACCTGCGCGAGATCCGCGCCGCCTACGCCGACGAACGGCGCACGGACATCGTCGCCGATCCGGGCGAGATCAACATCGAGGATCTCGTCGCGGACGAGGATTGCGTCGTTTCGCTGTCGCACGCCGGCTATTTGAAGCGCACGCCCACGAGCGTGTACCGCGAGCAGAAGCGCGGCGGCAAGGGCTCGACGGGCATGGACACGAAGGACGAGGACTACGTCGAGCACGTGTTCAACTGCTCCGCGCACGACTGGATGCTGTTCTTCACCGAGCAGGGGCGCATGTACTTCAAGAAGGCCTACGAGATTCCCGAGGGCGCCCGGGATTCGCGCGGCAAGGCCCTGGTCAACCTGCTCGACGTGCAGGGCGCCGAGAAGATCGCGGCCATCATCCCGATCCGGGGATTCGACGCGGACAAGTACCTGTTTTTCGCGACGGAGACGGGGACCGTCAAGAAGACCGCGCTGGATGCCTACCGGAACGTGCGGGCCTCGGGCCTCATCGCCATCAACGTCGAGGAAGGCGACCGGCTGATCGGCGTGGAGCTGACGGGCGGCCAGGACGACCTCCTGCTGGTGACGCGCAAGGGCCAGGGCATCCGCTTCAACGAGGAGGACGCCCGCCCGATGGGCCGCGCCACCGGCGGCGTCCGCGGCATCTCGCTGGACGCCGGCGACGCGGTCGAGGGCATCGAAGTCGTGCACGAAGACGCCATGCTGCTGACGGTGACCGAGAACGGCTACGGCAAGCGGACGCCGTTCGGCGAATACCGCGTGCAGCGCCGCGGCGGCAAGGGCCTGATCGCCAACGACTTGACCGCCAAAACCGGCGATCTGGTGACGGCCTTGAGCGTGCACGAAACGGACGCCATCATGATCGTGACGAAAAAAGGCACCATGATCCGCATGCCGGTGGACGGCGTGCGCGTCACGGGCCGTTCGGCGCAGGGCGTGAAGCTGATCGATCTGGACGACGACGACGTGGTGATGAGCGCGACGCCGGTGGAGCCTGAGGACGAGGAGGCGCCGGCGCCTTCCGCCGAAGGTTCCGCGCCGGGAAGCGGGGTTGAGAATCCTGGAAGGGAGATGCCGTGAGAAGAATCGCTTGTTGGACGATGGCGTGGATGCTGGCGGGGCCGGCGGCTTTTGCGAAGCAGAACGCGGCGGAAGACCGCAGCGTGGATCCGGCCCTGGTGACGTGGAGCGATCCCTCCCGGTGGGAGGCGGGGGGGGCGTACGTCCACGTGTCGCGGCCCGTCGTGCTGTCGGGCGTCGAACGGGATTTCCGCGGCGACGTCGTCGACGCGGCCATCGGGGTCTCTCCGTTGCCGTGGCTGTTGCTCTACGGCCAGGCCGGCGGATCCCGGATGCGGCTGGAAGGCCCCATGCGCGAGGAGGCGTCCTGGGGGGCGGGCGGCTTGCTGGGCGCGCGCGTGAATCTGTGGCAGCTGCACGAGGGCGAGTCGGTCACCGCCTGGCGCGTCACCCTGCAGCTGGCCGGGCAGTATGCCTATCGCACGGCCGAAGACGACGGCGACGGCGAAATCCAGTGGGGCGACGCCATGGTCATGCTGCCGCTGGACTACCACCTGTGGTTCCGCCGGAACTTCCGCAACGCCTACATGTCGGACGTCCAGAGCGTCGACGTCTACGCGGGCCCGGCGTTTTCCAAACTGGACGGAACCTGGACGCGCCGGGGCGTGGAACAGGATTTCGAAGAGCTGGAGTCGTTCGGCGCGGTTGTCGGCGCGGAGTTGTGGCTGTTGGAGAATCTCGCCTTTGGCGCCCGCGCCGATTGGTTCGAGGGCACCTCGGGGCAATTGACGGTCCGCTATCGGTTTTAAGACGGATCCGGGAAGGACATTCCGCATGAACGCCCGCCTGTTGGACGGAAAAAGCCTTGCCGCCGGCCTGCGCGCGGAAATCGCCGCCGCCGTGGCGGGAATGAAGGCGTCGACGGGCCGCGTGCCGGGACTGGCCGTGGTGCTGGTGGGCGACGATCCCGCCTCGCGTTCGTACGTGACGGGCAAGGAGAAGGCCTGCGCGGCGGCGGGAATCCATTCCCGGGAAATCGGACTGCCGGCTTCCGCGGGCCGGGAAGAGATCCTGGCGGCGGTGCGGGCGCTGAACGCCGACGAGGCCATCGACGGCATTCTGGTGCAGTTGCCGCTGCCCGACTCCTCCATCGAGCGGGAAATCCTCGAGGCCATCGATCCGGCCAAGGACGTGGACGGATTCCACCCGGCGAACGTCGGGCGCCTGGTGCTGGGGCTGCCGACCTTCGTGCCCTGCACGCCGGCGGGCGTGCTGGAAATGCTGCGGCGTTCGGGCGTGGAATTGTCCGGCGCCTCCGTCGCCGTGGTCGGCCGCAGCCCGATCGTGGGCCGCCCCCTTTCGATCCTGCTGTCCCAGAAAGGGGTGGACGCGACGGTGACGCTGTGCCACACGCGGACGAAGGATATTGCGCGCTTCACGCGCGAGGCGGACGTGGTGGTGGTGGCGGCCGGCCGGCCGCACACCTTGACGGCGGACATGGTGAAGTCCGGCGCGGTGGTGATCGACGTGGGCGTGAACCGCGTGCCGGACGCGTCCAAGGCGTCGGGCCATCGCCTCGTGGGCGACGTGGATTTCGACGCGGTGGCGGCCAAGGCCTCGGCGATCACGCCGGTGCCGGGGGGGGTGGGGCCGATGACGATCGCCATGCTGCTGAAGAACACGCTGGACGCCGCCCGGCGCCGGACGGGCGCCGGCGCCTGATCCGCGTTCCACCGCCCCGGGCGGCGCTTTTTCGCTTGCCGGGCGGGGCGGCGCCTCGTAGTGTCCGCAAGGTTGATTCCGGTCGTGCCTGTAGCTCAATTGGACAGAGCGTTAGCCTCCGGAGCTAAAGGTTGTGGGTTCGATCCCCGCCAGGCACACCATTCCAAAACCCCGGTTCTCCGGGGCTCTCCGCCAAACGCGGGCTAGTCTTCGAACGTCGAGCCGAAGTGGGAGAGGAAGAACTGTTTTTCACCGGTCCACCACCCGTTTTCCGGCTTGGAGAGCATGGGACGCATGCAGGTGGCCATCTGGAGGGTGACCAGGATCAAGATGAGAAACCACAGTTTGATGCCGGCCTGGCGCTGAAAGAGGGGATGGACGCCTAGTTTGTCGACGTAGCGACCGGCGAAGCCGATGGCAACGAGCCAGATCAGGAAGGCGAGCATCGTCACGAAGGAAACGCTGTTCGTCGAGACGGCGAAAAGCCAGGCGACGGGCGCAAGTCCGACGAGGATGAGGCCGGCCATGGCCAGGCAGGAGCATCCCAGCACGAAGGTTTGCGCGAGGGAGAGGGGCGAACCGGCTACGCAGGTGAAAACATAAAGGCTGGGGAAACAGAGCAGGAGCGAGCCGAGCGCCACCAGCGGAATTTTGACCATATCCATGGCGGCGACGGGCCAGCCGCCAAACAGTCCTACGGCCAGGCCGAAGACGACGTGGCAGGCGACGGCCACCAACAGCAGCGTCAGCGATGAGCGCAGAAGATTTTTCTGTCCGGCGATGGTTTCGGAGATCCGCCTCGGATTCTTGAGCAGCGTGGACGCGACGTTGTGGGTCTCGACCGGCGCAAGGCCCGGCGGGACGGGCGGGGGTGCGATTCCGGGCTGGACGTTGTTGGGGGGGGGATTCATGGCGGTTCTCCTATTTTCCTCCCGTCCACAGGAACGGGAGCACTTCGGTGAAGACGAACTCGTAGAAATTGCGGTCGAGGGCGTCGGGGCGCAGGAAGACGACGGGGAAGAAGGGACTGCCAATGAAAGGGCGGAGGATCCAGGACGTCTGGCAACCGACAAAAGCGAACGCGGCGAGCCATGCGCAGAAAAGGCCCGCGATCGGACATCGGGGTCTTGCCGCGCGCCGCAATCCTTGGAGCAAGGCGACGTGGCCGCCGATGCCGGCGAGGGCAAGGATGAAGACGTGGGTCATCAGGATCGTGTTGTGGGCGTATTGCAGCTCGGAAGGCGTGCCAGAACAGGAAACGCCGGAGAGCAGGAAAAAGAGCGAGACGGGCACAAGGCCAAGCAGGATCCAGCACCCGATCGTCATGGAAGCGAAGACCGCGAAGACCGTCGCTTTGAAGGACAGCCCGGAGCCCAGGATGCTGGCGATCATCCAATTGAAAACCGCGACGAAAGCCGTGGTGCCGAGGAAGAGCGCGGGCAGTTTGACGGCCACGTAGAGGGAGAGCCGGGGGGATCTCCACCCGGCGAGGACGGCCCCGTACAGGGCGCAGGCAAAACAGACAAAAACGGCAAGACCCCGCAGTTCGCGCCAGCGCAGCCCCGGCAAGCGCACCCGATTCCAGAATTCATCGCGGTCGGTCAGCAAGATGAAGGGCAGGGAATTCATGCGTAAAACATTCGGGGCATGCGTTCGTTCTGATGGCCGGAGTCTAGCCGCGGGACTCCGACGAGTCAAGGGGTTGGCCTGCGGGCTACAACATGAATCAACGCCGTGGAATAGGGGAGGGCTGGGCGCGAGCGGCGATTGGAGCGGCGTGGGCCGGGGCCCAAAAATCGCGCCGCGGAGAACCGCGGCGCGCGGGGCATCCAGGAGGAGCGGCGGGTTAGCCGTTCTTGGCCTGGAAGTCGGCCATGAAGGCGACGAGGGCGTCGACGGCTTGGACGGGGCAGGCGTTGTAGATGCTGGCGCGGCAGCCGCCGACGTCGCGGTGGCCCTTCAGTCCGATCATCTTCAGCGCGGTGGCTTCCTTGATGAACTTCGCTTCGAGGTCTTCGCTGGGCAGGCGCCAGGTGACGTTCATGGTGGAGCGGAAGGCCTTGGCCGCGCCGCCGCGGTAGTAGCCGCCGGAGTGGTCGATCGCGGCGTAGATTTTGGCGGCCTTGGCCTGGTTGATCTTTTCCATCCCGGCGGCGCCGCCCTGGGCGAGGAGCCAGCGGGTGACGAGCATCAGGATGTAGATGCCGAAGGTGGGCGGGGTGTTGTAGAGGGAGTTGTTCTTCGCGTGGGTGCGGTACTGCAGCATGGCCGCCATGGATTCCGGCGCGCGTTCGACCAGGTCCTTGCGGACGACGACGAGGGTCAGGCCGGAGGGGCCGAGGTTCTTCTGCGCGCCGGCGTAGATTAGGCCGAACTGCCGGATGTCGATCGGGCGGCAGAGGATGTCGCTGGACATGTCGGCGACGAGCGGGGCCTCGGTCTTCGGGAACTGCTGCATTTGCGTGCCGGCGATGGTTTCGTTGGAGGTCACGTGGACGTAGGCGGCGCCTTGGGTGTAGTTCAGCGCGGCGTAGTCGGGCATGTTGGTGGGAACGTCCTTGGAGGTGTCGGCGACGACGTTGACGGCGCCGACCTTCTTGGCTTCCTTGATGGCCTTGGAGGCCCAGGCGCCGGAATTGACGTAGTCGGCGGTCTGGCCCGCGCCGAGGAGGTTCATGGGAACCATGGAAAACTGGAGGCTGGCGCCGCCCTGGAGGAAGAGGACCTGGTAGTCGTCGGTCAGGCCGAGGAGCTTGCCGACGTTGGCGATGGCTTCGGCGTGGACGGCGTCGTAGGCTTTGCCGCGGTGGCTGTGTTCCATGATGGACATGCCGGTGCCGTTGAAGTCGGTGAGTTCCTTTTGGGCGATCTCGAGGACTTCGAGAGGGAGGACGGCGGGGCCGGCGTTGAAGTTGTAGGCTCTGCTCATGGCGTATTCCTTGCGTTGAGTTGTTTTGTGTTTGTAATTCGGGGAAGCATCATAGACCGCCCCGGCGGGAAAAATCAATGAGAACCCGTGGGCGTTGGACGGCGGGCCGGCCGGCGCGCCGGAAGCGCCGGAAGGGCTTCGCGGGGAGGGGGCGGCGGCCGGAGGGGGGATCAGAATGGGCTGGATTCAAGGGGGCGGCGGCGGATACACTGCGCGAAATGAACCCGAGCCAGAGCCAGCGGATCGCCATCGATGCCCGATGGGTTTTCCGGGAGTTGAGCGGCATTGGCCGCTACACGATCGAGCTGTTGCGCCAGCTGGGGGAGATGGGGGGGGCGTTCCGCTATCTGGTGCTGGTTCGCGACGCCGAGCGGAGGGCATTCATCGAACGGGCGGCGGGGCTGGGGGGGCGTGCGAATTTCGAGTTTGCGGAATTGCCGTACGGGCCGTTTTCGGCGCGGGGGCAGTTCGCGGCGGCGCGGCTGTTGCGCGAACAAGGCGTGGGCGCGTACCACTCGACGAATTTCATGGTGCCGCTGCCGGCGTTTCCGCGGCGGAAGCCGCATGCGGTGAAGTGCCTCTGCAACATCCACGACCTGATTCCGCTGGTGCATCCGGAATTCACGCCGAAGGCGCTGAAAACGCGGTTTTTCCCCGTCTATCGGGCGCTGATGCACGAAATCGCGCGGCGGGTGGACGCGGTGGCGACGGGGAGCGAATCGGCGAAACGCGACATCGTGGGGCGGCTGGGGATTCCGGAGGATCGCATCGCGGTGGCGCCGGACGGGGTGGATGGGCGGTACGCGCCCGGCGGCGAGAAGCCATCGGCGCGCGGCGCTTCGAAGACGGTGCTCTACGTGGGGCGGAGCGACCCGTACAAGAATCTGCCGGGGCTGGTGGAGGTCTTCGCGCGGCTGGTGCGCGAGGGCGGCGTGGATGCGCGGCTGCGGATCGTGGGCTCGCCGGACGCGCGGTATCCGGAGGCGGACGAAACGGCGCGGCGGCGGGGGGTGGCGGATCGCGTCGAGTGGTCGGGCTATTTGGACGACGCGGGGCTGGTGAAGGCGTACCAGGATGCGGATGCGCTGGCGCTGCTGTCGCGCTACGAGGGATTCGGCCTGCCGGTGCTGGAAGCCATGGCGTGCGGGACGCCGGTGGTTTGTTCAAACGCGGCGAGCCTGCCGGAAGTGGCGGGCGACGCGGCGCGCATCGTGGCGCCGGACGACGTTGCCGGGGCGGCGGCCGCGCTGAAGGAAATTTTGACGGATCCGGCGGAAGCGGCTCGGCTGCGCGCGGCGGGCCTTTCGCAGGCCAAACGGTTCTCGTGGCGGGCGGCGGCCGAGTCCGTCCTGCGCCTCTACGGGGAGCTGGCGCCATGAGCCGCGAGCGGAAGGTGGCGCTGGCGCACGACTGGCTCAACGGCATGCGCGGCGGCGAACGGTGCCTCGATTGGATCTGCAGGGAATTCCCGCAGGCGGAGCTCTACACGCTGTTGTACCGGCCGGAGCTGGTGTCGGAGGCGATCCGGAGCCGCCGGGTGCATGTCTCGGGGTTGCAGCGCGTGCCGGGATTCCGCGAGCACTACCGCTGGTTCCTGCCGCTGTTTCCGGCGGCGATCGAATCGTTCCGGGTGCCGGAGGGGACGGATCTGGTGCTGAGCACGAGCCACTGCGTGGCGAAGGGGATCGTGCCGCCGAAAGGGGCGAAGCACCTGTGCTACTGCTTCACGCCGATGCGCTACGCGTGGTCGCTGCAGGAGGACTATTTCGGGCGGAACCGGTGGAAGCGCGCGGCGCTGGATCTGGCGCTCGGTCGATTGAGGAAATGGGACCGCGCGGCCAGCGCGCGGGTGGACCGGTTCGTGGCGATCAGCCGGCACGTGCAGGCGCGGATCGAGACGTTCTACGGGCGCGAGGCGGCGGTGGTCTATCCGCCGGTGGCGACGGGGTTCTTCACGCCGGACGCGCGCGGCGGACACGACGGATACGATTTGGTCGTTTCCGCGCTGGTGCCCTACAAGCGGGTGGATTTGGCGGTGCGGGCGTATTCGCGGACGGGGTTCCCGCTGAAGATCGCGGGGGTGGGCACGGAGATGGACGCGCTGAAAAGGGCGGCGGGGCCGAACGTGGAATTTCTCGGGCGCGTGCCGGACGAGGGGATTCGCGACCTGTACCGACGCTGCCGGTTTCTGGTATTTCCGGGGGAGGAGGATTTCGGAATCGTGCCGCTGGAGGCGCAGGCGTGCGGAAAGCCCGTGTTGGCGTACGGCAAGGGGGGGCTGCTGGAAACGGTGGTGGACGGACGGACCGGCGTCTTTTTCGGCGAGCAGACGGAGGACGACTTGCTGGCGGCCGTTGCGCGCGCGGAGAAGGCGGAATGGGACGCGGCGGCGATCCGCGCCCATGCGGAGCAATTCGGCGAGGAGCGGTTTCGGGAAGGCTTGCGCGCCGAAATCGCGCGGTTGATGGACGGGCGGGGCCGGTGAACGAACCGCCGCCCGTTGCCGTTTCGCCCCCTCCGGTCCCGGCCGTTCCGGAACCGGCGCGCCTGCTGCAAATCTCCCGGGGATTTTCCTGCCTGTTCTGGAGCATGCCGCTGATGTCCGCCGCCCATGCGCTGGCGCTGGTTGCCTTCTTGCCGCCGCGCTGGACCGTCGGAATCCTGCTAGGGAGCTTTCTGCCGCTGGTCTGCGGCCTGTGGATGCTGGGGCGCGGCGGACATCCGGCGTTCCGAGGGGGGGGGCGGATGGACTTCGCGGTCTTGATGGCGGCGGCGGCGATCGGCCTGTCGCCCTTTTTGGCGTGGTGGGCGGCGGCGCCGGAGCGGATGTATTTCGCGGCCAACGCGGCCCTGCATTATCTGGCAACGATCGGCTTGCTGGCGGGGTTGAACGGGTTGTCGGGGGCGTGCGCGCGCGGGCTGGGCGACCGGTCGCTGAAGCGGGAATCGCTGGCGGGGTTGGCCATGGTGCTGTGGCTGAGCGGCTGCACGGTGGGGGCCTTGGCGTGGCTGTTCCACCGGTCGGGGATCTTGGAGGCCGGCCTGGCGACGGTTCTGCTGCATTTGTCGCGCTTGCCGAGCGAGGCGCGAACCCTGTTCATGCTGCCCTACGCCATGACCGCCTACGTGGCGTGGCGGGCCAAGGAAACGGTCTTGCGGCGCGCCATCCCGTCCGCGTCCTGACGGGAATCATTCCCAGGGGAATTTTTTGGATTCGTCTTTCGCGGCCGGCGGGTCGGCCGGTTCCGGCGGCGGGGCCGCGTGGGACTGGATTTCCGCCTGGAGGGCGAGGGCGTCGGGATCGTTGGGCATGGCGGCCAGATAGAGTTCGAGGGGGCGTTGCGCGCGGGCGTATTGCTTGAGGCGGACGAGGGCGTCGGCCCATTTCAGGAAGCGTTCATAGCGATAGGGGGCGATTCTCCCGGATTCCTCGTAGTAGCGGGTGGCGACGTCCCAATCGCTCTTGGGCCGGTCCGGAGGCTGGGCCGGCCAACCCCGCAGGCAGTAGAGAGAGGCGATTTCTTCGCGCAACAGGGGATTCCGCGGGTTCCGCTCGATAGCCGTTTCGAGCAACTCGAAGGCTTGGTCGCTTTGGTCCAAATGGAAGAGGGCTTTCGCCATGGCGATGTGGGCGCCGGAATTCCACGGATCGCGCTCCAAGGCGTATTCGAGCCAAGGGGCGGCGTCGGCGTAGTTCCGGGATTCGATGAACTGCTGGCCGATGGCGAGGGTCCATTCGACGTCGTAGTAGCCGCAATCCTCGCCGGGCGCGCGGAGGAGGGCGATGCCGTCCTGGGCGCGTTGCCCCTGCCGGGCGCGGGTCAAGGCCAGAAGGGCGCGGACGTCGAAGCGATGGGGCCAGCATTCATGGGCGGCCCATGCGGCGGTTTCCGCGCCGGCGGGATCGCCGGCCAGGAGGAGATACCAGGCGACGCGGGCCGCCAGCCAGGCGTCGGCGGGCCGGTCTTTCCGCCGTTGCGCGAACGTGGCGCGGGTGTTTTCCCGGGAAGAAGCCGCGACGCGGGCATCCCAGATCTGCTTTTCTTCGGCGAGCCTCGCGACGGTGGCGGGGTTGGTCAGTTGCCGCCGGAAGGGGGGGTGGATTTGCCGGGCGATGAGGGCGGCCAGAACGTCGGCGGATCCCCACGGATGATAGAGCAGTTCGCTGGCCATTTCTTCGGGGGGGGGGAGGGTTCCGGTCGGTTCGGGATCGAAGGCGCGGAGTTCTTCCAGTCGCCGCAGGATCGACTGGGCCAGCAGATGGTTGCCGCCAAACGTGAAGTGGACGTGGTCGAGGAACCATTCCCGGCCGGGGATGCCGTGGGGCGATTGGCCGGCGAAGAGCGCTTCGGCGTCGAGCAGGGAGGCGGAGGCGTCTGCGGCGCATTCGCGGATGATGGCGTTGATGGTGGAGTCCGCGCGCAGGCGAAGGGCGTCGGCGTCGCGGGCGCGGGAAAAGAGCGCGGCGGCCTCGGCGTCGCGGCCGTCCTGGAGTTCCAGGCGCGCGGCGCGGAAGAGGGCTTCGGCGTGGGTGGGATGGCGCCGGATGGAGTCGGCATATAGGCGGGCGGCCTCGGTCCGGTTGGAGGCGGTTTCGGCGGCGACGGCCTCCCGCAGGAGTTCGCGGACCTCCTGGGCGGCCGTTTCGTCATCCAAAAAGCTGGTGGAAAACGGGGCGCAATCGCGCTGGTTGACGGGGACGGTGCAGACGACGACTGCGGGCGAGGTCTGGGCGGCCGCGGCGAGAATGGCGTCGAGGTTGTGGCGGAAGGAGCGGTAGGCGGTTTTCAGGCGCGGATCATCCGGCGCCATTCGTCCCCGCAGGGAGATCGGTTCCTGGCTCCGCCAGGCGTTGAGATCGTCCCGGGCGGGCGCGAGCCGGCGGACGGCGGCGATGCACAGCTGGGAAATCCGGGTGCGCGAGAACAGCGTCATCCAGCGGGCGGTGCGCGGTCCGAAGCAAAACCGTCCCAGGCTGGACGCGGGGCCGTAGGGGCCCGCGATTTCTTCGTTTCCGGTCAAGACCACCACGGCGTGGGGGGCGAGGCGTTGCAGCTCGCGGGCGGCTTCGCGCAAGGCGTGCGAATTGCCGCCCTCGAACGCCATGCGGACGACTTCGACCGGATGCCCCGGATAGCGGCGTTCGAGCATGATTTCCAGTTGCCGGCCCGCGCCGAAGGAGGGATCGGGGTCGCCGAGGGCGGAAGAGCCGCCCAACAGGCAGACGCGCAGGGCGTCCTCCGCCGGCGTTTTGAGGGCGACGATGGGCGGAGGGGCCTTGGCGGTCCGGATGGAGAAGAATCGGTATGGGAAAAATTGGTTGTCGATCCAGGCCGGTTGGCCGTTGGATTCGCCTTCCACCAGGAACCGGGTGGGGCGGACGGGGGCAATGCGGCTGGCCGCCAGTTCCAGCAGGACCAAGGCGACCGCCAGAATGGAGAGGGCGATCGCGAGCCGGCGGATCACGCGGGCGGCGAACGCCAGCCCCGGCGGAAGATCGAGCGATGGGAAGGACGGTTTCATGCAATGCCAGAGTCGACTATAGGGGAGGGCGGAGCCTCTTGTAAAGGACGGGGCGCGGCCGCCGCCGGAAAAATGGGTCGGCGGCGGGATCGGACTTGCGATTGGGAGCGGGTTGGCGCCATTATCCGATGCGGAAACGCGCGGATATGCCGGACAAGGAATTCATACAGCGGAAGAATGAACCCGCCCAGATCCCGTGGGACGTTTTGATGTCGGGCGAGGAGCTGCTCCAGATGGCGATCCGGGATCCGCTGACGGGGCTGCTGAATCGGCGCGCCTTCGACGAAGAGCTGCGCTGGATCTGGAACCAGGGGCGCGAGCAGCCGTTTCCCGTCGGGCTGCTGGTCATCGACATCGACCATTTCAAGGCCGTGAACGATTCCTACGGCCACGTCGTCGGGGACCAGGTGCTGAAAGAATGCGCCGCGCTGGTGAAGGCGAGCGTCCGGGAGGGCGACGTCGTGTGCCGCTATTACGGCGGCGACGAGATGGTGGTGATTCTTCCCCGGGCCGACGAGGCCGAAACGCGCCGGATCGCCGGGCGGATGGTGGAGCGGTTTCGCGAAGCCGTCCTGTGCAAGGACACCTACGAGTTGCGGGCCACCATTTCGGTCGGCGCCAGCACCATGATGGCCGGGCCCGGATCCAGCGCGGAAACGTTCCTCATCCAGGCGGACCGGGCGCTTTACCGGGCGAAACAGACCGGACGCAACAAGATCTGCTTCGCGGAGGAAGCGCCGCCGCCGGCCGATCCCGCCCGCGAATCGTCGGTCCCGGCCGCTCCCGCCGGGTTGGCGGATCCCAAGCGCGTCGTGCTGGTGGTGGACGACGACCATGCCATGTGCCTGCTCTTCCAGCGCATTCTGTCCCGCGAAAAATTCGGCGTGCTGCTTGCGGAGACGGGGCCGGCCGCCCTGGAGACCGCGAACCGGGAGCGCGGCATGATCGACGTGGCGCTGGTGGATCTCCACCTCGGGACCGAGAACGGGCTCGACCTGCTCAAGAAGCTGCGGGGCGTCGACGAATCCATCATCGGGATCGTCATCACCGGCCAGGCCACGCTGGAAAACGTGGTGGCCTCCCTCCAGCAGGGCGCCTACGATTTCGTGCAGAAGCCGGTCGCGCCCCGGCAGCTGACCGCCGTGCTGGAGCGCGCGATCAAATACCGGCGCCTCGTGCTGGAAAACAAGCGCTACCGGCAACATCTGGAGGACATGGTCCGCGAGAAAAACGCCGCGCTTTCCCGCGCGCTCGACCAGGTGACCGATTCCTACCAGTTCACCCTCGAAGCCATGGCCGACATGCTCGACGCGCGCGAGAAGAAGACCGGCGCGCACAGCAAGCGCGTTTCGCGCATGGCCGTCGTGCTCGCCCGCAAGATGGGCGCCTCCCTGGAGGAAATCGAAATCATCGGCACCGGCGCGCTGCTCCACGACATCGGCAAGGTGGGGATTCCCGACGCCGTCCTGCTCAAGGAAGGTCCCCTGACGCCGGAAGAGCGCGAGGTCATGAAGGCGCATCCGCATCTCGGCTACAACGTCATCAAGGCCGGTCCGGGCCTCGAGCCCGCCTCGGAAATCGTGCTCGCGCACCAGGAGCGGTTCGACGGCACGGGCTATCCGCGCGGACTCAAGGGCGAAGCCATCTGCCTCGGCGCCCGCATCTTCGCGGTGGTGGACGCCTACGACGCCATCCGCTCCGACCGGCCCTATTCCAAGGGACGGGGGCCGGAAGAAACGCTGGCGGAAATCGTCCGGAACGCCGGCACGCAGTTCGATCCGGCCGTGGTGGAGGCCCTGCGGAAGTGCCAGGCGGAGATCGAAGACGTCGGCCGCTGGTCCGCGCCCTGAACCGCCCGTGCGCTTCCCGCCGCCGGCGTTCGGGGAATCGGCGTTTCCGGCAACTCCCCGCTTGCCACGGACGGGGAAACGCCCCATGCTTCCAATCCGGAGCCGCCATGACCGCCCGTTCGTCCAGCGATGCGCCGCTTCCGCGTCCTTCCGGGGACGCGTACGGCGTTCAGCCGATTCCTCCGCAGGAAGCCCCGGACCGGCTGCAGGCAACCCTGAACGCCCTTCCCGACATCCTGTTCGTGCTGGACCGCGGCAAGCGCATCCTCGATTTCCATGCGCCGCACCCGGAACTTCTGTACGTGCCCCCGGAACAATTTCTGGGCCGGACGATAAACAAGGTCGTGCCTTTGTCCGCCGCGGCGGTTCTGGACGAGGCGATGGAGAAGGCGCTGGCGGAAGGGAAACACCGGGGCTGCGTCTATTCCCTGCCTTCGCCCGGCGGCGAGCGCTGGTTCGAAGCCTCCATCGCGGTCCAGGGGAAACCGGCCAGCCCGGACGCGCGGCTGGTGGTCATCGTGCGCGACGTCACCGAACGCGTGCGGGTGGAGGAAGCGCTGAGGGAAAGCGAGGCGCGGTTCGACCAGAGCGCCCAGCAGAGCCGCACGGTGGTCTGGGAGGTGGATGCGGAGGGGCGGTTCACCTTCGTCAGCCACGTGGTGGAGAGCGTCTTGGGCTATCGTCCGGAAGAGCTGGTCGGCCAGCGGCATTTCTACGACCTGTATCCCGAGGAAAGCCTCGAAACGGTCCGGGCGGCGATGTTCGAGGTCTTCCGGCGGCGGGACGCCATCTGCAATTACGAATCCTTGGCCCGGACGAAGGACGGGCGGTCCGTCTGGGTGGTCAGCAACGGGATTCCCCGGCTGAACGCCGACGGCACGCTGCGCGGCTACCGCGGCAGCAACATGGATATCACCGAGCGCAAGCGGGCGGAGGAGGCGCTGCGGGAAAGCGAGGAGCGGGCCCGGGCGATCCACGACAACCTGCCGGACGGCCTCGTGTATCAAATCGACTCCGGCGGGGATGGGCAGCAGCGCCGTTTTTCGTTCGTCAGCAAAGGGGTCGAGCGGCTGCATGGGATCACGGCGGACGAAGCGGCGCGGGATGCCGGGCTCATCTACGGACAGGTCCTCGAAGAGGACCGGCCGAAAGTGGCCGAACAGGAAGTCCGCGCGGTTGCGACGATGACGCCCCTCCGCGTGGAAGTGCGCCGCCGGCTGCCGTCGGGCGAGATCCGGTGGAGCCTCTTCATGTCGGCGCCGCGGCGGATGCCGAATGGCCATCTGGTCTGGGACGGCGTTGAACTGGACGTCACCGAGCGCAAGCGGGCGGAAGAGGCGCTGCGGGAGTCGGAAACGAAGTACCGGCGGCTGCACGAGACCATGCGGGATGCGTTCGTCAGCGCGGACATGGAGGGCCGCATTCTGGAAAACAATGCGGCCTTCCAGGTCCTGACGGGTTATTTCGGGAACGAACTCCTCGGGATGCGCTATCAGGATCTCACGCCGGAGAAATGGCGCGCCGCCGAGGCGAAGATCGTGGCCGAACAGGTTTTGCCGCGCGGATATTCCGACGTGTACCAGAAGGAATACGTCCGCAAGGACGGCACGACCGTTCCGGTCGAGCTGCGCACGATCCTGATCCGCGACGAGGCGGGCCGGCCAACCGGCATGTGGGCTTCGATCCGCAACGTCACCGCGCGCCTGCGGGTCGAACGCGCCCTGAAGCAGGCCACCGTCGAACTGGATCGGCGGGTGAAGGAGCGCACGGCCGATCTGGAGGCGTCGCGGCAGGCGCTGGCGAAAAGCGAGGCGCAATTCCGGGAAATGGCGGCCAACATCCAGGACGTGTTTTGGCTGATCGACGCCAAGACGGGCCGGGCGTTGTACGTCAGTCCGGCCTTCGAGATCATCTGGGGGCGTTCTCCCCAGAAGGAAAACCCGAGTGTGCTCACGTGGGCCGCGAGCCTGCATCCCGACGATCGGAACCGCGCGCTGCAGGCCTTCCGGCAAGGGCTGGCGGTCGGCCGGTACGAAAAGCTCGACGTCCGGGTGGTGCGTCCGGACGGATCGATCCGCTGGATCGAGGTGAGCGGCTGGATCGTCCGGACCGCGCCGGGAGAATCTCGCCGCATCGCAGGCGTGATGCGCGACATCACGGACCGGAGGCGGCTCGAGGCGGAAATCCTGGCGGCCGCCGAAACGGAACGGCTGCGGATCGGGCGCGATCTGCACGACGGTTTGGGGCAGGCGCTGACGGGCATCGGCTACATGGCCGAGGCGGTGCGCGAAGACCTGGCGCGCCGATCGCTGCCGGAGGCCGCCGACGTCGGGAAACTGGCGGAGCTGATCGAAAAGACGGCGGCCCATGCGCACGCCCTGGCGCGGGGATTGCTGCTGGTGGAACTCAAGCGGTACGGCCTCGGCTCCGCGCTCCGGGAATTGGCGTCCCAGACCCAGGAGCTTTTCGGCGTGGCCTGCCGCTACGAGGGGCCCGACAACGCCGACGGGGTGGATGCGGACGTGGCGACCCATCTGTATTGCATTGCCCAGGAGGCGGCCAGCAACGCCGCCAAGCATAGCCAGGGCAAGACGATCGCCATTCGCTTGTTCCGGGAGCGCGACGGGCTTCTCTTGTCCATCCACGACACGGGCCGGGGCCTGTCCGGCGATGGGGGGAATTCTTCCGGCATGGGGATGGACATCATGCGCTATCGGGCGGGCATCATCGGCGCCGACTTTTGGATCGACAGCGAGACGGGCATGGGCACGTGCGTGAACTGCCGGCTGTCCCGCGCCGCGCCGTCCGGGGAGATTCCGCCATGAAAACCGCCGCCGCGCCGCGCAACCGCAAAAAAGGGGTGCTGATCGTCGACGACCATCCCCTGCTTCGCGATGGACTGGCCAAGGTTCTCAACCAACAGGAAGATTTGGTCGTTTGCGGCGAGGCCGCCGATGCCCGCGCCGCGCTGGCGATCCTTCCCCAATGCCGGCCCGACGTGGCGATCGTGGACCTGACCCTGGACGAGGGCAACGGGCTGGATTTGATCAAGGATCTCCGCGCGCAAGACGCCCAGCTGCCCATTCTGGTGCTGTCGATGCACCATGAGGACCTGTACGCGGAACGCGCCATTCGGGCGGGGGCGCGGGGATACGTGATGAAGCGCGAACCGGTGGGCACGGTGCTCGCCGCTTTGCGCAAGGTGTTGGAAGGGCACGTGGCGCTGAGCGAAAACATGGTCAGCCGCCTGCTCGTCGCGCCGGATCGGGAAAAGAAGTCGCCGACGGGTTCGCCGGCCGATTGGCTGAGCGACCGGGAGCTGGAAATATTCCGGTTGCTCGGCCACGGCATGGGCACGGCCCAGATCGCGGCCAAGCTGTGCGTGGCGGCCAGCACCGTCGAAACGCACCGGGCCGCCATCAAGCAAAAGCTGGGTCTGGCCTCCGCGACGGAACTCGTCGCGCGGGCCGCCCAATTCGTCGCCGACGATCGCGACGGCTGATTTCCCCGCGCCTTTCGTTCCGCTCCGGAATCCGGAGCCTCCGTTCATTTTTCCTAGTGCTTTTTGCTACCCCGCATTCCATTCCCGCACGATACCCCGTTTTTTGAAGCCGAAGTACAGTGTCTTCAGAAAACGGAGGAATGGCCATGCGCTTCGGCGACTCGGGCGGCGGGAGGAAGTTCGAAACGGCTTGCGACTCCTGCGAGAAACGCATCCAACGGATTTTGAAGGGGGTTCCTCCCGCCCAGCGGCGCATGGAGGGCGGCTTTGTTTGCGCGGCGCGGCCTGCGGTTGGGCCGGGACCGGCGTCGGCGGCCATATCGTAGGAGGGCAGGACATGTGGACGATAGAAGAGTTGCTCGGGAAGGTTTCCTCCTCCGGCGGTTCCGATTTGATCCTCACGGCCGGAGCGCCGCCCAAGCTGAAGATCTTGGGCGTGATGCATTCCGTGGAAGGCCCCCCCCTGGGAGAAGAGGAAACGAAAGCGCTGGGCCTGTCGGTCCTCAACGAAGCCCAGCGGGAGATTCTCGAAGAAAAGCGCAGCGTGGATTTGTCGAAGGGCTTTCCGGGACTGAACCGGTTTCGCTTCAACGTGTTCTACCAGCGCGGGACCCTCGCGCTGGTCGCGCGGCTGATTCCCTATCGGATCCCGTCGTTCGCCGAGCTGGGCTTGCCGCCCGTCGTCCAGCAGTTCGCCCTCTGTCCCCACGGTCTGGTGCTGATCACCGGGCCGGCGGGCAGCGGAAAATCGACCACGCTGGCGGCGATGATCGAGTACGTCAACCAGAACCGGTCGCTGCACGTCGTCTGCCTCGAGGATCCGATCGAATATCTGCACTCGCACGGAAAGAGCATCATCGAGCAGCGGGAAATCTACGACGACGCCCCGTCGTTCGCCGTCGCCCTGCAGGCGGTGTTCCGCCAGTCGCCGGACGTGATCATGATCGGCGAAATGCGCGACCTCGAGACCATGCAGCTGGCGCTGACGCTGGCGGAGACCGGCCACCTGATTTTCGGCACCTTGCACACGCAGGACACGACCCACGCCATCAACCGCATCGTGGACATCTTTCCGCCGGCGCACCAGCAGCAGGTCTACACGCAGCTGTCCATGGTGCTGTCCGGCATCATCTCGCAGGCGCTGCTGCTGTCGGCGGACCAGTCGCGCCGCGTGCTGGCCTGCGAAGTGCTGCGCGTGAACAACGCCATCGGCAACCTGATCCGCGAACGGCAGCTCCAGCAGGTCTATTCCGTCATCCAGACCGGCAAGGCCGAAGGGATGATGACGATGAACGAGTCGCTCCGGCGGTGCGTGGCCGAAGGCAAGATCGACCAGGACGTGGCGCTGGAACGCTCGCCGCGCCCGCGGGAGCTGGCCCGCATGCTCGGCATGGCCCAGCGGGAGGCCGGCTTTTCCGAAGGGGAGACCGAGTCCCGGACGGAAACGAGGAAAATCCAAGGAGGCGAAGAATGAACCCGAGGAATCGAAGCCGCCGCCCCCCCTGGATCCCGTATTTTTTGATGGCCGCCGTTTGGCTGGCGTGCGGAGGGCGGATTTCCGCCGACGATCCTTCCGAACCGGTATTTCGTGGCCCGTCCGCCAAAATCCCGGCGGAGAAGCCCGCGGGGCCGGCGGCCGGCGCCACCGCGGACAGGGCCTTGAAGCGGGAGCTGGACGCCGCGCGCGCCAAGGCGGCGGATTTGGAAAAAGCGCTGGCGCAGGAGACGAAGCGCCGGGAAAAAACGGCGGACGATCTGGTGGTTGCGTGGAAACAATCGAAGACGGCCCGCGACGAGGTGGATCGGCTGCGCCGGCAACTGGCCGAAAGCGCCCAATCGGCCGTGCGCATCCGGGAGTTGGAGCAACGCCTGGAAAAGAAGACCGCGGAATGGAGCGACCGGGGACGGCGGCTCGAATCGGACAAGGTCCTCCAGTCCCGTTTGGAGAAACAGATCGCCGATCTCCAAAAACGCGTGGCCGCGGTTTCCGCCCTGTCCCAGGATCTCCGGAAGGCCCAAGCGGACGTGGAGCGCCTGGAGCGGCAGCTGTCCGAGACCCAGGCCCAACGCCAGACGGCGGCCCGGGCCGGCGAGGAGGCCTTGAAGAAGGCGGATCAGGCGCAACGGCAAGCGGACGCCGCGCGGACGGCGGCCGAGAACCGGGCCAAAGCGCAGGAGCAGGAGAGCGCGCGCCTGGCGGCGCGCGTGCAGGAGCTGGAAAAGGCGGTGGCGGGCGAAAAGGCGCGCGCGGACGCGCTGGAGCGGCACCAGGCGGAATCCGCCCGGTCGGCCCAGGAGAGGGAGGCCCCGTTGCGGAAGGAACTGGCGGCCTTGCGCGGGAATCTGGAGGAGAAGAAGAGGGCCTTGGCGGAATCGGGCGAGCAAATCCGCCGGTTGACGGTGGCCAGCGACGCCCTGGACGCCGCGCGGCAGGCCGAAGCGGAAGCCGCCGCGAACGCGCGGCGAAAGACGGATGAAGACGTCTCCCGCCTGCGCAAGCAACACTCGACCCAAGCCGCCGAGCTGGATGCGCTGAAGAAACGGCAAGAAGCCCGGGACCGGCAGTTGGCCTCCGCGGAGCAGAAGCAATTGCAGGCGGCGGCCGACCTCCAGAAGCTCCGGCGGGAACTGGCCGCCCGGGCAGACGAATTGGCCGCGCTCCGGGCGCAGCTCGACGAAACCGCGCGGACCGCCGAGGAGCAGAAACGGCAGCAGGCGTCCGACGCGAGGCGGCGGCGCGAGCAAATGAAGGAAGAGGGGCTGATCCGCCAGGGCAAGGCGCTTCGCGAACAACTGGGGGACGCGGACAACGCCGCCCTGGTGGGATCGCTGAACGACGTGGGTCTGGTGATGATGTCGGAGGGCAAGCTGGACGCGGCGGAGGAGATGTTCCGCCGGGCCCAGGCGCTTCTCGACCGGACCGCCGGCCGGGCGAACGCGGCCGCCGGCACCCTGCTGCAGCATCTGGCGGAAGTGGCCTGGGCGAAGAATGATTTGGCGGCCGCCGATTCGTATTTCGGGGAAGCGGCGAAGCAATTCTCCGCGGCGCTGGGGACGTCCCATCCCCGGTATGCCGCGGCGTTGAACGGATGGGCCCGGGTTCGGCACGGCCAGAAGCGCATGGACGCGGCGGAAGAGCTCTATCGGATGGCCATTCTCGTCTATGAACGGCACGCCCCGCGGAATCCTTCCGATCTGGTCGCGCCGCTGCACAACCTCGGCCTTCTCCTGATGGAGCAGGAACGACTGGACGAGGCCGGACCGCTGCTGGAACGGGCGGAGTGCCTTGCGGGAAAAAACGGGACGCCGGGCGACCGCCGGGCGCTGGCCGTTGCGCGGACCTTGACCCGCTACTACCGCGCGATCGGCAACGAGGAGAAGGCCGCGGAATCCGAAGAGAAAGCCAACGGATTGGCCATGGACGTGTTGATGAAATGAAGCCTCGCGCGACAAACGATCGGACGTTCAGGAGGGCGTGATGAGCACAAGTGAATCGACGGCGGAACTCCAGGAGCCGGGCGGCCGCTGCATGGTGGGCGTCCATTTGGACATCGACTCCCTGCGGGTGGCGGCGGTGATCCGGGGTCGCGTGGTCCGGTGGGCCAGCGTGCCCTATCCGGACGGCGTGCAGCCGGGATCGAAGGATTTTCCGGCCTTTCTGAAAACGGGCATGGCCGATTTCCATTCCGCGTTTTCCCGCGCTTCCCTCTGGGTGGTCGGTCCGTTGCCCAGCCTGCAGGTGAGGTTCCTGTCGCTGCCCAAGGGGCGGCCGCGCCAGTTGTCGAACCTGGTCTATTGGACGTTTCGCAAGGAAATCCCCTTCGATCCCGTCCAGACGGTTTTCGACTACGGCGTGGAGGGCGACCTTTCCGCATCGGGCCAATCCAAGAAAACGGACGTGACGGCCTACACGGTGGCCCGGGGGGACGTGGATGCCCTCGTGGACACGTTCGACCGCGCGGGGCTGCGCGTGGAGGGCATCGTCCTGCCGTCGTTCGCGCTGCGCAATCTGCTGGGCGCCCGGCCGCCGGCCCATCGCGGGCCCGAACTGGGCTTGTACGTCGGGGGCGATGCGTCGTCCCTCCTGTTTTTCAAAGGCAAGCGCGTGGTGGCGCACCGCGTGTTCAAGACCGGCATGAACGTCATGCTGGACGTCTTGCGGGACCGGTATCCGGACTGGTCGCCGGCCAAGACCTATCAAGCGATTCGCGCCGTTCTCGTCTCCGCGGCTTTCCCGGAACCCCGGAGCGGCGAACGGGGTTCCGACGAAGCGAGCCAGATCATCGGCACCGTCCGCGTCGCCTTCGATCGGCTGGTCCAGCAGGTGGAGCGCTCGATGTCCGCCTATCTGGTCGGGAAGAGCGAGGAGGAGATTGCGAACGTCTACGTGGCGGGATCCATGGCGGGCCTGCCGACGTTGGTCCAGGAGCTGGGGTCCAAGCTGGGATTGGCCAGCCGGCCGCTGGATCTCTTCCGGCCGGATTTGATGGAAGCGAAGGGATTGCCGCCGGCGGGGCCGGAAGAAGGCGGCATGATGGCGATTGCGCTGGGCGCGGCCTTGTCGGATCCCGCGCAGACGCCCAATCTGCTGCATACCTACGTGCAGCGCGCGAAGGAGGCGCGTTGCGCCCGGTGCCGGACGGTCGCCGCCGTTCTGGGGATCGTCGGGCTGGCCTTGCTGTTGGCCGGGGGGGTCTTGATCGGACACCGCAACCGCCGGCTGCAAACGGAACTGGACGATCTCCAGTCCCAGATCCGGCAGTTTGCGCCCTATCCGGACCGGGCCATGATCCAGCGCATGGTGGACCAGGCGGCGACCGACAGCCTGCAGATGAAGGGCATGGCGGGCCGCAGTCTGCCGGTCGCCGCGCTGAACCAATTGGCTCTCGGCACGCCGGAGGATATCCGGCTGACCTCCATCGCGATGGAGCGGTACGCGGAAGTCGGGACCGGCAAGAAACCCAAGAAGACCGCGGCATCCGGCGCGGGATCGTCTCCGGAGATCCGCATCCGGATGCAGGGCATGGTAAGGGGCGCCCCCGGCTCCCAGGAATCCAAACTGGCGGCATACGTCCTGCGGCTGGAGGACGCCGAGATGTTCGAGGGGGTGTCGCTGAACCGTTCCGAGGAAGGGCGGGAAGGCGGAGAGCAGGTCCTGCTGTTCGATCTGGACATGGGAATGGACGATTTCGCCGATCCTCCGGCGCCGGATCTTGCGCCGATGAACAAGGAAGGAGTGGCCCCATGAAGACGCGCGCCCGCCGCCACGGAAGCGGAGTCATCGGCAACGTCGGCTATCTGGTGATCGCGGCCTTGCTGGTCCTGGCCGCGGCAAACCTGTTCGGGCCGGTGCGGAACTGGTTCCGCCTGAATCGCGAAATAGGCGCGGTCCGGACGCGCCTGGACGAACTCCGGATCCTCTATCCGCTGTATGCGGAACTGGTCGGCTTGGACCGTCCCGCGCAATGGCCGGGGCTGGCGCTGCCCGTGCCCCGGAAACTCTCGGAGAGCGAAGTGACCGTCATCCCCGATCGTTTCATGGAGGTTGCCGTCCGCAGCGGGATGCAGCTCGGCGCGGTGAGTCCGCGCGTCGAAACCGACGAGACGGGCCGGCGCTATCTGGCGGTCGAGCTGCATGCCACGGGCCCCTACCGGCAACTCCACGCGTTTCTGATGGAACTGGCGCAGATGCCGGTGCTGGAGCGGATCGAAAAACTGGAAGCCAAGCGCGAGGCGCTCCAGGAAGAGTTCAACGTCCTGGCGCGGCTTTCGCTGGAAGGAGGCGCGCCATGACAACCCGGGAGCGCGTGCTGTTGGCGGCCATGGCGGCCGGGGTGGCGTGGGGCGCTTCGACGCTGGGCGTCGACTACTACCGGAAACACCGCCCGGCGGTGAAAATCGCCCTGCGCCAGGCCGAAATCCGCGGTTTTGCGGAATCGCGGCGGGCCCAGGTCGCCCCGCTGCGGTTGAGCGAGCGGGAACGGATGGTGTTGAACGAGGCGGTGTCCGCCTGGGCGCCGAGTCCCTTCATCGACCGGGAGGCGTTGGCCGCGGCGGTGGAAGAGCCGGTCCAGCAGTTTTTCTACACGGGATTCATCCGTGCCGGTTCGCGGACGTTCGCCATTTTGAACGGCCGCGAATACGGGATCTTGGAGCCGGTCGCCCAGACCGATTTCCACGTGGAATCCATCGAGCCGGACAAGGTGGTGCTTGTCTCGAGCAGCGGCGGGCGCCGCAAAACCATCGCCATGCAAACGTCCAACGAGAAAAGGGAGTCGCCATGAAAAGTACAAGCTGCCTGCGGTCGTTTGGAACATCGCTTGGGGCCGTCTTGCTGCTGGCCGCGGTTTGGGCCGGCTGCGCGGCTCCATCCGCCGTCGTCCACAAAGAACCCGCCATGGGCGAATGGAAGGAACCGGGCCCGGCGGCCCGGCCGCCCGTTCGGGCCTCTGCCTCCGCGCTGCCACCCGCGCTGGCCGCGGCTCCGATGAAGCCGCCGGTGCCCGCGGCGCGGATCCCGACGGAACGGGCGCTCCCGACCGACGCGATCAGCGACCTCGAGCTCGCCGACGAGGCCGACGTGGCGACCGTCCTGCGGACCTTGGCCAAGGCGGCCGGCGTGAACATGCTGGTCAGTCCACAGGTGAAGGGGAAGATCAGTTTCGCCTTCAAGGACGTGCCGTGGGACCAGGCGTTCCGCAGCGTGATCGTCTCCGCCGGGCTGACCTATGCCTGGGATGGGGACGTGCTGCGGGTGATGACCCTCGACGACGTGAAGCGAAACCTGGAGATGGAGACGGCGCTCAAGCAGCGCGACGACGTGAAGGCGGAAAAACGGCTGGTCGAGCCCCTGTTGATCCAGGTGATTCCGATCAAGTATGCCAAGGCCAAGAACGTCGGGGCCACGGTCAAATCGCTGCTGGGGTCCGCCCCGCCTGCGCGCGGCGCGGCGGCGGAGGCCGCGCCGGGCGTTCAGCGGACCGGCATTTCCATCGACGAGGAGAACAACGCCGTCATCGTGCATGCGATCCGCGAAGAGGTGGACAAGGCGGTGGCGCTGATTGAACAGCTGGACCGGGTCAAGGCGCAGGTGCACATCGAGGCGCGGATCGTGGAGGCCACCCGGGACGCGGCCCGGCAACTGGGGGTGCAGTGGGGCGCCTCCTCGGCCCGGGTGGACCATGGACGGCTCGTGACGGTGGGCGGGAGCGGCGCCACGTCCGGCGGCTACAACTCCGATTTTCCCGCCCAGTTCGCCCAAGGCGCCACCTTGAGTCCCGTGGGGATGGCTCTGGGGCTGGTGTCGGAGGAAATCGGCGGCAGCGAGCTGCTCAGCATGCAGCTGACGGCCCTGCAGCGCAAAGGCAACATCAAGATCCTGTCCAGTCCCTCCATCACCACCCTCGACAACGAGGCTGCCATCATCAAGAGCGGCGAGGAACGCGCCTATCGCTCGACCACGGGCACCGGAAACGAGGCCGACGTGTCCGTCGAATGGAAGGAGGCCGTTCTGGAGCTGAACGTGGTCCCCCACGTCGTCGACGGGGATTTCCTGCGGGTCGAGATCAACGCCCGGAAGGAATCGTTCGACGAAACCAAGGTGCAGTCCAACGGCGAATATCCCGTCAACAAGAAGCAAGCCTCCACCACGGTGCTGTTGCGCAACGGCGAGACGGTCGTCATCGGCGGCCTTTCCCTGGAGAGCGACAGCGACACCCGGTCCGGCATCCCGGTGCTGATGGACCTGCCCGGCATCGGCGGGCTTTTCAAGAACCGTTCGCAGGCGAAGGCCTTCGACGAGACGCTGATCTTCATCACCCCGAAGATCCTCGCCGAGCGGCCGTAGGCGGCGATCCGGGGCCGCGCAAGGGAGACGCCGGGCATGATCAAAGCGAGACCCAAACTGGGACAGATGCTGGTGGACGCGGGATTGCTGAACCCCGACCAGCTCGCCCGGGCGGTGGAGGCTTGCGCGGCGGCGGGCGAGCGGCTGGGGGAATACCTCTGCGGCATGGGGGCGATCCGCGAGGAGCAAGTGGTCGAGTTGCTCGGCCGCCAACTCAAGGTGTCCCGCTACGACCCCGAGCGCTATCCCCTCGACATGGCGCTGTCCGGGTTGATTCCCGTCGATCTGGCCCAGCGGCTCAAGGTGATTCCGCTCGGTCGCCGGAACGGCACCATCGAGCTGGGCATGAGCGATCCCACCGATATCGGCGCCCTCGACGCGGTCGAGCAGTTGACCCGCTGCGAGGTCTTGCCCGTCATCTGCACGGACCGGGAAATCAACCAGCTCACCAACGGCCTCTACGGGAGTTTCGCGGGGATCGGCGACGTGGCGGCCGAGGCCGGCGAGAAGGCCGGCGACGCCGCCGGCCTGCCCAGCATGGCGGAGGACGTGGAGGTGGGCTCGCTGAAGAACATGGCCGAAGGCGCGCCCGTCATCCGCATGGTGAATTGGATCATCTCCCAGGCGGCGCGGGAAGGGGCCAGCGACGTCCACATCAGTCCCGAGACGAACTACGTGCAGTTGCGGTTCCGGATCGACGGCAAGCTGCGCGAGGTGCCGGCCCCGCCCAAGAGCCTGCACCTGTCCATCGTTTCCCGCATCAAGATCCTCGCGCAGATGGACATCGCCGTTTCGCGCGTTCCGCAGGACGGGCGCTTCACCGTGCGCCTCGACAACCGGGAGATCAACGTCCGCGTTTCGACCATCCCGACCACCAACGGGGAAAACGTGGTCTTGCGCCTTCTCGACATGGGCGCCTTCAACTATTCCCTGAACGATCTGGGCATGTCGGACCGGGACCGCGAGCAGCTCGCGCGGGTGATCGAAGCCCCCTACGGCATGATTCTCAGCACCGGGCCCACCGGCAGCGGCAAGACGACGACCCTCTACGCCATGCTCAAGGAGCTCAACCATCCCGACGTCCACATCATCACCGTCGAGGATCCGGTGGAATACCGGGTGGCGAAGATCCGCCAGGTGCAGCTCAACACCAAGGCCGGAATGACGTTTGCCTCGGGCCTGCGGTCGATTCTCCGCCAGGATCCGGACGTCATCATGGTCGGCGAAATCCGCGACGCCGAGACCGCCCGCATCGCCACCCAGGCGGCCTTGACCGGCCACCGCGTGCTGAGCACCGTCCACACCAACGACGCCGCCGGCGCCATCACCCGCCTGATCGACATGGGCATCGAGCCGTTCCTGATCGCGTCGGTCCTGCTCGTTTCGTTCGCCCAGCGCCTCGTCCGCAAGGTGTGTCCGCATTGCGCGGTCCGGGTCGAGCCCAGCCGCCGGTCCCGCGCCTTCTGGGGCGTTCCGGACAACGAGGAGTTCGCCGTCATGAAGGCCACGGGATGCGCCCGGTGCCAGCACACCGGCTACCAGGGCCGCGTCGGCATTTTCGAGGTGCTGATGGTGGACGACATGGTCCGCGAACTGATCGCCCGCAAATCGACCACGGCGGAGATCAACCAGGCGGCGCGGGCCGCGAGCCGCCTGCGCACCCTGAAGGAAGACGCCCTGGACAAGCTCCGCCAAGGCATCACCACCATCGAAGAGGCGATGAGCGTCGTGAACATCTACTAGGAACGGCAGGTGGCGCCATGAGCAGTTATCGATACGAAGCGTTGAACGCGGCGGGGAAGACCGTGAAGGGCGTGATCGAAGCCGAGTCGCAGGACCACGCCAACGATCTCCTGGGCGCCCGCGGCCTCACCCCCCTCGCGATGCGCGACGCCACGGCGGCGGCGGCCCATCCGCGGCTGGACCAGTTCCTGCTGCTGTTCAACGGGGTCCATCCCGAGGAGCTGATCCTGTACACCAAGCAATTGGCGACCATGCTGAAGGCGGGCATTCCGATCCTGCGGGTGGTGGACATCCTGGAAAACCAGTCGGAGAATCCGCGGCTCAAGGACATCAGCCGCCAGATCGGCCTGGACATCCGCAGCGGAACCACGCTGTCCCGCTCCCTGCGCCGGCATCCCGACGTCTTTTCCCCGCTCTACGGCAGCATGGTCCAGGCGGGCGAGGCCAGCGGGGCGCTGCCGCAGATCCTCCAGCGCCTCATCTACATCATCACCCACGAGTACCAGGTCAAAACGGAGGTCCGCTCGGTCCTGCAATACCCGCTCATCGTGCTGGTTTCCCTGATCGCGGCTTTCGTGGGCCTGATCACGTTCGTGATCCCGCAGTTTGCGAAGGTCTACAACAAGGTGAAGGTCGAACTGCCGTTGCCGACCCGGATCTGCCTGGTCTTGAGCAAGGCGTTCAACGAGCAGTGGCCGATCCTGCTGCTGGCCGCGGCCGCGGTCGCCCTCGCCGTTTTCCTGGCGCTGCGAACCGCGCCGGGCCGCTATGGGTGGGACCGCATGAAGCTGTGGATTCCCCTGATCGGCCCCTTGCTGCTCAAGTCGGCGCTGTCGCGGTTCGCGAGCATCTTCTCCATCCTGCAGGCTTCCGGCGTCGGCATTCTCGATTCGATCAAGATCCTTTCGGGCACCATCGGCAACGCGGCCATCAGCCGGGAGCTGGAGGGGGTCCAGGTCCATCTGGAGCAAGGCCACGGCGTGGCCCGGCCGCTCATGGCCGCGAAATACTTCACGCCCATGCTCGTCAACATGGTGGCCGTGGGCGAGGAGGCGGGCAATCTCGACGAGATGCTGCGCGAAGTGTCCATCCACTACGATTCCGAGGTGGAGTACGCCACGCGCCGGCTGACCACGGCGATGGGGCCCGTCCTGATCGTCGCGATGGCCGTCCTCGTCGGTTTCTTCGCCCTGGCCGTCTACATGCCGATGTGGGATTTGGCGAAACTCGCCACGAGAACGTGATGAAAACGGGGTCCATCCAAGTCCGATTGTACCTTCTCGTCCCGCTGATTTTCGCCGGGTTCACCGCCTTGGCCGCGCAGCTGACCTACCATCTGATGCGGTCCGGCGCGGTCGGGGACGGACGGATCTGGCCCCTGCTGGCGACGTCGGGGCTGCTGGTGGCCACCGCTTTCCTGTGCGGCCTGTTCATCCTGTGGCTCGTGTTCCGCCCGGTGGAGACGTTCCTGAAGGAAACCCGCGCGCTCGTGCCTGCGCCCGCTCCGCTGCCGGCCCGCGCCCGCCGCGCGGCGGATTTCGAGGCCATCACGCCCATCGCCCACGCCCTGAACTGGGCGGCGGAAGCGCTCGGCCGCATGGAGGCTCAGGCGCTCTTTCCCGACGTCATCGCGCCATCGCCCGCCATGCGTGCCGTGCTGGGGCTGGTCAAGAAGATCGCGCCGACCGATTCGACGGTGCTGATCCTCGGCGAAAGCGGAACCGGCAAGGAATTGATTGCCCGCAACGTCCATTCCCACAGCCGCCGCGCGGACAAGCCGTTCGTCGCCATCAACTGCGCCGGCATTCCCGAAGGCCTGCTCGAAAGCGAGTTGTTCGGCCATGAAAAGGGTTCGTTCACCGGCGCCTACGCCCGCAAGATCGGCAAGCTCGAGGCGGCCAACGGCGGCACCGTTTTCCTGGACGAAATCGCCGACATGCCGTTGATGACCCAGGCCAAGATCCTCCGCGCCCTGCAGGAGCGGGAAATCGAGCGGGTGGGGGGCGCCCGGCCCGTTCCGGTGGATATCCGCGTCTTGGCCGCCACCAACAAGGATCTGGCCCGGATGGTCAAGGAGGGCGCTTTCCGCGAAGACCTGTTCTTCCGCATCAACGTGTTTTCCTTCCGCCTGCCCGCGCTGCGCGAGCGCAGCCAGGACATTCCCCTGATGGCGACCCATCTGTTGCGGCAGATCAAGCCGGAGGCCTCGTTCTCGCCGCAGGCCCTGGCGGCCTTGACCGCCCACCGCTGGCCCGGCAACGTGCGCGAACTGATCAACGTCATCGAGGCCGCCGCCGCCTTGGCCGCCGACGTCATCGGGCCGGAACACCTGAATGCCGGCATCCGGCTGCCCCCCGAATGTCTCTTGCCCGAATCCGCGGGGCCCGCGGACGGCGGCCGGAATCTCGACGAACGCATCGCCGCGCTGGAAAAAGCGATGATTCTGGAGGCCTTGGTGCGGGCCGGCGGCGTCCAGGTGCGCGCCGCCGCCCTGCTGGGCATCAAGGAGCGGAGCCTTTGGCATCGCATCGCCAAGCATCACATCGACGTGGCGGCCATCCGTCCCGAAAAGGCCGAGCCGAAACCCGGGCCGCAGAAAGTGGAGCCATGAGCACCAACGATTGGAGCGATGCGCGGTGGTTCCGGGACCTAAAAACGCCTCGAAACCGGGTTTCCCGCGCTACGGCGCCGGACGCGAGGTTGGCACGGATCGTGCAGAAGGGGAATGGCACCCAGCGCATGGGAAGCCGATGTTGATGACGAAAACCAAACAAAAGGAGAAGCCAATGAAAAACGATAGAATCGAGCAGAAATCGGGTTTCACCCTGATTGAAATCATCGCCGTGCTGGTCATTTTGGCGGTCTTGGCCGCCGTGGCCATTCCGCGCTACATCAGCCTGATCGATGAAGCGCGGGACCAGGCGCTGCAAGGGGCCGTTGCCGCCGCGTTGTCGCACGTGTCCATGGCTTATGGACGCCTCTGCCTGCAGAACGACGCGGAGCCCACCGGAGCCGCCCTCGCCACCGAGTGCGGCACGACCAACCCGATGGACCAGACGGATTACACCTACACCTTCGCGGCGTCCGGAGACGACGTGACGATCACCGTCACGGACGTGGACGACGCCACGGCCACGGCCACGGCGACGTGGTCGAGCCCGGGCTAACGGTGGAATCCGCGCGGCGCGGGGGGAGGGGAATATCTCTCCTCCCGCCGCATGCCGTTTTCCGAGCGGGTGAAGCGGAGGCGAAAAATGAAGGGTCGGTCCAGAGGACGGTCGGCGCAACAAGGGTTTTCCCTGATCGAGGTGATTGCCGTGCTGGCGGTGCTGGGCGTTTTGGCCGTATCCATCGTCGCCGGCATGGACGTCCACGCCAGCGTGGCCGTCGAGGCCGACATCCTCCGCTCCCATCTGGGCTATGCCCAGTCGCTGGCCATGGCCAACAACACCGCCGACTGGCGGGTGTCGTTTGGCGGCGGTTCCTACACCCTCCAGCGCAACGGCGGATCCGCGTGGGCCGATGCCTCCATTCCGTGGCCCAACGAGTCCGCCGCCACCCATGTATTGCCCGACGGCGTTTCGATCGCGTCGGGAGGCATGGTCGAATTCGACAATTGGGGCGCGCCCGCCAACACCTTCGTCCTCACGCTGTCCGACGGAACGCAGCAGCAACAGGTCTCGATCACCGGATTCACAGGACTGGTTCAATGAAGCCCCCCCGCACATCTGGATTCACCCTGATCGAGGTCATCGTCGCCATCGTTCTTTCCTCGATCGCCATGGCGGCCATCCTGCCGATGCTGGATCGGGTGTTCCAGCTGAGCCACGAGCCGAGGACCACGCTCCAGGCGGGCTTGTCCCTGCAGGCCGCCATGGATGGGCTGGTGACCCTGCACGAAGCCCATACCAACGACCTGACGTGGCTCCGGTTGCATGCGAGAGACAACTTGCCCCCCGGCATCGGCCTGGTCGCGACGAAGACCTACCACGTCGAATTCACGAACGGAGTGGACGGGGTGGGGCGGGAGAAGCCGCCGTATGCCGTCGCCACCACCAATCTGTACAAGATCACGCTCACGAACGCGCTGGGCGAACAGGCCGTCCGTCTCTTCACGGTGCCGCCGCTATGAAAAAGGGATTCACGTTGATCGAGGTGGTCGCGACCCTCCTGCTGGTCGCCATATTGGCGGTGTCGGTGGTGATCTCGATGCTGCCGATGACCCAGGGGCTGATGCAGGTCCGCGCCAACACGTCCACGGCGCAGAAGGCCCGCCTCGCCCTGTCCCGCATCGGGCGGGAATTCACCACGATCACCGCCATCGTCTCGAGCAGTCCGGATGGAATCACGTACGACTTTCTGGTGCCGGCCGGAAGCTGGTATGCCACCCTCCGGCACACCTTGTCGCGGAGCGGCGACGAACTCCTCCTCGAAGGCATTCCCCTTTGCGACGACGTCGCGGATTTCGACCTGAGTCTCGATTATGCCGCCGGCGCCCCTTTCCCGGTCATTGGAATTCTCCTGAGCCTCCAAAACGTCGTGGGCGGCGACACCTACGCCACGTCTTACTCGAACCAAATCGCCCCCCGGAACATGCTCGCAGGGCCGTGACCATGCAAACACCCCCCCAACGCAACAACGGCGCGGCGCTGGTCGTCGTGGCACTCTCGATGATTGCCGCCGGCCTGGTGGGGACCGCCATCCTGTCGATGGCCACCAGCGCCCGCTACGAACGGGTCCAGTACGGCATCACCAACCGGGCCTATTACCTGGCGGAGTCCGGCGCCGCCCACGTGCGGGCGCGCCGCGCCACCAACCTATTTTTCTTTCCGCAATTCGAAACCAACGTTTTCGCGAACGGCGACCGGTTCGTCGTGACCGCCACCAACGTCTCGTTCATCTACACGAACGCCGCCGGCACCGTCTACGAAGCCTGGCACGTCGTCGGGCACTCGACCGGCATCGCCAATCCCGGCCAGGCCTTCGAGTCGGTCCAGCGGGTCTACTTCGACATGCACGAAAAAGGCACCGTGCCGCCCGCGCCGGGGCTGTTCTCCAGCGAGAGCGCTTTCGACTTCAGCGCCTGGAACCTGCAAGGCATCGATCAGCAGGACGTCCTGATCAAGGACACCGGCCCCTCGGACGGGCCGGCGGTGAACCTCGGAGTCGACCGGCCCGAATTCTGGGGGTACGTCGCGCTGAACTGGACCAACATTCCGGGGTTGAATCTGGCCAATTACTGGTATTACCACGACGGCCGGCTGAGCTACGACGCGCAAATGAAGGTGCAGACGTTCGAGAACGTACCGAGCCTGCACTACATGCTCGGCATCTCGTTCCGCCTCCGCGCCAACGGCGGCAGCTACGGCCTCTCCTTTTTCCGGTCGATGACGAACGACGGCTCGAAGGCCGTGGCCGATGCCGACCGTCCTCCCTGGGCCCGGGATGCGAACCTCTGTACCAATTTCCAGGCGCTGCGCGGGACGAACAACTACACCGTGCTGTGGTACCGCGCCGCCTCCAACGCGCCCCTCCAGCTGATCAATTCCCGCCGCCTGGTGCCGTCCGACAACCTCCTATACGTCTATGACGATCTCTACGAGATCATCAACTACGCCACGTTGCTGCTGCAGCTCGACGAGGCGTACGTGGGGACCAATCGGGAAAACCGCATCGTGGCCTACCTGTCGCCGCGCGCCATCAATCCGACCTGGCCGAACTTCAGCACCACCAACGCGGTGTGGCAGGAAAACGCCACCAACTACCCCGCGCCGATCGTCTGGGACCAAAACCCCTACGGCCCCGCCACCGGCAACCAGGTCACCAACGTCGACAGCCGCATCGTCTCGGACGATTTCGGCACCCTCCGGCCCCCCGAGATCGGCGTCCACGTGTTTTACGACCGGAACGCGGCCAACGAGACGTTTTTCCGCGATTTCGCCTTGCGCCTGGAAGGGTTTTCCTCGCCGTACGGCGGCACGCAGATCCAGTGGTAGTTTTAAAAACAGGCAAGGAGGACGCCATGAAAATGCAAGGGATGAAAGCAATGGGAGCGGGGCTGGCCTTGGCGGCGCTGCTGGGGCTCGCGGGCGGATGCGAAGACGCCGAGACCGATACGGCCCTGGCCGTCGATCCCTCCCGTTCGGAAACCACGGGCAAGGGGGAAACGGTGGTGCTGACCGCCTACGATCCCGACGAAGAGGTCTACAACAAGGCCTCGGTCGATTCCTCCGTTTCCGTGTCCAACGACGTGAGCGCCCAAATCCTCCTGCCCCTGGAGTGGCGCGTCAGCAACGGAGGGTTGGGCCGCATTGCGTCCAGCGCCGGCTACGCCGCCATCTACGAGAGCTATGGAACGGAGGGCCAGAACTACATCACCGTCCAGGACCAGATCGGCCGGAAAGGCACGGCCGTCGTGGAACAGCGCGTCGCCGACAGGACAACCAACACGACCACCACGACCGAGACCACCACCGTTGGCGCCGAGACCACCTACATCATTACGACCAACGGCACCGTCGTCACCACCAACGTCGTGATTACCATCGACGAAACCGACGAAGAGGAAGACGTCACCACGTCCTCTTCCAGCCACTAGGGTTCCTAATCTTGCCGCCGCCGTTCCCGGGCGGGGTCTCCGGGGGCGGCGGTTATAGACCGGCCGCCACTCCAAGCCTCGGAGTCGGCGCGGCAGACGGCTGTTTGGGCGCCTAACGCAAACTTCATTGAAAATTCACGTGGCCTTTTGCGTCGCCCTCGCTATCCTTGCCGTTGTGGGAAGGATTGGCCAGGGCCAATTCCCGCGCAAGGTCGCAAAGGAGAAGCGGAATGAGAGGCGGGATTGGCATGCGGCGGGCGACGTGGATCGGGGCGTTCATGGGCTTGGCCCTTTGGGGGCTTTCCTCCGCGGTCCGGGCCGAAGGGGAGGGGCCGGCGGCTTCGGCCGATTTCGAAGCGGCGCTGGCCAAGGAGACCCAGTTGCGGATCGACGCGGAAACCAACATGGTGGCCACGTGGAAGCTTCTGCAGGACTGCCAGAAGGAAGTAGAGCAGCTTCGCGCGCGGACGGCCGAAAACGCGCAGGCCGCTGTCCATGCGCGGGACGTCCAGCGGCAGTTGGATGCCAAAACCGCCGAATGGATGGAGCAGAAACGTCAAATGGAAGCGCTCCAGGCGGAACAAATCCGATTGCGTCGGCAGTTGTCCGATTTGCGGGAGAGCTCGGCGGGAAGTTCCGGCCCGGAAGGCGGGACTCGGCTGTTGCAGGACGAAATCAACCGTCTGGCCCAGGCGCTGGGCGCGGCGCAGGAGCAAAACAAGGTTCTGACGCAGGCCCGGGAATTGATGGTGCAGCGGCAGGCGCAGGAGTATCTGGACCAAGGCAAGGCGATTTCGGCGGCCGCTGCCCGCGCGACGCAAATGGAGCAGGAGAACGCCCGGATTGCCGCGAAATTGCAGGCGCTGGAAAAACGGCTGGAGGCGGAAACGGCTCGGGCCGAATCCCTGGAACGGGAAAAAGCCGGGCAGGCGCAGGCGGCATTGGCCGCGGCCGCCCAGAGCCAAAACGATCTGGGGACCTTGCAGAGCGAACTGGAGGCGAAATCGAAGGCCTTGGCCGAGGTGGAAAAGCAGGTTCGGAAGCTGAAGAGAGAAGTCGGGCCGTCGGCGGCACAGGTTGCGGAGGCCGAAAAGCGGTTGGCGAAGGAGCAGGCCGCCGCCGCCGCCCAAGCGCAGGAATTCGAAAAGCGGCTGGCGGAAGAGAAGTCGCGGGCGGCGGCCTCGTTGCAGGATTTGGAGAAACGGCTGGCCGAGGAAAAAGCGCGCGCGGCGGCGCAGGAGCGGGACCCGGCCGCGCAGGGGCCGACGCCGGCCGAGATGGAAGAACTCCGGCAGGAAGCGGCTTCGCTGCGCGCCACCTTGAAGGAACGGGAATCGGCGCTGGACCAGGCATCCGAGCAGATGAAAAGGTTGTGGGCGTCCGCCGCCGAGTCGGAGCAGCAACTCCCGGCCCGCCGGGCATCGGATGCCGCGCGCAAGGCCGCCGAAGCGAAGGTCAAATCGGTGGAGGCGGAACTGGCCAAGGCGGCCGCCAACGTCCGAAAGCTGGAGAAGGCGGTGGCCCGGGCGGAAAAGCGCTTGGCCGCGGAAAAGGCGCGGGAACGGAATTGACCGCTTTTCGCGGCGGAGTTCCGTCGGTCGCCGGCCATCGCCGGACGCGGGGCCGCGCAATCCGCGCGTGGCATTACGGCTCGACGAAGGCGATGCCTGGATTTTCGCGGTCGGTGCGCTCGGTGGCGCGCAGGGCCGGATGGCGGCGGAGAAAGTCGCGGCCTTCGGGAGTGGACGGGGAATAGTGGTCGCCGAAGAGGAGACCGCGGATGCGGCGCCGTTCGAGCTGGGCGCGCAGCCAGGGGCGGGCCGCCGCGCGGATTTTGCCGCCGCCGCCGGTGGAGGAACCCCAGCCATGGATGACGCGGACGACGCCGACGCCGTCGGCGCGGGCGCGGTCGAGCTGGGCTTCGAGGCGGCGCAGGGCTTCCTCGACGGTGGGCAGGCCGGCTTCGATGTCCAGGTTCCGCACGGGCGGCCCGGCGGCGGGGCCGGCCGGATCGGGGCGCTGCGGGGTTTCGCAGAAGGGGCAGACCGTGGATTGCGGGGCGATGGATTCGCCGCAGACGGCGCAGGTTTTCACGGCGCCAAGGCTTCCGTTTCCATCCGCCGCAGCCGCCGCAGCTGGTGGCCGACGAGGAAAATCGAGATCAGGAAGGTGAGGACGTCGGAGGCGGGCGCGGCGGCGAAGATGCCCGGCAAGCCCCAGAACTTCGGGAAGACGATGAGGAAGGGAATGAACAGAATGATCTGGCGCGACAGGGCGAGCAGCGCGGCCGGCACGGGTTTGCCGATGGCCTGGAACAGGTGCCCGCCGACGATCGGGAACCCGATGACGGGGAAGGCGAGGCTGAAGACGCGCAGGGCGTAGGCGCCGAGCGGGATCAGGTCGGAGTCGGCCGGGGCGAACAGGCGCATGATCTGCGCCGGGAAGAGCTGGCTGACGGTCCACCCGACGGCCATCAGCACGGTGGTCGCGGAGGCGGTGGTCCAGAACAGGCGGCGGACGCGGGCGTACTTCCGCGCGCCGTAGTTGTAGCCGATGAGCGGCTGGGCGCCCTGGACGATGCCGAAGACGGGCATGAAAATCATGCTCATGTAGGCGCTGAGGATGCCCATGACCGCGATGGCGGCGTCCCCGCCGTAGCGGCGCAGGCCGAGATTCAGGATCACGTTGAGCAGGCTGTTGGCGAGGTTCATGGCGAACGGCGCGAACCCGATGCCCAGCATGGGCCAGACGACGAGCCGGAAATCGAGCGGCAAGTGGCGGCGGCGGAGGCGGCTGTTGGCCCGGGGCGAAAGGAAATAGGCGAGGCACCAGGCGAAGGACAGGCCCTGGGAAATCACCGTGGCCCAGGCGGCGCCGGCCATGCCCCAGCGGAAGACGAAGATGAAGAGCGGATCGAGGAGGACGTTGGCGACGGCGCCGACGATCATGGCGCCCATGGCGATGCCGGGGCGCCCGTCGGAACGGATGAAATGCGACAGCCCGTGGCCGGTGCTGGCCATGGCGGCGCCGAAGAGGACGATGCGCGCGTAGGTGCGGGCATAGGGCAGCAGATCCGGGCCCGCGCCGATCAGGCGCAGCAGCGGATCGAGAAAGGCCAAGGCGGCCATCGAGGCCGCCAGCGGCACGAGAAACAGCAGGGAAAAGGCGTTGCCGAGGATGCGTTCGGCTTCTTCCTTGCGGCCTTCGCCCATGCGGATGGAAAACAGCGTGTTGGCGCCCACGCCGACCAGGATCGAGAAGGAGATGGTGACCAACATCAGGGGAAAGCTGATCGTGGCGCCGGCGATGCCCAGCGGCCCGATGCCGTAGCCGATGAACATGCGGTCGACGACGTTGTAGAGGGCGTTGACGAGCATGCCCACGATGGACGGCAGCGAAAAGCGCAAAAGGAGCGGCCCGATGGCGTCGGTGCCGATCGGGTCGGTGGAACTTTGCCGGAGGGGCGCGCTGTCGGGGACGGAATCCATGGCCATTCAGAAGTTGGGCGCGACTTTACCCCGCGGGACGCAGGAGGGCGAGGCGGATTTTGACGTGGGGCCGGCGACGGAGCCGGGTTCGGGGCGTTTCGCTCCGCGAACCGCTGTCCGGCGGCGCGGAGGGGGAAAATCCGCGGGAACCTGTTTTGCGGGATTGTCTTTCGCCCCGGGGTCTGCCACGCTGAAGGCGTAGGGACGGAGCGTCGGTCCGGAAAAAGGAGGGCGGGATGAAGGCAAACGGATGGCGGATCGCGGTTGTGGCGGCGGGATTCGTGGCGGGGACGGCGCGGGGCCAGGAGGCGGTCATCACGTCGTTTGCCGGCAACGGGGTGCTTTCCTGGACCAACGTCGTGGACACCAATGCGCTGTACTACGTGGAGTGGGCGGGCTCCGCCACCGGAACGTGGCACCGGTCGTTCGACGGATTGGGCACCATTCTCGGGGGACGGAACAACTACTCGGCCACGGTGCCAATGTTCTATCGCGTGGTTAAAACGACCGGCGCGGAGGCGCCGCGGGGGATGGCGTGGATTGATGCCGGGACGTTTTGGCAAGGGGAGGAGACCGTGTTCGGGGCGGCGCCGGAGCACAGCACTTTTGTCAGCGGGTTCTGGATGGACGAGATGGAGACGTCGAAGGCGAAATGGGACGAGGTGTACGCCTGGGCCACCAACCATGGCTATGCGTTCAACAATCCCGGTGCAGGCAAGGCGCGGAACCACCCGGTGCAAACGGTGGACTGGTACGACTGCGCGAAGTGGTGCAACGCGCGCAGCCAGATGGAAAACCTGACGCCGTGCTACTACACGGCGTCCGGCAAGACGACCGTCTACGCGACGGGCTCGCTCGACATTTCCAACGAGTGCGTGCAGTGGTCGGCCAACGGCTACCGCCTGCCGACGGAAGCGGAGTGGGAAAAGGCCGCGCGCTTCGTCTGGACCGGCCAGCGGTTCCCCTGGAGCGATTCCACCATCCAGCATGCGCGGGCGAACTACACGGCCAGCCCCATCTATTACGACACGAGCCCGACCATGGGTCCCCATCCGGACTACGACGAGGGCGCGGTGCCCTATACCAGCCCTGTCGGCAGCTTTCCTGCAAACGGCTACGGCCTGCACGACATGGCCGGAAACGTGGCGGAATGGGTCTGGGACTGGTACGCCGACTACACCGCGGACGCGCAGACGGATCCGCAAGGTCCATCGTCCGGCACGGGCCGCATCTATCGAGGGGGGAACTGCAACACGGGCGGGAGCTACCTGTTTTGCGCCGACCGCTACAACCTGTATTCGCCGTCTACGGAAGACTACCTGGTGGGCTTCCGTTGCGTCCGGCGGCCGTAGGGGCGGCGGAATAATTCGGTTTGATCGGTTCGCGCCGCCGGCGTCCGGCCGGCAACCTCAGCGTTGGACGGCCTGAATCGCCTTCAGCACCTTTTCGGGGGTGAAGGGGAATTCGTTGAGGCGGGCGCCGGTGGCGTTGTAGATGGCGTTGCCGAAGACGGGGGCGGGGCCGTTGATGCAGATTTCGGAAACGCTCTTGGCGCCGAAGGGTCCGGTGTCCTCGTAGGAGCGGCAGATGATCGTCTGCATGGGCGGCTTGTCGCGCATGGAGAAGATGTGGTAGTCGGCGAAGGAGGCGTTGGTCATGCGCCCGTTCTTGAACAGGTACTGTTCGGTGAGGGCGTAGGAAATGCCGTTGAGGGTGCCGCCTTCGGTCTGGCCTTCGCAGAGGGCCGGGTTGATGGGGGTGCCGCAGTCGATGGTGGAGACGTACTTGAGGATCTTGATGTTCCCCGTCCAGGTGTCGACTTCGATTTCGGCGAAGTGGGCGGCGAACGGCGGCGGGGATTTCTCGGTGATGTGCGACCCGGTGCCGATGATCTGGTACTGGTTCTGCTGGTAGAGAGAGTAGAGGGCGATGTCGCCGTAGCTGACCTTCTTGGATCCGTCCTGGCTCTGCACGTGGGAGTCCTTGCAGAGGACCTGGTCTTCGGGGAGCTGGAGCATCTCGGCGCCGGTGTGGAGGATCTGGCGCTTGGCGTCGGCGGCGGCCTTGCGGGCGGCCTCGCCGGAAAGATACGTGGTCGAGGACGCGTAGGCGCCGACGTCGAACGGGGTCATGTCGGTGTCCGACGAGTATACGATCATCTTGTCGGTGGTGGTGCACAGTTCTTCGGCGGCGATCTGGGCGAGGACGGTGTCCGAGCCGGTGCCGAGGTCGGTGGCGCCGACGAGGAGGTTGAAGGAGCCGTCGTCGTTGATCTTGATGGAGGCGCCGCCCATGTCGATGTGGGGGATGGAGGAGCCCTGCATGAGGGCGGCCATGCCGATGCCGCGGCGGTAGCGGCCGGTCTTCGTGCGCCAGTCGGTGCGGTTCTTCCAGCCGATGGCTTCGGCGCCCTTTTCGATGCATTCGCCGAGGGCGCAGGAGCCGATGGTCATGGGCAGGCCTTCCTTGCCTTCGCCGAGGGCTTGGAAGACGGGGGAGCCTTCGCCGGTGACGATGTGGTTCTTCTGGCGGAAGACGAGGGGATCCATGCCGATGGCTTCGGCCATCTTGTCGACGGTGGATTCCATGGCGAAGAAGGCCTGGGTGGCGCCGAAACCGCGGTAAGCGCCGCCGACGGGCAGGTTGGTGTAGTAGACGAGGCCGAGGAAGTGGATGTTGTCGCAGCGGTAGAGGGGCAGGACCTTGGAGCCGCAGCAGGAGACGACGGTGAGGCCGTGGCCGCCGTAGGCGCCGGTGTTGTTCCAGCAGTCCATGCCGATGGCGGTGATGGTGCCGTCCTTTTTGACGCCCGTGCGGATGCGGACGCGGATGGGATGGCGGGTGCGGCCGGTGCGGAAGTTCTCCTCGCGGGTGAACTGCCAGAAGACGGGGCGCCCGGTGCGGAGGGCGAACATCGCGACGACGTCCTCGAGCAGCATTTCCTGCTTGGAGCCGAAGCCGCCGCCGATGCGGGGCTTGATGACGCGGATTTTCTGCACGGGGATGCCGAGGGTCAGGGCGACGATGCGGCGGCAGTGGAAGGGCACCTGCGTGGAGGTGGTGATGACGATGCGCCCGGAGGAATCGAGCTGGGCGAGGGAGGTGTAGGGCTCGATGGGGCAGTGCTGGGCGTAGGGGGTCTCGTAGAGGTCGTCGAAGGTGAAGTCGGCCTCCTTCAGGCCCTTCTCGAAGTCGCCGGCTTCGCAGCCGACCTTGGCGACGAGGTTTTTCTTGGGTTCGTAGGGGATCGGGATCGGGATGTAGGCCTCGGGTTCGTCGTGGATGACGGGGGCGCCTTCGGCCATGGCTTCGTCGATGGAAAACACGGGCTGGAGCAATTCGTATTCGACCTTGATCTTGGCGAGGGCGGCTTCGGCCTGTGCCTCGGTTTCGGCGCAGACGGCGGCGACGCGGTCGCCGACGTAGCGGACTTTCGTGTCGAACATGAAGGTGTCGTAGGGGGAGGGTTCGGGGAAGCCCTGGCCGGCGGTGCCGTGCACGTTGCGCGGGACGTTGCCGTGCCACAGGACGCCCTTCACGCCGGGCATTTTCTCGGCGGCGGAGACGTCGATGGATTGGATGCGCGCGTGGGGATGCGGGCTCCAGAGCATCTTGACGACGAGCGCGTCGGCGGGGGCGAGATCGGCGACGTAGGAATTCTTGCCGAGGGCGAGCTGGCGGGCGTCCACCTTCGTGACGGAGTGGTTGACCTGCTTGAAGGTCTTGGCTTGTTCGAGGCTCATGGGCGGTTCCTTTCGGGGGAGGGAAATTACTTCTTGGCCTTCGCGGCGGTCCCGGCCGCCTTGCGGTCGAGGACGCGGCGGAGGGCGGCCCAGATTTTTTCGTAGCCGGTGCAGCGGCAGAGGTTGCCGTCCATGTATTCGCGGACGATGTCGTCGTCGAAGACGGTCTCGGTTTCCATGAGGGCTTCGGCGCTCATGATCATGCCGGGGATGCAGTAGCCGCACTGGACGGCGCCGCCGTCGATGAGCTCCTGCTGGAACTCGCCGGGCTGGTCGAAGGTGCCGATGCTCTCGACGGTGCGGATCTCGCGGCCTTCGGCCTGCATGGCGTAGAGCAGGCAGGAATAGACGGCGCGGCCGTCCATCAGGACGGTGCAGGAGCCGCAGGTGCCCTGGCCGCAGCCGAACTTGGCGCCCTTGTAGCCCTCGCGGCGGAGCAGGGCGAGGAGCTTCTCGTCGGGCTCGGTGATGAAGGTCTTGCGTTCGCCGTTGATCGTGAACGAAACGGTGTTGGGATTCTTCTTCATTATTCGGCCCTCCCGCGGGCGAACGTGGCGGCCCGCTCCAGCGCGTCGTAGATCGATACTTCGGCGAGATGCCGGGAATATTCTGGGCTCATGCCCTCGCGTCCGCGCCAGGGGGCGTCGGCGCCGGCCTTGGCGGCGGCCTCCTTGAAGACTTCGGGGGTGGCCTCTTTCCAGGCCAGGGCCGCCTCGACTTCGGGGAGGCGGCGGGGGAAGGGGATGGCGCTGCCGGCGGCCACGCGCGCGGACTGGATGTTCTGGCCCGCAAGTTCGAGGACGACCGCGACGGTGACCATGCTGAAGGCGGCGGAGGTGCGGACGGCCTTGACGGATCCAAAGCCGTGGTGGGCCTTGAGGGAGGGCACCTTGACTTCCTTGAGGAGATCGCCCTGGAGGAAGCGCTTGGCGGGCTGGGTCTTGAAATAGACGTCGGCGGGGAATTCCTCGTCCTGGCCGGAATACACGACCATGCGGGCGTTCATCGCGAGCAGGACGACGGGGAGGTCGGCCCAGGGGAAGACGCGGCAGACGTTGCCGCCGAGGGTGGAGACGTTGCGGATCTGGTGGGTGGCGATGCGCCGGCAGATTTCGTGCATGGCCCAGCGCGGGGCGCGGTAGCGCTGGATGTCCGAGAGGGGGGTGGTGGCGCCGATGCGGTAGAAATCGCCGTCGGGGCGGATGTAGGAAAGGCCGAGGCGGGTGATGTCCACGGCGGTGACGGGCGTATGGTCCTGCATGAAGTGGAGGGCGGTGCCGCCGGCGAGGGCCATGCCCTTGGCGCCGAGTTCGCGCAGGTTGTCGCGCGCGGCGGGCAGGCTGGCCGGGCGGATGAATTCGCACAATTTCATGGATGGCTCCTTGGGATGGGTACTCGAACGACGCGGGGGAGTATAGGGGAGTTCTTGCGCGGCGGGGAAGTGAAAATTTGGCCGGCGCCCGGGTTTAGCGCTTGACCCGCCGGGGGCGGGCACGGGTGGATCGGGACGCGCAGGCTTTTCTTTCGAAGGTGCAGGGCATAGAATGTCCGCATGAATCGGAAATGGACGGCGGGAATATTGGCGGTTGCCCTTTGGGGGTTGGCGGGCTGCGGGAAACCGCCGCCGGCGGCGCCGCAAGCCGCGGCGTCCGCGGCGCGGTTCGACGTGTCGGGAGAGGCGGCGCTGGAGAACGTGCGTCGATTCGTGGAGCTGGGGCCCCGCGATGCGGGGACGCCCGGGGCGGAGAAGGCGGCGAATGATCTGCGGGAACGGCTGGAAGAGATCGGACTGGAGGCGGAAATCCAGGAGTTCCGGGAGGCGTCGCCGAAGGGCCCGGATACCGTCTTCCGAAACGTGCTGGGGCGGATTCCGGGAACCGGCGGAAAGATTCTCCTGTTCGGATCGCACTACGACACGAAGGTCGGCATTGAGAATTTCGAGGGGGCGAACGATTCGGGGTCCAGTACCGGGCTTCTGCTGGAACTGGCGCGCGGGTTCCGGGAAGCCGCGCCGCATCCGATGGAAATCCGGTTCGCGTTCTTCGACGGGGAGGAATGCATGGTGGAATACGGGCCGAACGACGGATTCCACGGCAGCCGGCATCTGGCGGAAACGATGGAAGCGGACGGGAGCCTGTCGAACGTCGCCGCCATGATCCTGCTGGACATGGTGGGGGACCGGGACCTGACGATCACGATTCCGCGCAACAGCACGCCGCGGCTGGCGTCGCTGGCGTTCGAAGCGGCCCGGGCGGAAGGCGCGCGAAAGCATTTCCAGCTCTATCCCTACGCGGTCGGCGACGACCACGTGGCGTTTTTCGAGCGCGGCGTGCCGGCGATCGACCTGATCGATTTCCACTTCGGAAGCGCGCCGGGCCAAAACGACTATTGGCACACGCCGGAAGACGCAATGGACAAGATCTCGGCGGAAAGCCTGGGCCTCGTGGGCCGGGTGGCGGCGCGGATGGCGGAAGCGATTCTGCGGGGCGCGGAAGAAAAATGAGGCGGCCGCCGGATTTTGGCTCGACAGAAAACGGCCGCAAGGTCCAGCATTCTCCGGCGTAACGAGAAGGAGATCCCGATGTTCAATCCCCAAGCCGAAGCGATGCCGGTTGGCGAACTGCGCAAATTGCAGGGCCAGCGGCTGCACGACCTCGCGAAGCGCGCCTACGACCACGTGCCGTTCTACCGGGCGCGGATGCAGGAAAAAGGCGTGAGGCCGGAAGACGTCCGGCGCATCGAGGACGTCGCCAAGCTGCCGTTCACCACGAAGACCGATTTCCGCGACCAGTATCCGTTCGGGATGTTCGCGGTGCCGCAGCGGGAGATCGTGCGCATTCACGCGAGTTCGGGGACGACGGGCAAGCCGACCGTGGTGGGCTATACGCGCAACGACGTCGAGAACTGGGCGGAGTGCGCGGCGCGGTCGCTGGCGTGCGGCGGGGCGACGGCGGACGACACGGTGCAGATCGCCTACGGCTACGGCCTGTTCACGGGCGGTCTGGGCATGCACTACGGGACGGAAAAGCTCGGGGCGGCGGCCCTGCCGATGTCCGCGGGCAATACCGAAAAGCAAATCATGCTGATGAAGGATTTCGGGGTGACGGTCCTGTGCTGCACGCCGAGCTACGCGCTGCAGATCGCGGAGGTGGCCGCGCAGATGGGCGTGGACCTGATGAAGCTGCCGCTGAAGTCGGGCAACTTCGGGGCCGAGCCGTGGACCGAGGCGATGCGCAAGCACATCGAGGAACTGCTGCCGCTGAAGGCGCTGGACATCTATGGCCTTTCCGAAGTGGCCGGCCCGGGCGTGGCGAACGAGTGCCTTGAGCAAAACGGCCTGCACGTGTTCGAGGACCATTTCTATCCCGAAATCATTGACCCGGCCACGGGCGATCCGCTGCCCGACGGCCAGAAGGGCGAGCTGGTGTTCACCTGCCTCACGAAGGAAGGCGTGCCGCTGATCCGCTACCGCACGCGCGACATCACGATGATCCTGGACGACGGCCCGTGCCCCTGCGGGCGCACCGGGCGGCGCATCCGGCGCCTGATGGGCCGCACCGACGACATGCTCATCATCCGCGGCATCAACGTGTTCCCGTCGCAGGTGGAGGACGTGCTGGTGCGGATCGAGGGCGTGCATCCGCAATACCTGATCATCGTGGACCGCCAGGGCAACCTCGACACCATGGAGATCAAGGTGGAGGTGACGGAAAAGCTGTTCAGCGACGAAGTGCGCGGTCTCGAAACGCTGCGCGACCTCATCCACCGCCAGATCAAGGCGATGCTGAACGTGAGCGCGAAGATCACGCTGGTGGAGCCGAAGACGATCGAGCGCACGCTGGGCAAGGCCAAGCGCGTGCAGGACCTGCGGAAACTGACCTAACCAAGGAGCGAGCCCATGAAAGTGCGTCAAATCTCGGTGTTTCTGGAAAACCGGTCGGGCCGGCTGGCGAGCGTGCTGAAGGAAGTGGGCCGCGCCGGCGTCAACATCCGCGCGCTGTCGCTGGCGGACACCAGCGACTTCGGCATCCTGCGGCTGATCGTGGACGACGTGGACACGTGCGTGAAGGCGCTGCGGGACACGGGGCACACGGTGTCGACGACGGAAGTGCTGGCGGTGGAAGTGCCGGACCATCCCGGCGGACTCGCCGGCATCCTGGACGTGCTGTCGCGGGCGAGCCTGAACGTGGAGTACATGTACGCGTTCGTGAGCCGGGCGACCGAAAAAGCCCTGGTCGTCTTCCGGTTCGAGAAGATCGACGCCGCCCTCGCCGCCCTGCAGAAAGCCGGCATTTCCATCGTCGCCGCGGAGACGGTGTATACGCTGTAGAATCCGGCGAACGGGCCAAGGGCGCTCCGTCTCCGCAAGGGGAGGGAGCGCTTTCGCCTTACGGCTCGATCGGCAGGTAGATTTCGGCGCGGCGGGCGCGGGAGAGGAGGGCGGCTTCGCGGGTGCCTTGCGGATCGTCGGCGCCGCGGGCGCGGAGGGCGCGGGCGGCGGCGAGTACGGCGGCGTTCTGGGCCGCTTGCTCTTCGGGGGAGAGGACGAGCATGCGCCAATCGTTGCCGGAACCTTTTTCGGCGGGGGGCAGGGCGGGCCACTGGTCGGGGTGGTAGCCGGCGGGGACGTAGGGCCAGGGGTAGGGTTGGTAAATGCGGGTGGGGGCGAACGCTTCGAGGGATTCGCCGGGGACGAAGATTCGGACTTCCGCGCCGGCGGCGCGGGCGCGCTGGACGAGTCCGAATCCGTCGGGCGCGGGGAAGTTTTCGGGCTCGGGGACGACCAGGGCGACGCGCTCCCCGGCCGCAAAGGGTTCGATTTCGGGCAGCTCGGGGCGGGGCCGGAGGCGGGGGGAGGGGACGAGCCATGCGGCGATGGCCAGCAGGCACAGGCCGGCGATTCCGGAGGCGATGGCGCGCGGATTCATGGGGGGCATGATAAAGAATTCCGGACGTCCGGGCAAGTGGCGCTTGTCCGAACGGTTCGGGGGAGGCATAATCCGCTTCCAAAGAAAAAAAAGGTGCAACCCAGGAGAACAAGCCATGGCCAACGAAACACATGAATCCCTCATCGGATCGGACGTCGAAATCACCGGTACGATCAAGAGCAGCGGAACGGTCCGTCTGGACGGCAAGCTGGAAGGCGAGCTGCAGTGCGGCGGCAACGCCATTCTCGGCAAAAACGCGCAGGTGAAGGGCAACGTCACGGCGACGTCCGTCACGATCGAAGGCAAGATCAGCGGCAACATCCTCGCGAAGGACAAGATCGAGATGAAGGCGACCGCGACGGTCAACGGCGACATCAAGGCGCGCCGCCTGTCGGTGGAGGACGGCGTGACGTTCGTGGGCCGTTCGGAAGTGAATCCGAACGCGGCGCCGTCGCCGGTTCCGCCCCCGGCCGTTCCGCAGCGCTGAAGTTTCTTTTTCCGTTGAAACGCCCGGGCGGTCCCGCGAACGCGGGGCGGCGCGGCGCGCGCAGGGCGGAAGGATTCGGACGTGGCGGATAAAAAAGCAAAGATGATGGACGGCTATTCCGTCGTGCAGTCGCTGGCGAAAGCGCAGCACGACGGCGCGCTGCCGAAGCCGGGCATGCGCCGGCCGGCGGAGGAGCCGTCGCCGCATCCGCCGCCGGCGGCGCTGCCGAAGGACAGCCCGCACATCGTCAAGACGATCGAGCCGACGAAACGGACGATCCGCTGCTTCAAGTGCGGCTACGAATTCAAGCTGTCGGGCACGACCCGCACCATCTACTGCTCGAAATGCCGCGAGAAGATCGATCTGGGCGACTACGTGATCGACCGCCCGTGGTCCGAGGAGATCAAGACGGGAGGAAGCGTCATTGTCCGGCCGACTGGGCGGCTGGAGAACGTGCGCATCTGGGCCGGCAACATGATCCTCGAAGGCGGGATGGACGAGAACTCGTCCATCGAATGCACGCAGTGGCTGGAGCTGGGCGGCGAGGCGAACCCGAACCCGCGCCAGCTGGCGATGCGCAACCTGCGCGTCGCGGCGGGCAAGGAGATGCGGTTCAAGTACAAGCTGCAGGTGCACCACCTGGAGCTGCTGGGGACGCTGGAGGCGGACGTCGAGGCGTCGGGGCTGGTGTCGATCCGCGCGGGGGGGCATCTGAAGGGCACCGTGCGCGGCGCGCACCTGCAGGTGGAGGAAGGCGGCGGGCTGTCGGCCCGCGCGTTCATTTGGCCGCAGGGCAATCCGTCGGCCGAGGATTCGTGAGCGCGTCGATGGGCGGGCACGTGCACGTGGCGGGGGTGGCGGGGGTGGGGATGAGCGCGCTGGCGCAGGCGCTGCGCTGGACGCACGATCGGGTGACGGGGTCCGACCGCTATTTCGACCAGGGGCTGGACTTGCCGGTTTTCGGCGCGTTGCGCGCGGCGGGCGTGGAGATCGCGAGGCAGGACGGTTCGGCGGTGGATGCGCGCACGGAGGCGGTGGTCTACAGCACGGCCATCGAGGAGGGCAATCCGGAATTCGTCGCGGCGAGGAAGGCCGGGGTGCCGTTGCGGCACCGCGCGGAGATGCTGGCGGAATTGGCGAAGGGGCGGACGGTGCTGGCGGTGGCGGGCACGGCCGGCAAGACCACGACGGCGGGGATGCTGGGCTGGACGCTGGAGCAGCTCGGCGCGGATCCGGCGGTGGTGAACGGCGGCGCGCTGGTGGACTGGGCCGGCGCCATGCGCGTCGGCAACGTGCGGCGCGGCGGGGAACACGCCCCGTGGGTGCTCGAGGTGGATGAAAGCGACCGCTCGCTGCTGGATTTTTCTCCGGAATGGTCGATCTTGACGAACGTCTCGCAGGATCATTTCACGCTGGCGGAGGTGCAGGATTTGTTCCGCGCCTACGCGGCGCAGGTGAAGACGGGAATCGTGTGCGGCGCGGGCGTGGCGGCGGTCCTCGGGCGACCGAAGGCGAAAATCGTCGAGATGTCGGCGCCGCCTGAACGGACGGCGGCCGGCTTTGCGGTGGCGTGGCGCGGGTTGAAGCTGGCCGTGCGGCCGCCGGGGGCGCACAACGCGCTGAACGCGCTGCTGGCGGCGGAACTGTGCGCGCAACTGGGATTCGCGCCGGAAAAGATTGCGGAAGCGCTCGCGCGGTTCGGGGGCATCCAGCGGCGGCTGGAGCGGGTGGACGCGGGCGGGGGGGTGCGCGTGGTGGACGACTACGGACACAATCCGGCAAAGCTGGCGGCGGCGTGGGCGGCGGTTTCGGCGCCGGGCAACCGCGTGCTGGGGGCGTGGCGTCCGCACGGCTACGGGCCGCTGCGGGCGATGATGGAACCGCTGGCGGACGCGTTCGCGTCGGTCTGCCGCGCGCAGGACAAGCTGTGGCTCCTGCCGGTGTACGACGCGGGCGGCACGGCGGACCGGTCGGTGGGCTCCGCCGAGCTGGCGGAGAAGCTGAAGGCGCGCGGCGTGGCCGCGGCGCTGGCGGAGGACTACGAAACGCTCGGCGCGGAATGGGCGCGCGAGGCGCGCGCGGGCGACACGCTTTTAGTGATGGGCGCGCGCGATCCGCGCCTGCCGGTCTTTGCGCGCGAAATGGCCGCCCGGACGGCCCGAACTTGAAAACGGACCATGTTTTATAAAACAGTACCCAACCCCGGGAACCCATGAACGAGCGCCTTCCGAAACCGCCGGTGCCGGCGGAAGAATATCCGATTTTCGAGGTGAAGCCCGCGTACCGGGCGTATCTGGGCCTGATGGTCTGGGGCATTCTGCTGTTGCCGGTCGCCGGGATCGGGCTGTTGCTGCTGCTGCGCGCGTGGTATCGAGTCGCCTCCACGCGCTACCGGCTGACGACGCAGCGCCTGTTCGTGCAAAAAGGGCTGATCGCAAAAGAACTGGAAGAGGTCGAACTCTTCCGCGTGAAGGACGTCGCCCTCCGCCAGGGCGTGCTCGACCGGATGCTCGGGGTGGGGACGGTCGTGGTGCTGTCGACCGACGACACCGCGCCGCGGCTGGAGCTGGCGGGGCTCCGCGGGCCGTTGGAGGTGAAAGAGCAAGTCCGCGGCGCCTTCCGCGCGGCGCGCCAGCGCGAGGGGATGCGCACCGCGGAGTTCATCCCGTCGTAGGAGAAAATTTTACGTACGTAAAACTTTTTCGCCGATTTTACGTCGTACGTAAAAAAGTTGTACGTCGTACGTAAAACTACCGCGGGACGAAGCGGATCGCGACGGGGGTCTGGTAGGGGGGGGCGGCGTTGGTGTTGACGGCGAGGATTTCGTCGTTGGCGCCGCAGGGGAGGGGGAGGTTGACGATGGCGTAGGGGTCCCAGTAGGTGACGACGAGGGATTCCTCGGCGAGGGCCTTGAACTGGCCGTCCTTGACGACGGAGCCGGTGAAGGTCCAGGAGGTTTCGGGCAGCGCGGCGTTGGCTTCGAGGTTCCAGACGAAGGATTCGGCGCGGGCGGTTTTGGCTTCGCCGCCTTCCTGCCAGTCGACGAAGACGTCGACGGGGTCGCCGCGGGGCGGGCCCTGGCCGATTTCGGCCATGGGTTCGCCGCCCTTGAGTCCGGCGAGGAGGAGGGCGGCCTGCAGGTCGAGGGGGTTGAGGGCGAGGACGAAGACGGATTCGTGGACCTTGCCTTCGGGTCCGCAGGCGAGGACTTCGATGGGGCCTTCGATCTGGTTGACCCAGCCGGTGGCGGTGACGGTCTTGGTGGCGGAATCGAGGCGCACGGCGCCGAGAATGGCGACGGGGCCTTCCCAGCGGACGGGCGAGGGCTCGGGCTGGGGCTCGGAACCGACGGGATAGACGACGGGGGCGTCGGCGGGGCCGGCGTCTTGCGCGAACGCGCGGGCGGCGGCGGCGAGGGCGAGGGCTAGTCCAAGGGCGAGAAAACCAATCGGGCGTCGTTGCATGCGGTCTCCTGTTGCTGGTAGCGGGCGGTCGTTTCGGGGTCGGACGGGTGTTGCGCGTCGAGTTCGACGGCGCGGCGGGCGGCATCGGCGGCGGCGGAATAGTCGCCGTCGAGATGGCGGAGGATGGAGAGGACGTGCCAGGCGGCGGGGGCGTCGGGGCGGAGCTGGGCGGCCCGTTCGGCGAAGGCGAGGCCTTCGGCGACGTGCGCGCGGCGGAGGTCGGGGAGTCGGGAGAGGGCGGTGGCGAGGGCGTCGGGGGCGTCGGGGTCGTCCGGGAAGAGGGCATCCATGCGGCGAAAGACCTTGAGGGCGTCGGCGGGGCGGTTTTGGTCGAGGAGGGCGCGGCCGAGGC
>JBFXHR010000004.1:0-114704 GCA_050176815.1 Kiritimatiellia bacterium
GGCGGATTCCTCCTATCTGGGCGTGCTGTTCCGGATCCAGGAAGCGCGGCTGTCCGCCGACGAAAACACGGCCACCGTTAGGTTGGTCGAAAGCGCGTCGGTGCCCATCCAGGTCCAGCCGCGCCCGGCGCGAATCCTGTTTCTGGCCCTGCTGATCGGGCTGGGGATCGGGTTTGGCCTGGCCTTCCTCTCCGATTTGCTCGAAGACCGTGTCATGGGGGCCGGCGACGTTGAAACCGGTGCGGGCATCAAGATTCTGGCCGTCATCCCCCACGTCAGAACCCGGAACCGGAAGGAAATCGCAACGGCTTCGCTGTCGCACGCCTGGGTGGAGATGGCCGAAGCGTTCGCGGGCCTTCGCAGCGTTTTGGACTCGGCGGCCTATCGCGACCATACCCGGGTCGTTCTGGTGGCCAGTTCGTTGCCGGAAGAAGGCAAGACGACGACCTGCTGCAATCTGGCCACGGCCAGCGCCCTCAACGGCCAGAAGACCCTGCTGATCGATTTCGACCTGCGCCGTCCCCGGGTGGGGGGAATCTTCCCGATGCCGGCGGGGTACAAGGGGTTGCTGGACTATCTCTCCGATGGACAGGGGAATCCGGAGGAAATCGTCTACCCCTCGGGATGCCACAACCTCAGCGTCGTCGCCTCCCGCGCGACGGGCGAGGCGCGGCCGGCGGAATTGGTGGGCGGCAAGAAGGTGGCCAACCTGTTCGCCTGGGCCCGGGCGAACTTCGACCGGGTGGTCATCGATGCGCCGCCGCTGGGTATCGTGAGCGACGCCCTGTCGCTGGGCGGCCTGGCCGATTGCGTGCTGGTCATGGCGCGTTCCGCCATCAGCCGAAAGCGCGCCGTCCGGCATACCATCCGGCGGTTCCAGGACGTCGGCGTCCACGCCATCGCCGTCGTCATGACCGACGTGGACCATTCCCGATTCGCCTATCACGGATATGGTCCGTACTACCACTATCGAAAACACTATGGCACCTACGCCGCCGCCGCTTCGGCGGCGGCCGCGCAGGAAGCCGAACGTTAGGAACCAACCGCATGGAAACGAATGCCGCATCTCTTCTGTCTCGGATCGAATCGCGCGAGGCGCGCCTCGCCGTCGTCGGCCTCGGCTACGTCGGGCTCCCGCTCGCCGTCGAGTTCGGCAAGCGCTATCCCGTCGTGGGATTCGACGTCAGCGCCCGGCGGCTCGACGAGTTGCGGGCCGGCCGCGACCGGACGCTTGAAACGACGTCCGAGGAGCTTCGCCGGGCCGCGCGCCTGTCGTTTTCCGGCCGGATCGAGGATTTGAAGTCGACCGACGTTTTCATCGTGACGGTGCCGACGCCGATCGACCGCCACAAAAGGCCCGACCTGACGCCGCTGGTCAAGGCGAGCGAAACGGTGGGCCAGGCGCTCAAGCCGGGCGCCGTCGTGGTCTACGAAAGCACCGTCTATCCCGGCTGCACGGAGGAGGATTGCGTGCCGATCCTCGAAAAATTCAGCGGCCTCAAGTTCAACCGGGATTTCTTCTGCGGCTACAGCCCCGAGCGCATCAATCCCGGCGACAAGGTCCACACCGTCTCGAAAATCAAGAAAATCACGTCCGGCTCCACTCCCGAAATCGGGCAGGCGGTGAATGCCCTCTACGCCTCCATCATCGTCGCCGGCACGCATCTGGCCTCCAGCATCAAGGTGGCCGAGGCCGCAAAGGTCATCGAGAATTCCCAGCGCGACATCAACATCGCCTTCGTCAACGAACTGGCGCTGATTTTCGAGCGCGTGGGCATCGATACGCAGGACGTGCTCGAAGCGGCCGGCACGAAATGGAATTTCCTTCCGTTCCGCCCCGGACTGGTCGGCGGCCATTGCATCGGGGTCGATCCCTATTACCTGACGCACAAGGCCGAATCGCTGGGATACCACCCGGAGATCATCCTCGCCGGACGGCGGCTGAACGACAACATGGGCGCGCACGTGGCGAACCGCGTGGTCAAGCTCCTGATCCGGAAAGGGCACCGCGTGCAGGGCGCCAAGGTGCTGGTGCTGGGCATCACCTTCAAGGAAAACTGCCCGGACATCCGCAATTCGCACGTGGTGGACGTGATCCGCGAGTTGAAGGAGTTCGGCTGCGACGTGGCCGCCTACGACCCCTGGGCCGATGCGGAGGACGTGCGGCACGAATACGGGATGGAACTGTTGCCGGCCTTGGATGCCCAGACGCCGTTCGGCGGCTACGACGCCGTGGTGCTGGCCGTGGCCCACGAGAAGTTCCGAACGCTGGATTTCACCCGGATCGAGAAGGGGAAGGTCGTCGTTTTCGACATCAAGGCGTTCCTCGGCCGCGAACAGGTGGACGGAAGATTATAGGTCGGCGGGGAAATGCCGCCGTCGCGGCTCAGGAGAAGCAAGATGAAAAGAATCGCATTGGTCGGTTGCGGCCGAATCATGGAACGCCACGTCGAAGCCATCGCCGCGAATCCGGGGGTTGGCATCGTCCTGGTTTGCGACAAGGTCGAAGCCAAGGCGAAGGCCGCCGCCGAGCGGCTGGGCGTGCCCTACGTGACGGATTACCGCCAGATCCGCGGCGCGGACGTCGTGGCGGTGCTGACGCCTTCGGGGCTGCACCCCCGCCACGTCTCCAACGTGGCGGAACTGACGGACGCCACCCACGTCATCTGCGAAAAGCCGTTGTCGTTGACCCTGCGCGAGGCCCACGAGGTCTATCGGCGCGTGGAAAAGGCCGGCAAGGTCTTGCTGCCGGTCTACCAGAACCGATACAACCCGCTGGTCGCCTTCGTGAAGGGGTTGATCGACGGCGGCCGGCTGGGAAAGATCCACCAATTCATCTGCAACGTCCTGTGGAACCGCAACGACGACTATTTCAAAATCGGCTGGCACGGGACGTCCGAATTCGATGGCGGGGTCCTGTATACCCAGGCCAGCCACTACGTCGACATGGTCCATTACTTCTTCGGCGAAGTGGAGTCGCACAAAGGGGAGGGGGGCACCTTGCGCGGATTCGAAGTGTACGACAGCGTGTCCGCCGTGCTTCGCTTCAAATCGGGGGTCGTGGGCACCATCAACGCCACGGTGGACGTCTATGAGAAGAACTTTGCGACGGAATTCACCCTGGTCGCGGAAAAAGGAACCATCCGCCTTTCGGGAACCAACCTGAACCAGATCGATTTCTGGAACGTGCAGGGCATGGAGAAGCCGGACCTGGATTTCAAGCTGGACCACCAATACGGCAAGGGGCACAACGCGCTGTACCGGTACGTCGTCGAAGAAAATTGGGCCATGTTCCCTTCGAAGGAAGACGTGCTGTCGGGAATCCGGCTGATGGAAATGCTGTCGTATTAGACGCTGGTTTGTGGTTGGTGGACGGTGGCCGAACCGAATGATCCCATGAGTGATTACCAAAATCTGGAAGCATGGCGGATGGCGATGGGGCTTGTCGAAGAAGTGTACAAAGGCACCCGGAGTTTCCCCAAGGAAGAACTGTTTGGATTGACCAGCCAGATCCGGCGGGCGGCGGTGTCCATTCCTTCAAACATAGCGGAAGGCGCTTCTCGTGCTGGTTCGAAAGAATTCCTCCAATTTCTCCATATCGCGCGCGGATCGGCTTCTGAACTGGAAACCCAATTGCTGTTGGCGGAGAAACTCGGCTACCTTTCGGCATCCGAAGACCAGATGGCCAGCCTGACCAGCGTCAAGCGGCTTATCAATGGACTGATCCGATCATTGAAGGAAAAACCATGACCGAACCACTAACCACCAACCATCCACCATCAACCGCCTTCTTCAAGCACGAATCGGCCTACGTCGATGACGGCGCCGAAATCGGCGCCGGGACCAAAATCTGGCACTTTAGCCACGTGATGAAGGGGGCCAAGATCGGCGAGCGCTGCGTCTTCGGGCAAAACGTGAACGTCGACGGCGGCGTGACGATCGGCAACAACGTCAAGGTGCAGAACAACGTTTCCCTCTACACGGGGGCGACGATCGAGGACGACGTGTTTCTCGGGCCGTCCTGCGTGCTGACCAACGTGACCAATCCCCGCAGCCAGGTCAACCGCCACAGCCTGTACGAGAGAACCCTCATCCGGCGGGGCGCCACCGTCGGGGCCAACGCCACGATCGTGTGCGGCACCACGCTGGGCCGCTACTGCTTCATCGCCGCCGGCAGCGTGGTGACGAAGGACGTGCCCGACTACGCCCTGATGATGGGCAATCCGGCCCGCCAGAAGGGCTGGATGAGCCGGCACGGCCATGTCCTGAAGAATCCGGACCCAGACGGAGTGATGACGTGTCCGGAGTCCGGTTTCCGCTACCGCCTCGATGCGGGCGCCCTTCGCTGCCTCGATCTGGACGAAGAGAGTTCCCTGCCTCCCGAATGGTCGAAAGGCGCCAAGGCCTACGACGAATTCAAGCGTTGAAGCCGGTTTTCCCTTTCGCGCGCCGGATGTTCCGCGCCCAGCCATGACCACCTCCCGGACCAGCAAGGTATTTGCCCTGTCGCTCGGACAAGCGTTGACCACGATGGTGGCGCTGGTCTCGGGCATGGTTCTTTCGCGCGTTCTCAGCATGGCCGATCTGGCGACCTATCGCCAGACCCTGCTGGCCTACGACGTGCTTTTGCCGCTGCTTTCCCTGGGGGTGGCGTCCGGCATCTACTACTTTCTGCCCACGGAAAAAAAACGCGTCCGGGGCGTGGTCGTGGACGGGTTGCTGCTGATGGCGGGGATGGGCCTGCTCTATGCGGTGTTCATCGCCCTGGGCGGCAACCATCTTCTGGCCAAGCGGTTTTCGAATCCGGCCATCGTCGCCACATTGGCCTATCTGGTTCCGCTGCCGATCGTCATGCTGCCGGCCGGGTTGCTGGCCTCCGTCATGGTGGTCCAGAACCAGGTGCAGAAGCTCACGGTCTACAACGTCCTGACCAGTTTGCTGCTGACGACCAGCATCATCGCGGCCTGTCTCCTGTGGAAAACCCCGGAGTCGATGATCCTGGTCCGGGTCGGGGCCAGCATCGCGTTTGGGTTGGCCGCCATTTTCCTCATGCTCCGGGCGGTGCCCAACGACGATTGGCGCCCCCGGTGGAGCAATATGAAGCGGATGGTGGGCTACAGCATTCCGCTGGTCGGCGCCTCGGCGATGGGGGCCATCTCGGTCCAGCTCGACAAGCTGATCGTCTCCTCCATGTGCGCGCCGGAAGAGTTCGCGGTCTATTCCAACGGGGCCATCCAGATTCCGCTGGTCGGCATCGTCACGGGATCGATCGCGGCCGTCATCCAGCCCGATCTGCGCCGGATGGTCGCGGCCGGCGATTCCGCCGCCGCCCTGGCGCTGTTCCGGCAGGCGGCCGTGAAATCGGCGGCGATCCTGATCCCGACGATGGTCTTTCTCCTGGCCAGCGCGGAGCCGTTCATCCTCACGCTGTTTTCCTCGAGGTACGCCGGCAGCGTGCTGCCGTTCCAACTGTACCTGCTGATCCTGCCCATCCGGATCGTCCACTGGGGTTCCTTCTTGATGGCGTTGGGGAAAACCCGCGTCATCCTGTACCGGACGCTGGCCGGGTTGTGCGCGAATTTGATCCTGAGCATCCTCCTCGTGCGCTGGATGGGATACATGGGGGCGATCATCTCGACCATCATCTGCCTGTACACGATCAACTGCGCCTGGAACTTCGCCGTCATCAGCCATTCCGTTGGATGCCGCTGGTGGCAGGTGGTTCCCTTCGGCGGCGTTTTCCAGCTGCTGGGGGTGTCTCTATTGGCCGCTCTCCCGGTCTTTCTGCTGGGACTGTTGCCGGTGAAATGGTCTCACGTCTGGACGTTGGGCGCCAACGCCGCGGTGTTTGGGGGTGCGCTTGCCGCCGCGGCGTGGGCCTTCCGCGTTGCGCCGCTGCAAGTCGAGGTTCGCCGGGCGTGGAGCAAGGTGGCGGAACGATTCCGCTAGGTGCGCGATATGTCGGCCATGCAAACCAATAATTCTTCCGGAAGAGCGGCGGAAATCGTCCGCAATTCCACCGTCGCGGAGGTCGTCCGCGAGGGGAATTGCATGGGTTGCGGCACCTGCGCGGCGGCTTGTCCGGCCGGGGCGTTGCATATCGAGCTGGACTCGGGCCGGGGAATCTATCGGCCGGTTTTGGATCCGGCGGCCTGCACGGATTGCGGACTGTGCCTGAAAGTCTGTCCCGGGCGGGAGGTCCCAATCGACGGGTTGGCCGACCGATTCGTGGATGCGGACCATCGGCACGAAAAGTTCGGGCGATATCGGGAGCTCTGCTGGGGATACGCTTGCGACGAGCAGATTCGTTTTCAAGGCGCTTCGGGCGGCCTGATCACCGCCTTGCTGGCCCACGCCTTGGAAACCAAGCGGATCGACGGGGCAGTGGTGCTCGGCCACGATCCGGATTCGCCGTTGCGGACCCGTCCATTCGTGGCCCGGAGCCGGGAAGAGATCGTTGCCGCCAGCGGATCGAAATATTGTCCGGCGGCGATGAACGTCGTTTTGCGCGAGATTCGGGAACGGCCGGGCGCCTATGCGGTCGTGGGCTTGCCCTGCGAGATCCACGCCCTCCGGAAATGGCAGGCCCTGGATCCGATCCTGCGCGAGCGGGTGCGGTATGCCTTGGGGCTGTTCTGCGCCAATGAAAACACCTATCTGGGCACGGAGTATTTCCTGTGGAGCCATCGGATCCGCCCGTCCGCCGTTCGTTCCATCCGCTATCGGGCGGGGGGATGGCCGGGGGAAATCGAGATTCGCACCGATCGGCAGGTGCGCCGTTTCCGGCGCGCCACGAGCGAACCCCGCGCCAGCCGGCGCGCCCGGCTGGCTTCCGCCTTCCACTACGATTTCATGATTCCGCGGTGCCTGGTCTGTCCCGACCAGACGTGCGAACTGGCGGACGTCTCCTTCGCCGATCCGCATCTGCCCGAAATGCGGGCGAAATACCGCGACGGGGTTTCGTGGAGCGTCGTGCGGACCTCCGCGGGAGAGGAATTGGTCCGGTCGGCCCGCGATGCCGGGTGCATCCACGTGGAAGCCTTTTCGGAAGAGCAGGCGGGCCGGGCGCAGAACTACCGCTACAAAGCCGGCGTCGCGGGGCGGATGGTCCTCTGGAAGGCGAAGGGTCATCCCGTTCCTGCGTTCGGAAGGAACTATCCGGCCACTCCGCAGATGATTCGCCAGGCTCAATCCTATCGGTGGACCTTCCATAGCCACCGGCGCTGGATCTGGCCGTTGCTCTGGCTCTCTTGCTGCTGCGTGCGCGGACCTCTGGCCGGAATGCGCAGGGGAATGGGCGCGTTGCGCCGCACGATCGCGAAGGTTCTTCGTTGGAAAAAGCGGGACGCGAGGCCGGCGGAGAAGGAAGCCCAATGAAGATCGTCGTATCCGGCGCCGCGCGGCGAATGAACCTGGGCGGCCCGTCCATTTTTCACGGAATCGTCCGGGTGTTCCGGCGGGTGTTTCCGGAGTGCGAGATCGTCTACCACGAGGCCGTACCCGTTCCGCCCGGCGGATCGGATCCGGACCCGGACCATCCCGACGTCCGCATCGTGCAAGGCAAGCCGGATCCGAAGAAATTCCTGGCGGCTTCCTGGCGATGCAAATGGCTGGGCGGTCCGGGCCCGGCCGATTCCCCGGAGGCGGCGCTGCTGGAAGAAATCCGGACGGCCGATTTGTTCGTGGATGCCTGGGGCATCGAGTTCAGCGACCGGCTTTCCAAGATGAATTTTACGGGGGCCGTTTTCGCGAAGCCCTTGATTCGCGCGGCGTCCTGGTTGGGCGTTCCGGCGGTGCACTACACGGCCAGCTATGGACCGATGGAGGGGCGCTGGGTGCGGATGGCCGCGCGGCGGTCGCTGGGACGGGAGTGTTCGCTGGTCTATTGCCGGGAAGAACAGTCGAAAAAATACCTGTTGGATTGCGGCGTCGATGGCCGGAAACTGGTCGTCGCTCCCGACACGGGATTCCTGATGCCCAGCCGACCCGTCGGGGTGGAGGGGCTGGATTCCGCGCGGCCCTGCCTGGGCGTATCCGTCAGCCACCAGATCGTCCGCCAATGGAAATCGCCGACGCCCTATCTAGCGTTGATCGCAGAGTTGTGCGACCGGGCGATCCGGCAATGGAAGGCGCAGGTGCTGCTGTTTCCCAACGAGCTGTCGGACGGACGCTACGACGACCGGGCCGTGGCCAGAGACGTCCTGGAGCGGGTCCAATGCAAGGCGGACGTCCGCATTTTCCCGGCGGAAAACCATTCCGGTCCGGAACAGAAAGGGGCCATGGCCCGCTGCGACCTGTTTGTCGCCAGTCGCTATCACGGCATCGTAGCCGCCATGTCCATGGGCGTTCCCACCGTCGTGATCGGGTGGCATCACAAATACGCGGAATTGCTGGATCATTTCGGCCAGCGGGACGTCGGCCTCTCCAGCAAAAACTGCACGGTGGATGCTTTGTGGGCCTGTTGCGAACGAACGTGGAGCCATCGGCAAGAGGTCCGCAAAACGATCTCGGCGCGCTTGCCCGAAGTGGAACGCCGGATTTACGAGGCCGGCGAAAGGTTGAAGGGTTTGTTCCAATGAACAGGATGGCGCCGTGAGGAAAATCGCTACCATTGTCGGAGCCCGGCCCCAATTCATCAAGGCCGCCGCCGTCAGCCGGGCATTGCGCAAGTCTTTCCATGAAGTGCTGGTGCATACGGGCCAGCACTACGACGGCAACATGTCGCAGGTGTTTTTCGACGAGCTGGACATCCCGCGTCCGGACTACGATCTGGGCATCGGCTCCGGCGGGCACGGAGCGCAGACCGGCGCCATGCTGGCGGCGATCGAGGAAATCTTGCTGAAGGAAAAGCCCGACCGGGTGCTGGTGTACGGCGATACGAATTCGACGCTGGCCGGGGCCCTGGCGGCGGTGAAACTACATATCCCGGTCGCGCACGTGGAGGCGGGGCTCCGCAGCTTCAACCGCCGCATGCCGGAGGAAATCAACCGGGTGTTGACGGACCACGTGGCCGATCTGCTGTTTTGCCCGAGCGAGACGGCCGTGGCCCATCTGGCGGCCGAAGGCATTTGCAAGGGCGTGCATCGGGTCGGCGACGTGATGTTCGAGGCGCTGATGCATGCCGCGTCGGCGGCCAAGCGGACGTCCGATGCGCTGGCGCGGTGGTCCTTGGTGCCGGGTGCCTATGCCTTGGCGACCATCCATCGCGCCGAGAACACCGACGATCCCGACCGGCTGGCGCGCGTGGTCGAGGCATTGGGAGAAGTCTCCCGCCGCCTGCCCGTCGTCTTCCCGGTCCATCCGCGGACGCGCGGAAAACTCCGGTCCTTGCCGGTCCCAGGCGATTTGCGGCTGGTGGAACCGCAGGGCTATCTGGACATGGTCCGGCTGGAATCGGAGGCGGCGGTCGTCCTGACCGATTCCGGCGGCGTCCAGAAAGAGGCCTATTGGCTGCGCGTCCCCTGCGTCACCTTGCGGGAGGAGACGGAATGGGTCGAGACCGTCCAGCAAGGCTGGAACGTGCTGGCCGGATGCGATCGGGAGCGGATTGTCCGTTCCGCGCAGAACGCCGTTCGTCCGAAGGACGGGCCCGACGCCTATCAAGGCGCCGGCAGCGTGGAGCGTTTGGTGGAAATCCTGGCCAAAAGCGGTATGTTCGAGGGCTGATCGATGGGCCGTCCGAACGTTTTGGCGCTGCGCACCTATTGGCATCCGGCCGCGACGCCGGGATCCCGGCGCTGGGAGTCGTTTTGCCGGTACTTGGCCGAGGAGGGATGGGACGTGACGCTTCTGGCGCTGCGGCCGCCGGCCCGGTGCGGTTTCGAAGGCGCAGGGGCGGAGGTTCCGTATCGCCGCATCTGGCTGCCGCATTCCATCCGTCCCGGTTCGCTGGCGGCCGGGTTGGAACATCGGCTCCGCAAAGGATTCCCGGGACTTCTCGGCGATGGCTACGCCCAGGCGCGGCGTCTCGTGCAGGCCGAGGCGGTTGCGTTGCTGGGCCGGGAGCGCTTCGACTGCATGCTGACCACCTATCCATTCGAATCTTCGTTGCAGGTCGCGCATCGTCTTCACGCGCGCTTCGGCCTTCCGTGGGTCGCGGATTTGCGCGATTTGCCGGACGAGTTCGATCCGGAGCGGCGCCGCTGGGCGATCCGGCGCCGTTCGGCGCGCGTCGAGGCCTGGTGCCGCGGCGCGGCCCGACTCGTGACGGTTTCCGATCCGCTGCGGCGCGCGCTTGAAACCCGCTATGGCCTGCAGATTCCTGTAGAGGTGATCCACAACGGCTACGACGAGGAGGCGTTCGGCGCGCGCGTCGGCGAAGCGGATCCATCGCATTTCGACATCACGTTTTGCGGCGGGGCGCGGCCCGGGGATGGGCGCAGCGCGGAATTGCTCGGACGCGGACTGGTCCTTCTCCGGCAACGCGGCGTGGATTTGACGGGAGTCCGCATCGTGCTGGTGGGGGCCAACGATGCGGAGAGCCTCGGACTGGGCCGGGCCGACCGGCTGCCGGTCCCCGCGGTGCGGCGCGGGAAGGTGCCGCATGCCGAGGCGCTGGCGGCGATGGGTTCGGCCGCGGTGCTGGTGAGCCTGAGTTCCCCGAACGCCAAGGGGATTTTGTCCTCGAAAATTTTCGAATACGCGCGGGCCGCCCGACCGGTGCTGGGCATTCCCCGGGACGACGACGCGCTGGACGGGTTCATCCACCGCGCGCGGATCGGGCGGGCTTGCGGCTCCGCCGAGGAAGTGGCCGATTTCCTCGCCGGTCCCCTCGAATTCTGGCGGCGCACGGGGACGCTGCCCACGGCGGACGTGGACCGGGAATATCTGGCCGGATTTTCGCGCCGCGCGCAGGCGCGGCGCCTGGAAGGGGTTCTTCGTTCGTGTATCTGATTCTTCTCATGCTGGGGTTGGCGGGGCTGCTGTACGCCTCGATCCGCAAGCCGTTGGTTGGCGTGCTGGCCATGATCGGGGCCTTGCAGATCGAATTCCTCTTTCTGGGGCAGTTGCCGGCGGGATTGACCGTCGGCCGCGCGGTCGGGGCGTTTGCGATGGCCGGATGGCTGGTGAACCGCCAGGGATTCCGCAAATCGATTCTGCTGTCTTCCGGCGACGTGGCGATTCCCATCCTCCTGTTTCTCGCCGTGACCGTCATCGGCGCCTTGTTCGCGGTGGATTTCCCGACGGCCATGTCGGAGGCCATCCGGGTCGCGATGCTGCTGGCCCTCGGCATCATGGTGGGGGATACGATCACGTCGCGCCGCGACCTGCTGGCGCTGTGCTGGACCATCGTTCTGGCGGCCGCCGTCGGCGCGGCGGCGGCGGTGATGCAGTACAACGAATACCAGGCGGGGGGCGAGGTGTTCGGCGGCATCTACGAAACCCGCAGCGGGGTCCGTTTCCAAGGGCTGTCGGAGAGCGCCAACACGCTGGGCATCCAGTTGATCTCGGGCGTTCCTTTTCTTTTTCCGCTGTTTTTCACCAGCCGCCGCAAATGGGTCCGCGGCGTTTGCATCGCCTTGCTGGGTCTATTGGCCTTCGCGCTGGTCTTGACGGTTTCGCGCAGCAACATCTACCCCCTGGCCGTGTATATTGCCGTGACCTATCTGCTGCACCGGCGGATGGGGAAGCCCCTGATCGCCGAGAACGTCATCGTCTCCGTCGGCGCGCTGATGTTGGTCTTGGCCCTGTTGAATTCCTCCGACTACGTCCGGGATCGCATCGCTCGGCCCATCGTCGATCCAACGGCCGACGGTTCGCTGGAGGCCCGCAAGGGCGTCTTGGAGCAGGGGACCGAAGTCATGATGATCCGGCCCTGGGTCGGCGTGGGCCTGGTCAATACGCGCAATTATTTCATGCATCTGGGCGCCCACGATACCTTCAGCGCCTTGCTGGGCGAAACGGGCCTCCTGGGCACGGCGTTTTTTGCGGTCTTTTGCGTCGGAATCCTGCGGCGACAGTTGGGTCTCGTACGCCGCGCGCGCATGGCGGACGATCCGCTGCTTCTGGAATTGGCCGTTTCCCTCGTGGGCGCCCTGGCGATTTTGGCGTTCTGGCTGCCCGCGAAGGTGGTTTTCTATCAGCGGCTGTTCTGGATATGGTGCGGATTGGTGGTATGGATGGATGCCCGCTTGCCGTCGATCGTCGCCGGAGCTTGGTTGCCGGGGATGGATGCCCGGAACGCATGGCCGGTTGTCGAGCCGCTGTCCGCCCCGGGTTTCCCCGCTCCGGTGGTCGAGGATCCGTGGGGGCCCAGAAAGGTCTGACATGGACGGCGTCTTGGACATTTGGCGATATCGGCTCTACGACCCGCTGCACCATGGGGCGGTCTTGCGCCAATGGCGCGACTTGTCCGCCAGCCAGTGGTGGCCGCGCGCGGAGCTGGAGGCGATGCAGGGGCGCGAGTTGGACCGGTTGCTGGAACACGCGAAACGATTCGTGCCGTACTACGCCGCCGCGCTTGCGGATGATTCCGGATCGTCCGGCGTTTCTTGCCGCGACCGGTTGGCGCGCCTGCCCATCCTGACGAAAGAAACGGTGAGGACCCGCGGAGCCGATCTGGCGAGCCGAGACGGGCGGGGGGGGAAGATCCACGTGTCCCGCACCGGCGGAAGCACGGGCGAACCCTTGGTCGTCGCTACGGGAACGGCGGGGGTCGTCGCCGCCCAGGCGGCGGTGCTGCGCGGCCGGGATTGGGCGGGGGTGCGGTTGGGCGACTGGGGCGCATCGCTCAAGGCCCACGGACGCATTTCCCTGGCGGGCCGCTGGAAGGCCGGATTGATTCGACTGCGCCCTTTCGCTTCGAGCCTTTCGCGCGAACATCTGCTGAACGACGTGATCCCGGCCCTGAAGTCCAGTCCCCCCCGTTATCTGGCGGGATATCCCACGTCGCTGCTCGGCCTGGCCGCCCTGCTCGGGGAAGGCGAGTTGCGGATTTCCGCCATCCTTTCTACCGGCGAAATGCTGTATCCCGAGCAACGGGCGGCGTTGGAGCGGATTTTCGCCGGCCGCGTGTTCGATTCCTACGGTTCAAACGAAGTGGCTTCGATCGCGTTCGAATGCGAGCATGGGCGAAAGCACGTCACCGACGAGCAGGTGCTGCTGGAAGTCGTCGATGATTCCGGGCAGCCGGTTTGGGACGCGCCCGGCCGCATTCTGGTGACGGACCTCCGGAATCGGGCCATGCCGTTCATCCGCTACGAATTGGGCGATCTCGGCACGCTGGTCCGGAAGCCTTGTCCCTGCGGTCGGCATCTGCTCGTGCTGAAAGAGCTCGAAGGCCGGACCCAGGACGCGCTTTGCGGCCCCAACGGAGCCCGGATGTCCGGCGTTTTCTTCGCGGGCCGCTTCCGCGATCTGGAGCGGATCCGTGCCTATCAAGTCGTGCAGACGTCTGCGACCGACGTGACGCTGCGCTACGTGCCGGCCGCCGGCGATGCGGAACCGGAAGTCCGCGAAATCGCCGCCGTCATCCGCGATCGGCTGGGCCCGGAAATGCGGGTGGAAACGGCGCGTTGCGACGATCTGCCGCTGACCCGGGCCGGCAAAACGAGGCTCGTGGTCGGATGGAAGGCCCCGGAGGGAGCCGCGCCGTGAACTCCTTCGAGCCTTGCAAGAGCGACGTGGCGGTGGTGTGCGGGAACCATATCAACGCCCACACCCTGGTCCGGAATCTGGAGCGGATCGGCTGGCCCGGCCGCATCGTCTTGCTGCGCCAGGAGGTGGAAGGCGCCGGCCTGGCCGTTTGCCTGAATCCGCAGGTGGAGCATTGGGCCGCCGACGTCCGGAGCCACGACGACCTGCCGGCGCGGATCGAAGAACGCTATGGGCGCGAAGGCCGGGCCGTGGTATTTTTCACCGACGAGCGCTATCATCCGGCATTCGCCGCTTGGCGGCGGCTCCATCCGGAATCCCCGCTGCGGTTCCATCTGGGATCCGTCGCGCACATGACGGCCGTGCTAGACCGCTACGAGTTTTGCCGGTTCATCGCCGACCGCCGTTTGGCGTCGGTGCCGCGGACGATCCGGGGCGACGAAGACCCGTTCGCGGCTTTCGGGGATTCGTTCGTCGTTCGGCCGCGTCTTTCCTGGTTTGGCGTCGCGCAGCGCGAGCGGGTGACGCTGGTGAAGGGCCCTGCGGAATTCCGCGCCGCCGTGGAGACCTATGCCTCGCGCGGATTGCGGACGGAAGACTTGAGCTTCCAGGAATTGCTAAGCATTCGGAACCGGGACAACGTGTCGATTTCGGGCTGGTACGGGCCGGAGGTCCGGCATCTGTTTTGTTCCCGGAAGATCCTGCAATATCCGCCCAAGACCGGCGGGGGCGACGTGGTCGAACTGGTTTCGCCGCCTCCCGGCGTGATGGAGCAGGCCCAGGACGTTTTGGCCGCGCTGTCCTACGAAGGTCCGTTCGAATTGGAATTCGTGTTCGACGAAAATGCCCGCGAATTCAAGGTTACGGAACTGAACCCCCGCTTCTGGCTCCAGCAGGGATTGATCGAAGCGGCGTCCGGATGCGCCTTGATCCGCGCCTATCTGGGACAGGCGCCATTGCCGGCGACCGAGGCGGAGCAGGAACTCCGCTATTGGGTGAATCCGCTTTATGCGCTATACCGGGCGCGCAACTTGGATTTCCGGGGGCTCGCGTATTGGAGTTCCCGCCGGGCTTGGGCCCCGTTTTCGTTGCGGGAGGCGGTTCGCTATGGCTGGCACTATGCCCGGCGCAAGGTCTGTCACGCGCAGGGATGAGGAACGCATTCGAATGTCCATGGGCGAAACCAAACGAATGATTCGCGAGCGGCTGCGCTGGGGGCCGGCGTGGCGCACCCTGTTCGAAGCCGTCCTGACGGCGGGTGGCCTGCTCGTACCCCGCGGCATCTGCGTTGCTCAAGTGCGTCGGCGGATCGCGAGCGTCTATGGCTGCGCGGAATCGGAGGTCTATCTTTACAAAAGCGGACGGGCCGCTTTGCGCGGCCTGATGGCGGGGCTTCGGGCCGCCGATCCCGACCGTCGCGTGGCCTTCGTGCCGGACGACGTCTGCAACGTGGTCGGCGACGCTTGCCGCGCGGCCGGCTTCGACGTGGCCGAATATCCCACCGATGGCAAGCGCCTGCCCGACTGGCAGGCGCTGGACGGCCGCGTGCGGCGAGAGGCGGCACCCGTCGTGGTGCTGTGTTCCTTGTTCGGATCCGTCCCGATCCTGGCCCCCGGGGCGGAGGCTTTGGAAAAGGCCAACCCGCGAACGTTCATCGTGGCGGACGAATGCCAGAATCTCGTGCCGGATTCGCCGGTGAAACCACGGGCAAATCGCGCCGTCGTCTTCAGTTTCAACGATAAGACTTGTCCCGGCGCGATGGGGGGCGGCGTTGCCTGTGCCGGGAATTCCGGCACGACTCCGGTGTTTGTCCGCTCGCCGGTTGCCCGCCGCGTCTTGTGCTCCGTCGCCTTGGCCTATCGCTGGCTGTCGGGAATGCTCCGGATGGCCGGCCATGCGATCCGTCTCGCGGCGGGAAGAGCGTATGGCTACGGAGTGCCGGATTCCCCGGAATATTCGACTTGTCTTCGGCCCCACTACGATTTGGTTGCGGAACCCATCTACAAGCTGTCGGCGGCTCGCGCGTGGGTGAGTCTCCGATCCTTGGAATTCTACCGCCAAATCCGCATCGAAAACGCGCGGACCTTCCAGGATGTCCTGGGCGTGGATCCGTCCGTGGCCCAGGCCGGGCCTCCGTATTTGCCGGTGGCGCCGCGCATGGCCATCGCGGCGCGGCGTTTCCCCGCTCCCGTCAAGGCGGCCTATGGCCGGACGGCGCTCCATGTGGCCGCCCCGAATCATGGCATCGCCCTGGAAATCAACGTTCCCCATGTGCGCTACGAAATCCGCGAATGCACGGTGGCGCAACTGACCAGCCGGCATGCCGTCACGGACAATCGGATTCTTCACTGCATGGCCCGCACGGCCGCCGCCGCCGGCTATCCCAGCGTCGTCATGGGGCCCGCCGCCGCCGAAGGGGCCTATGGCCGGATTCGGCTGCGGCCCTGTCCTCTCGAAAAAGAAGGCCGTCGTATTGCTTCCGCCGTCGTGCCGCTGCGCCTCCTTTGGGGCGCGCTGAAAAGTCCGTACCCCTTGTTCCATTTCCACGATCCCGATCTGTTGCCCGTCGGTCTGGTCCTGAAGCTGTTCGGCCGGCGCGTCGTCTACGACGTGCACGACGACTATCAAGCCGCCCTGGCGGACCGCTTGCGGCGGCATCCGGCGCTGGCGCGCGGATGGTCCCGTCTTTGGTGGGTTTTCGAGCGGAACTCGGCCCGCGTTTTCGATGGCGTCGTGACAGCCGACCAGCATCTGGCGCAGAAGTTCGCCGGCTGCCATCCCGTGATTCTCCGCAACTATCCGCGGCTGGATTTCACCGCGCCGGCGAAGACGGAGGGCGAGTCCACCTTCAATCTCATCTACGTGGGCGGGGTCACCCGCGAACGGGGCGTCGGGATGGCGCTGCGGATGCTCCGCCTGCTGCCGATGCCCGAACTGCGGTTGCACGTCGTGGGAACCGGCAGCGAAGGCGATTTGCTGGATGAACTGAAGGCGGAGCCCCGCGTCGTGCTGCACGGACGCGTGCCGTGGACGGACCTGCATCGCCTGTACGAGAAAGCGCACGTGGGGATCGCGATTTATCAGCCCTTGGCCGGCTTCGTGACGGTTGACCACTCGGTCAAGATCGTGGAGTACATGGCGGCCGGTATTCCGGTGGTATGCTCGAATTTCCCCGGCCTGAAGAAATTCGTGGAAGACGCCGGATGCGGATTGGCGGTCCAGCCGGACGAGCCGGCGGCCATCGCCGGACAAATCCGCCGACTGATGGGCGACGCGGATCTGCGCCGCCGGCTGGGCGCAACCGGTCGTCGGCTGTTCGAGTCGGAATACAATTGGGAAAAGCACGAGGGCCAGTTGGTGGAGCTGTACGGGAGGATTTTCGAAGCGTGAAAGGCGAGACTTCAGCATTTCCCGCCCATGTGGCGGTGGTGGCCAGCGGCTATCCGTCGCCTCTCCGCCCGACTTCCGGAATGTTCGTCCGCGAATTCGCCCACGCCGTGGCCCGTCATGGAGTTCGGTGCACGGTGATCCACCCCGTGGCCATCCATCGCGCCTTGTCGGGTGTGGGGTATCCATTCCATGAGAGAGAGGAGGCCGGCGGCGGGCAGATGGTGGACGTCTATCGGCCAAGGTTCCTTTCCCTGTCTGCGAGGGATGCATTTGTCCGGCTCGGGCCGCTGAATCCCGCGCGGTTCACATGGAGGCAATTCACCGGAGCGGTTCGCCGCGTTCTCCGTCAACCCCATGTCCGCCCCGATGCGCTGTACGGCCATTTCCTTTATTTGGCGGGCGCGGCCGTCGTGCGCCTGGGGCGGGAGATGGGTCTGCCGTCGTTCCCCTGCATGGGCGAAGGAGAACCCTGGACCGTTCGCCGGTTCGGCCTGGCCCGGGCCCGCGCCGATCTGGCAGGGGCTTCCGGAGTCTTGGCCAACTCGTCCGCGCTCCGGAGGATCTTGGTCCAGGATCTCGGGATTGCGCCCGAAAAGATCGGCGTGTTCCCCAACGGCACCGACCTGTCGAAATTTTCGCCGCAGGATCGCGCCGCCGCCCGGCGGCGGTTCGGCTTGCCGCCGGACCGTTTTCTGGTGGCCGCGGCCGGGAATTTCCTCGAGAAAAAAGGAATCGCGAGGGTGGGGGAGGCCATCGAGGGGCTGGAAGGCGTTGCGGGCGTGTTCGCGGGCGCGGGTCCCGTGCCGCCGACGGCATCCAATATGGCGTTTTGCCGCCGCGCGGCCCACGACGAGATGCCCGCTTTGCTTTCCGCGTGCGACGTCTTTGTGCTGCCGACGTTGATCGAGGGGTCCTGCAATGCCATAGTGGAAGCCATGGCCTGCGGCTTGCCCATCATCAGTTCGACCGGCGAATTCAACGACGACCTTCTCGCCGGCGACATGTCCATTCGCGTCGACCCGCTGGACGTCGCCGCGATTCGGGAAGCCATCGTTCGCCTGCGGGACGACGCGGCGCTGCGCGGTCGAATGGCCGCGGCGGCGGCGAAGCGCTCCCGGTCCTTCGGCGTCGACGATCGCGCGCGCCGGATGCTGGCCTTTATGTCGACTTGTCCGGGCCGTCCGGCGAAAGGAGCCGAATCCAGTGAATGCGACTAGCGTTCTTTATGAAAAGATCTGCCGGAAGCCGGTTCCTCCCGGCATGCGGGGCAAGGGCCCCTTGCAGTTGGTTTGGAAAGGGATCCGCAAATGGCTTTGCGTTGCCGTGATCCCCTTCGTTCCGTTCAATGCGCTGCGGATTCTGGGCTATCGCCTGCTGGGATTCCAGATCGGCCGAAACGTGTTTATCGGCATGCAATGCTATCTGGACGATCTCCATCCCCAGCGCATGGAGATCGAAGACGACGTCGTCGTCAGCTATCGGGTCACTTTCGCTTGCCACGGCCCCCGCACGCGGGACCATCGCTTGATCCTGCGGCAAGGGTCCTATGTCGGAACGAACGCGACCCTGCTGGGCGGGTGTCTCCGCGGAGACGTCGTGATCGGCCCCTATGCCACGGTGGGCGCGTGCGCCTTGGTGAACAAGAGCGTGCCGCCGCTGGCAACGGTCGCGGGCATTCCCGCGAAAGTCATCCGGACCGGCCGGCCGCCTTGGGAAGCCGACGACGGGCGGACGGAAGAACTTTGCCGGAAATACCTCAACCCCACGGATGCCGCCCCTTGACGCCGCAGGCTCCATCGTCTTCCCGTTGGCCGGAAGGCCGTCCTTTCGCGTTGTTTCTGTCGCACGACGTCGACCAGATCCACGACCGGGAGCTGTTCCACTTCCTGGCGACGGCGAACCACGTCCGCCGCATGTTGACGCAGGGCGAGAAGGGAAGCGTTCCGTTGGCGCTCCGGCGGCTGGGCCGCATCCTGTTTGCGCCCAAACCGGCGGAAAAGGATTTCCGGACGCTTCTGGAGATCGAGGCGCGCCACGGATTCCGTTCGACCTTCTTCGTGCTGCACGATCCCTACTGGAGCCGCAACGGCCCGCGCTACCGGCTGCAATGTCCCGAACTGCGGAGGATCGCGGACTTGATCCGCGCGGCGGGCGGGGAAATCGGCGTGCACGGCGGATACTTGCGCTTCAACCAGGCCGATCGCTACCGCGAGAGCCGCAAGGCGCTGCGCGATGCGTTGGGCGTCGATGCGGCGGGCATTCGCAACCACTATCTCCGGTTTTCGGGCGCGGAAACCTGGGCGGCGCAGGAAACGGCCGGATTCAGTTACGACGCCACGTTCGGGTTTGCCGATCGCCTTGGCCCGCGCGAGGGACGGATGCTGCCCTTCGTTCCGGAAGGGCGGAACATCCTCGAGTTGCCCCTGACCGTCATGGACGTCACCTTGTTCCGCCATCTCGGTTTGGCTGGCGAGGAGGCGCTGGAAACCGCATGGCAAGCCATCGAGCCCATCGTCCAGGCGGGCGGGCTGGTGTCCCTGCTGTGGCACAACAACTATTTCAACGATTGGGAATATCGCGACTGGCAAAGGACCTACGAGCGGCTGCTGGAACGCCTGGCCGCCCGGAATCCCTGGTGCGCCACGGGCGGCGAGATCGCCGCGTGGTGGCGGAGCAGGGGATGATCGGCGTTGATTGAGAACGGAAGGCCATATGGAAAATCCACGCGCATTCGACGGAACGCCTCACGCGCCTTGCGATCTTTGCGGCGCAACCGACTACAAGCGGGTCGCCGAAGAGAACGGACATGTCATCTACCGTTGCCGCTCATGCGGACTGGTGCAGGTTCGGCCGTTGCCGGCCGAGACCCAGGAAGTCAACCGGCGCTACTGGCACGTGGATCTGGACGACCCGGCCGTCCGGGTGTCCCGGGCCGGCAGCCGCCCCGTCTTTCTTCACGGCTTGCAGCGCCTGCGGGAATTGACCGGCGCGTCGATCCAGGGCAAGAAGATGTTGGACGTCGGATGCGGGATGGGGCTGTTTCTGGAGATCGTCCAGGAACAGGGCGGCGTTCCCTACGGCCTCGATCTCACGCCGGAGGCCGTCCAGTTCACCCGCGAACTGTGCAAAATCGATACCGTTGCGCAAGGCTACTTCGAGACCTGCGATTATCCGCCGGGGTCTTTCGACGTCATCGCCGGGTGGGGGATTCTCCATCATACCCGGAGCCCCAGCCAGTGGTTTGCGCAAGCGTACCGGTTGCTGGCCGATGGGGGGACCCTGCTGGTGAAAATGCCCAACGTCTCCTTCACGTCCGCGGCCTATCGCTTGACCCCCTTGCTGCGGGCGCTGGGCCTGCCTGCGACCCACTATTTGGCTTCGAGGCCGCCGCTGAACCTCTACGGATTCACGCGCGAAACGCTGGCGGCGCTGCTGGAGAAAGCGTCGTTCGAGGTGCTGTCGGTCGAAAGCGCCCGCATCCGGGGGAACGCGGGATTCCTGGGCGGACTCACGTCGGCGGCAACGGCCCTCGCGACCGGCTTGACGGGCGGCAAGGTCAATTTCCATCCCGGCATTTTGGCCATCGCGAGAAAACCCGGGACGCCAACCGGCGTTCAACCCCCGCAGGCGCCATGACCGACACCCTGTCCACTTGTGCCGTTGCCTTTGCCGTTGCCGGACTGGCCGGCATTTTCGTCTGGAGCAAGTGCTTTTTCCTGGCGCCCGGCCGCGCCGGATGGCCGATGCTGCTGGCGAACGTGTTCTACGAAACGGTGGAGATCAAGCTCCGCCTGCGCCGGACCTGGATGGATTTCCTGCTGCTGGCCCTGACGGGGCTGGGCGCCGGATTCCTGTGGGGCGGCACGGTGGCGGCGGCCTTGGCGCTGGCGATGGGCGCCGTCTGGGCGGGAGCGCTGCGGGTGGAATTGCGGTGGCGTTCGGATGCCCCGGCCCGGCAATTGTCGGCATCCGACGGGCGCGTTCCGCTGCCGGTTCCGCGCCTGATCGTGACCTTGCGTGGCCCCGTGCTGCGGCGGGGCCGGCGCGTTTACCGCGCCGGCGTTCTGCCCGAAGATTGGAAACAACCGTTTGAATTGATGGTGCTCAATCCGGGATCGGTCCGGCCCCAGTTGCCGCTCCGCATCGAGATTTCGACTTCCAGCACCCACGTGGGCGTCGATGCGGAGAGTCTGGGCGACGTTTCCTGTCCGGAGCCGGGGCAAATCGCGGGAATTCCGTTTGCCGTGCGCGCGGTGCGCGCAGGGCGGGGCGGCGACGTGCGCCTGCGGGTTTCCCACGGCGATTGGACTTGGGAGCGCCTCTTGCGCGTGGATGCGGTGCCGGCCCGCGGATCGCTCCGCATCCGGAACGCGGCCATCCGGCGCTGGAAATACGGGGCGCGCGCCGGATTCGTTTGGCGGGGCGACAACGATCTCTACGATCCGGCTACCTTCCAATCGGCCGCAGGCCTCCGCATTGCGCTGGGTTTGGCGGCGCGGTTCCGCATGCCGACCACCGTCATGCTGTCGGCGCGCCTGAGCTTGTATCCCGAGGAGCACAAGGCCTTCTGCAAGCAATTCGGCTGGAACCGGCACAGCGAGGAAATCCCCGGCTTTGTCCGCTTTTGGCGCGAGGAAGTGGATATGGAGGTCGACCAGGAATTTCCGACCCGGACGGACCGCGCGTGGTCGGCGGAAGTCGGCAACCACGCCTATCTGCACTATGGAACGCACGCGGCGGCCGATCCCGGCAACGGATGGACGTCGCATGCGCGCGTGGGCCAAGGGCGCTATCCTTGGCTGAAGGACTATCCCTGCGATTCCTTTGCGGAGCAGCGCGACAACATCGCCGCATGCACGCGGTCGATCGAAGAGACGCTGGGCGTGCGCACGGCGTCCTACACGCCGCCCAGCGACATGTTCGATGCCCAGACTGCGCGGGCCGTCGAGGCGGCAGGCATCGAAGTGGGCAACGAAACCGATGCCACGAAGTGGCAGAAGTTGCTCACTTTTCCGGTTGAACACCATCCCAAAGGCTGCGCCCGCCTGGTTGAACTGACGCGCATGTTGCCGCGCGATCCCGTGAACGCGCCGCAGATCGCCATGCTGAAGTTCTGGCTTGGCGTTGCGCGCCGCCGCGGCCGGGCGCTCGTGTTTTTGGCGCACCACCATTTGCTGATGTACAAATCCAACGCCTGCCATGCGCTAACCGCCGAATTGCTGCGGCATGTCTTGGCCGATGCCGAGGGCGACGTCTATCCGGCGACCTTGACCGGGATGGGGCGCTACTGGCGCGACGTCTTGAGCGAGCGGACGCGCACGGTCCAGATCCGGATCGCCGGGAACGCCGTGGAAATCCAGAACGTCGGCGACCGCGCGCTGGCGGGCCTGCCGCTGGAGATCGAATTCGGCGGGGGCCGCCGCTGCATGCGCTTGGTCGACGTGCCGGCGCATGCTTCCGTATCCATCGAGGGGGGAGCCGCCGGGTGAACGTGCAGGTCTACTCGCCTGGACGGGAGGCGGCTTGGAACGAATATGCGTCCCGGCATCCGGAAGCGACCGTGTTCCATCTCGCGGGCTGGAAGCGGGCCATCGAGCGCTCGACGGGCCATGCCGGCCATTATTTGATGGCGTTGGACCAGGGCCGGGTCGTCGGGATCTATCCGCTCTTCATCGTCTCCACGCGGCTGTTCGGCGCGATGGGCGTCAGCCTCCCGTTCGTCAGCTACGGCGGCATCGTGGCCGACCGCCTGGAGGCGGAACGGGCGCTGGGGGATGAGGCGGCGAAGATCGCGCGCGCCGCCGGTTGCGACCATATCGAGCTTCGCCAGCTGCATCCGCTGAAGTCCGCGTGGCCGACGACGGATCGCAAGGTGGTCACCGAAATTCCGACGGAGGGCGGCGCCAGCGCGGTGTTCGCTCGGCTGCATCCGAACGTGCGGAACAAGATCCGGAAAGCGGAGAAAAACGGCGTCGCCGTCCAGCAAGGCGCGGAATTCCTGCCGGAATTCTACGGCATCTATTCCCGGAATCTCCGCGACCTCGGCACGCCGGTCCTCGCGCTCCGTTTTTTCGAAGCCGCGCTGGACGCGTTTCCAAACCACGTCCGGGTATATCGCGCCTTGCGGCAGGGGAAGACCCTTGCGGCGAAAATGGTGGTCCAGGATCCAGATACCTGCCATTTCGTTTGGTCCGCTTCCCTCCGGGAAGAACTATGCCATGCGCCGGTGCATGCGATGAACTGGCGGGCGATCGAGGAGGCTTGCCAGGCGGGCTGCCGGCGCATCGACCTGGGACGAAGCACGGCGGAGTCCAGCCATCTCGATTTCAAGAAATACTGGGGCGGGGAATCCCGCGTTTTGCCGTGGGCCTACCAGCTGCTGGATCGCTCGGACCTGCCGGGCCTGAACAAGGAAAACCGGAAATATTCGCTGACCATTGCGATGTGGAAACGGCTGCCGTTGGGCCTCAGCCGGATCCTGGGTCCGCCCATCGCGCGCGGTCTTCCCTGATTTCCATGATATAATTTCGCCATGCGCATTTTGTATTTCCACCAGTTTTTCGCCGGTCCGCAGGCCCCGGGTCCCGCGCAGCCGCGCGACCTGGTTCGGCTGCTGGCCGAGCGGGGGCATATCGTGGACGTGGTGGCGTGCGACCTGAACGCCTACAACGAGCAGACCGAACCCGAGGAGTCTGTTTCGACGGCGGCGGGAGGAAGCGTCCGAGTGCATCGTTTGCCGGTGCCGCGCAATTTGCGCGCAAGCCTGGCCCATCGCCTCAAGACCTATGGCCAGTTTGCCTGGTCGGCCTACCGGTTTGGCCGCGGGCGGGACGCGCCCGACGTCGTGATGGCCACTATCCAGCCATTGTTCGGCGGGATGGCGGCGTTCCGGCTGGCTCGGCGCTGGCGAAAACCGTTTCTGCTGGAAATCCGCGATCTGTGGCCGGATGCGCTCGTGGTCAAGAAAGCCATTTCCAAGTGGCAGGCCGTGCCGCTGCACGCGATGGCGCGATCGTTGTACTTCGGCGCGGATCGCGTGGCGAGCCTCACGCCCGGCATCAAGATCGAACTGCTGAAAAAGGGGATTCCGGCGGATCGGCTGGACGTGTTGCCGAACGGCTTCAACGAGGCGTTTTTCCGGTTGGAGCCCGGAATCCGCGAGAAGATGCGGGACCGACTCGGTTGGGGCAAACAGTTCGCGGCGGTCTACGCCGGATCGCTGACCGAAGTGACCTCCGTCGAGACCATCGTCCGGGCGGGCGCATTTCTGCGGTCTCGTCCGGACATCCGCATCGACCTGTTCGGCTACGGGCAAAGCAAATCCAAGGCGATGGCGCTGGCGGAGGAACTCGGGCTGGACAACGTCCATTTCCACGATCCGGTGCCCCGAACGCAGGTTCCCGCGATCTTGGCGGCGGCCGATGCGGCGCTGATGTCGCTGTTCCGCAGCCCGCTGATCCACATCTATTTTGAAAACAAGTTCATCGACTACATGGGCTCGCGCCTGCCGATCCTCGCGTCCTTGGAGGGCGTGCAGGCGGACTTGATCCGGCGCACCGGCGCGGGGCAGGTCGTGCCCACGTTCGATTCCGAGGCCCTGGCGAGGGCCATTGCCGACGCGGCGGACCATCCGGAGCGCTGCCGGGAAATGGGCGGGGCCGGGCATCGGTTCCTCGCGACCCACCTGCGGCAGCAGGACATCCTCAACCGCTACGCCGATGTGCTGGAGGCCGTGGCGAGGGGCGAAGGCGCCCGCGTGCCGGCCTGGGATCCGTTCCTGGAGACGGAAGTCAGAGGCCAGAAGTCAGAGGGCGGGGAAGCGTGAACTCAATGCTCCTCATGATCGGCGGGGCGTTGGTGGCGTCGGTGGCGCTGGCCCGGGCATTCTTTCTAGCGCGGTTTCGCGGGGGGTGGCTGTTCTATCTGGCCAACGTAATGTGGGAGATCTTTCCCAAGAAGTTGGGTATCCGGCGCGGGGCGATGGAAGCGTTGGCGGCGGCGGCGGGTTTGGGGTGCCTAAAGCTGGGCGGCGGCACTTGGGCCGGGGTGGGCGGCGTGGCTGTGGTCCTGGGCGTCTTGCAGTTCGCCCTGTGGGGAATGGAGCGCCTGCTGTTTGCCGAGTTGCGGATTCCGCGGTTGTTTTTCAATCTGGAAGGGCCTTTTGTTGCGCGCATGCCGCGGTATCGGCTCGGTACGCTGTGGACGGGAATGCCGTTCGAGCTCGAACTGGCGGCAGTCAATTCATCGCCTCAGCCGTGGCCGGCGCCGCTGCGCATCCGATTGGATGCGCCGCCGGACTGGCTGGAAAACGACTCGGCGGAACGGGCCATCGCGCCGCTGCCTGCGGGCGGCGTGGGGAGGATTCGCTGGATCCTCCGCCCAAAGGGAGTCGCTGCCCGCGGTACGCTGAACGTGCGCATCGAAGGCTGCAAGGATTGCCGGAACATCGAAATTCATTTTGACGGATGCCGGCGCGCGGCGGATTTCCGGATTGAGAAGGCCGCGATTTCCCGCTATCCGGGCGGCCGGCGCAGCGCGTTCGTCTGGCGCGGGGACATGGATCTGTACGACGTGCGGACGTTCCAGTCGATCGCCGGGCTGGAAACGACGCTGGGCTTGTCGGCGCGGCTTGCGTTTCCGCAGACGATGTGCCTCTCCACGCGGCTGTCGTTCGACGAAACGGCGGCGCGCGAGTTTGCGGCGCACGAAGGCGCGGAAACGGGATGGGAGGACATCCCGCGCTTCATCCAATGGCTGCGCGAAAAGGTGGACGTGCGGCATTCCTGCGCGTTCCCGGCCAAGTCGGCCACCAAGCCGTATCTGATGGAACTGGGCAACCACGGACATCTGCACTACGACACGGCGGCGGCCGCGGCGCCCGAGAACGGCTGGAAATCCCATGCCAAAACGGGCGCGGGGCGCTATCCGTGGGTGGGGGACGACGGCTCGTCGTACGGCGAACAGCGCGACAACATTCTGGAGGCCGCGCGCTGGTTCCAGCGGTTGCTGGGGTTCACGCCGCGGTCGTGGGCCAAGCCGGGGCGCTGCAACGACGCCGATACCGCGCGGGCTGCCGAGGCGGCCGGCTGCGAGGTGCTCAGCGGGTCCGACATCCGCGCCCGCGACAACGTGCTGTTCCAGCCGCCGCCGCACCATCCGGGCGGGACGGACGCCGTGGAACTGACCTCGCGCTATCCGCCCGATCCGCAGCACGCCTTCCATTTCTTCATGCTCGTTTTCTGGTTGAACCGCTCGCGCCGGCTGGGCCGGCCGATGGTGTTCATGTGCCACCAGCACATGCGCCAGTGGGAAGGACCGGCCTGCGCGCTTTTCTCTGAAGCGCTGATCCGGTCCGTGCTGCGCGGATTCCACGGCGAATTCCACGTCGATACGCTGTTCGGCGTCGGAAAATACTGGCGCGAAGTGCTGAGTCCCCGGACGCGCCGCGTGGCGGTTGCGCTGGACGGCACGCGCCTCCGGGTCGAGAATCGCAGCGATATGGATTTCGAGCGTGTGCCGGTGGACCTGGAACTGGCCGACGGCGGGCGCTCCACCGTGCTGGTTTCGGTGCGCAGCGGCCAGACCGTCGAAGTGGATTTGATGGAGAGATAGATGCCGTTGGTTTGCACAGTGGACGTCGAGGACTGGGCGCAGTCCACCCTCGATACGGAAATGCCGATTTCGGATCGCGCGGGGCCCAACATGGAGCATTTGCTCGACGTGCTGGCGGAAGAAAAGACCAAAGCCACCTGTTTCGTTCTGGGGAAATTCGCCGAGAAGTTCCCGGCCTGCGTGAAGCGGATCGCCGCGGAAGGGCACGAAGTGGCCTCGCACGGCTACGGGCACGTGGACGTCTTCCGGCTTTCGCCGACGCAGTTCCGGGAGGACGTCCGCCGGTCCAAGGGGCAGTTGGAGGCGTTGACGGGCGCGGCGGTGATGGGCTATCGCGCGCCGGATTTCTCGATCGTGAAGGAATCGCTGTGGGCGTTGGACGTGCTGGCGGAGGAGGGGTTCGCCTACGACGCGAGCATCAATCCGGCGGTGCTGGCGCGCTTCGGCGTGCCCGATTTTCCGGCGCAGCCGGTGCGCCTGGCGCTGGCGGGCGGCTTGAGCCTGGTGGAATTGCCGGTGGCGACGCTGCCGGTATTGGGGCGGAAATTCCCCGTGGCGGGCGGGGGCTACCATCGGTTGCTGCCGTTCCCGGCCATCCGCTGGGTGGTCGAACGGGTGGTGCTGGCGGGCGAGGTCTTCATGGCCTACTGCCATCCGTACGAGTTCGATCCGGACGAGTTCGCCCATCTGGGCTATCCGTTGCCGCTGAAGACCCGCCTGCACCAGGGGCTGGGGCGGCGGGGATTCGAGGGCAAGTTCCGGCGGATGCTGCGGGAATTCGAGACCACCTTGGCCGGGCAAGTCGCCGAGACAGCAACGAATGAGGCCCCGGTCTACGAAGCGTGAACCCAGAACAGCCGGCTACGGATTTCGCAGATGGCGCGGATTCGATCCCGAAACCCTTGGATTATCGATCCGCGCAATCCGTAGCTTGATTCAGAAAGGCATGCGGATATGGAACTGTTGTACAAAGAGATCACGGAACAGATCATCGGCGCGGCCTATGAGGTCTATCGTGTTTTGGGGTATGGATTTCTTGAAAAAATCTACCAGCGGGCGATGGTGGTGGAATTGGAATTGCGCGGACTCATGGCTCAGCCCGAAGCCTCGGCCAAAGTGTTTTTCAAAGACGTGTGCGTAGGCGACTATTCAGCGGACCTCTTTGTCGGGGAGAAGGTCGTTGTAGAGCTGAAAGTCGCGCGAGAACTGAATCCGGCGGATGAAGCGCAGTTGATCAACGAACTGCTGTCGACGAGACAGGAAGTGGGTATGCTCATCAACTTCGGACGCGCAGGTGTCCAATTCAAACGCGCAGTCAATCAACAGAACAACGGATGATGATCGGGACAAGCTACGGATTTCGCGAATGGCGCGGATCGGAAATCTATTCAGGCCTTTAGATTGATCCGCGAAATCCGCGCAATCCGTAGCTCAATGTATCCGAATGCCTAGTCTATGACAAAGGGTCAAGCCATCCTCAAGCGGGTTTTCGACTTTTCCGCAGCTCTGGTCGGTCTTGTCGTGCTGTCGCCGGCGATGCTGGCCATCGCCGTTCTCGTGCGGGCGACGTCGTCCGGACCGGCACTGTTCATCCAGGAGCGGGTGGGGCGGCACGGCCGGAAGTTCCGCTGCGCGAAATTCCGAACGATGAGCATGGGCGCGCAGGCGCAGGGCACCGTCACGACGGCGACGGACGCGCGGGTGACGCCGCTCGGGCGCTGGCTGCGCCGGTGGAAGCTGGACGAGCTGCCGCAGTTGGGAAACGTGCTGGCGGGGCGGATGTCGTTCGTGGGGCCGCGTCCCGACGTGCCCGGCTATGCGGACCGGCTGCAGGGCGACGACCGTCGGATTCTCGAATTGCGGCCAGGCATCACGGGCCCGGCCACGCTGCTGTTCCGCGACGAAGAGCGGTTGCTGGCGCTGGCGCGCAATCCGCAGGCCTTCAACGACGCGGTGGTCTTTCCCGAAAAGGTGCGCCTCAACCGCGAATATCTGGAGAACGGCGGCTTTTGGCGCGACCTGGGCTATGTTCTCGCGACGGTTTGGCCGGGTCTGACGCGGCGGCTGGGTTGGAATCGGCGGCTTGGTTTGGATTTCGAATCTTTTTCCGCCCGCATGGAGCGGGAAGCCCGTTGTTTTTGAGCGAAAAATTCCATTGTTATTTTCGTGACAATTGGCAGGGGGGGGGGTATCTACATGCTTGGTTCGAATGGTCTCGGGGCGGCGCGGACGTCGCTTGCCGCGATTTTGAAAATAACAGGAGAAACGGGATGAAGAAGTTGTGCATGGCGATGGCCGCAATGGCGCTGTTCGTTGCGGGTTCCGTTCAAGCGGCGGACGAGGCGGGAGAACTGGTCAGTCTCAAGTCGGGCGAAATCTCCTTTACGCTGCTGCAAAGCGACGGCGTGACGCCGATGAGCGCGGCTCCGATCAAGATGTTGGCCACCGACGACGGCCGAGTGCTGGTGGAAGCGGTCTCGGACCATCTGGGACAGGCCGCCGTGGCGTTGTCCGAAGGCCGGTATTTGCTGAACGTGTCTGGGCGCACGCTGGCCGTGCTGGAAGCGACCGCCGCCGCCGCGACGACTTCTTGCCGCGTGGTGATTCCCGATGCCGCCCTGATGGTGGCGGGCGAGGAAGGCGAAGAGGGCGATGAAGTTGCCGGCGCACCGGTTTGGCTGAAGCCCGTGCTGATTGGCGGAGTGGTGGTGCTGGTGGCCGGCGGCGCCTATGCCATCTACGACAACAACGACGACGATGACGACGGCGACGGAGACGACGGCGAAGACGAAGGTCTCGGCGGGGCTCCGACGAGCGACGACGACATCGACGACCGCGAGCCGCCCAGTCGTCTGTAGGCGATCGTTTCCCGAGAATGGGGCGCTTGGTGGAATCAATTCCTCCGGGCGCCCTTTTTCAGTCGGGGGTTGGATGGGGAAACGAGATGGCGGGGGATAAGAGACGGCTGCGAGGGAAAGGATGGATGCTCATGAAATGGATTCTGGAACGGAAAAAACGGTGTGCGACGGCGGCGCTACTCGGCCTGATGGCCGCCGGCGGATGTTCGAGCTATCCGCGGGACTATTCTGAATCGTCGGCATTGTCGGCGAATCTGCTGGGCGAGGGGGGGGGCGAACCGGCGTTTTTCAGCGATGAATCCAGCATGAAGCAGGTGATGGCGACCAAGGAGCTGCTCTCGCTGCAGAAAGAGGAATACCGGGTGGGTCCGGACGACGTGCTGGAAGTGAGCGTTTTCGAGTGGGAGGCGAACGACCAAACCAAGACGCTGCAACTGCGCGTGTCGGAAACGGGCGTCATCTCGCTGCCGACCGTGGGCGCCCTGGCGGTGGCCGGCAAGTCGGTGCAGGACATCCAGCGGACGATTGAAGAAGCGCTCATCCGGCAGAACGTGCTGCAGACGCCGCGGGTCGGCGTGTGGGTGAGCGAGTTCCGCAGCCGGCAGATTTCGGTGATCGGCGCCGTGAACCAGCCGGGGACCTACGCCATCCACCAGAACGTCTCCACGCTGCTGGACATGCTGACGCTGGCGGGCGGGCCTCAGGAATCGGCGGGCGGCGCGGCCTACGTGATCCGCCGCTCGGCGGGCAAGGCGGAATCGCGGATCCAGATCGATTTGGACGAGCTGCTGGAAAAGGGCGAGGCGGACTTGAATCCCGTGTTGAGCGCGGGAGACGTGGTCTACGTGCCGAAAGCCCCGTTGATCTACGTCTATGGCGAAGTCAAGCAGGCGGGGGCGTTTACCTTCCGCAAGCGACTGCGCGTGCTGGAATCCATTGCGTTGGCCGGCGGGTTGAGCGACCTGGCGGACCGCCGGTCCGTCTCGCTCATCCGGCGTTCCGAAGCGGGCGAGGAGCGCTTGCACCAATTGGACCTGGGACGCATCGAGCGGGGCGCGGCCCCCAACATCTATTTGCGCGACGGCGACGTGCTGCACGTGCGGGCCTCGGCGCCCAAGATGGTCTGGACGGAAGTGCTGTCGTTCGTCCGGGGCATCTTCACCTTCTCGTATTCGCTCAACAAGTGAGGGGCCGGCCATCCGGCACGCCTCCCGGCGGGAGGAGATGGGATACAAATGGACGAATGGGAAAACGACGAAAACAAAGGGCTCCATCTGCGGGACTATCTGGCGGTGGTGCGGCAGCGGTTGCCGGTTGCGGCGGGGACGTTCCTGCTGGTGCTTCTGGTGACGGTCCTGTACGCCTGGACGCGCACGCCGCGCTACACGGCCACGTCCCGCCTGCTGGTCGAAAGCCGCGGCGTGAACCTGACGGCGATGCAGGACGCCTATGATCCGACCCGGACCAGCCTGACCCAGCGGGACGTCATCCAGACGCAGGTGCAGCTCATCAAGTCCACCCCCGTGATGGAGGCGGTCTTGCAGCAGGGGTTCCTTGCGCAAAGCAAGGATTTCCGGGAATGCAAGGATCCCGTGCAAACCCTGGCCGAGATGATCCAGGTGACGCCCGCGCGCAGCGGCTACGTGCTGGACGTGAGCGTGGAGCGGGAAAATCCAAAGGAAGCGGCCCAGATCGCGAACGCGGTCGTATCCGCGTATCTGGCGCAAAGCCGGCTCCGCCGCATGGGGGTTTCGGACGACGGCATCTCGGAATTGAAAAAGAAGTCCGAGGAATTGCGGGCCCGGCTCGACCAGGCGACGGCGGATCTCCATGCCTTCATGGTGACGAACCGGATGGTGTCGTTCGAGGAGGCGCAGAACATCGTCGTGGAGCGGCTGAAGGGGCTGAACAACAACCTGATGAAGGCGGAACCGGCGCGGATGCAGGCGGAGGCCCATTTCCGGACGGCCGAGGCGGCCATGAAGGCCGGACAGACCGAAAGCATTCCCGGCGTTTTGGAGTCCACGCTGATCGGCGGGTTGAAGATGGACCTGTCGCGGCTCGAACAGCAATTTTCGGAAATGCAGGCCCGGCTGGGCGCGAACCATCCGCAGTTGCAGAGCGTCGTCGCGCAGATCGATGCGTTGAGGACGAAGCTGGCCATGGAAGCGTCCCATATCGTCGATGCGTTGCGGGGGCGCTACGAACAGGCCCTGAACGAGGAAAAAATGCTTCGCGCGGAACTGTCGAAGCAAGAAGAGGCCGTGCTGGAATTCAACGAGCTGGCCGCCAAATACAACCTGTTTCGGCAAAGCCGCGATTCCGTCCAGGAAGCCTACTCGGCCATCATTCGCCGCATCGACGAACTGAGCGTCGGCCAATTGAGCGGACAGGGCGACAACGTGTTCGTCGTGTCGCGCGCGGAAGTGCCCCAGATCAAGTCGTGGCCCTCCCGGGGGCGGATGCTGCTGATGGGCGTTTTCTTCGGCGGGCTTTTGGCCGTTGGATTCTGCTTCTTCCTCGACTACATGGATACGACGATCAAGGGCGAGGCCGACGTCCGCAATTTGCTCGGCAGTCCCGTCATCGGCGGCGTGCCTTCCGCCGAAAAAGAGGCCGGCGCGGAGGCGTTCGACGATTTGTTCGCCTTGAAAGCGCCGCGCAGCCATTTCGCCGAAGCGTTCCGATCGGCGCGGACGTCGCTGGCCTTCAGTTCCACGGACAAGCCCCTGCGTTCGCTGGTCGTCACCAGCACGATGCCGGCGGAGGGCAAGACGCTGTGCGCCGTCAATCTCGCCATTGCCCATGCCCAGGCGGGAAAGCGGACCTTGCTGGTGGATACGGACATGCGGAAGCCCCGGCTCGACAAGGTCTTCAAGTTCCGGAGCGACGTGGGCCTCTCCAACCTTCTCGCTTCGGGTTCGATGGATCCGGAATCGGTGATCGGGAAAACGGACGTGGAAAACCTGTTTTATCTGCCGACGGGCCCCGTTCCGCCCAATCCCGTGGAAATGCTGGATTCCGAGCGGTTCGGCAAGCTCATCGAAGTCTTGCTGAAGACGTACGAATTGCTCATCTTCGATTCGCCGCCCTCGTTGAATCTGGTGGATGCGCTGGTCATCGGCAAGCGCGTGGACGGACTGGTGCTGGTGGCGCGCACGTTCGTGACGAACAAGTTCGCGGCGCAGCAGGTGGCCCGGCAGATTGCCGCGTCCAAGGTGAAGATGCTGGGCGTGGTGCTCAACAACGTGGACATGCCGGCGGGAACCTATTATTCCTCCTATTATTACGGGCGCTACGGGAGCTACTACGTGGCGGAGGGGCCGTCGGCGAAACCGGGGCGCCTCGGGCCGTTGGCGGCGTGGGCGGCCCGCTGGTCCGGAGGGCGGAAGCGGAGGTCATGATTGATCTCCATTCCCATGTCTTGCCAGGACTGGACGATGGGGCCGCAGACGAATCCGCGGCAGTGGCCATGTGCCGGATGGCGGCGCAGGACGGCATCTCCGTCCTGGTGGCCACGCCCCACCTCTATGGCGGCATCGGCATCGCCCATCCGGGCGTGATTTCCGCCGCCGCCGAACGCCTGCGGCGGCGGTTGGCCGAAGAAGGAATCGGACTGGACCTCCGTTGCGCAGCGGAAATGCCGCTGATGGAGAATGCCGTGGAACTGTATCGTTCCGGCGCATGGCCGGCCTACGACGCGGGTCGGCGATACGTTTTGCTGGAAATGCCCCCGATCCGGAACGGATTGGGCATTCTGCGCGACACGGTTTTCCGGCTGCGGCTTGAAGGCGCAACGCCGATCCTGGCCCATCCAGAACGCCTGGATCTTCTCGACGACCCGGCAACGGTGGAAGGCTTGCGAATCCAGGGGGCGTTGATCCAGATCACCGCGGCGTGCCTGTTTGCCCCGGAATCCCGGGCGCACGGCCGCGCCTTGGAATGGATCCGGCGTGGCTGGGTTCACGCGGTGGCTTCGGATGCCCACGACGTGGAATTCCGCCCGCCGCGGCTGTCGGCCGCCCGCCGCTGGCTGGCGGACCGTTTCGGTTCGCCGCTGGCCGACGATTTGACCTGCGGAAATCCACGGAAAATTCTCTGCGGAGAACCGCTGTAGGCGCCATGCATCGTTTTCGCCATTCCCGTTCATCCGTCCGGCCTCGCCGGCGCGGCCAGGGCTTTGCCCTGGGCGTGGTGGCCTTGGCCTTTGCCACCACGATTCCGTGGGGAGGGGTGGGCTTTTTCGAATCGCGCCTGGTCGCGGCCGCCGCCTGGTTGGCGGGGATGGTCGGCATCGCATGGGCCCGCCCCGGCGGCGAAAACGACCGTTCCGCCGCGTCGCGGGCGGCCGTCGCGGCCGTCGCGCTGCTGGCGGCTTGGTGCGGATTCCAACGGCTCCCGTTGCCTGTTGGCTGGGCAGTCCATTTCTGGCGGGGCGATGCCGCGCTGTTGTCGGAGATCATGGGCGATGCGGACGGATGGCCGATCGCGCTGGACCGATTCGTCTCATTGCACGCCGCGTTGCTCTGGGCGGGGTTTGGGGTTTTGGCTTGGGCCTGTGCGAGGAGGTTGCGCGGTTGCCGGGCGCGGCAAACGGCTCTGTACGGATTCGCGTCGCTCGGCGTCTTCCAGTCCCTTTTTGGACTATTTGTCCTGAGGGACACCGCAGGACGCGTTTGCGGCACTTTTGGCAGCCCCAATGCCTTGGGCGGCTTGCTGGCGATGACGCTTCCCGTAACGCTGGGCTTGGTTCTGTTCCACGCCCGACACCGGATCTTGCGCGGTCGCACGGGATTTTGGTGGTGGTTCCATCGGTTGGGCGACAGTTGGCAGGCGTGGCTCCGGCCCATCCTGTGGACGGCCTGGGGAATCCAGTGGGTGGCGTTGTATTTCACGGGATCCATCGGCGCGACGATTTCCGCCGCCGCGGCCTGCGGCATTCTGTTGGCATGGCAGGGGAAGGAACGTCCCGAATCCCGCCTCTTTATTGTGGTGCTGGGGGCCTCGCTGGCGGTGTTGGTATTGGCATTCAGCCTCCATGCCCGTCGGCAGAACGTGCTGGATCGGGCGATGGGGGATGCCGGGGCATTCCAGAGCTCGAAAATGTCGCGGGTCGAAATATGGCGCGCGGCCTGGCAATTGTGCCGGGCATTCCCTTTCGGCACCGGCCCGGGCGGATCCGCCTTGGCTTTGCCCATGTACCAAACCGCCTTCCACGGGCGCTTCCGTCTGGATTATGCCCACAATGACACGCTCCAGTTTCTGGGCGATCTGGGCCTGCCGGGATTCGTTCCTCTGGCATTTCTGCTGGGGCTGGTTCTTTGGCGCGGAGCCAAGGCGAGTCGGCATCCTTCCGGCCAAGAAGGGGATCCCGTCTGGTTGATCCGCGGGGCATGGCTGGCGGTGATCGCGGCCTTGATGCATGCGCAGGTGGAATTCAATTTGAGCGCCCGCCCGGGGAATCAAATGATCTTTGCCATCTTGTGCGGGATTCTGTGGGGATTTCCGGCAACCCCGGACCCGGAATCCGGCGCGCCTGATCGAAAAAGTTTGCACGTCGGACTGTTCCGGAGCGCAATCATCGCGTTGGGCGCCGCCGTCCTTTGGCTGTCCCTGTCGGCGGCATGGGCTTGGCGTCTCCATGAAGGGGTCGTTGCCGCCGTTGGACTTCCCCGCGACGAGCACCTGTGGTTCCGTCGGCCCTTTGTCGCGCCGGAGGGGATACCGGCCGCAATGCGGCAGGCGTGTCGGCTGGCCCCCGGATCGTCGCGCCTGCGCCAAACGGCCGCGGAAGCGCGAACCGCTTTGCATCAGCGCCGGATTCAGGAACTGGCGCAGACCTTGATTTCCGCCGAGGGGGCCGACCTCGCCGCCGGGGCGCCGCTCGATCCGGCGAATCCCGTCCACGAAAAGGCGTTGGAATTGGCTGCGCTGGCTTTGCGTTTAGAGGAGACGGACATGCTGCGGACGGCTTGGGCCGATGCGGATGCCGCCGTTCGTCTCGCCCCCTGGAACGCATCGGCAAGATGGCTTCGGGGGAGGATCCTTTTGCGCGGCGCTTCGCTGAAACAGCTCGGACCGGATGCCGAAACGCGCGGCCGCCGCGATTTGGAACTGGCGGTGGCCCTTTATCCCATGGACGCAGGAGTGCTGGCGGAGGCGTGTTCCTCCTTGTCGCGCGGAGCGAATTCCGATCGGGACAGGGAAACCTTGCTCGACTGGGGTTCGCGCGCCTTGGCGTTGGATGCTTCGCTGGCTTGGACGGTGTTGGATGCGTGGTGGACGGGCCGCGTGCGGGTTGCCCGCGTGTTGGAATTGCCCCGATTGCCCGAGGCGGTCCTGTGGAATTTGTATGTCCGTCTCGATCGGTTGAACCGGGCCCAAGAGGCCCGCCAATGTCTGGTTGCGCTGGAACGCAGGCTGGAAACCGACCCGCCGCCGGACGCCTCTGCGATGTGGATCCCTTACAGATGGAAAAAGTGGAATATTCGACAATCGCAGCATCGGATCCGGTTGGCCGGCGCATGGCTGAAGCGGAATCTGCGGGAGGGAAACTGGAAAGAAATCGAAGCGTCCGCCGCGCTTCGCGCCAAGGCCCGTCACGACCGTTTTCAGTTGGAGCTGGACACAATGGAGTTGTCCGGAACCGCGTCCCGCGTTTTGCGGCGGCTCCGGTTGCGCGAATGGGCGGCAACGGGCAGCCTGTCGCCGGAATGGACCCTGGAGTGGGTGCTGCTGGAATTGGAAGCGTCAACGCCCCTCCGGCCAATCCAGGATCCTCTCGCCGAACTTATTCTGATGGATGGACTCGATGCCGCGGACTTGGACCGGTTGCAGGCTTGCCGTTCTGCATGGGCCGAATCTCCCTTCCTGACGGCGTTGCTGGCTGCGCAAGAGGCCGAATCTTCCGGTCGTCCCGAAAAAGCCGTTGCGACGTTGGCTTCTCTGTCGGGGAGCGGACAGGTTCCCGATCGGCTTGCCCATCGGGTTTGGCTTTGGCGGTCGCGCCTGTTGCGTCGGCTCGGCGATGTGCAAGCGGCGTCGGACGCCTTGGACGAGGCGGCCCGAACGTGTCCATCGGATCCCGACGTCCAGGCGGCTCAGGTGGAATCCCCGGATGGAACGGGCGTGGTCCGGCCGGTTGGAATGCCCGAGCTGGACTTGGGTTTTGCGGGTGGCCGGTTGACGTTGAAACGCGTCGGCCTTGAGCCGATAGACGGGGCGTCGAAGGGAACGCTCCTGCATCTGCTCTGGCGCTTCCGGGGAGAGCTGCCGCCCGACCTGCGGATGGATGTTTGCGTCCGGGACGAGGATGGCCACCTGCGGACCCGCAAGGCCGTTATGCTGGATCAGGAGGAGACCGCGAAATTCAACCGCGGCCGTCCGCCGATCGGTTCCACGTGGACATGGACGGTCCCGCTTTCGTCCTTTGCGGCCAAGGGCCGGATGGTCGAGGTGCGCTTGCGGTCTGCCGGGAAGATTCTGCCGTCGGACGACGGCTTGTCCGCGATCGAACTGAACCTGGAGAAATTGCCTCGGGCAAAGTGGGTGGACGGACCGCCCGCGAGATGAAGCCGTTCCGCAGGCGGGCACGTCCGGCGCTTGATTTCGGACGCCGGTCGCGCTAAATGGATTCAACGTTCGTACTGGAGAAAAGATGAACCAATCAGTTTCAGCGTGGAGTGCGGCCACCTGGCTTGCCGTTGCGGCGGCGTGGGGACAGGTCGATGCGACGGCATCCGATCCCATGCGGGTGCGCCTCAATACCGGCAAGATTCTGGAGGTTCCGTTCGTTCGAAACCCGCTTTCCTTGCGGACCGCGGGGGGGCGGGTGTCGTTCTTTCCCGGGGAATTGGAAGGCATCGTGTTTTCCGCGTCTGGGCAGTGCGCCGTGGATACGGTCTACGAAGACCGCTGGATTCTGGAGGCTGGTCCCGAGATTCTCCGTCCGCTCGTTTCCGATATCCTGATGGCTCCCGTTTTGGATCATGCCAAGGCCGTTTCCTTTCCGCTTTCGGCTCCGACCCCGGCGCCGGCCGGTTCCGTTTGGAACGTGGAACTGAACGATGGCTCGTTGGCTCATTTGAGTCCCGAACAGGATGCGCTGCGGGTGGAGACCGCCGACGGCAAGATCGACGTTCCGTGGGAATTGGTGGAAAGCTTGAGGCGCCCCCCCGGCGACATCCAGGCCGCGGTCGAAATTTCGCCCGGAGGCTATGTCCTTCGCGGATGGATCTCCGGGTCCTCTTTTCGCGCGGCGGATCTGGGAGGCCGGCGCTATGCATTGCCGTGGAATTCGCTGGTGAGCCTGTCGCGGATGGCCCGGAAGCCCTCTCCGGCTTCCTCCTTGCTGTCGGAGCAGGAGGTCGTTTGCCAGATGATCGACCAACAACCGGCGAAATTGAGAGTGCCGGTTTCCATCCTGACCGTGAATGGACGGGGCGGCACTTGGACCTTGCCCACCACGCGAATTCTCCGAATGATGCAAAATCCGGACGGATCGTTTTCGGTCCAGACGACGGCGGGCGAATGGCTTACGGGTTCGGTGAAGCCGAAGGACCTTTCCTTGGCCAACGTCGCCGAAGGAATGCGCCTTTCCTTCGCCTCCTGCCGGTCGTTGACTTGGGCCCATCTGCCCGTGGACCTGCCGGCGAACCATTTGGTTTGGCGCTTGAGGACCGGCGATCTGCTGGTCGGCGAATGGCTGGCCGATCCCGTGGCCGATCCCGAAGGGACGGTCGCGCCTTTGCGGGTGAGAAGCCCCGTCGTGGCCGCCGCCACCCGCCTCCCGTTGCAGATCGACGGGAAATGGCCGGTCTCCCGATTCAACGTCCGGCACTGGGCGGATGGCTCGACGTTGCGGCTTTCGGCGTCCGCCGTGGAAGCGGTTCGCGCAGGCCCTGCGAGCCAGATGCCGCCCGCGCTCTTGTCGTCCGGGCCTTCGGCCGTTTGGAGCGATGAAGTTTTCGTGCCGGGCGGCGCTTACCGCATGGGCCGCATCCGGGGCAAGGGGGGCGACGACGAAATTCCGCCGGTGGATCTCTCCGTGGGATCCTTTTGGCTGGCCAACACGCCGGTGACGGTGGCGCAATTCGAGGCGTTCGCGGCGGATACCGGGCACGTGACGGACCCCGAACGCACGCCGGCCGCTCCCTCTTGGCGCGCCCCCGGTTTTGCGCAGCGAGCGGATGCGCCGGTGGTTTGCGTGTCCTGGCGGGACGCCGTCCGCTACTGCAACTGGCGCAGCGCCCAGGCCGGCCTCACCCCCTGCTACGACGTCTCCCGGGATGGGCAAGAGGTGGTTTTCCGCCCCGAACGCAATGGGTATCGGCTGCCGCTCGAGGCCGAATGGGAATACGCGGCCCGCTCCGGCGGCCAAGACGTCGTCTATCCGTGGGGCGACGAGTCGGACGAGGAAACCGTGGCCGATCTGGCCAATTTCCGTTCTTCCGATTCGGAATCGGATCCGTGGCCGTGGACCAATCCCGTCAAGGCGTTTCCCCCCTCGGCGGCGGGATTCCACGACATGGGCGGCAACGTGTGGGAATGGTGCCAGGACGTCTATCGTGCGGATGCCTATGCCGCCGCGCTGCGCGGGGAGGGGATGGAGGGATTGCTCAATGCCGCTCCGGGGCGCGATCGGCGCCGCGTCATGCGCGGAGGCTCCTATCACAACGGGGTGGATTACCTGCGCTGCGCCGCGCGCGGGTTTGGCCTCGAACGCATGAATGCCCCCCGCGTAGGGTTCCGGGTGGCGCGCAATGCAGAGGCCGGCGAGCTGTGAGATGGTTCCCCCCCGGGATTCCGGTCTCGCTCGCGCTCGGTGGGCTGCTGGTATCCTGCATTTCTCCGGAACGGGGCGCTCACCTGCTGGAGGTTCCCTTTCTGGAACAGCCGCCCGACCGGTGCGGCCCCTTTGCCGTCGCCATGGTGGCCCGCTATTACGGGCTCTCGCCGGATCTGGACGCCTTGGACCGCGACATCCACATTCCCGCCTTGGCCGGCAGCATCCCGGCCCTGCTGGCCGAGGGGGCTCGGCGGCAGGGCCTCGCCGCCGAAGTTCGCCGTTGTTCCGAGCCGGAAATCCATGCGCTGATCGCCGAAGGGTTTCCCCTGATCGTCCTGCTGGCGCCCGTCGGCCAGGAACTCCGCGGGCATTTTGTCGTCGCCACGGGCTCCAACCCCCAAACCGGGGCCTTGCGGATCCACAGCGGAGCCCGGCAGGACCGATGGATTTCCCCTCGGCATTGGCGGAAACGCTGGGAAAACGCCGGTGGCCAGGTCGTGCTGATTCGCCGTCCGGCTTGACTTGCCTGCGAGGCTTTGACAGCGTTTCCGGAAAGGGACGGCGAACATGAAGCGTATGGGTATATTCGGCCTGGCGATCGTTCTTTCTGCGGCATGCGCATTGGCCCAGCAGGGGGTGGGAACCCCCATTCTGGTGGATGCCGGCGCCACCCGCCTTTCGGACGAGAAGCAAGACGGGCGGATCGATCAACGGCCTCTTGCGCAAGAGGACCAATCCCTTCGGACCGGCCGCGAACTGAAGCAGGGCGAAGCCGTGGCCGCCATCCGCCCCCCTCCGCAGCAGCAAGCGGACCCGTCCAGCCCTCGCGTCCGGGCCCGGGCCTTGCTCGAAGAAGACCGTTCCCGCGTCAAGCGCGAAGCGGCCTTGATGGAATAGTCTTTCTCGCGTGTCGACTTGGTTGTAAGGAATCTGTCGTGGCTAGGTTTCCTTGAACATATCCCGAACCATCCAACAGATGAAACAAATCACCGCCCAGCAAAAGCATCCGTCGCCTCCGGCATGGAAATGCGCGGCGGCTCACCCGTTATGAATGTCTTTCCCCATCCCCTTGAATCTTAGGACGGGTTCCTTCCCCCGTATCCTTTTCCACCCTCCTCTGAAACATGGGCCTTTCCCTGCGACGAAATTTTGCCTGCAATTTGGTGGGCAACGTCGTCTATGCGGCCTGCCAATGGGGAATGTTTGTTGCGCTAGCCCGCACCACCTCGGCGGAATCGGTGGGCCAATTTGCCCTTGGCTTGGCCGTTGCGGCACCTATTTTTCTGTTCAGCCAGTTCCAATTAAGGGGGATACAGGCAACGGACGCGCGGAAAGAGTTTACGTTCCAAGACTACTTCGGACTTCGTTTGACCACCTCGACGCTGGCCTTGGCCGCGGCCGCCGTGGCGGGGGCGCTGGGATATGAAGGGACCACGGCGTGGATTGTCTTGGCCGTGGCTATTGCCAAGGCCATAGAAAGCTTGGGCGACGTATTCTATGGCTTAATGCAACGGCACGAGCGGATGGACATCATCGCCGTATCCCGGACGTTAAAGGGTCTGCTGTCGTTGGGCGCCATGTGGGCTGTTTTATGGGCAACGGGCGACGTGCTTTTCGGGGTCTTGGCGATGGCCGCCGCCTGGGGCGTTGCGTGGCTGGCATTCGATGGGCCTAAGGCCATGTCGCTGCTTGCCGGAGAGTCGGGCGGCGGCGGATGGCTTCCCCGTCCCTCGTTCTGCTTTCGAAAGATGGCCAAACTTTTCAAGCTGGCGCTTCCTCTGGGATTGGCATCCGTCTTGATTTCGCTGCAAACAAACGTACCACGCTATTTTGTGGAGCATTACGGCGGAACCAGTGAACTGGGGATCTACGCGGCATTGGCCTATTTGGTGCTCGCGGGCGGGATGGTAGTGATGGCCATGGGGCAATCGGCAACCCCGCGCCTGGCGCAACTGCATGCACAAGGGAACCGGCGCGCCTATTTCAGGCTATTGCGGCAGCTTCTCGGCTTGGGTGCCGGACTGGCGGTAGCCGGGATGTTCGTAGCCGTATTTTTCGGCGAATACTTGTTGGGCTTGCTCTATGGCGAAGAATACGCGCGGAAACCGGACGTGCTGGTGTGGCTGATGGCGGGAGGCGGATTTGCCTATTTGGTGTCTTTCAGTTCATGCGGAATTCTTGCGGCCCGCCGGTTTTTCGTCCAGCTGCCCATCATGGCGGCTTCGGTTGGGGCGACGGCCTTGTCGGCGGCGCTGCTGGTTCCGAGCCGCGGCATGATGGGCGGGGCCATGGCCTTTCTGGTTGGCAACGTCACGGCCCTTTTGCTGCATGCAGGGGTGCTCGTTTGGATCTATTTCGGTACCAGCCGGATGTCGGCCGAACCGGAATGCCGCGCCGCAAATCTTGGGCGCGAGGAGAACGAATGACGGCGGAACGTTCATCCGAAATTGCGCCGGACGCCGGACGGCTTCCCAGCCCTTTGAACGTTCGGGGGCTGTGGGTGTCTGCCTTTGGCGCGTTGGGTCTGTTGGCCGGTTGGCATGCCGGATCCGTCGCGGTTTCCTTGGCCTTGTTTTCCGTCTTTTCGGTGGCCACGATTGCGGCCGCCAATCGCCTCAAAAACTTTCTGCATCCGTTGGTCGCCTTCCCGCTGTTTTACTACCCCTACTCGACGTGGCATGCCTACTATTCGCTGATCAACGGGACTGGGGAATTGAATTACCTTTCCGACTCCATTCTCTACGCGTATTTCGGATTGCTTGTGTTCCAGGTGGTGGGAACCTTGTCGCTCGCGTGGGCCCGGGAGATCCGCGTCCGCCCGGCGATTACCCATCGCCGGGAATCTCTCGTCGAAAAAATGCTGATGTGGGTTGGACTTGTGGTGGTGGCGGTGTCGCTGCGCTCCATCGCCGGAGGGGGGTTTGCGAGCAAGCGGGATATCCTCGACGCCCAGCCAACCTTGCTGCCCGTCATGTCGTTCACGCTGTGGGTGTTGACGGTGGCGGTGTTGCTGACCGTTGTGCGCTGGCGGTTTGGCGGCGTGCGGCTTGATCGCATGGCCCTGGCGATTGGCGGATTGACGGTGCTGGTGTACCTGATGGTGGGAGAGCGGGATTTCCTGTTCCGGATGAGCGCATGCTTGCTTTTCCTGTTTGCCGACGAAAAGCGGAAGATGCACGTGCCCGCCTTGCTGGGCGTTCTTGCGGCGGTGGCCGTGGCGATCCCCTGGGGGCAGCAATTCAAAGCCCTTTTTCTGGCGTCGAGCGGGGGGGGCTCCCCCGGCGGGTTGGATTTGCTGTTGGGGGAGTTCTATGCCGCGTCCCGAAATCTCTACGTCATGGTATCCCGCGGCTATGAACCTTCCTGGAGTTTCCTCTGGAACGACCTGCTGCGAGGCGTGCTGCCTTTCAGCAGCGAAATGGGGTTCATGAATTCCGTGGCGTGGTTTCACAACGTCTACCGCTATGAAGAGGGGATCGAAGGCAGTTCGGGCTGGGGCTTCCACTTGGTTGCAGAGGGGTTGTTGTTCGGCGGGGTAGCGGGTATCCTTGTCGCCATGTCCCTGGTGGCCGTTGTGCTGGTTGGATTTTACCGATGGAGAAACCGATCGGAGTATTGGTATGTGTTCTACCTGTTGGCGTTGTCTTCGGCCATCTATTGCATCCGGGCGGATTTGGCGAATCTGCTCTCGATGACGTTCAAGATCGGCGGTTCGGCCGTTTTGCTGGTCCGATTGCTGTCGGTGTGGAAAAACCGGTAACCCATGCGATTGAACGTCCCCGAGAAAAATGCCCCGCCGGAGAGCCCGGCGAACGGCTGTCGGCATCGGCCGCCTTGTGCCGGCGCAACCGAACAGGCGGTCGCGGCTGCCCGCAAAACGGGCGATGTGGATCCATGAAGGTCTACGTGCCAACCGAAACGCGTTTCCGTTTGGCGGAGAACGGAAAAGATGCCGTTCCCGCGCAGCCCATCCACGTGGCCGCATTCTGGGCGCGGTACTTGGATGTTTTTGATCGGGTGGTTTTCACGGGGCGCTTGGCAAAGGAAGCGCCGAAGCCCGGAATGCCGTTGGCCACGAACGACCGAATCGAATTCATGCCCATCGAGTTGGGTTCGGGAGCCGGGGCGGCGATCCGCTCCATTCGCACGGCATGGCGTACCCTGATGAGAGACGGCGATTCGGCGGTCTGCCTGCGAATGCCCACTCTGGCGTCCGCTCTGGTCGGGATGGCCTTGCTGGCGTCCGGCAAGCCATTCGGCGTGGAAGTGGTCGGCGATCCCGCGGAATCGCTTCGCCGCTCCGTGGCGCGGAAGGTGCCGTTTAGAGCCATTCTCCGGGCATTTCTGGTTTTTGCGCAGAAGCAATTGTGCCGAAAAGCCTGTGCGGCGGCCTACGTGACGCAACGGCAATTGCAGCGCCGCTATCCTCCGGGCGGCGGCGCCATGCAAACCTACTTTTCATCCATTGAAATGACGGAAGACTTCTTCCGGCCTCGCGCCGATCCGCGCAAGCGGGTGGCGAGGTTGCTTCACGTCGGATCCATGGGCAAGGGATTCTACAAAGGCCAAGACGTGCTCTTGCGGGCCTTCAGCCGGTTCGCGGGCCGGAATCCGGGCCTGCATTTGGCGTTGGCGGGCGGAGGGGAATCGTTGCCCATGGTCAAGGAAATGATCAAGGAACTGGGGCTCGGCGCACGCGCCAGCGCCGTTGGGCACGTCGCTTCGGTTGACGATCTCAGAAGCATGCTGGACGAGGCGGATTTGTTCGTCTTTCCGTCGCTGACCGAGGGATTGCCCAAGGCGCTGGTCGAAGCCATGGCACGCGGATTGCCGGCCGTGGCCAGCCGCGTTGGCGGTATCGGAGAATTGTTGCCCGACTACGCTCTGGTGCCGCCGGGAGATCCGGAAGCTTTGGCAGACAAGATCCAGGCCTTCTTGGATTCGCCGGAACTGCGCGAAAGGGCATCCAACGAGAACTACGCCAAAGCGCGCGAATACCACATCGAGCACATCCGCCCCCGTCGGGCCGACTATTATCGGCGCGTGAGGGATGCCACTCAGCAGTGGATGGAAAGGAACGGAGCATGCCCCCAATAGAGGACAGGGCTTGTCCGATCTGCGGCGGAGAAGAAGCCGTCTTGGCTTTTGAGATTGCGCGGGGCGCAGATGGAATCTCCCAGAATCTGTGGCGCTGCGTCCAGTGCGGATATCACCGGGCTCGGCCGTTGCCTTCCCCCGGGGACTTGGCGTCGTGCTATGGCTCCGAATACGGGTGCTACGTCGACCAGGGGCGGCCGGGACAAAGGTCCCTGCTTCGGCGCGTACGGCGCATCGAACGAATCGCGGGGAAAAAAGGCCGGCTGCTGGACGTGGGAGGCGGCACGGGCGGATTTGCATGGGCGGCGCTGCAGGACGGGTGGGACGCCTATTCCCTGGAGACTTCTCCTTATGCGCATGCCCAGGCCGTGGAGCGACTGGGGTCCCGGGCCATCGGCGTCGGATTGGAGCAGTTGCCCGCAAGCCTGGACGGGTTCGACGCCATCACGCTTTGGGCCGTGATCGAACACATGCCGGATCCCATGCCCCTGCTGGCGCATGCGGTGGAACGGCTTTCAAAGGGCGGCTTGTTGTATCTTCAGTCTCCCCATGTCGGGAGCCTGGCGGCCCGCGTCTACAAAGGGGACTGGCGCTTGTTGAAGCATTCGCCCGACCACGTCGGGTTTTTCACCGCGAAAACCATGCGCCATGCAGCGGTTGGCTTGGGGTTGAAAGTGGTATCGCGCGGGGTCGGCGGAGTGCCCTTCCCGTTGGGAAAGGGAGGGGCGGTTTCGCCCAACGCGCGTGAATCCAAGCCGGAGCGGGGAGGAGTCCGCCGCATGCTGAAATACGATTTGGCGGGGCCACTGGCCCGCATGGTCTCGGGCTGTTTGCGCTTGGGCGACAACGTCGAGTATGCCCTTCGGAAAGGATGAGCGAATGGCGCCCCGGGTTGGCATCAACGAGGTGGTTTTGTGCGATCGATCATCGGGAACGCGACAAAGGGAAATCAATCTTTTGCCGGCGTTGCTTCGGGAACTCCGAGAGGCGGATTGGCAACGCTTCGTATACTTCGCAAGGGATCTGGGGGAAACCACGGCGGCTCGTTTGCTGGGGGGAGAGAGGCCCGAGGTGGTTCGGACTCCCATTCCGGCCGCGCCGACGGCCATGAGGATTGCAAGAGGCCTCGCCTATTGGAGGAATCGCTGTCGAAAGGATCGGCTGGACGTTTTCCACGTGGCATCCTATCCCGCGCCTCGGATCGATGCGGCGCTTGTCCTGACCGTGAACGATTTGCGGTTCGTCCACATGCCGGAGACGTATTCCCGGGGGCGCCTCGCGTTTCTGCGCGCGGTGGTCGGCCGCTCCATCAAGCGAGCGGAACGGGTGATTGCCATTTCCAACGACACGAAAAGCGACGTCGCCAATATTTATGGCGTCGATCCGGACCGAATCGACGTCGTCCATATTCCCGCCGATCCGGCGTTTTGCCGGACAACCGACGGGCAGATTCTGGAGTCCGTCCGGCGGCGCCTCCGCTTGCCCCGGAAGTATATTCTGTTCGTTGGCCATCTCGAGCCCCGGAAGAATCTTGTTCGCTTGGTGCAGGCCTTCGCCCATCTGCATGCGAACGGTGCGATCGACCAGGATTTGGTCATTCTAGGGCAACCCTCCCTCCGGTTTCGATCGGTTTTGGAAACTGCCCGGGCGGTTGCCTGTGCAGACCGCATCGTATTTACCGGCTACGTTGGAGACAGCGACATGCCCGCCGTGTATTCCATGGCTGACCTGCTGGCGTTCCCGTCGTTGCACGAAGGGTTTGGCGTCCCCCTGCTGGAAGCCATGGCTTGCGGCATCCCGATTGTGGCGTCCGCCGCCGCCGCCCTGCCGGAGGTGTCGGGCGGCGCGGCGCGCCTGGTCGATCCCTGCAGCGTGGAATCCATTGCCGATGGGTTGCGGGAAGTGGCGGTGAACGAAAACGTGCGGCGGCAATTGGTGGAAAGGGGTGCGCGGCGATTGCGCGATTTTTCTCCGGAATCCGCCGCGCGCAAAATCCGGAAAGCATATGAAAGGGCGGCCTCGTGACGCGGCGGCCGGAAACGGTGGAACGGCGATGAAGGGCCGCTTCATCCGTTCGTGCTTTTCGCATGGGTTTCCGCTCTGCGGGCGGTGGCGGTGCGGGAGGCGGCGGTTTTACCTGCGCAGCGGCGAGGACGCCGCCGGGACGTTCGCGATGGCGGCGAGGACACGATGAAGATTGTATTGGCCAGCAATACGGCATGGTATCTGCACAAGTTCCGGCTGTCCCTCGCCTTGGCCCTGAAGGCCGCTGGATGCGAAGTGGTGGCCGTGGCGCCGCGGGACGGGCATGCCGAACGGATCGAAGCGGCGGGAATCCGCTTCGAAGCCCTTCCGCTGGACAACAAGGGACTGAATCCGTTCCGCGATTTGGCGTACTTGGTCCGGGTGCATGCGTTGTTGCGGCGGGTGAAGCCGGACGTTTTCCTTGGCTATACCGTCAAACCGAACGTGTATGGCGGGCTGGCTTGCCGATGGCTGGGGATCGCGTCCATTCACAACGTGTCGGGGCTGGGGACGGCCTTCCTGCGGGAAGGGATCGTGACGAAAATCGTCGGGTTCCTGTACCGGGCGGGGCTGGGGCGGGCGAGAAAAGTCTTTTTCCAGAACCGGGAGGACCACGACGAATTCGTGCGGCGGCGGCTGGTGCCCGAGGGGCTCGCGGAGGTGCTGCCGGGGTCCGGGGTGGATCTGGAGCGGTTTGCGCCGGGGGATCGGCCGGCGCCGGGTGTGGGCGGAGGGGTCCGGTTTCTGCTGCTGGCCCGGTTGATCTGGGACAAAGGGGTGGGCGAGTACGTCGAAGCGGCCCGCTGGCTCCGGGCGCAGGGCGTGGCGGCGACCTGTCAGTTGGCCGGGTTTTTGGAAGTCAAGAACCGCACGGCGATTCCGCGCCCAGTCGTGGAGGGATGGGTGCGAGAGGGGGTGGTGGAGTATCTGGGCGAGGCGGACGACGTGCGGCCGTTTATCTCGGCGGCGGATTGCGTGGTGTTGCCCAGTTACCGGGAGGGAACGCCTCGGTCGTTGCTGGAGGCCGCCAGCATGGCCAAGCCGGTGATCGCCACAAATACGCCGGGGTGCCGGGATGTGGTCGCAGATGGCGTGAGCGGTTTCCTTTGCCGGGTTCGGGATGCGCGCGATCTGGCGGACAAGATGCGCCGGATCGCGGAGATGACGGGGAAAGAGAGGGAGGCGATGGGGCGCGCGGGGCGCGAAAAAATGGAGCGGGAGTACGACGAGCGGATCGTGATCGGAAAGTATCTGGAGGAGATCGCCCGTCTGGAGGAAGGGGGCGGGAGACGGTAGTCGGCGGCCGATAGTCAAAGGAAACGGTTGCATCGGAGGGCGGGCAAATTGATAATGCCCAAAGCGACGTAGGCCTATGTTCGAGTTCTTCTCCAGGTTCCTCAAGTATCCCGCCGTGTTTTTCGCGGCGGGGGCGTTGTGTTTCGTGGCGCTGAAGCTGTTGGGGCGGTGCGCGGCCCGTTGCGGACTGCTGGATCGTCCGCGGGAGCGGCATATCCATGTGGTCCCGGTGCCCAAGATCGGGGGATTGGCCATTTTTGCGGGATTCATCGGGGCCTGCGCGTTGGCGTATCTGGGGCCGCGGGGATCGCTTCCCGGCAGTCTGGGCTGGCGCTGGGGCTGCGATTTTATGGCCATCGGTGGATTATATTTGCTGCTGGGGGTGGCGGACGACCGATTGGAACTGAAACCGCTCCAGAAACTGGCGGGGCAAATCCTCATTGCGGGAATCGCCTATTTGCTGGGAATTCGGTTTGGCAAGATGCTGAACGTCCCGGTGCCCTTTGGCTTGGACGTATTGGCCACGGTGGTTTGGTTCGTGGCGTTCGTCAATGCCTTCAACCTGATCGACGGGATGGACGGGGTGGCCACGGGCTTGGCCCTGGTTGGCGGGATCGGGTTGATGATTTTGTTCGTGTTCTATCGGCAGCCCGTCAGTGTCTTGGTGATGTTGGCGATGCTGGGGGCCTGCTCCGTTTTCCTGCGCTATAATTTCCATCCGGCCCGGCTTTATCTCGGCGATGCCGGGAGCATGCTGCTGGGCGCGTTTTTCGCGGCGGTCTCGCTGGGGTCGGGCACCAAGAGCACGACCCTGGCTTCGCTGGGATTTCCGTTGCTGGTGGCCGGCGTGCCGCTGATGGATTCGGGGCTGGCCATCTGGCGCCGGACGCTGAAACGGATCCTTTCCAAAAACGGCGCCGCCGCCGGAGACGCCTTCGGCAACCCGGTCATGGCCGGCGATCTGGAGCATTTGCACCACCGGTTGGCGGCCCAGGGCTATTCGCCGCGGAAGGTGGCGATCTTCCTGTATGGCGTAAGCGCGCTGCTGGTCGGCATGGGCTTGGTGATCATCGTGCGAAATTCGCTGGCGGTGGGCGTGGCGTTCATTAGTTTCGTCATTCTGGTCTATCTGGTGGTCAACCATTTGGCCACGGTCGAACTGACCTTGAGCGGGGATGCATTCGTGGCGGGGCTGCATCGGCCGGAGATGCGGACGCTGTCGATGGTGCTGTATCCCGCATTCGACGTCGTGGCCCTGTTGCTGGGGTCCGCCTTGGCGTTGGCGTTGGTGCGGCCGCTCCTGGAAACGGATTTGCCGTTGCGCTTGACCTGGCTGCATCGCGCCCCGGTACTGGTCTCGGTGCCCATGCTCTTGATGTTCTTTTCGGGTGTCTATGGGCGGCTTTGGAGCCGTGCGCGCATTTCGGAATACGTTATGGCTTTCGCGGCGGCGGGCGCGGGTTGCGTGGCGGGAATGGGCGTGTTGCTTCTGAGCCGGGGCGGTTCGCTGCGCGTGGCGGTGCTGACAACCTGTTTACTGGTGTTTTTCGATGGAACACTGGTTGTCGGCGCTCGGGCGATGCCCCGGGTCATCGTGGATCTGTTGGGCTGGAATCGCCGTCGCCACCGGCAGAAAGGCGCCCCGCGCGCGCTGATCTACGGCGCAGGAAACCGCGCGACGCTGTTGCTGCGCGAGATGACCTACCTACGGCTGGGCGATCAGCGGCCTTTGCATTTGCTGGGGTTGATCGACGACAATCCAGCGGCTTGGGGGCGCATCATGCACGGATATAAGATATTGGGCGGGTTGGATGAATTGTGCCGGCGGATGGAACGCGGCGAAGTGGACGAGGTGACCATCGCCTGCAATTTGCCGGAATCGGCCACGCAACGCGTCGTCGCGATGGCCCATCAAACGGGAACCAAGGTTGAGCGGTGGGGCTGCGCGAAAGTGCCGCTGGCCTGACGCGGCTTTGGAACCGCCGCGCAGGATCAAAAAATACACCAGCCGCTTCCTTTTTCGTTTCCAGATGATATACTCCACGAACTGGCCGCATAGAGACGGCCCGTGACGACCGAATGTCCCCGCAACTGAAAAACCGAAATTCCTACGCGATCCCGGCCGGGGATCTGGGACGGGTTGCCGCCTCGCGGGCGATGGCGCACGGACTGCGGTTTTCGCTGGAAGCGCCGGAGAAGGTGGCCTGCCGGCGCGCGCCGAAGCAAGGACCGGCACCGTGAGCCGTCCCCCCCGGATTTTTCTTTCCCCGCCGCACATGGGCGGGCGCGAACAGGAGTTCGTTCGTCAGGCGTTCGAGTCGAACTACATCGCGCCGCTGGGGCCGATGGTGGATGCGTTCGAAAAGGAATTTTCCGCCTATACCGGCATTCCCCATTGCGTGGCGCTGTCGAGCGGAACCGCGGCGATGCATCTGGCGCTGCGGCACCTCGGGCTCAAGCCCGGGGACGAGGTGATGGCTTCGACCCTGACTTTCATCGGCAGCGTCACGCCGGTGGCCTTCGAAGGGGCTTCCCCGGTTTTCATCGATTGCGGCGAGTCGGACTGGAACATGGATCCCGCGTTGCTGGAGAAAGCCTTGGAAGACGCCGCGCGGCGCGGCCAACTTCCCAAGGCCGTCATCCCGACGGACCTGTACGGCCACCCCTGCGATTTGCCTCGGATCCAGGCCATCTGCGATCGCCGCGGCGTGCCGGTCGTGTGCGATTCCGCGGAATCCGCCGGCGCGAAATGCCAGGGGCGCCATGCGGGATTCGATGCTTGGGCGGCGACGTTCTCGTTCAACGGAAACAAGATCATCACGACGTCGGGCGGCGGAATGCTGGCCTCGCGCGACAAGGGGTTGATCGAGCATGCGCGCAAGCTGTCCCAGCAGGCGCGGGATCCGGCGCCTTGGTACGAACACACGGAAATCGGCTTCAACTACCGCATGAGCAATATCCTGGCGGCCATCGGCCGCGGCCAGCTCGGCGAACTGGACGCGCGCGTTGGCCGTCGCCGGGAGATTTTCGACGGCTATCGTCGACGGCTGGGGGATTTGCCCGGGATTTCCTTCATGCCGGAGGCGGCGGACCGCCGAAGCAATCGGTGGCTGACGGTGATCCTGATCGATCCGGCGGCGTTCGGGGCCGACACGCATGCGGTGCGCGAAGCGCTCGAGGCCGAAAACGTCGAGGCGCGGCCCTTGTGGAAGCCAATGCATCTGCAGCCGGTATTCCAAGGCAAGGCGTTTTGGGGAGGGCCGGAACCCGTCAGTGAACGGCTGTTTGCCCGGGGGTTGTGCCTGCCGTCGGGAACCGCCATGTCGGATGGGGATTTGGACCGGGTGTGCGAAATCGTCCGGCGGATGAAGACGTGACCTCGGCCAAGGCTGACGGCACCGGGGGCGGGAGGCATATGGCTTCGCTGACGGCGGTTTCGTTCGTCGTACGCCGATGGCTATGCGCGGCGCATCTGGCGCTGATCGCGGCGCTTTCCCTGCTGCCGGCGTGGATGTTTCCCCCGTCGGCTTCCGGCTTTCCGGGCATCGACAAGGTTGTCCACGCGGCGATGTACGGCCTGCTGGGGGCATTGCTGCGCTGGGCGGCGGGGAGGGAATCGATTCCGCCCGCGGCCCGTTGGCTCCCGGCGGCGGGCGTGGGCTATGGCTTGTTGATGGAAGTCCTGCAAAGGGGCATCGGCGGCACGGGGCGGGCGTTCAGCTGGGGGGATGTCTTGGCGGATTTGGCGGGGGTGGCGGCAGGCTGGATCGCTGCGGAGCGACTGGCGGGGCACGGGCGACGGGAAAGCGCATGACCCAAGCCGGATGATTTTCTCCGTTTCCTTTGCCGGATTAAGCGATATAGTATCCGAAATGGCTTTCCCGCAAGGGGGAGGGCCCTATCCCATGCTTCACCAGTTTAAAAACCGGAATTTCTATGTCATTCTCGGCGCGGATATGCTGTTTTTTGCGGCGTCGCTGGTCCTTTCCTACGGCCTGCGGTTTTCGTTTGCCGTTCCCGACCGGATTTGGGCGGACATCTTCTTCCTCCTGCCGTTTCTCGTGCCGGTCAAGGCGGTCGTGTTCTTCCTGATGGGCGTCTACCGCGGCATGTGGCGGTATACCAGCATTCCCGACGCCATCCGTCTCGCCAAAGCCTCGGCGCTGGCAACCCTGACGTTGATGACGGGGCTGACCATCGCGCAAAGTTTCGAGGGGTATTCGCGGGCCGTTTTCGTGGCCGACTGCATTTTCACCCTCTTTTTCTGCGGCGGATTCCGGATTGCCATCCGCATGCTCGCCACGGACAAGCATTCCCTGCTGAAGTTCTGGGACCGGGGGGACGACGGCTTGCCCGTCCGGCACGTCCGGCTGCTGATCATCGGGGCGGGGGATGCGGCGGCCAGCATCCTCCGGGAAATCCGCGGAAATCCGCGCTCGCAGTACGACGTGGTGGCCTGCATCGACGACGATGAATACAAAGATGGGCAAACCCTTCTGGAAGTGCCGGTGCGCGGGCCGATCAGCAAGTTGCTGTATCTCGTCAACCGCTTCCAGGCGGACGAAATCCTGATCGCCATGCCCTCGGTGGTCGGAGAAGACATGCGGCGGATCGTCGGGGCCTGCAAGGCGTCCGGGCTGCCCTTCAAGACCTTGCCCATGCTGGGATCGCTCGTCGACGGCAAAGTCACGGTGAACGACGTCCGGGAAGTGAAGTACGAAGACATTCTGGGCCGTCCGCCGGTGCAGATGGATTCCGAAGGAATCGGGAAATATTTGACGGACAAGACCGTGGCGGTGACCGGCGCGGGAGGGTCCATCGGATCGGAATTGTGCCGGCAGATCCTGCGGTTCAGGCCGGCTTCGCTGGTGCTGATCGAGGCCAACGAGTACAATCTGTACCAGATCGAAAAAGAGTTGATCGTGGAAAACCGGTTCAAGGCGCTCAAGCCCATCTTGGGGCGGGTGCAGGACCGGGCGCTCATGATGAACGTGTTCGACCGCTACCGTCCGCACGTGGTGTTCCATGCCGCGGCCTGCAAGCACGTGCCGATGGTCGAGCTGAATCCGTGGGAAGGCATCGTCAACAATGCCCTCGGCAGCATGGTGATCATGGACGTCGCGGAAGAGTGCGGCGTCGAGCGCTTCGTGCAGGTCTCGACGGACAAGGCGGTTCGCCCGACGAACGTGATGGGCGCGAGCAAACGGGTGGCCGAAATCGCGCTCCAGGCGCGCCCGCCGGGCGAGACCCGGTTCATGGCCGTCCGGTTCGGCAACGTGCTCGGCTCTTCGGGTTCGGTGATCCCGCTGTTCCGGCAGCAGATCCAGGTCGGCGGACCGGTGACGGTGACGGACCCTGAAATGACGCGCTATTTCATGATGATCCCCGAAGCCTGCCAGTTGATTCTGCAGGCGGGCGCGATGGGCGAGGGGGGGGAAATCTTCATTCTGGAAATGGGCACGCCGGTGAAGATCGCGGACATGGCGCGGGACATGATCCGGCTGTCCGGCAAGGTGCCCGACCAGGACATCCAGATTGTCTATACCGGGATGCGTCCGGGCGAAAAGCTCTATGAGGAGCTCATCACGCACGGCGAGGGCATCGAGCCCACGCGGCACGAAAAGATCATGGTGCTCAAGCGAAACGGAACAGCCGAGGATTCCCGGGTCCTCGATCGCCGCATCCGCAACCAGATGGCGAAATTGGTGGGGGCGGCCGAGACCTTCGACCCCCTTCGCATCCAGGCCGTGCTGAAGGAAATCGTGCCGGAGTATTCTCCGTCCGGCGTCGCCGCTCCGGCATGAGTTCATCCGGTCCCACGCTTTTTTGGTCGCGGCTTCCATCGGTTTCCGCCTGCCGCGAAGGCGGCAATCTCATCCTGTTCGACCCGGACCAAAGCCGGGAAAAGGTCGTCAATTCCACGGGGTTTGCGATCTGGAACGCCATGGATGGGGCGGCGCGGACGGAGGAACTGGCCGCGTCGCTGGCCCGCCAATGCGGAATTCCCCTTTCGGGGGACCTCCGCGCCGACGTCGCCGCGTTCGCGGAAGAGCTGCGGCGCGATGGCTTTGCCCTCGCATCCCCCGCGCCGGCGGCCCGGGTGGCTCCGGCGGAGAACTATTCCTGGATCCACGAAGCGCCGCGGAGCATGGATCTCTCCCTGACCGGCCGGTGCAATCTCCATTGCGACTACTGTTTCTACGCCGACGAAATGGCGGGACGGCGCGATCTCCCGGCCGAGAGATGGCTGGCCTTTTTCAGGGAATTGGAAGGGTTGGCCGTGCGAAGCTTGACGCTGAGCGGCGGCGAGCTTTTCATGCGGCCGGACCTGTGGCGGCTGATCGACGGCGTCGTGGACGCCCGCATGCGCTATTCGATCCTGACGAACGGGACGCTGATCGCGGATCAAACGATCGGCGAGTTCATGCGGGGAAGTCGCCGATCGAGGCTGGATTCAATCCAGGTCTCGATCGACGGATCCTGCGCGGAAATCCACGACGCTTCGCGCGGAAAAGGGAGTTTCGAAAAGGCCATCCGCGGGTTGCGCCGGCTGAAAGGCGCCGGTTTTCCAGCGACGGCCCGCGTGACGGTGAACCGGCACAACGTGGGCGATCTGGAAAACGCGGCGCGGTTGCTGCTGGACGACGTGGGACTGGCTCGGATCGGCACCAACGACGCCATGCCCATGGGAACGGGCTGTTCGCGCCGGGAAGATATCGTGCTGGCGCCGGAACAACGGGTGCTCGCGATGAAAACGCTCGTGAACCTCGAACGGAAATATCCCGGGCGCATCCAGGCCTCGGCGGGGTCTCTCGCCCTTTGGCACATGTTCCGGGAAATGGAGGAGGCCAAGGCCGGGGGACGTAAAACCCGGCGCTGGAAAATGGGGTGCCTGTCGTCGTGCGGGTGCATGTTCGCCAAGCTGGCGGTGCATCACGACGGCATGATCGTGCCGTGCAACATGCTGGCCGCGGCATCGCTGGGGACCATCGGCGAGACGCCGATCCGCGCCATTTGGCAGGATCATCCGCTGTTGAAGGAAATGCGCGGCCGGGGAAAGATTCCGATGGAGCAAGTGCCCGGGTGCGCGGGATGCGAATGGGCGCCGTACTGCAGCGGCGGCTGCCCGGCGGCCGAATATGCCCGGACCGGCGACCTGTACCTGGCCAATCCGGAGTGCTGCTACCGGCGCTTCCTCGACGAATGCGGGGAATTGCCGTGAACGAGCAACGGAATTCGAATATCCAACATCCAATATCCAATATCCCATCTTCACGGGGAGACCTGCGGTATGCGCTGCGCGCGGACGTCGCGATCGAAGATTTCGGAGAGCGATCGCTCGTGCTGCGATGCGATGCGCTGGAGATGAGCGCGGTCAACGCGGGTGGACGGAAAATCCTGGCGCTGGTTGACGGGGGGCGGACGGTGGGGGATATTGCCGGGTCGGCAGGCCTGGCGATCGAAGACGTGCGGGCGGCGTTGCTGGAGATGGAGCGGCAAGGGATCGTGCGGCGAGTGGTGGATTTGAAGAAAGAAAGGCCGGAAAACATGGGCGAGGCGAAATATCTGGCGGATCCCGGCGTTTCCTTCCGGCCGGAGGATGGCGACGGCGCCATTCTGTACCACGCGGATACGGATTCGCTGGAGGTCGTCAATCCGGTGGCGGCGGAAATCTGGACGTATTTGGCCGCGCCGCGCACGCAGGCCGAGGTTGTCGCGCACTTGTGCGCGACGTGCGAGGGCGCCGTTCGGGACCAGGTCGAGAAAGACGTGGCGGAGTTTGTCGAATCGCTCCTGGAAAAAGGCTTCATCGGCGTGGTGGAGGACCCCGCGTGACGGTGGCCGCCGATGCCTGCGACGGGCTGGACGATCTCGCGCCCATCCCGACTCCCGTAACCATGCCGCCGGACGTTCCGGCCCTGAAGGTTTTCTATCTCTATTTGTCCGCCGGCTGCAATCTGCATTGCCGCCATTGCTGGATCACGCCGACTTTCGTGCACGGGAAGCCGGTTCCGGCGGAGTGCCTGGACTTCGATCTGCTGAAAAGCGCGGTGGCCGAGGCCAAGCCAATGGGCTTGTCGGCGGCGAAACTCACGGGAGGCGAGCCGACGTTGCATCCGGAGTTTCGGAAGATCGTCGATTTCCTGACCGCCGAGGGGCTGGACATCTCCATGGAGACCAATGCCACGCTGATCGACCGCGGGTTGGCGGTCCATCTGCGCGAAAAGACCCGTTTGAAGCGGATTGCCGCGAGTCTGGACAGTCCGATCGCGTCGGAGCACGATCGATTCCGCGGCGTGATGGGGGCTTACGACGATGCGGTGCGGGGCATCGGCCATCTGGTTGCCGCCGGAATTCGTCCGCAGATCATCATGTCCGTGTATCGCGGAAACCTCGGTCGGATCGAAGCCCTGATCGAACTGGCGATTCGACTTGGCGCCAGTTCGGTGAAGTTCAATCCGGTCACGCATTCGGGGCGCGGGGCGGAAATGCATCGGCAGGGGCAGGGATTGGATTTCAACGAGCAGATCGCGTTCGTCCGTCGCGTGCGCGGAACGCTTCAAGATCGATATCCCATTCATTTGGGCATCATGGTTCCGCCGGCGATGTCGACGGTGAAGGAATTGCTGCGCTACGGCGGCGACGGCGCGGGCTGCCACGTGCGGCACATCCTGGGCATACTGGGCACGGGCGAGATGGCGTTGTGCGGCATCGGCCGGAACGTTCCGGAGCTGTGCTTCGGGGCATTGGGAAAGGATCGCCTGCGCGAGGTTTGGATGAACCATCCCGTCCTGCGGAAAATGCGGAAGGATTTGGCCGGTCCATTCCCCGGCATCTGCGGCGACTGTCTGCACGCGGGCCGCTGCATGACGCATTGCCTGGCGCAGAATTTCGAGGCCAACGGCAAGCTGGTGTCGCCGTCGCCGCTGTGCGCGGAGGCCGTGCGGCGCGGGGCGTTCCCCGCGTCGCGCCGGGTATCGTGGAACCCGCCGCGTCCGAGTTCCGAGATCCAAGGCCGGTGATTTATGGCGGGGCCGTTTGATTCGCGTTCGGCTTCCAATGTCCGCCGTCCGGTCAAGGACCCCGGACCCCGGATCTCCGGCCTTTTCCTCCATGCCTCCGCAGTGGTCGTGGGCGGCGGGGCGGTCCTGTTTCTGGGGCATTCCACGGCGGGGAAGAGCACGATCGCGCGGTTGCTGGGGACGACGTTCCCCGTTTTGGCCGACGATGCCGTGTTCGCCTCGAAGGGCGCGGATGGCGCATGGCGGGTGGTGGATGGCGGGTTCCGGTTCGGGAAGGGCTGGAACTTGGCCGGTTGGCAGGAATTCGTGCGGAAACGCTCCGCGGCCGGGGAGGGGATTCCGCTGCGGGGCTGCCTGCGCATATACAAGGCGGAAACGGCGAGAATCGACCCTCTGGAACCGTTGGAACTGGCCCGTTGCCTGATGGATGCGGCCATGGAAATCGACTTGCAGCGCAAGGTGGGCCGATCGATAAAGGGGATGCCGCCGGGCCCGCAAGCCTTGGAACCCGTCCGCCGGAAGCGTCGGCAATGGTTCGGCTGGGTTGCGGAGATTGCGCGGGGTTGCCCGGGTTGGAATCTTTGGTTTTCCAAGGATTTTCCGGAAACCCAATTGGCCCGGATAATCCGGACGGCAATAGAAGGCGGGATGGTCTGAACCGGTCGACCGGATATCGGATCGACTGCGCCGCGGGGGGGCATGGATCGTGGAAAGAAAAACCGGCAGCGGGTGCTGCCGGTTGCTTTTCAGGGGCGCGTGACCGCGCCGGAAGCGATGGGTTTATTCCACCACGGCGATCGTTTTGACGGTGAACAAGCGGTTGGCATCCACGCCGACGGCTTCGACGGTCTTGCCGTCTTTGTCGGCCAGGGTTTTGCCTTCGCCGTTCACGATATCTATCTTGTATCCGTGGCCTTCCGTCGGATTGACGTAGATGGCGAGCAACGCGCCGTCGGCGCCGTTGACGACGCTGACTTCGCCCTTGACGGTGATTTCCACGGCCGCAGCAACCACGGGTGCTGCCGCTTCCGCAACCGGCGCCGCGATGGCCTCCACCGCGGCCTCGACCGGCGCGGCCACCGATTCTTCCGCCGGAGCGAGATCCTGGGCGCTGGCCGATGCCACCGCAAAACCGAGCGCGAACAGCGCAACCATTCCAATCAACTTCTTCATGCGACCTCTTTCTTTCTGCCTTCCATCGAAAGGCAGGGAATACCGTGCTCCCGCAGACCGGAAAGCTCAATCAAAATGGAGACGGAGCGGTAGAACGCGATACGATGAAAGAAATAGCGGCGGGGCGGCGACCGGGGATATCCATCGAAGCAGAATCCGGCTTATCGTTTGCCGTTGGGAGGCCGCGCGGATTGACGGGCGGGCCCCATTGGGTTTCAATCCCGGCAGATGGAAGCGATGCGATGAACCGAAGGATTTGGATATGGGGTATTTTCCTTCTGGGGGCCGGGTGCGTACGGATCGACATGCCGGGACCCGCGGCGGTCCCCGGGCATGCCGTGCCGGCCGGCGTGGTGCAGGTGGACGGGACGTGCGTCCTTCCGGCCGAGGGTCCCGCCGTGGAGCGGGGCGTGCTGGTGGCGCGGTTGCATGAATACGATCCGCGCCTTGTTGATTCCCAGGCGCGCGAAGTCGGCCGGACGACGGTGCCGGGCCTCTCCCATCGGCCGGGGGAAAAGACTTCGGTGCGCTTCGCCGTCGCCGGGCGGACCACGGACGCCATGGCGCACTACCTGACGGTCGCCGTCTATCCGGAAGGCGCGCCGGCCGGACAGGCGGGATTGTACTTCCTCGATGGTTTCCGGCAGGTGCTGGCGGATGGCAACCGGGAGGCCTTGCGCATTACGCTGACCCCCGTCCCCGAAGAGGGCGGACCCTCAAACTAGGCCGGGCGGCGCCTTTCCCGCTTGCGTCCGAGGGGCGGCGCGGAGCACACTTCCATCTCAAGTACAGGAGACATGAGCTTCATGAAAACCCGTCGGATCGTCGGTGTTTTTTTTGCTTGGGGTTTGGTTGTCATTTCTTTTTCATCCGCGACAACGCGCTACGTGGACGTGTCGAATGCGACGCCGGCGGCGCCGTTCACCAACTGGGGAACGGCCGCCACGGCCATCCAGCCGGCGATTGATGAAGCGGCCAACGGCGACGAGATCCTCGTGGCGCCGGGAACATATCTGCTGGGCGGCAGCGCCGTGACGCTGCCCGTCGAAAAAACGCTGGCGCTGCGGAGCACCCAACGCCGCGCGGCCACCATCGATGCGCAGGGGCAGAGCGCAGGGCTTTTGGCGTACGGCACCAATTGTCTCGTCGAGGGTTTTACCGTCCGCAACGGGGCGAACAGCGGCTATGGCGGCGGGATCGTGGTGGCACGGGGCTCGACGGTGCGGGACTGCCTCGTCGTCGGCAATCGCTCCGACGCCGGCGGGGGGGGCATTGAGCTTTACGAGTATGCCACGGTCGCGGACTGCACGATTCAAAGCAACGCCGCCAATCATATCGGCGGAGGCGTCGTGTTGTACAGCGGCACCACGGGGGTGTTGCGAAACTGCACGATCGCCGACAACGTCGTGACCGGCAGCTACGGCAGCGGCGGGGGCGTGTATGTCCAGTTCGGCGGGATGGTCTCCAACTGCTGGATCGCCCACAACCGCGTCACCTCCCCGGACGGAGAAGGTGGCGGCGTCTACATGTACACCCAGGGCACCGGCCAGACGGGAACCCTCGTCAATGCCGTCGTGTACGGCAACTGGGCGGAGATCCGCGGTGGCGGAGTATATTCCATCGGGCCGGCCGGCACGCTGCAGCCCGTGATCAACTGTACGATCGTCTCCAACGCCGCCGGTGCGGACGGAGGCGGGGTCTATGCCCAAACGACGCGCTTCATCAACGACATCATCTATTTCAATTCGGCGCCGAGCAATGCCAACCTGAACGCAGAAGATGCGAAGCATTCCTGCGTCATCAGCAACTGCTGCACGACCTCCAACTACTTCGGCTCGAACATCACGAACGCCCCGGCCTTCGTGGATGCGGGCGCGGGGGATTTCCGGCTGGCGACGGCATCGTTCTGCATCGACGCCGGCATGACCAACGGCGCGCCGCGGACGGACGTCGAAGGCCATCCGAGGCCCTGCGTCGGCAAACCGGGCGGGCCGGCTTTGCCGGATATCGGCGCGTACGAATACGGTTTCCATTTCAATCGGATTCAAATGGTCTCCACCAACGGAGCGCAATTCGAGTGGGACGTCCAGGACCGGGGCATCTACCGTCTGGATTTGGCGACGAATTCGGCGACGGATCCGGGGCACGTGGTTTGGCAATCCGTTGGAGGAGGAGGGTATACCAATCTTGGCATGGCGCTGGGGCAGTTCCTTGTGCACACGCAAACGGTGACGGGTTCGGGACCGATTCCGGCCGGCGCCATGTTTCGCCTGCGCATCAGCCACACCTTGGGCAAATGATGGGATCGGGTTCGATGGCCGAAGACTTGGGTCCGGAGCAGGCGGTGCATGGGTCCCCTTGGGGCCAGATGCACGGCGGATATTTTTCGGATCCTGCGGTCGCGCAGCCGTTGGTCGATGCGGTGCGCGACGTCTGGAGGCGAATGCGGCCGGACCGGATCGTGGATTTGGGCGGGGGCACGGGTTTCCTGCTTTCGCGGCTGCGGGTGGCCGGCTTTGGCGCGGATGCCGTCCTGGTGAATCTCGACGGCTCGGTGCCGCAGCTTTCCGAAGCCGAAAAGGCCGGGTTTGCATGCATCCGCGGCTCGGTGGATGCTTTCCGCCGCTCCGAAGCGGCGCCGCCCGGCCAGCCAACGCTGTGGGTCATGCGGTCGGTGCTGCATTACGCGGGCGAAGGCGGCCTGGACGCGGTGCTGCGGCATCTGCGGGCGCAGGCCGAGCCGGGCGAAGGCTGGGTGCACCAGACCGCGTGCTTCGAGCGGGAGGAAGACGCCGACTGCTTGAATGCGCTGTATCGAAAAATGCGCACGGGCAAATGGTATCCGACCGTCGCCGATCTGCGGGCGCGGATGGCGGCGGCCGGGTGGCGGACGGAAACCGTGCGGCCCGCGCCGCCGCTGCATCTGGAATCCGGCGATCTGGGGATCCGCTACGGATTAAACAAAGAAGACTTGGCGGCCATCCGCTCCGAAATGGAGACGGAATTCGGGGGGCGAAGTTCTACTTTTCAGACGACGTCGGCCGGATTCCATGCCGATCTGCACTACCGCATTTTCGTCTGCCGGGCGGCGGTTCAACCCTTGCACCCGGCGGGAATTCGGTAGAGTCCCCCGGAAATCCGAACCAGATCGTCCAGCGAATGCGCGGACAGGAGATCCGTCGTGGCCGCGGCGGGACCGATCCCGAGATCGGCCACCGTCTTCACGATGCCGGCGGAACGCAGGGTTTCTTTCGCGGCGGCGCCGATCGACAGCCCGACGGGCGTGTCGCCCGCGACGGCCGCGACGGCCTTCTGGCGCGTAGCGCTGTCCGGGCATTTGTCGAGATAGGCGATGCCGATTTCCGTCACGACGTGCGTGACCTGGTCGCCCGCGATCATGACCGGCGGCTCGGGGAAGATGCCGTCCTTGTGCAGTTGCTGGGCGTCGAGCTCCTCGACGAACACGGGAATGTTCTTCTTTTCGGAACGCGTGGGCGTGAGCTGGACCACCAGCTTTCGGCCGCGGAAGACCTGTTCGCGGGTGCCGCCGGCGGCGGTGGTGGCCGCCGTGTTGTGGCGGCGTCCCGGAGGCGTGCCGCCAAGGTTGGGCGCGCCGCCAAAGCCGGCAATCATGCCCTTGATGGCCGTCGACGAATTGCCGAAGCGATCGATCTGGAGCGTCGCGCCGATGAACAGGTCGATGGCGTAAAGTCCCGCGATATGCGCGCAGCAGCGGTTGGAACGCATGGAACCGTCGGGACCGACGGCGAAGATGTCCGGCCGCGCCTGCACGTAGTCGTCCATGCCCGGCTCGCCTCCGAACGCGTAGACGTGTTCGACGAAGCCCGCCTCGATGGCCGGGATGAGCGTGGGATGGGGGTTGAGCACCCACCGCGTCGCCACCTTGCCCTTGAGGCCGAGCTGCGCGCCGTAGGTCGGCAGCAGCAGCTCGATGGCGGCGGTGGCGTAGCCGAGGCCGTGGTTGAGCGCCTGCACGCCGTAGGGCGCGTAGATGCCCTTCAGCGCCATCATCGCCATCAGGATCTGCTGGTTCGTGATCTTGCCCGGATCGCGCGTGAAGAGCGGCTGCAAGTGGTAGCCTTCGTTCGTCACGACGATGAAATCGACCCACGACGCGGGGACGTCCACGCGCGGCAGTTGCGCCAGTTTTTTCTTCGCCTGCACGATCACGACGCCCATCTTGAAGCGCGTGGCTTCGGCGATCAACGGGGTGTCCTCGGTGTTGTTGCCGGTGTAGATGTTGCCGGCCTCGTCGCAGGCCTCGGCGACGAGGATGGCGACCTGCGGATAGAGATCCACGAAATACCGGCCGTAGAGTTCGAGATAGGTGTGGATTGCGCCGATCTTCACCTTCTTTTCGGCGGCGAGCTGGTAGAGCGCCTTGGACTGCGGGCCCGAATAGGCGAAATCGAGGCGCTCGGCGATGCCGAGGCGGAACAAATCGAGGTGTTCGTTCAGCACGAGCGTGGACTGCGTCATGTGCAGGTGGTTCACCTGCGCGGGGTCCAGCTTGACCATCTCGCGCGCAAAGAAATCGGCCTGCTTCTGGTTGTCGCCCTCGATGCAGACGCGGTCGCCGCTGCGCACGACGGCCTGCAGCAGCGCCAAGGCGTTTTCCTTGGCGACGAATTTGCCATGGGCGACGGGGGCGGCCGCGCGGACGCGGGAGAGGTAGCTGTCGCGAAGACGATCGAATTTCATGGCGCATCCTTTCGCATGGGGAGCTCGTTTTTAGCTGAAAAGGCAGTGGAAACCAACGATGAACTTGTTTCTGGGGGAGGCATGGATCAGAGGAGCTTGAGCAGAGCCGCCTGCACGGGGTGGGAGGCGGGGCGAAGAACGAACGTCTTTCCCTCTTTGGCCACCCAACCGGATTCCCGAAGGATACGAAGATGTTTTTTCAGGTTGTCGGGGCCGGTCCGGACGAGGTTCGCCAATTGGTCGGCGTCCCCAGGTTGCTGCAACAGGGCGCGGACGAGAGCGACGCGTCGCTCGCAGGCCAGGCCCTTGGCCAGCCGGGCGACCTCATCGATCCCGTTGCAGTTTCCGTTCCAGGCGGCCTGCAGCGCCTTGAGCAGGGGGGCGGCCGAAGGAACCTGTGGGTCGGGAATGGGCAGATAGACCACGGATGTGCCTGGACAGGAACGTTTGAAGAAACCGCGCGATTGCAGGCGGCGGAGCTCCTGGCTGGCATCGGAAATCCCGGTTCCCAGCCGTTCCGCCAGCTGGGAGACGTTGAGACCGGGCTGTTCGAGGACGTGGCGGAGCAGACCCAATCGCGTGCGGCCGGTCAAGACGCGGCAGGTTCGCCACAGGGTGGGGTTCAGTTGCTTCATGGCGGGTCCTTTCATCGGATTCCGGGTATTGTTTTATAAAACAATATCCGGATTGGCAATGGGAAACCGGGTACTGTTTTATAAAACAGTACCTGGACGAACGGGGCGAGGGGGGGCACTGAATCCGGGAAGGCTATTTGCCCAGCAAATTCCGCAGGACGTAGGGCAGGATGCCGCCGGCTCCATAGTAGGCGATCTCGATGGGCGCGTCGATGCGATTGCGGAGTTGGAAACGGATTTCGCGGCCGTCGGGCTTGGTCGCCACCGCTTCGTGTGCGCCGCGCGGGGCCAGGGGAGCCGTGCCGCGGATGGAAACGGTCTCGGTGCCGTCGAGGCCGAGCGATTCGGCGGTTTGGCCGTCGACGAACTCGAAAGGCATCACGCCCATCTCGACGAGGTTGGAGCGGTGGATGCGCTCGAAGCTTTCGGCGAGGACCGCGCGGACGCCGAGGAGCATGGGGCCCTTGGCGGCCCAGTCGCGGGAGCTGCCGGCGCCGTAGAGCTTGCCGGCGACCACCACGACCGGCGTGCCGGCTTTTTGGTAGGCCATCGCGGCGTCGTAGATGCTTGTTTCTTCGCCGGAGGGCTGGAGCTTCGTCCAGCCGCCTTCGCGGGAGGCCATGCGGTTGCGCAGGCGCACGTTGGCGAAGGTGCCGCGCATCATGACCTCGTGGTTGCCGCGCCGCGAACCGTAGGAGTTGAAGTTCTTCGGCTCGATGCCGCGCTCGACCAGATAGCGCGCCGCGGGGGAGTCCTGGGCGATGCTGCCGGCAGGCGAAATGTGGTCGGTGGTGATGAAATCGCCGAACAGGCCGAGGATGCGCGCGCCGGAAATGTCCGGAGAAGGTTTCGCAGTGGCCAGAAACGGGGGTTCGCGGACGTAGGTTGAATCGGGGTGCCAGTCGAAGGTGGGGCGGTTCGAGACCTTGATCTGGCTCCATTCGGGCGTGTACTGGTTCACGTCGCGATAGGCGGCGGCATAGAGCGTTGGATCGGTGGCGCGGGCGAGGAGGAAGTCGATTTCGGCCGGGGAGGGCCAGAGGTCGCGCAGGAAGACGGGCTTTCCGGCGCTTCCCGTGCCGAGGGGCTCGTGGTCGAGGTCGACGTCCACGCGGCCGGCGAGGGCGAAGGCGACGACGAGCGGCGGCGAGCAGAGGTAGTTGGCCTTGCACTGGGCATGGACGCGGCCTTCGAAGTTGCGGTTGCCGGAGAGGACGGCGGCGGCGACGAGATCCTGCTCGCGGATGGCGGCGGCGACGTCGTCGCGCAGCGGGCCGCTGTTGCCGATGCAGGTGCCGCAGCCGTAGGCTGCGACGCCGAAGCCGAGTTGTTCGAGTTCGGCGAGCAGGCCGGTGTTGGCGAGATAGGCCGTCACGACGCGCGAGCCGGGGATCAGCGATGTTTTTACGAACGGCGGTACGCGCAGGCCGCGGGCCACGGCTTTCTTCGCGACCAGCCCCGCCGCCAGCAGGAGGACGGGGTTGGACGTGTTCGTGCACGACGTGATCGAGGCGATGGCCACGGCGCCGTGGCGCATCTCGGCGCCGTCGGGGAGTTTCGCCGAAGCGGCCAGGCAGTTGGCGGCGACGCCGAAGCCGCCCTGTTCGTGGGGGGCGGGCAGGGCGGCAAGAAAGCGCCGCTTGATTTCGCCGACGGGCTGGTGGTCGTGGGGCTTCTTGGGTCCGGCGATGGCGGCGACGACGCTGGAGAGGTCCAGTTCGATCACGCGGGAATAGGTGGGCTCCGGCGAACCGTTTTCGAGGAAGAGGCCCTGGAGCCGGCAATAGCGCTCGACGAGGGCGCAATGCGAAGGCGCGCGGCCGGTCATGCGCAGGTAGGCGATGGTTTCGGCGTCGATGGGGAAGAAGCCGGTGGTGGCGCCGTATTCGGGCGCCATGTTGGAGAGGACGGAGCGGTCGGCCAGCGACAGCTTGGCGCAGCCGGGGCCGAAATACTCGACGAACTGGCCGACGACGTTTTGCTTGCGCAGGAGCTGGGTGACGACCAGCGCGAGATCCGTGGCGGTGACGCCCGGGCGCAGCGCGCCGGTCAGGCGCACGCCGGTCACGACGGGAGTCAGCAGCGCGATAGGCTGGCCGAGCATGGCGGCTTCGGCCTCGATGCCGCCCACGCCCCAGCCCAGCACGCCGAGGCCGTTGACCATCGTCGTGTGCGAATCCGTGCCGACGAGCGTGTCGGGATAGGCCAGCACGGTGCCGTCGGCCTGCGGCTCCTCGTGGACGCCGTCGGCGAGGAATTCCAAATTGATCTGGTGGCAGATGCCGACGCCGGGCGGCACGATGCGCAGCTTGTGGAACGTCTGCTGGCCCCAGCGGAGGAATTCGTAGCGCTCGCGGTTGCGCCCGAATTCGATTTCCATGTTCTTGAGCAGGGCGTCGGCCGCCGCCGAGCAATCGATCTGGACCGAGTGGTCGACGACGAGATCCACGGGCACGAGCGGTTCGATCAGGCCGGGATTCCCGCCGCGGCGGACGACTTCCGAACGCAGCATGGCGAGATCCACGACGCAGGGCACGCCGGTCAGGTCCTGGAGGAGGACGCGCGCGGGCAGGTAGGGGATTTCCCCGGCGCCGTCCGCGCCGGGCGTCCAGCGGGCGAGGGCTTCCACGTGGCTCCACTGGTAGGCGGGGTGGGCCTGGTTGCGCATCGCGGATTCCAGCAGGATGCGCACGACGTAGGGCAGTTCGGACAGCGGCGCGCCGCGCAGGGCCTCCATCGCCGCGAGGCTATGGTACGCGATGGTCTTGCCGTCGTGGGTGAACGTTTTCAAGGTTGAAAAGGATGGGGGCATGGTGATCTCCTCGAAGAAAATGTCGTTGAAAAGTACCCGCTGGCGCCGTTCGCCGCAATCAAAAGAATCGGTCTCGCGCCGCCGCAAAGGCCAGGGCATTTTCATATATTGAACAGCCGCCGATTTCGCTGTAGGCCGAGTACCCCCACCCGGCGGATGCCCGCCCGGTCAGGGACCGGGCGGGGGCGATCGTCAGACATCGAACAAGGACCAGCACTTTTTGTTGCGGCGTTTCTGGTCGTCGAGGACGAGGGCACGGATGGCGGCGGGCAGGCGGGCGCGCTGCCAGCGGCATTCGCGGCGGCCGGCGGCGTCGCGCTTGGCTTCGGGCGTTGCCGCGCGGACGGCGCGGATTGCATAGGCCGCCGCGCCCAGCTCGTGGTCGGCCATGTGCGCCACGGCGACGGCGTGGCCGGCGGCGCGGGCGGCTTCCTTCGCGGCGCCGGGGGCCGCGCGGGCCGCGGCGTGCGCGGCATAGGCGGCCTCGCGGGCCTGCGTCATCGTGATTTTTTCCCGCGCCCAGGCGCGGGCCGCTTCGATCGCGCGCCGCGGCCGGGCGTCGCCGGGACGCGCCTGCTCGAACAGCGGCAGCACGCGCTCCGCGCACGCCGCCGCCCACGTCGCCAGCCGGCGGTGATCGGCGTCCACCAGCGTGCCGCCGCGCCGGAGGGTGATGAACCGCGGATCGCGCTTCGAAGCGAAGAGGATTTGGTTTTTCATCGTGCTCGGAGAACTTCAGGGTTTTGAGGCCGGGCGTCGGACTGGAGCAGGGCCATGCAGAGGGAATCTTCGGGGACGCCGTCGAGGCAGCGGGCTTGGCGTTTGCGGCCTTCTTCGACGAAGCCGAATTTGCGGTAGAGCGCGATGGCGCGGGCGTTGGCGGCGAAGACTTCCAGTTCGATCCGGGTCAGGCCTTTTTGGAAGGCGTCGGCGACGGTGGCTGCCAACAGGCGCGCGCCGATTTTTTGGCCGCGGTATTCGGGCAGGAGGCCGAGCCCGAGCCGGCCGACGTGCGTCAGGCCGGGGCGTTCGTCGCGGACGACGTCGCACCAGCCGACGACTTGGCCGTCGCGGACGGCATAGAACTGGCTCCAGCCCTTGGCGAGGACTTGGGCGATGAAGTTCCGGACGGATTCGAGCGGCGGGGCTTCCCGGAAGATCAGGTAGCGGTGCTCGCGGGCGACGACGTCCAGCGCCTGCCGGAAGCTATCGGCCAGGTCGCGGGTCGCGGGCTGGATGAGGATGTCCATGGGGCGGGGGGGCTTAGCATGTGAAAATCATAATCCGGCTAAAACTAAAAAAAGGGACCACAATATCCAATAACCAATATCCAAGGGGACTGCGAAACACGCGAAAAACGAGAAAAACGGCTTAAAACAGGCCAAAAACATCGAAATATGGCCTAAACACGGTCCCAAAAACGCAAAACGGACAAAATACATCGATTTTCGGCTGGAAAACACGAAAAAATTAGAAAAACAGGGTGGATTTAAGACTTTTCCTGCGCATTTCCTGTTTTCCTGCATATTTTCGGGTTTTGGACTGTGTTGGGCCGAAAAATGCCGAGTGGACGCTCGTCGATCCCCGGGGAGGGGGAGAGGAGGACGGAACATCCAACATCCAATGGCCAAAGTCCATTTTCCGGGGGAAGAGGCGGGGGGGCGGCATGAAAAAATTGGAATGAAGTGGACGGCGGAGCGTGGTAGGGTCGCGCATTCATTTTTTTGCAAAGGCGGCAGGCGATGGCGGACAATTTCATCTTGGTGGAGGGGGCGCGGGAGCACAACCTCAAGAACATCACCGTGCGGATTCCGCGCGGCAGCCTGTGCGTGGTGACGGGGCTCAGCGGCAGCGGGAAGTCGTCGCTGGCGTTCGACACGCTCTACGCCGAGGGCCAGCGGAAGTACGTCGAGAGCCTGTCGTCCTTCGCGCGGATGTTCCTCGAACAGCTGCAGAAGCCGGACGTGGACCGCATCGAGGGGCTGTCGCCCGCGATCGCGATCGAGCAGCGGTCGGCGGGGTCGAATCCGCGGTCGATCGTGGCGACGACGACGGAGATCCACGACTACCTGCGCCTGCTCTATGCCAGCGTGGGGCACCAGCACTGCCATAAATGCGGCAAGCCCATCGCGCGGCAGAGCGCGGAGGAGATCGTCAACCGGATCCTGAAGAAGCCCGAAGGCGCGAAGGTGCAGCTCTTGGCGCCGCTGGTGGAGGGGCGCAAGGGCGAGCACGCGGAGATCTTCGATTCGGCGCGGCGGCTGGGGTTCACGCGCGTGCAGATCGACGGGGAGATGTTCGATCTGGAAAAGCCGCCGAAGCTGGACAAGCAGAAGAAGCATTCCATCGCGGTGGTGGTGGACCGGTTGGTCATCAACGACAAGGTACGGGGGCGGCTGACGGATTCGGTGGAGCTGGCGCTGAAGCAGGGCGAGGGGGTGCTGAACGCGCTGTTCCAGGAGCCGGGCGCGGGCGAGGCGTGGACGCCGCAGATGTTTTCCGAGAAGAACGCGTGCGCGGATTGCGGGATCAGCTTCGATGCGCTCCTGGCGCGGAATTTTTCGTTCAACAGCCCGTACGGGGCGTGCCCGACGTGCGACGGCTTGGGGCAGATGCTGGTGTTCGACGAGGATCTGGTGGTGCCGGACCCGACGAAGTCCATCGATTCGGGCGCGATCGCGGCCTGGCGCCCGGCGGGGCGGCGGGAGGCGATTTACCGCAAGGGGCTGCTGCGGGCGCTGGCGAAGCACCTCGGGTTCGATCTCGGCACGCCGTGGGAAGAACTGCCGGAAAAGGTCCGCCAGGTCATCCTGCACGGCTCGGGCGAGGAGGACGTCGAGCTGGGCTTCTGGATGCGCGGGGCGTGGCGGAAGTACAGCAAGCCGTTCGAGGGCGTGATTCCGAACCTGCAGCGGCGCTATACGGAGTCGGACAGCGACTACATCAAGCAGAAACTGGCGGGCTTCATGAGCCGCCTGCCGTGCACGGGCTGCGGCGGGAAGCGCCTGCGCCCGGAGAGCCTCGCCTGCCGCGTGGCGGGCAAGGGCATCATGGACGTGATGGAATTCTCGGCGCGCGACGCGGCGGCGTTTTTCGCGGACCTGCCGCTGTCCGAGCAGGAAAACAAGATTGCGGCGGAGGTGCTGAAGGAAATCCGCAAGCGGCTGCGGTTCCTGTGCGACGTGGGGCTGGGCTACCTGAATTTGAACCGCGAGAGCGGGACGCTCTCCGGCGGCGAGGCGCAGCGCATCCGGCTGGCGACGCAGGTGGGCGCGGGGCTGGTGGGCGTGCTGTACGTGCTGGACGAGCCAAGCATCGGTTTGCACCAGCGCGACAACGAAAAGCTGCTGCGGACGCTGAAGGGCCTGCGCGACCTGGGCAACACGGTGGTCGTGGTCGAGCACGACGAGCAGACGATCCGCGAGGCGGACTACGTCATCGACCTCGGGCCGGCGGCGGGCGTGCACGGCGGGGAAGTCGTCTTTGCCGGCACGGTGCCGGACCTGCTGAAGTCGACAGCATCGCTGACCGCGCAGTTCCTGAACGGCGAAAAGAAGATCGACGTCCCGCACGATCGCCAGGCGCCGGGCGAGGCGTGGCTGGAGATCTTCGGCGCGGCGGAAAACAACTTGAAGAATATCGACGTGCGCTTTCCGCTGGGGCGGATCTCGTGCGTGACGGGCGTGTCGGGCAGCGGCAAGAGCACGCTGGTGGACGACATCCTGCGGCGGGCGCTGTTCCGGAAATTCTACGGGTCGAAAGACAAACCTGGCAAGCACAAGAAGATCGCCGGGATGCAGCATCTCGACAAGGTGATCGTGATCGACCAGTCGCCCATCGGGCGGACGCCGCGGTCGAATCCGGCGACGTACACGGGCGCGTTCAACGCGATCCGCGACCTGTTCACGCAGCTGCCGGGCTCGAAAATGCGCGGCTACAAGCCGGGGCGGTTCAGCTTCAACGTCAAGGGCGGCCGCTGCGAGAAGTGCAAGGGCGACGGCATCCTGAAGATCGAGATGAACTTCCTGCCGGACGTCTACGTGACCTGCGAGCAGTGCCGCGGGCGGCGCTACAACCAGGAAACGCTGGAAGTGAAGTGGCGCGGCAAGAGCATCGCCGACGTGCTGGACATGACGATCGCCGAGGCGCTGGAGTTTTTCGCGCCGGTGCCGACGATCGCGCGCAAGTTCCAGACGATGAGCGAGGTCGGGCTGGGTTACCTGAAGGTGGGCCAGCCGGCGACGACGCTCTCCGGCGGCGAGGCGCAGCGCATGAAGCTGAGCGCGGAACTGGCGCGGCGCGACACGGGCCAGACCTTGTATCTGCTCGACGAGCCGACGACGGGGCTGCATTTCGCGGACGTGGACCGGCTGCTGAAGGTGCTGCTGCGGCTGCGGGACGCGGGCAACAGCCTGATCGTGATCGAACACAATCTCGACGTGGTCAAGACGGCCGACTACATTGTGGATCTGGGACCGGAAGGCGGCGACGAAGGCGGCCGCGTGGTGGCCTGCGGCTCGCCGGAGGAAATCGCGGCGAACCCGGCCTCGCACACGGGCGAGTATTTGCGGCCGATGCTGGCGCCGCCGGCCCCGAAACCGGCCAAGGCGAAGCGGACAAAGAAAAAATGAAGCCATTTGGATTCATCTGGATTTTGGGGATCCTGGCAGTGGCCGTTGCGCTGGCTTCGGCGCAGGAGCCGGGCGGGGCCGGGGAAAGCCCGGCCTCCGGCAAGCTGACGATCGAACAGGCGGGCCGATTGCTGAAAACGGGGCGGGCGGCCTACGAGGACGGGCTTTATCCGCTGGCGCAGCGCCGGCTGGAAGAGCTGGTGGCGGGCGCGCCGGACAAGCGACGGAAGGCTGAAGGGGCGTTGTGGCTGGCGCGGGTGCAGCTGGCCGCCCGGAATCCCAGCGGCGCTTTGGCGATGCTGGAGGCCCATGGCGGCCTGACCCAGGCCGCGTCGTTGTCGGCGGAGTACGCGCTGGCCCGGTCCCAGGCTTTCTTCGAATTGGGCCGGACGGCGCAGGCGGCGGAGGAATTGGCGGTGTTCCGGTCGCAATACGCCGATCAGGAATCGGCGCCCGTGGCCTTGCGCCTGCTGGCGCGGGCGGATGCGGCGCGGGGAGAGTGGGATGCCGCGCGCGCGACCTGCGCGTTGATCGAATCGAACCACGTCGGTTCTGCGGAGGCGCCGGCGGCCTGGCTGGACGTGGCGTCGGCTCTGGCCGAAGCCGGACGGATGGCGGAGGCGCAGGCGGCGCTGGAACACGTGGAAACCGGCTATGCCGGCCAGGCGTGGGCCGAACGGGCGGCGCTGAAGAACGCCGAACTGGCCTTGGCGCAAGGATCGCGCCCGCAGGCCATGAAGAAGCTCCAGGCGCTGGCGGCGAACACGAATTTGCAGGCGGAGACCCGCGCGCAAGGCTATCGGATCGTCGCGCAGGCGCTGGGCGCGGAGTCCAATTATCCGGCCGCGCTGGAGACGATCGACCTCGGCATCGCGGCATCGGCGGATCCGGCCCAACGGATGGAAAGCTCGGTGGTCAAGGCCCGCATGCTGCTGTCGGCCGGGCGGCTGGACGAAGGCGCGGCGTTGATGCGGACGGTGGCGGCGCAAATGCCGGACGAGACGCAGGCGGCGCGCTTGCAGCTGGATTTGGCCGACGGGCTGTATCGGCTGGGCCGCTGGAACGAGGCTGCGGCGGAATACCAGGCCTGGCTGGACGCGTTCGACGGGGCCGCGGGAACGTCGGCCGTCCTGGCGGGCCGCGGATGGGCGCTTTGGGAAGCCCAGCGCTACGAAGAAGCCGCGCCGGTTTTCCGCCGCGCCGCCGAGGCGGAACCGGATGCGGAAAAACGCCTGGCGCTCCTGCAGAAGCTGGCGGACGCGCAGTTCGCCGCCGGCCAATATTCCAAGGCCAAGGAGTCCTATGCCGCGGTGCTGGCCGCCGCGCCGGCCGGCGGGGAATGGGCGGATCGCGCCCAGTTGCAGATGGCCGAGACGGAACTGGCGCTGGGCGAGACCGAGGCCGGCGAAATCCGTCTGCTGGACGTGAGCCGCGCCCACAAGGAATCCGCCTTGTCCCGCGCGGCGATTTTGCGCTTGGGCGCGATCTACGAAGACCGCGGCGCGCTCGAAACCGCCATGGAGCAATATGGCCGGATCATCGAGCCCTGCGCCGAAGCGTCGTCCTGCGCGACGGCGCTGCTGGCGCGCGGGTTGATCCGCTACCGGATGGGCGCGTTCCAGGGCGCGTTGGACGATTTCGGGCGCCTGTGCGACGAATTGTCCCAGACGCCGCCGGTGGCGCAGGCCACGTTCATGCGCGGCTGGTGCTACTACATGCTGGGAAAAGACGCCAAAGCCCTGCAGGCCTGCGAACAATTCCTGGCCGATTATCCGCAGTCGGAATTTGCGCCCGACGTCCGCTTCTGGCTGGGCGAATACGCGTTCAACCGAGGCGACTACGAGACGGCGGAGGCGTGGTTCGCCAGCGTGGCGGCCGACCATCCGGACAGTTCCCGCGCCGGCGAGGCGCTGTATTGGGCCGGCCGCGCCGCGACCGCACGCCGGGCCTATTTGGCGGCCAACGAGCACTTCAACGCGCTGATGGCGCGCTATCCGGACAGTCCGAAGCTGGCCGAGACGCTCTTGGCGCAGGGCGACGTGCTGAGCGAACTGGGGCAATTCCCGGCGGCCATCCTGGCGTTCAACGAGGTGATCGTGAAATTTCCGCAGCGCCCCGAAGCGATGATGGCGTGGGGGCGGAAAGGCGATTGCCAGTACACGCTCGGGCAGGAAAACAAGGCGCGCTACGAAGAGGCCCTGCTGTCCTACCGCACCCTGATGGATTTCGCGGGCGCGCCGGTGGATTTGCGCCTGCAGGCCGGCTTCAAGGTCGGGCGCTGCCTGGAGAAGATGGAACGCTCGGCGGCCGCCCTCGACCGCTACATGGAAGTCGTCTATTCCTATCTGCAGGAAACCCAGCCGCCGGCGGAGGCCACGGTGTGGTTCACGCGCGCGGCGTTCGGCGCCGCAGCCCTTCAGGAACGGGCCGGCAAATGGAAGGAAGCGTTCGGAATCTACAACCGGGTGGCCGATTCCGGAGTGTCTTCCGCCGCCGAGGCCCGCGATCGCATGGAGCGCATCAAAACGGAACACTGGGCGCTGTTCTAGCGGCTTCCGGAGGGTTCTTTGCCGTTGGATCCGTAAACCGGGCGGGATTCGGCGACCTTCGGCAACGGCGACGCCGGGGGGCGGGCATGGAAGCGCGGCGCCGGCCGCAAGGCCTTTTCGATGCGGGCCCGCACGCGTTCGGGACGCTTGAGCTGGCAGGCCCAGACCGTGACCACCTTCCACCCCCGGCGCCGCAGCTGCCGGAGATGCTTCCGGTCGTTGGCGACGTTGCGCGCGAATTTGTCTGCCCAGAACTTCCGATGGCTTTTGGGCGTGGTGGCGATTTTGCAGTTCTTGTGGCGGTGCCAGAAGCAGCCGTGGACGAAGACGACGGTTTTGTATTTCGGCAGGACGACGTCGGGCTTGCCGGGCAGATCCGGGACGTGCTTGCGGAACCGGTAGCCGGCGCGGTGGAGCAGGGAGCGGACGGCCCGCTCGGGTCCGGTATCCTTGCCCTTGATCTTGGCCATGAGCCGGCTGCGTTCCTCGATGGTGAGGGTGTCCGTCATGGAACCAGCCTAGCGCAAGCCAATCCCCGCGGCCAGTCGGATGCGGGCTTTTCTTCGGACGGCATTCGGGCTAGAATCGGTCGTTGAATTCAGGACAAGGAGGCCGAACGTGAATCGTTGGAAGCAAATCGCGGGGCTGGGGCTTTGCCTGTGGGGAGCGGGCTGCGCCGGTCCAAGGGGAAACACGGTGTACCAGGCGTCGACCATCGGCGCGCTGCTGGCGGGCACGTACGATGGCGACTTGACGCTGGCCGAGCTGCGCCGGCACGGGGATTTCGGCATCGGCACCTACGACAACCTCGACGGCGAGATGGTTCTGCTGGACGGCGAATTCCACCAGGTGAAGGCGGACGGAAAGATTTACTCGCCCGATCTCCGGTGCGAGACGCCGTTTGCGGCGGTCTGCGCGTTTCGGCCCGAGAAGACGTTCGGGGTGCCCCTGGACGCGGACATGGCCGCCGTGGAGGCGTTGATCGACCGCGAGGCGCCGAACCCAAACCAGTTTTGCGCGATCCGCATCGAGGGTTTCTTCAAGGCGATGCGCACCCGCAGCGTTCCGCCGCAGCAGCGGCCGTTCCCGCCCCTGAAGGAAATCGCCGCGGCGCAGCCGACGTTCGACGTGGCGCACGTCGAGGGCACCGTGCTGGGCTTCCGCTGTCCGCCGTTCGTGGCGGGCGTGAACGTGCCGGGCTACCATTTGCATTTCCTCAGCAAGGACCGATCGTGCGGCGGGCACGTCCTCGCGTTCGAGATGGTGACGGGAACCGCGCAGGTCGACGTGCTCGACCGGCTGGTAATGCAGTTGCCCGCCACGGAGGATTTCGCGACGGTGAATCTGGCGAAGGACCGCCAGCAGGAGATGGAAAGCGTGGAGAAGGAAAGGAAAAAACAAGGGGGGCGGAATCAGCCGAGCAGGATGCGGACGACGTCGGCGGCGGAATAATCGGGATTTCCGTTGGCGCAAAAGCGGCCGACGTTTTCAAAGTCGTCGCCGAGAGTGACGAGAGGAAGTTCCGCGGAGCCGTCGGCCAGGCGCCGGGACATGCCGATATTGGCGACGAGGGCGTTGCAGAGGCACTTGCGGCCGGCCAGGTCTTCCGGGCTGCCGCCCTTGGCGAGATAGGCCTTTTCAGGTTCGGCCGCGCAGCGATAGCCAATGGACCCGTCCGGTTTCCGATAGGCTTCGCGCAGGAAACCGAGGTCGCAGACCCGCTGCCGCCGGGCGTACAAATCCGGATCGGAAAGCGTTCCTTCCAGCTCGGCCACCTTGAACGGGAATCCCGTGGGCGAGGCTTTGGCATCGGTGAAGACCTTGGCCTTTCCGGCGAGGGCCTTGGCCAGGAGCGCCTGGCGGAGGTTCGGCGCCAAGCCGGATTCCCTGCACAGCGCGAACGGCGTGCCCACCTGGATGCCGGCGGCGCCCAGGCCGAGGGCTTCCTTCCGTTTTTCCGGCGAACCATAGGCGCCAGCCAGCCAAAACGGGAGGCCGAGCTTGCGGAAAATCTCCAGGTCGACGGCGTCGCGCGAGCCGTAGATGGGCTGGCCGTCGGCGGTGAACTGCATCTGGCCCCGCGGGGGGGCATTGTGTCCGCCGGCCAGAGGGCCTTCGATGACGAAGCCCGCCATGTCGCCCTTGATTCGCCGGACCAGCATGGTGGCCAGGGTGCTGGAGGAGACGATGGGCAGGAAGGCCGGGCGCGCCAGGGCCGGCAGGGATTGGCCGGGCTCCCAGAAGGCGCGGGGATCCAGCGTCGTGCGGACGGGTTCGCCCGACTGGTTGCCGGCGACGTTGATGGAGTAGGACGCGGGTTGGTGTTCGGCCAGCGCGGCGATGGCGGCCGGGAATTCCATGGGGATGCCCGCGCCGACGATCACGACGGCCACGCCGGCGAGCATGGCGCCGTAGAGCGACGGCAGATGGGGCAACTGGATCTTCTCGAGATAATTGATGCCGACGGGATTCGCATGGCCTTCGCGGGCCAGGAAGACTTCGACGAAATTCGCCGCGATGCACAGTTCCTGCGCCGGGACGTTGCTTTCGACGGTGTTCATGCGGGTCAGCGCGTAGGGTTTGGCGGGGTCGCGCCCGCCGGGAATGAAATAGGCGTCGAGGATCCGTTGCGCGATCTTGGGGAAGGGGAAATGGTCGAGGGCCCGCCGGACGTGGCCTTCCACGTCGCCGTCCTGCAAGCGCCGCGAAAGGATCTGGTCCAGCGCGGTGCCGGCCACGACGCCCAACTGGCCCAGCCAGGACACGGCCTTGGCCAGCCTCCAGTTCGAAACGCCGGCGCCCATGCCCCCTTGAATGATTTGCGGAATGGAATGCATGGAAAAACAATATACGGCCTTGCCGGGCGGAAAGCGAGAATTGATTCCGGGCCGGTGGCGGACGGGGTATTTTCCTTGACCCCCCCGGAGAACGGAGTAGAAGTCGGAATTCGTTTTTTCCCGAACCAGCGGAACCGACGCGAGTTATGCCATTGACCATCCCAGAAGCCGCCCGGATGCTGAATTTTACCGAGCGCGCGGTGCAGGAGCGCATCGAGAAGGGCGACCTCCCTTCCCGATGCGTGAATGGCCGCCATCTCCTGAACCGGGACGAGTTGATCGAATGGGCCACGGAACACGGCGTGCCCGTCGCGCTTGCGGCCGGCAAAGGCGCGGAACGCATGCCGGCGTTGAGCGAGGCCTTGGAAGCCGGCGGCATTGTCCACGGAAATCCGGGCCGGGACAAGGATGCGGTGCTGCGGCACCTGGTCGAGAGCATGCCCTTGCCGGCGGACGTCGATCCGGATTTTCTCCACAGCGTATTGTTGGCGCGGGAAGCGCTCGGCTCGACGGCGGTGGGCGAGGGGGTGGCCGTCCCGCATCCGCGCAGCCCGATTCTGCTGCGCGTGCCGACGGCCTTGGTTACGCTGTGTTTTCTGGAGGAGCCCATCGATTTCGGCGCGCTCGACGGCCAGCCCGTGCACGCGCTGTTTTCCATGATCAGTCCGACGACGCGGATCCATTTGCATCTGCTTTCCCGGCTGGCCTTCGCGCTGCGCGATCCGGGCTTCCAGGATGGCATTGCCCGCCGCGCACCGGCGGCGGAAATCCTGGAGGCGGCGCGCCGCATCGAAGCCGGCTCGGTTCCGGGCCCCTAGGCGTTTACCCATGCCGGCCGAACCTTCCAGTTTTCTTTTCCTTTTGCTTTGGGCCGGCGGCCTTCTGGCGCTGACGGGCGCGGCATCGGTCTGGGCCGGGCGCTGGTCGGAGCGCACCGCCGTGGCGATCGGCGCGGCCGGGGCGGTGGCCGCGTGCGGCGCGGGGCTGGTGGCCGCGATCGCGGCGCTGGCCGGGGGAACGTCTTGCGCGCTGGCGCTGCCGTGGAGCCTGCCCTACGGGGAATTCCGGATCGGGCTCGATCCCCTGAGCGCGTTTTTCCTGATCCCGACCTTCCTGCTGTCGGGCTTGGCGGCCATCTACTCCATCGGATATTTCCAGCCTTGGAACGGGCGCAATCCGGGACGATTCTGGTTTTTCTACAATGCGCTGGTCGCCAGCATGGCGCTCGTGCTGCTGGCGCGCAACGGCGTGCTGTTCCTGGTGGCGTGGGAGGCGATGTCGCTGGCTTCGTTCTTCCTCGTGATTTTCGACGACGCGGAACCGGGCGTAACCGACGCGGGATGGACCTATCTGGTGGCGGCGCACGTCGGGACGGCGTTCCTGATGGCGCTGTTCATGTTGTTGGGTCGTGCAGGCGGTTCGCAGGATTTTGCCGCGTACGCCGCGCCGGCGGGATCGGCGGGCCTGTTGTTCGTTCTGGCGCTGGTTGGATTCGGCACGAAGGCGGGCCTGTTTCCGCTGCACGTGTGGCTGCCCGAGGCGCACCCGGCGGCGCCCAGTCCCGTGTCGGCGGTGATGTCGGGCGTGATGATCAAGACGGGCATCTACGGGATCGTCCGCACGCTGGTTCTCCTGGGCGCCGTTCCCGGCTGGTGCGCGTGGCTGGTTCTGGGCCTTGGCGCGGTTTCGGGCGTCCTCGGCGTGCTGTTCGCGCTGGCGCAGCACGATCTCAAGCGCCTGCTGGCCTATCACAGCGTCGAGAACGTCGGCATCATCGCGCTTGGAATCGGCATGGGCATGCTGGGCGTTCACTGCCGTTCCCCCGCCGTCGCGGTTCTCGGTTTTGCCGGCGGATTGCTGCACGTGCTGAATCACGCGACGTTCAAGGGGCTGCTCTTCCTCGGGGCCGGTGCGGTGGCGCATGCCGCCGGCACGCGCGACGTCGAAAAACTGGGCGGCCTGCTCCGGCGCATGCCGTGGACGGGCGCGGCCTTTCTGGCGGGTTCCGCCGCGATTTGCGGCCTTCCGCCGTTCAACGGTTTCGCCAGCGAATTCCTGATCTACGTCGGCGCGTTCAAGACGATTCTGGCTGGGGGGGGGATCGCCTTGGGCGGCGCGGTCGCCCTGGTCGCCCTGGCGCTGATCGGCGGTCTGGCGGCGGCGTGTTTCGCCAAGGCGTTTGGAATCGTTTTCCTCGGCGAGCCGCGCTCGCCGGCGGCGGCCAACGCCCGCGAAACGGGAGGATCGATGCGGTGGCCCATGGCGTTGCTGGCGGCGCTGTGCCTGGCGATTGGCCTCGCCGTGGGTTTCGCGGTGCGCTTCCTGGAACCCGCCGTTGCCATGCTGGTGGATTCCGCCGCGGCGGCGGAAGCCGCCCGCTGGGCGGATCCCGTTTCGGTCGGCGCGCTTTGGCTGGCGCTGCTGGCGCTGGTAGCGGGACTGGTCTTGGTTCGCCGCGGGTTGCTGGCCAAGCGTTCCGTTCGGGAAACGGCCACGTGGGATTGCGGCTACGCGGCGCCTTCGGCCCGCATGCAATACACGGCGACGGGCTTCGCCCAGCCGTTGACGCACGGCGCGCAGGCCCTCCTGCGTTCCCATCTGGAATTCCATCCGCCGCGCGGGGTTTTTCCGGATTCCGCCTCGTTCCATTCCGAGACGCGGGACCTCGCGCGGGCCAACCTCTTCGAGCCGTTGTTCCGGACGACGGCGGATCTGCTGGGACGGTTGCGCTGGCTGCAGCAGGGCCGGGTCCATTTCTACGTCCTGTACATCGTCGTGGTCTTGATGGTTCTGCTGGCCTGGGCGCTTCGGCCATGAACGCGGCATCCCTTCTCCATCCCGTTCTCGCGATTCTGCTGTCGCCGCTGCTGCCGGGCGTGATCAATCGGATCAAGGCGCTTTTCGCCGGCCGCAAGGGGCCGCCGCTGCTGCAGGCCTATCTCGATTTATGGAAATTGCTGCGGAAAGGGGCGGCCTACAGCCGAACCGCGACGTGGGTCTTCCGCGCGGGGCCCCTCGTGAATTTCGCCTGCCTGCTGGCCGCGCTGGCCGTGCTTCCGCTGGGGCGCGTGCCGGCGCCGTTTTCCTTCGCGGGCGATTGGATCGTTTTGGCCTATCTGCTGGGCCTGGGGCGGTTCGCCACGGTGGTGGCCGCGCTGGACGTCGGCTCGAGCTTCGAAGGCATGGGCGCCAGCCGCGAGGTGCAGTTCGCGGTCGTCGCGGAGCCGGCGCTGCTGGTCGGGCTGGCCGCGCTGGCGCGCAGCGCGCAGGCGCTTTCGCTGTCGGGCATGTATTCGAGCCCGGTGGCTTCGGCGTCGATCCCCGCCTTGCCGTTTTTCGTTTTGCTGTGCGCGGGCTTCTTCATCCTGTTCCTGGCGGAGAACTGCCGGATTCCGGTGGACGATCCGAATACGCATCTGGAACTGACGATGATCCACGAAGTGATGGTGCTCGATCACGGCGGCGTGGATTTTGGATTCGTGGAGTGGGCCTCGGCCCTGAAGCTGTGGGTGCTGGGGGCCCTGCTGGTCGGGATCGCGCTGCCGATCGCCACGGGGCATCCGCTGGCGGACGTGGCGCTGGGGGTGGCGGGCTTGCTGGCGCTGGCGGCCGTTACGGGCATCGTGGAATCCATTACGGCGCGCGTGCGCCTGCTGCGCGTGCCGCAGCTGTTGGTCGGCGCGGGCGTTCTGTGCGCCTTGAGCCTGTTGCTGACCATCCGGTGAACGCATGAACGGCGCCGTTGAAATCATTTTGATGTTCCTGATCCTGACGGATCTGGTCCTGCTGGGCTCGAGCCGGTTGCGGAACGCCATCCGCATCGCCGCGGCGCAGGGGCTGGCGCTCGGGCTGCTGCCGCTGCTGGCGCATAGCCACGTGGCCTGGCCGGCGGTCTTGCTGGGGGTGGGCAGCGCGGGGCTCAAGGGCTTCGTGTTTCCGGCCCTGCTGAACCGGGCCTTGCGGGAAACCAACGCCCGGCGCGAAATCGAGCCCTTCGTCGGCTACATCCTTTCGCTGCTCCTGGGCGTGGGGGGGCTGGCGGTTTCCTTCTGGGTCGGCGCGCAACTGCCGCTGCCGTGGGAAGTTTCCTCTTCGCTGCTGGTGCCGTCGGGGCTCTTTACGCTCTGGACGGGGCTGTTCCTGATCATGGCGCGGAAAAAGGCCATCACGCAGGTGCTGGGCTACGTCGTGATGGAAAACGGCATTTTCGCGCTGGGCATGGTGCTGGTGGAGGCGATGCCCCTGCTGGTGGAACTGGGCGTGCTGCTGGACGTGTTCGTGGCCGTGTTCGTCATGGGCATCATCGTGTTCAACATCAACCGCGAGTTCGACCACATCGATTCCGACCAGCTCGCGGCGCTGAAGGAGGATGCGCCATGACGCTTGCGCTGATCTTCCTGCCGTTGGCGGCGGCGGTGGCCGCCATGCTGATCCGCCCGGACCGTCCGCGCCGGGCATTGCTGGTGGGGACCGCGGCGGTCCACGCGGCGCTGGCGGCGGGATGCTGCCTGGCGCCACCGGCCTATGCGCCGGAGGCCTGGGTGGGTTTCGATGCGGCCGGGCGGCTGTTTCTGGGCATTGCGAGCTTCCTGTTTCTGGCGGTGTCGGTCTACGCGGCGCACGTTTTGGGGCAGGAGGCGCATGGCCGCCAGACCGAAGAGGACACCGGTTCGGCGTTCGTCAATGCGCCGGAAGCGGTCTACGTCGCTTGCCTGCTGGTCTTCCTTTCGATGATGACGCTGGTGGCCGCGAGCCGGCATTTGGGCCTGCTCTGGGTGGCCGTGGAAGCGACGACGCTGGCCACGGCGCCGCTGATCTACTTCCACCGGCAGCCGCGTTCGCTGGAGGCGACGTGGAAATATTTGCTGGTGTGTTCGGTCGGCATTGCGCTGGCGTTGCTGGGCAACTTCCTGCTGGTGATCGCGTCGGCGGGTCCCGGCGGAACGGATGGATCGCTGCAGGTGGCCGAGCTGGTTGCGCGGGGCGGGCGGATGCACGGACCGTGGCTGAAGGCGGCGTTCGTCTTCTTGCTGGTCGGCTACGGCACGAAGATGGGGCTCGTGCCGATGCACACCTGGCTGCCCGACGCGCACAGCGAGGCGCCGTCGCCGGTTTCCGCGCTGCTCTCCGGCGCGCTGCTGAACTGCGCGTTTCTGGGCATTCTGCGCGCGCATGCGATCTGCGCGGCGGCCGGCCTGGGCGATTTCAGCGGGCAACTGCTGGTGGGGTTCGGCCTGCTGTCGATGGGCGTGGCGGCGGCGTTTCTGGTTCACCAACCCGACTACAAGCGGATGCTGGCCTATTCGAGCGTGGAAAACATGGGGCTGCTGGCGCTGGGCGCGGGACTGGGCGGCGCCGCGACCTACGGCGCGCTGCTCCACGCGGTGAACCATTCCGCGGTGAAGGCCGCGCTTTTCATGGTGGCCGGCAATTTCCTGTTCGCGTACCGGACGAAAGCCATCGCGCGCATCGGCGGGGCCCTCCATCGGATTCCCGCCAGCGGCGCGTTGTGGCTGGCGGGGCTTTTCGCCATCGCCGGTTCGCCGCCGTTCGGGACGTTCGCCAGCGAATTCACGATGTTCCGCGCGGCGTTTGCGCAGGGCCGCGCCTGGGTGGCGGCGGTGGCCCTGGTCGCGCTGACCATTGCGTTCGTCGGCATGTCGCGGGCGTTTTTGGGGATGTCCTTGGGCCGCGCGCCGGAAGGGGAGGCGCCGGTGCGCGAACGCGCGGCGGCTTTTGCGCCCGCGCTGGTTTTGCTGGCGGTTTCGCTGGTGCTGGGGCTGTGGATCCCGGCCGGCCTGGATGAAATGCTGGTCCATGCTTCCCGCCTGCTGGGGGGAGGGGCGCCATGAGTGGAACGCCCGCGATTTTCCGGAATCTGGAGAGGATTCCCGCCGCGCGGATTCCGGCGATGGCCGTCGCCGATTTCCGCCGCGCAACGTTGGACGCCGTGGCGGAGGGCTGCCGCATCGCGGCTTTTTATGGCGCGCCGCTGGCGGATGGCGGCGTGCGGCTGACGGCTATTTTGGCCGACGACCGCGCGGGCGAGCTGCGCGCCGTCGCGACCGATCCCGGCGAAGCCTATCCGGCGCTGGCGCCCGAGTGCCCGCAGGCGGGCGGATTCGAGCGGGAGATCGCGGAGCAATGGGCAGTGGCGCCGCTTGGGCATCCGTGGCTCAAGCCCTTGCGGTTCCATCGATCGTACCGGCCGGGGCGCGACGCCTGGGGCCGTGCGGGCGAACGTCCGCCGGCGCCGTCGGTGATGGATTTCTTCCGCGTGGAGGGCGAAGGCATCCACGAGGTCGCGGTGGGCCCGGTGCATGCGGGCATCATCGAGCCCGGCCATTTCCGGTTCCAGTGCCATGGCGAACAGGTGCTGCATCTCGAAATATCGCTGGGCTACCAGCACCGCGGCGTCGAGCGCGCGCTGGCCGGCGGCCCGCATCCGCGCACGATGTTCCAGATGGAAACGCTGGCCGGCGACACGACGATTGGCCACGCGCTGGCCTACTGCCAAGCGGTGGAAGCGCTGGCCGGCTGCCGCGTGCCGGCGCGCGCCCAGGCCCTGCGGGCCGTGGCGCTCGAACTGGAGCGGTTGGCGAACCATACCGGCGATCTCGGCGCGCTGGCGGGCGACGTGGGCTATCTGCCGACGTCGTCTTTCTGCGGTCGGCTGCGCGGGGATTTCCTGAACCAGACGGCGCTGTTGTGCGGCAGCCGGTTCGGGCGCGGATTCGTGCGCCCCGGCGGAACCGCCTTCGACGTGGATGCCGCCATCGTCGGCGATTTGCGCCAACGGTTGGATTCGACGTTCCGCGACGTCTCCGGCGCGGCGAATCTGCTGTGGGAGACCGCGTCGGTGATGGCCCGGTTCGAAAACACGGGCGTCGTCGCGCCGGAAACCGCGGTGGAGTTGGGGCTGGTCGGTCCCGCGGCGCGCGCCAGCGGGCGGGAAATCGACGCGCGGCGGGATTTCCCGTCGGGCATCTACCGTTTCGCGCAAATGCCGGTGTCGACGTTCGACAGCGGCGACGTCTTCGCGCGCGCCTACGTGCGCTGGCTGGAAATCCAGCGTTCGGTCCAGTTCATCCGGGACCAGCTCGCGGCGCTGCCGGCCGGGGCGGTGCGCGCGGCGTGCGGGCCGCTGGCGCCGGACTCGACGGTCGTGTCGATCCACGAGGGTTGGCGCGGCGAAATCGTCCACGTGGCGGCGACGGACGCGGCCGGGCGGTTCGCGCGCTACAAGGTGGTCGATCCTTCCTTCCACAACTGGCTGGGCCTGGCGCTGGCGCTGCGCGGCCAGGAAATCTCGGATTTCCCGCTCTGCAACAAGAGCTTCAACCTTTCCTACTGCGGGCACGACCTATGATCCGGGCCCTCCTCGAACGTCTGCGCCAGAAGCACCGCACGGTGGCCTATCCCGCGAAGCCGCCGACGCTTCCCGACCGTTTCCGCGGGGCGCCGGCGCTGTCGCCGGAAAAATGCCCCGCCGGCTGCGCGGCATGCGCCGCGGCGTGTCCCGTCGGCGCGATTTCGCGCGACGGCGGCGCGCTGCGGATCGATCTGGGGAAATGCCTGTTCTGCGGCGACTGCGCGGCGGCGTGTCCGCACGGCGCGATTCGGTTCACGCGCGACCACCGGCTAGCGGCGCGGCGGCGCGGCGATCTCGCGCTCGGCGCGGGGGAACGCCAACTGGCCGAAGCCCTCGACGCGAAGATGAAGAGTTTGTTCGGCCGTTCGCTGAAATTGCGGCAGGTGTGCGCGGGCGGCTGCGGCGCGTGCGAGGCGGATACGAACGTGCTGGGCACCGTCGTGTTCGACCTCGGCCGCTTCGGCATCCAGTTCGTGGCCTCGCCGCGGCACGCCGACGGCTTGCTCGTCACGGGACCGGTGACGAAAAACATGGCCTTGGCGCTGAAGAAGACCTACGACGCGGTGCCCGATCCGCGCATCGTGATCGCCGTCGGCGCCTGCGCGATTTCAGGCGGGCCGTACGCCGGACATGCGGAAGTCCGCAACGGCGCGGATTCCGTCGTGCCCGTGGACTTGTATATTCCCGGATGCCCGCCGCATCCGATAACGATCCTCGACGGCCTCCTGCGCCTGCTGGGACGGATCGAAGATCACCGTCCGGGGGGGATTTTACGTAGTACGTAAAGTTTTTTTACGTAGTACGTAAAATCGCGGCAAAAGTTTTACGTACGACGTCAAGGCTGTCCGGTTTATTTTTCCCCGACCACGATTTCGGCCTGATTTGACGGGGCTCGAACGAATGCCGGCGCCGTTTTCGATTTCAACTCGCGGATGCATTTTGCACGGTTGGCCCCTTGGAACCCCCAAGGAGGCAACGCATGCAGGCAGGACGGACGGTGTTGGCGCAGTTGATGGATTTCGTCCCGAAGCATGAGTTCGACAAGTGCGTCCTGCGCTACGGCGGCGACAAGCGCGTCCGCAGCTTGAGTTGTTATAGCCAGTTCCTGGCGATGTGTTTCGCCCAGTTGACCGGCCGGGAAAGCCTGCGGGACATCGAGACCTGCCTGCGGGCCGTCGGCCGCAAGCTGTACCACGCGGGGCTGCGCAGTCCGGCGCCGAGAAGCACCTTGGCCGACGCCAACGAGAAGCGGGACTGGCGCATTTTCGCCGACTTCGCGCAGGTCCTGATCGCGCAGGCCACCCGGCTTTACGCCGGCGAGCCGCTGGGCGTGGAACTGGAAGGAGCCGCCTATGCCTTGGACTCCACGACCGTGGACCTATGCCTCGGCTTGTTCCCGTGGGCCAAGTACAAGCAAACCCGCGGCGGCGTGAAGATGCACACTCTGCTGGCCCTGCGGGGCAACTTCCCGAGCCTCGTCGTCATTACGCCGGCCCATGTCCACGACGTGAATGTCCTCGCGGAACTGGTGTTTGAGCCCGGAGCGCTCTACGTCATGGACCGGGGCTACGTGGACTTCGCGCAGTTCCACCGCATCCATCAGGCGCCGGCGTTTTTCCTCACCCGCGCCAAGCGCAACCTGAAGTTCCGGCGCCGGACTTCGGCTCCGGCCGACAAGAACGCCGGCATCCGTTTCGACCAGGCCGGCGTCCTGGCCGAACCCACTTCGCGCCGTCGGTATCCCGACACGCTCCGGCGCGTGGGCTATCGCGATCCCGAAACCGGCAAGCCGTTGGTCTTCCTGACCAACAACGCCTTTCTGTCCGCCCTGGACGTCGCCCAGCTCTATCGCCGCCGCTGGCAGATCGAACTCTTCTTCCGCTGGATCAAGCAGCACCTGCGGATCAAAGCCTTCTACGGAACATCGCCCAACGCCGTGAAAACCCAGATCTGGATCGCCATCTGCACCTACGTGCTCGTCGCCATCGCGCGCAAGCGTCTCGGACTGTCCAGCAGCCTCTACACAATCCTACAGATTTTGAGCGTCACGCTTTTCGAAAAAACCCCCATTTTGCAGGACCTTACGCTGGCTTCGTGCACCGATTCGCAGCTAGACCCCGACAATCAGCTGTGTTTACAGGGGTTTTAAACCGGACAGCCCTGGTACGACGTAAAATTCCGGTGCGGGCTTGGGCCGCGATTCTCCGCCGGGGGCCGCGGATGCGGGGAAAAGGGGCCGGGCGTTTCCGGGGTCAAGCGTTTCGGCGGATTTTCGCGGAACCGGCGCAAAGGTGTTGGCAAGGGGCGGGAGGGCTGATAGATTTCCGCACCGATTCTCAACCAATTCAGGTTGAACCCGAGGAGACGACACACCATGACGATTAGCGCCAAGCGGATGTTGAACGACAACCCGATTCTCACGGACGCCCAGCTGCGGGCCGAGATCGAGAAATGCGAATTTTGCGAAGAGAAGCCCTGCCGGGAGGCGTGCCCCTGCCATTGCTCGCCGGCCGATTTCATCATGGCGGTGAAGCTGGGAACCCCGGCGGACTTCAAGCGCGCGGCGGCCGAAATCATGTCCCAGAACCCGTTCGGCGGCATCTGCGGCATGGTGTGTCCCGACACGCTGTGCATGGGCGCGTGCGTGCACAAGAAGATGGATTGCGCGGTGAACATCCCCGCGGTGCAGGCGACGATCGTCGCCAAGGCCCGCGCGCTCGGGAACTTCCCCGAATTCGCGAAGGCGAAGCCCAACGGCAAGACCGTGGCCGTGGTCGGCGCGGGCCCGGCCGGCGTCGCCGCCGCCGTCGCGCTGGCGCAGAAGGGCTACAAGGTCGACGTCTACGAGCAGAACGAAAAGCCCGGCGGCATGTGCCGGCTGATTCCCGAACACCGCCTCTACAAGGAAATGCTCGAGAAGGATCTCCAGTTCTGCCTCGGCCTGGGCGGCAAACTCATCCAGCTCAAAACCGGCCGGAAGATCGCCGATCCCCAGGCGCTGCTGAAGAAGGGCTATCCGGCCGTGATCGTCGCGGCGGGCCTGTGGCAGCCGATCATCCTCGACGTCCCGCACAAGGAAAAGGCCATCGGCGGGATCGAGTTCCTGCAAAAGCCCCGGAGCCACGGCTTGAAGGGCAAGAAGGTCGCCGTGATCGGCGGCGGCGCCACCGCGCTGGATTGCGCCGTGGCCGCGAAGCTCGCCGGCGCCAAGTCGGTGGACATGATCGCGCTGGAAAACGTCGGCGAAATGCCGCTGACCCCGCGCGAGAAGCAGGATCTGGTCGAGCACGGCATCGACGTCAACGGGCGCATGCGCCTGGCCGGGATTCTCGTCAAGGGCGGCAAGGTGTCCGGCATCCAGACCGTCAAGGTCGAGCTGGCGGCCGGCCAGAAGTTCAGCGTCGGCGCGCTGAAGGACGTCAAGGGAACGGAACAGACCCGCGGCGACATCGCGGCGGTGGTCATGGCGATCGGCGCGCGCGGGACGATCCCGGCGAAGGCCGCCAAGGGCGTGTTCTTCGCGGGCGACATCGCCAACGGCCCGACGTTCGTCGTGACCGCGTCGGCGGCCGGCAAGAACGCCGCGATGGCGGTGGACGCCGCGCTCAACGGCCGGAAGGCGCCGAAAGTCGACAATCCGAAGAAGAGCCGCGCGACGGTGGAAGGCTACGACAAGATCCCCGTTCCGCTGGAGACCGATTTCTTCGGCCGCAAGCTGATCAACCCGTTCCTGCTGTCGGCGTCGCCGGCGTCGGACGGCTACGAGCAGATGAAGAAGGCCTACGAGGCCGGCTGGGCGGGCGGCATCATGAAGACCGCGTTCGACAACCTGCCGATCCACATTCCGGCCGCCTACATGACCGCCTTCAACAAGACCACCTGGGGCAACTGCGACAACGTGTCGGACCACCCGATCGACCGGGTGTGCGGCGAAGTGAAGCGGCTGATCAAGGAATATCCGGACCGCCTGACGGGCGCCTCGACCGGCGGCAACGTCTCCGGCGACGACGAGGGCGACCGCGCGAGCTGGCAGAGCAACACGCGCAAGCTGGAGCAGGCCGGCGCGATGGCCATCGAATACAGCCTGTCCTGCCCGCAGGGCGGCGAGGGCGCCGAAGGCGACATCGTGTCGCAGAACGCGGCGCTGTCGGCCAAGATCATCGGCTGGGTCCTGTCGGTCGGAAATCCCGACGTCCCGAAACTGTTCAAGCTGACCAGCGCGGTCACGGACATCAAGAGCATCCTGCGCGCCATCAAGCCGGTGTTCGAGAAGTACGCCCCGGCGAAGGCGGGCGTCACGCTGGCCAACACCTTCCCGTCCCTGGCGTTCAAGCCGGGCCCGAAGGTCTGGGAAGACGGCGTGGTCTCCGGCATCAGCGGCGAGGGCATCACCCCGGTGAGCTACCTCTGCCTGTCGAGCGCCGGCGGCATGGGCGTGGCGATCTCCGGCAACGCGGGCCCCGTGAATTACAAGGCCGCGGCGGACTTCCTGGCGCTGGGCACCAACACCGTCCAGTTCTGCACCGTGGTCGAAAAGCACGGCTACGGGATCATCGACGAACTGTGCTCGGGTTTGAGCCATCTGCTGGAAGCGCGCAAGATCAAGTCGGTCTCGCAGCTCGTCGGCATCACCCAGCCGAATCCGATCCGCGGATTCATGGATCTGGATCCGACCAAGCAGATTTCGGATTGCGACGAGGACCTGTGCGTCCAGTGCGGCAACTGCACGCGCTGCCCGTACCTGGCCATTTCGCTGGACAAGGACGGCTATCCGCAAACCGATGCCTCCAAGTGCATCGGCTGCAGCCTGTGCGTCCTGCTGTGCCCCGCGAAGGCTCTGCGCCTGCGCGACCGCACGGCCAAGGAAAAACAGGCCATGCACGCCTAGGCGCGCGGCGGGCGCCGGGAATCCGGTGCCCGTTCCGTTTTCCATACCACCCAACGACAGGAGAAATCAAATGGCGGACAAGAAGAGCAAGGCCCTGCTGATCACCAACGGAACCGTGGTCACGCTGGGAGACGACAACAAAATCATCGACGGCGGCGCGGTGCTGATCGTGGACGGCGTCATCGCGGCGGTGGGCAAGGCCGCCGCCGTGAAGAAGCAGGCGCGCGGCGCGAAGGTGCTGGACGCCAAGGGCAAGGTCATCATGCCCGGCTTCATCAACGCCCACATGCATCTCTATTCCACCTTCTGCCGCGGGTTGGCGCCCAAGCCGCCGGCGGCCCGGAACTTCGTGGAAGTCCTCGAGCGCCTGTGGTGGCCGCTCGACAAGGCGCTCAACGCCCAGGACGTGCTCTACAGCAGCCTGATCCCGCTGATGGAATGCATCAAGAACGGCACGACTACCATCATCGACCACCACGAGAGCCAGAGCTTCCAGACCGGCAGCCTGTCGGTCATCGAAAAGGCCTGCCGCCGGACCGGCGTGCGCAGCGTGCTGACGCTGGGGCTGTCCGACCGCTACGGCAAGGGCGCGGAGGGCATCCGGGAGAACGTCGACTTCATCCGGAAGATCCAGACCAAGCGCCGGAAGGGCGACGACCTGGTTTCCGCCATGATGGGCCTGCACGCGCTTTTCACCGTGAACGACAAGTCGCTGAAAAAAGCGTGCGACCTCGCCCGGGAACTGGATTGCGGCATGCACGTGCACGTCGCGGAAGACCAGGCCGACCAGGCGGCCAACCGGAAGCAGTACAAGATGTCGGTGGTCGAGCGCCTCGCGGCGGCCGGAGGCCTCGGCCCCAAGACGCTGGCGATCCATTGCGTGCACGTCGACGGCAAGGAAATCGCCCTGATGGCCAAGACGGGCACCTGCGCCGTGCACAATCCGGAATCCAACATGAACAACGCGGTGGGCGTGTCCCCCGTGATGAAGATGATGGCCAAGGGCGTCCTGGTGGGCCTCGGCACCGACGCCATGACGACGGACATGAAGGCCGAGGTCCGCGTGGCGAACGTCTTCCACAAGCACGCCGCGCGGAATTCGCAGGTGTTCTTCCTCGAGTCCTGCAACATGCTGATGAAGAACAACGCCAAGATCGCCAGCCGCTTCTTCAACCGCCCGGTGGGCGAACTGAAGAAGGGCTGCTACGGCGACGTGGTGGTGATGGACTACGAACCGCCCACGCCGATGAACGGCAACACGTTCCTCGGGCACTACCTGTTCGGCCTCTGCGCCGCGCGGGTGGATTCCACCGTCGTGAACGGCAAGGTGCTGATGCAGGGCGGCAAGCTGGCCGGCCTCGACGAACGGAAGATCTGCGCCGAGTCCCGCAAGCATGCGGCGGCTTTCTGGAAGCGCTTCTGATCCGGGGCGGAGGCGATCCCCGAAGGCGGAACGGCAAGCCCGTTCCGCCTTTTTCTCGGCGTGAATGCGGTTGCCGTTTCCGTCTTTCCGGATTTTCGTCGCGCTCCGATCCCTTCGCCCCGGCAATTATCATTGTTTGCAAACAATGATTTACCGGGCAATGCGTGGCGGGTGGGCGGAGCCAGGCGGGGAAACGACTACGGGGCCGATTTGAGCAGGTTGGCCAGCGCCTGGGCCAGAGGATGGGGCGGGGGTTTGAAGTACAGCAAATGCCCCTTTCGGATCGCCCATCCGCTGTGGACCAGAATTCGCAGATGTTTGGCCAGAGTCGGAGCGGCAATGCGCAGAAGCCGGTTCAGATCGATGGCGGATCGCGGGGCGATGAGCAAGACGCGCGCGATGGCGATGCGGCGTTCGTGGGCGAGGCCTTGGGCCAGGCGGCACATGTCGAGGTCGCGTTCCGGCGGACGGGAGGCCAACGCCGACCGGATGGCGTGGAGCAACGGGGAGGCGGAGGGAACCTGCGGATCGGTTTCCATGCGGTAGATTAGAGGGAGCCCTTGGCGTTTGGCTTTGAGCAAGCCCCGGGATTGGATGCGGCGCAACTCCTGGCTGGCGCATGCGCGTTTGATGCCGACGGCCGCGCCCAATTCGCTCACGTTGCGGCCGGGATGTCCGTACAATTGGCGAAGCAACTGGATGCGCTTTTGCCCGGCCAGCATTTTACAGGTCCGCCAGAGGGTGGGATTCAAGGTTTTCATGATGGTCTCCGGATTCGACGGCCACGGATCGTAGCCGGTGGGCGGGGGGGCCGTAAATATCATTGTTTGCAAACAATGATATTCCGCCGGTGGACAGAGGGGGGAGGGTATGCTAATTAGCAGGCGAGGAATGGAGGCATCATGAACGAAATGGGTTTGACCTTTTTGAGGTGGCTGCAGGAGCGGCGCACGCCGGCCATCGAGGATTTCTTTCTGGGCGTGACGCATGGCGGAGAGGGGTTCTGGATCCTGGCCGTCGCGGGAACCTTGTTCTGGCTGTTCGGCGCGCGCATCGGATATCGGGTCGGGTTCGCGCTGGCGGCGGGCGATCTGCTGACGGGCGCGCTGAAGAGCACGATCTGCCTGCCGCGCCCGTGGATGCGCGATCCGGCCATCGTGCCGTCGCCGGATGCGCAGTGGGGGGCGTTCGGCTATTCCTTTCCGAGCGGGCACACGGCGAACACAGCCCTGCTGTGGGGCGGGTTGGCGGCCGCGGCGCGGAAGGGGTGGCTGTGGATTCCGGCGCTGCTATGGATCGGCCTGGTGGCCTTCTCGCGGATGGTTCTTGGCGTGCATACGCCGGTCGACGTGGCCGGATCGCTCGTGTTGGCCATCCCCGTCGTTTGGCTCATGGGGCGGATCTACGATTGGACGGAGCGGAATCCGTCGCGCGCGTGGATGATCCTGCTCGGTGCCGCGCTGGCGGCGGCGGCCGCGTGGGTATTCGTGCGCTACAAGCCGATGCCGCCGGATGCGGATCCGGGTTTTTCCCGGGATGCGTTCCGGTCGGTGTGGGGCCTGCTCGGATTTTTCGGGGCGTGGTTCGTGGAGCGCAAATACGTCCGTTTCGATCCGGCGCGGCTGGGGGGGTATCGCGTCGTGGCGGTGGCGGTGGGCGTGCTGGTGCTTTCGCTGATGATCGGCCATTTGCCGCGTTTGCTGGCGCCGTTCTTGGGGGCGGCCGGGGGGAGCTATGCGGCGGCGGCGGCGAATCCGGTTTGGATCTTCGTGGCGTGGCCCTATTTGCTGAAAGGGCTGGAAGCGCCGGAGCCGCGTTGACTGGACGCTTTGCGCAACCAGTTGATTTTAGGGGGCAGGTCGGATAAGTTTCCGTTTTCCATGAGCGCGGAACGGAAAATTGCGGTTTTGGTGGGCGACGGCATGGGCGACGAACCCGTGGCGGCGCTGGGGGGGCGGACTCCGCTGCAGGTGGCCGCTATTCCCAACGTCCGCCGCGTGGCCGCGCTGGGACGCGCGCAGCTGGTCCATACCGTTCCCGACGGGCTTTCCCCCGGAAGCGACGTGGCGAACATGGGGCTGCTGGGCTACAACGCGAAAGAGAACTATACCGGCCGGGCGGCGATCGAAGCCGCCGGCGCGCGCATTCCCCTCCAGCCGGCCGACGTCGCCTACCGGACCAACCTCGTCACCGTCGAGAACGGACTGATGCTCGATTACTCCGCGGGCGACATCTCCAGCGAGGAGGCGCACCGGTTGATCGACGCGCTGAACAAAGCCATGTCGCGCGCGGGACTGACGTTCCACGGCGGCGTGAGCTACCGGCATCTGCTGGTCTGGCGCGACGGGCCGACCGGACTGGTCTTGATGCCTCCGCACGAAATTTCCGGGCGGCCGGTCGCCGACCATTTGCCCCAGGGACCGCGGCGGGAAGAAGTCCGGGCATTGATGGACTTGTCGCGCCGCGTGTTCGCGGACCACCCGGTGAATCTGGCCCGCGCGGCGCGGGGGAAGCGCCCGGCCACCCAGATCTGGCTGTGGGGCTGCGGCAAGGCCATGGCGCTGCAGCCCTATCCGGAGCGGTACGGACTGCGCGGCGGCGCGATCACCGCCGTGGATCTCGTGCGCGGCCTGGCGGAGTTGTGCGGGCTGGAAGTGATTCGCGTGCCCGGCGCCACCGGATGGATCGACACGAACTACGAAGGCAAGGCGCAGGCGGCCATCGATTGCCTGCGGCGCTCGGATTTCGTCTACGTCCACGTGGAAGCGCCCGACGAGTGCGGACACAAGGGCATGGCCGAGGAAAAAGTGCGCGCGATCGAGAACTTCGACCGAAGAATCGTTGCCCCGGTCTGGGCCGCGCTGGAAGCGGCCGGCCAGCCGTATCGCTTGATGGTTTGCACCGACCACCGCACGCCCGTCGTCCGGCGCGGCCACACGTCCGATCCGGTGCCGTTTGCGTGGGTGGACGGTCCGCTCGGCGCGGCGGCAACGGGCGAGGCTTCGGCGGCCTTCGACGAGTTTTTGCCGTCGGAAGGCCGACCGCCGCTGGTGTGCGACGTGGTTTCGTCGCTGCTGCGGTCCTAAAGACGGAAATACCGGCAGAACGGGTGCCCCGGATGCATTCCGGTGAATCCACCCGGGACGAGGTCGTCCCGGCTCCAAGCAGCCAGGGCTCATGTCTTTGGAGCCCCCGACGACCCCGTCGGGGGACGTGAAACGGATACGATATCAGAAAACCGCCCTAAGAGGATCGGTAATCCGGTCCGACGCCGTGGCGGGGCGTGTCCCAGCGGATGTTGTCGAAGGGGCATTTCAGGGTGCAGCAGCGGCACTGCACGCAGTTTTCCGCGCGGATCCGGATCGAGTCGCCCTCCGCCGCATACACGGCGGCGGGACAGAAGCGGGCACAGGGGGCGGCATAGGCCGCGAAGCATTCCCGGCATTTCGCGGCGTCGGAAAGCTCGATGTGTTCGGAGCCTTCGCGGACGCGGAGATGGGCGAGGAAGAGATCGGAGTCGACTCCGAGATCGAGCGGGCCGTTGTCGGGCGCGTCGCGCGGCGGCGCGGGGCCGACGCGGGGCCGCAGGGCGGCGCGTTCGTCGCACTGGGCGAGGCGCCCCCACGGGACGCGGCCGCCGGTCAGCCAGGCCGCGCCGGCGGCGGCCATGCCGAGGGGCAGGCCGGCGCGGAACGCGGCGCGATAGTTCGCGGTGCGGCGCAGGCCGGCCAGCGACGGGACGTCTTCCCGCCGGATGGGTTCGCCGCGCAGGATGGCGTCGGCGGCGGCCATGCCTGATTCCACGGCGAGATGCAGGCCCTTCAGTTCCATGGTGTCCACGAGTCCGGCGGCGTCGCCGACGACGTACGCCCCGGGGGCGTCGAACCGGACGAGCGAATGCCAGCCGCCCTCGGGCACGAGTCGCGCGCCGTATTCGACCGCGCGTCCGCCGGCGACGTGCGCCTGCACGAAGGGATGGCGTTTCCATTGCCGGAACAGCTCGTGCGGATGCACGGCGGGATCGGCGTAGTCGAGCGCCAGCGCCAGTCCCAGGGCGACGTGCGTTTCGTCGAAGCGGTAGACGAACCCGCCGCCGTAGACCTCGAGGCCCAGCGGAAACCCGAACGTATGCGCCACGGATCCGACGGCGGCCGGATCGGGAGGGACTTCGACGATTTCCTTGAGGCCGAGCCCGTGCGTCTGGAGGTTGTCTCCGCGCAATTCCGGATGCCGGGCGAGCCACTCGCGGGTAAGCAGTCCGGCCGGGCCTTCGGCCAGGACGGTGGCCGGCGCGAGGAGGATTTCATCCTCGCACCGCGCGCCCGCCACGCGGTCGCCGTCCCAGACGAGGGCGTCGGCGGTCTGGCCAAAGAGGATTTCCACGCCGAGGTCGGCGGCGATATTCGCCAGCGCGCGGCCGAGCGCGGCGGCCGAGACGAGAGGCAGGCCTTTCATCCGCATCTTGGGCGGAACGAAGGGGAGGCGCAAGGAACGCCGCGGCGTCAGCGCATGGAACGAATCGCGGGCGACGACGGGTCCGAGCGGCAGCGAGGCGAATTCGGAGGGCGTCAGGAGGCGTTTCAGGGCCTCGGGCCGCAAGACGGCGCCGGAGAGGAGGTGTCCGCCCGCATGCGCGGATTTTTCCAGCACGACGATTTGCAGCGGCCGTTCCGACCGGCGGACCAGATGGATGGCGCAGGCCAATCCGGCGGGACCCGCGCCGACGACCAAGACGTCCGCCTTCAGATGGGGAGGTTCGGGATTCATGGCGCCTTCCTTATGGAAAGTAGCGAAACCGCGCGGGAATTCAAGCCCGGGCGATTTCCCGGCTTGCGCAAATCGCGGCGGAGGAAGAAACTACCGGGCCAAAACCATGAACGAATACATCCGAAAGACCGTCCAGGAACTGGAAGCCTACGCGCCCGGCGAGCAGCCGAAGGTGGAGGGGCTGATCAAGCTTAACACCAACGAGAACCCGTATCCGCCGAGTCCGGCGGTGGTTCGCGCCCTGCGGGGATTTCCGGCGGAGTCGCTGCGGCTCTATCCCGATCCGGTTTGTTCGGCCTTGCGGGAGCGGATCGCGGCGCTAAACGGGTGCGCGACGGAGCACGTATTCGTCGGCAACGGGTCCGACGAGGTGTTGCGGCTGGCCACGCGGGCTTTCACGCAGCCGGGCGGGGCGGTGGCGTCGTTCGATCCGTCCTATTCGCTCTATCCCGTGCTGGCGGCGGCGGAAGAGGTGGGATTCCGGACGGTTCCGCTGGCCGACGGCTTTGGCTGGACGGAACCCCCGGCCGATTTGGAGGCAACCCTCTTCTTCTTGGCCAATCCCAACGCCCCGACCGGTGTGTTCTACCCCGTGGAAACCATTCGCGCCTTCTGCCGGCGGTTCAAGGGCGTGGTGCTGGTGGACGAGGCCTACGTGGATTTTTCGGGAGGCCGGGACTGCTTGGCGCTGGCCAAAGAATTGCCCAACGTGCTGGTCGGTCGGACCATGTCCAAGTCATTCTCTTTTGCAGGGTTGCGTATTGGGTGGGCCATCGGTTCCACCGAGCTGGTGGGGGCCCTGTACAAGCTGAAGGATTCCTACAACGTGGACCGGCTGGCGCAGGCGCTGGCATGGGCCGCCTTGGGCGACATGGCCTGGATGCAGGACAACGCGCGGCGGATTATGGCGACGCGGGGCCGAGTGACCGCCGAGCTGGAAAAACGGGGATTCCAGGTGGTGCCATCGGCGTCGAATTTTCTGTTCATTTCGCCGCCCGCCGGGACGACGGCCGCCGAGCTGTTCGCGGGATTGCGGGCGAAGAAAATCCTGGTGCGCTACTTCCCGGGAAAACGCACGGGCGACTATCTGCGCGTGAGCATCGGGACCGACGCGCAAATGGACGCGTTTTTGGCGGCGATTTGAAGCGGCAGGCTTCAACGCAAGAGGCGCAAGCGGCGCAAGAGAACTGCAAACGCCGGGCAAAACAGCCGAAAGGGCAATTTTTGCGGGATGAACCGATTTGCGCTTGCGATCCTTTTGCGTCCATAGCGCCTTTTGCGTTGGATGGCTGTTCGGTTCGGTGCTGTTCCTGAGCCTCTGCGGTGGGGTGCAACAGGGGGGGGCCAAAAGAAGGTGTCGGTAGGGACGCCTCGCCTTACCTGGTCTGGCGCTGTCCCGCCAACCGCTGAACCGTGAACCCTGAACCGCTGACCCCCATGAGCACCCGCGCAAGGCGGCGGAGGGGCGATGGTTAGACGTTTTTTGGTTGCCAGACGAAAATTTTTCCGGTCTACTATTTACAAAAGGGCACAAGGCCCTTTTCCACAGTTTGCAGAAAGAACGCATGATGAAAAAAGCAGGTGCGGGTTGGTTTGTGTTTGTCGCGGGCGCATTTCTGTTGGTGGGGGGGGCGTTGGGGGTAGGGGGAGCGGCGTTCGCGCAGGAAGCCATCGACGCGCCAGCGGCCGAATCGGCCGTGGCCGGACCTGTGGACGCACCGGCGGCGGCCCCGGCGGAAGAACCCGCTCCCGCCGTTCCGTTTTTGGAAGCCAATCAAAAGGCCGCCGCGCGGCTGGAAAGCGCCCAGGACAAGACCCTCGACGAACTGAAGGAATTGCTCGCCCAATCGGAGGCCTCCCTGCCGACGATGGGCAAGGCGTCGACCGAAAAGAACAACGAGCTGCGCGAAGCCCGGATCGCGGCCAACCGCGAAGCGCCGGAAATCCGGGCGCTGTACAAGCAAATCGAAGAGTTGCAGGGGAAGATCGCCGCCGTGACCGACACGCTGCCCGGCGTGAAAGAGAAGCTGGACGCCTACACCGCGTCCCAGTCCGCGTTGTTCGAAGAGATGCAGTTTAGAACCAAGCTGATGGGTTTGATCCGCCAACGGGAAAACGCGGATTCGCCCACGGCCGCCAGGGAGGTCGCGCCATGAGTTTGTCCAGGATTTTTCAAGCCGCAACGAATCCGTCCAGCCGGGAGAACGCCATGAACCTTACGAACCGTCTGTTGACCGCCGGTGCCCTGCTGGCGGTTTTGTCCATCCTCGTCCCGTCCGCGACGGCCCAGATCCCGGCCGGTCCTTCCTACAAGGATTTCGCAACGGCGAACGGCTGGATCGACATCAACGACCAGTACATCGAGGATCGCGGACCGCAGGACGATCCGGATGCGGACGGCCTCGACAACGAAACGGAATGGCGCGGATGGGAAACGACCATTACCGACGCGGCCGGAGTGCCGACCACGGGGTGGTTCACCTGGAACAGCACCATGGTCAGCATTTTGGGCAACGGCCCGAGCTTGACCCGGCTGGACACGGATTCCGACGGCATCGCCGACTATTGGGAAGCGGAGCTGCTCAGCAACCCCAATGCCAAGGACACGGACGGCGACACGTTGCCTGACCCATGGGAAGCGGGATTTGGCCTGAATTACCTGTCGGCGGCCCAGCTCGATCCGATGGCCGTTGCGCCTCCCATTGCGGAAGCGGATGCGGATCCGGACGGCGACGGACTGACGTCGGGCGAGGAATACAACAGCGCCTCTCCCCCGTTTGCGGGCACCCCCCGGTTTGTCGCGGCGACGATATGGGAACTGACGAGCAGCACGACCAATTGCGGTTTCCCGTACGCGACGCTGCTGGATTGGATCAAGGCCGGCGGCACGTCGCCCGTCAATTACGATACGGACTACGACGAACTGATCGACTCCTTTGAATTCGCGTTCGGCATCCAGAATGCCATCAACCCCGGCGTGGCGGATGCCGCCGGCGACGACCCCGACCTGGACGGATTGATTTCCTTCCGCGAACAGCGCGTCCATCCGTTGATCGCATATATTGCCTCGGGTACCGCCATTCCGAATACCGCCAAATTCGCCATTCCCCAGTCGGGTTCGGACACCATCGGATGGGTTTGCGGCGCGCAAGGTTTGGTCGTGCCGGGGTATCTGTTCGCCGCGCAGTTCGACACGCTGCTCAACAATGAATTTGCGCCGGGCGACGTCGTCTGGGGAGCGCCGGGAGACTACTTCACAGACCCCCGGGATTTCGATACGGACAACGACGCCCTGCCGGACGGATGGGAATTGGAGCACGGCCTGAATCCGCTGAGCGCGGGTATTGGCGGCGTGGAAAACATGGATCTGGCGGTCAGCGGCGCGCTGGGCGATCCCGACGCCGACGATTTGTTCAACTTGCAGGAATATTTCGGACAGGACGGCTATCGGATTGACTATCGCACGGGCACTGGCGACGAGTCGAATCCATGGATCGGCCGCTTGTTCAACGCTCCGGCCTTGAGCGATTTTGCCGAGATGATCGGGCAGGGGACCATTGGGGCCGCGGGGCACCAGGCTCCGGCCGCCTATGATCCCGAAGGCCTCGGTTTCATCGCCAGCTACGGGTCGGGCCCGTATTGGGGTTTCTTCGATCCGACCTCCCTTGCCGCGGGCACCTACGTCCCGATCATTGGCGTGCCGCCGTTCGTGGTCGTGAACGACCAGGAATATCTGGGGCTCCCCGAAGGCAGCTTCCAGCCCTTCGCGACGGCGATCACGGGGCTTTCGTGGTACGACCAGGACGGCGACGGCTACTACACGCCCGGGCTGGATCCCGTCTGGCTGGCCGTGACCGATCCTGCCGCCTATACGCCGGGGGATCCCATTTTGGACGATTTCTATCTGCTGCAGGACGGCGTGGCGCCCGGCGGCACGCTGGCGGCGACCGGCCCCTTGGCGAACATCGCCTGGTTCGACGACGACGGGGACACGTTCTATACCCCCGGAATGGATTCCGTTTGGCAGGCCGTGGCCGCTCCCGGCGTCTACACGCCGGACGATCCGCTCACGCCGGTCGACGAAGGCGATCCGATCCTGTTCGACGGCGGCGCGCTGGCGGCGACGATTTCCCCGGCGACGTTGCCTGGGACCACGTTCGCCAACGCCTACTACTTCGACAACGATCTCGACGCGGCGTATACGCCCGGCATGGATCCCGTCTGGCTGGACGACGTCACCGTGGACGGCGGCGCCTTCACGCAGGAAGATCCTCTCGTGCCCGTGGCGGCCGACACGATCCTGGACGACGTCGGCGTGCTGGAATCTTCCGCCGGCTTGGTCAAATCCGGCGCGTTGACCGACGCGATTTCGACGATCTGGCCGATGCCGGGCACGGACACGGACGACGACGGCTGGCAAGACGCGCTGGAAATCCAGATGGATCCCCAGCACGGGAAATCCGCCACCAGCCCGGTGCAGTCGCACAATCCCTTCGCGCCGCGGTCGGCGCTGCTGCTGTCGGACGACGGCATTTCGCCGAACCTGTTCGCGACGGCGGACAGCCGGCGGTTCTTCAGCCGCGACTTCACGGTGGAGTCCTGGGTGTACCTCGAGCCCGAGGCGGGGAACAACGACTTCCAGGGATCGTTCATCCGCGGCGACGTGATCGTGGGCATCCGTACCAACCAGGCGTTCGACCTGGGCGTGAAGAAGGTCGGAGACTTCGAATCGGTGCCCTACGTGGCGATGCAGAATCTTTCGGGCGCGAAGACCTACGTCTGCGCGGCGGCGCGGTCGATTCCGTACGGCCAGTGGGTGCACCTCGCGGGCGTGTTCGACCACAAGCGGAACGCGCTGACGCTGTACATCAACGGGTTGCTGGAGCAGAGCCTCCAGGTGCTGGAAGAAGGCGTGGGGACGCAGGGGGCGACCTACGGCGGCACGCTGGTGCTGGGGCAATCCACGGGCGGCAGCGGCTTTGCCGACCGCGTCCGGCTGGATGAAGTGCGGATTTGGGGCGCGCCGCGGAGCGCCGACGAGATCGCGGACAACCGCCTCCACCTGATCGACTGGGTGCAGAATACCCCCGCCGATCTGTATGCGTCCATCGTGCCCAACACCCTGCTGGCGTACTTTACCTTCGACGACGGCGGCCTCGTGGCGGAAGACCTCGTGCGCCGGGCCAAGTGCAGCCTGCTGGGCTACGACTATCCGCACGACGAGGGCGTGGCGAACTTCCCCGACCAGGAATACCTCTATCCGGACCTGGGCTTTGGCATTCCCATCCTGGCGTTCTCGTTCGACGCGAACAATCCGGCGTCGGTCATCGGGGCGCTGGACGGCGAGCGCGGCGAGTTCGATTCCGACCGCGACGGCCTGCCCGACAGCTGGGAAATCGTGCACGAGTTCAATCCGTTCAAGTACAGCACGCCGGACCACAACCAGATTTCGCAGTACGATCCGGCCTGGGGCGCGCGCGAACCCGTGCTGATCAACCGCATCGACCTGGTGAATTTCCGCGCCTCGACGGACTTCGGGACGACGTGGAGCAACACGACCGCGACCAAGGTGCAGACCGTGGTGGACGGGCTGGTGACCTACGTCGCGGATCCCAACCACGTGATCATCGGCGACTACGACGTCGAAATCCTGGAGTCGAACCAGTACCACGTGGTGACGGCCGTGGTGACCAACTTTGAAATCACGGTGAACGACGTGGCCGCGTTCCTGATGGAAGGGGAGACCTGGTACGTGGCGCGCGACGGTACGCCCATTTCCCAGCTGGCGGAAGGGGAGGCGGCGACGAACGAAATCGTTTCCGACGCCGCGCGCGACATGGAACTGCCCAGCGGCGACGGACTGGACAACCAATACGAATATTGGGCGCACACCAATCCTCGCCGGAGCGACACCGATGCGGACGGCATCGCGGACAGCGAAGAGGACTTCGACGGCGACGGCCTGGCCAACCGAATCGAGTCCACCCTGGGCAGCCGCCCCGACCTGCGCGACACGGACGACGACGGCGTGATGGACTCGGTCGAGCGCTCGGAGAACACCTCGACCGTCGGTTCGGACAGCCCCGCGAAGGAAATCGCGCTTTATCTGGACGGAAATCCGGGTTCCTATCTGGAAGCGAACGACCGCCACGAGTTCCGGCTGGCGAACTGGACGGTGGAAGCCCAGGTGCTGCCGACGGATCTGGACTCCCTGGCCGATGGGCAGGGCGCCTCCATCGTGCGCCGCGTCGTGCAGGATACGACGAACGACCTGCTGGCGGCCAATTTCGACCTGCGCGTGGTGCGCGTGGGCGACTATCTCACGCCGGAAATCCGCTACGTCTTCGTGAACAATGCGGGCCAGGGGCAAATCGTCTCGGTCCAAGGTTCGCCGACCAATCTGCCGGGCCACCGGCTGGCCATGGCGGCGGCGGTCAACGATCCGTATCCGACGGACGGGCTGTCGCACCTGGCGGGGACCTACAACGAAGACACGGCCGAACTGCGCCTGTATCTGAACGGCTCGCTGGTCGCCAAGAAGAAATTCCCGGATTTGAGCCGTCCGCCGCAGAGCGGCAAGGGCGCGCGCTCCTTCGTGCGCTTTGGCGAAGGGTTCAAGGGGTTCATCGACGACGTGCGGATCTGGACCGGCACGCGGACCGAGGAGGAGATCTACAACGGAATCGACGGCGTCGATGCGACCGAGGCCGGCCTGCTGGCCCGCTACGCGCTGGACGACGGCGGCTGGCCGGCGATCACGGCCAAGGGCCGCGTGATCGCCGCGCAGGCGGATCCGCCGGCGGCGGAACCCACCCAGGGCGACCGCTATCTGATCGCCCCGCTGGGCGCCACCGGCGTTTGGACGGGACATGAAAACGCCGTGGCCGAATACACGGGGGCCTACTGGAATTATTCCGCGCCGGAAGCGGGCGTCCGTCTGCTCGTGGCCGACACGGGCACGGTGCTCGAATGGACCGGCGCGGCCTGGACCCTGCCCTCCGACCCGAACGTGATTCGCGGCGTGGACTACGTGGTTCCGCCGGCCCTCACCGCCGCCGAACGGATGGACGGCGTGAGCTGGCTGGACGGCACCGACATCGTCACGATCGACAGCGGCCTGCAGAAGACCAGCCCGGCTCCGGCCCAAGTGGCCTATTACGATACGGGAACCCTGAGCCTGCAAATTGCCGGCGTTGGTCCCGCCGAAGGGGATTTCGCCTGGTGGTGCAGCAAGGCGGAGTACTACCAGTACATCAACGGCGTTTGGTACCGCTGGGGGCCGGCCCTGAAGTGGCTGGCGCCCGTCCGGCTGAAGGTCGCCGGCATCTTCGATACTGAAGCGGATCTGTTTGCGGCCATGGCCGGCACGACGGCGGTGATTGGCGAGCGGTACATCGTCTGGGACGATCCGGTCTGGGGCGGCGACGCCGTCATCTACACGGCCACGGCCGAAGACGGCACCACGTGGGAAAGCTATTCCTTCGAATTGCTGAACGTCGATGATCGGGTCTTGGACCGCAACCAGGCCGTGTTGATCTGGGACGGCCTGCAATTCGTGGAACTGGCGGACGCCTCCGCGTGGGGCGGGCAGCTCTACGTGCTGGTCCGCAGCGAAGGCATGGCCTACAAGAGCGACGGAACCGTATGGGACCGCTGGGGCATGATTCCCTCGTCCGAAGACGCCACGAGTTCCAAGGACTGGAACAACCAGTGGCGCAACGCCGCGCGGATTTCCGGCTACGGCTCCTTCCGTCTCCTGGACGGCGTTTCCGTGTCCACCAAGGATACCGACGGCGACGGCCTGCCGGACGATTGGGAAATCGCCAACGACCTCGACCCGAACGTGGCGGACGGCATCGACGGCGCCGACGGGGATCCGGACGGCGACGGCCTGAGCAACCTCAACGAATACTGGCTGGGCTACGATCCCCAGGACGCCGACACCAACAGCAACGGCATCAACGACGGCGAAGAGGACTTCGACGGCGACGGGTTGCCGAACTGGTACGAGCAGGACATCACCAAGACGCGGCCGGACATGGTCGATACGGACGACGACGGGCTGACCGACTACGAGGAAGCCATCGGCAAGGGAAGCGCCGAGCGCATTTCCAGCCCGATCAATTCGCTGGATCCGCCGATCCGCCGGTCGATGGAATTCAAGGGCAACGGCCGCCTGACGGTGGAAGCCCAGGCGCGCCACCACCTCCAGTCGTGGACGCTGATGGCGTGGGTCAAGCCCGCCGAAGACCTGACCGGCGACAGCCTCGTCGTCCGGCGCACGGTGCCGGCGTCGAGCCTGCTGTACACGGGTGGCGATCTCGTGAACTACGAGCTGGGCCTGGCGGAAACCTCGGCGGGGCTGTTCAAGCCCTACGTGAGGCATGTCGGCCTGGATTCGACCGGCAACGGCCTGGAAACCAACGGCGTCACCGTGACTGAGGCGGTCGACAGCATCAACGACGGCAGCAGCACCAACGAAACGCTGGGCGGGCACCAGGCCACGGGCCTGATCGTGGCCGGCGAATGGGCGCATCTGGCGGGCTCCTACGACGCCGAAACCCACACGATGAGCCTGTATATCAACGGCGAACTGTCGGTCTACCGCAACGACGTCTTCCCGCCCAGCGGCATGGGCCTCGGCACCGAGAAGCTGGTGATGGGTTCCCTGACCATCGGCGGCGGCCGGAAGTCGGGCCCCCTGGTCGAGAAGCCGTTCAAGGGTTGGATGGACGACGTGAAGGTCCTGCGCGGCGCGGCGTCCGCCGACATGGTGGCCGACGAGGCCGCCGGCGAAATTTCCGAAACCCTGCAGACGATCAACCAGACGGTCGATCCGGAAGTCCGTCAGCTGCCGATCGCCGAGGCCCTGCAATACGAACACACCAACAAGTTCGTGCTGGTGCGGTTCAAGGCGGGCACGCCCGCAACGACCGTGGCCGACTCCGTCGCGACGGCGGGCTTGAGCGTGAACCGGACCTACGAAATCGCGCCGATCTACCGCCTCGAACTGCCGGACGGCGCCGACTTGGCCGCCAAGCTGGCGACTTTGCGCGCCGATGCGAACGTGCTCTACGCGGAGCCGGACTACGTCGTGCGGGCCAGCCGCAAGCCCAACGATCCGCTGTTCGGCATGCAGTGGGGCATGCACAACGACGGCAGCCTCGGCGGCACGCTCGACGCGGACATCGACGCGCCCGAAGCCTGGACGCTGTCCACCGGCGACGAGGACGTGATCGTCGCCGTGATCGACACGGGCGTGGACTACACCCATCCGGATCTCGTCGACAACATGTGGGTCAACGAGGACGAAATTCCGGGCAACAACGTCGACGACGACAAGAACGGCTACGTGGACGACTACCACGGCTACAACTTCAGCTGGGTCGATTCCATCCTGGACGGCGACGCCTTCGACCCGACCGATCCCATGGACCGCAACGGCCACGGCACGCATTGCGCCGGCATCATCGGCGCGCGGGGCAACAACGCCGCCGGCGTCGCGGGCGTGAACTGGAAGGTCAAGATCATGCCGATCAGCTTCCTCGGACAATGGGGCATGGGCCTGACCTCCGACGCGATCTTGGCGCTCCAGTATGCCTGGAAGAACGGCGCGCGGATCAGCAACAACAGCTGGGGCGGAACGGGCTATTCCCAGGGGCTGTACGACGCGATCCTGATGGCCGGGATGAACCGGCACATTTTCATGGCCGCGGCCGGAAACTATGGTTGGGACAACGACCAGTTCGGCGACCTGTGGCACTTCTATCCGTCCGACTACGACTTGGACAACATCGTGTCGGTGGCGGCGACGGATCGGAACGACGAATTGGCGGAGTTCAGCTGCTACGGCGCGGTGTCCGTGGATCTGGCGGCGCCGGGCGTCAGCATCCTGAGCTCGACGCCGGGCGACAACTACGAAAGCTACAGCGGCACGTCGATGGCGACGCCGTTCGTGTCCGGCGCCGCGGCCCTCCTGATGGCCCAGGACGCCAACCTGACCGTCTCGGAAATCAAGAGCATCCTGATGACGTCGGTGGATAAGCTGGAATCCCTGGCCGGCAAGGTGGTCACCGGCGGCCGTCTCAACCTGTCCCGCGCGCTGGGCGGCGGCGGCAGCCCCGTCCTGAAACTGAAGTTCGACGACGGCGGCGCGACCGCGGAAGACTTCACCCGGTCGGAAGACTGGAACAGCAAGCTGGCCGGATTCGACGACGACTGGTTCCATGCGGCCGTTCTCAACAATGCGGATTTCTCGACCGACAACTTCGTGCCGGCGTTCGCCGACACCGACAACGACGGCATGCCCGACTGGTGGGAAGAGGCCATGGGCCTCGATCCGTTCTCCGCGACCGGCGTCGATGGCGCCGCCGGCGATCCGGACGGCGACGGCCTGACGAACTACTACGAATTCCTGGCCGGCACGAATCCGTTCGACGCCGATACCGACCACGACGCGATCGACGACTTCAACGCGGACAGCGACGGCGACGGCCTGAGCAACGGCCAGGAACAGCAGGCCGGCACCCTGCCGGGCAACGAGTGGATCAGCGCCGACACCGATCCGACGGACACGGACGACGACGGCGTGGCCGATCCCGACGAAATCCAGGCCGGGACCGATCCCGTTTCCGCCGCCGAACCCGACGATGCGCGGGCGATGCAATTCAACGGCAGCGGCTGGCTGACCGTGCGGAAGGAACATGCCCACGACGCCACCCTGGCGTGGACGGTCGAGGCGTGGGTCAAGCCGACGGGAACGGGCACGGACGGCATCGCGATCCGCCGCGCCGAGAAGAACAACGACGCCGATCCGTGGGTGGACTACGAACTGGGACTCGACGGGGCGGTGCCCTACGTGTCCTACGCGTTCCGCACGGAGACGAACGGGACCCAATACGTGGAAGTGCGCGTGGACGCGCCGAAGGCGTTGCCGCTGAACCAATGGACGCATCTGGCGGCGGTGCGCGATCCGGCGACCCTGCAGACGCGGCTGTACGTGAACGGCAAGTGCGCGGCGACGGAAGCGGCGGCCCGGCTGCCCGCGACGACCCTGCGCGGCGTGTTCGAGACCACCCTGGGCGTGGATTTCACGGGCCAACTGGATGCCGTGCGCGTCTGGCACTACGCCCGCACGGGCGTGGAAATCCAGGGCAACCGCGACGTCCTGCTGCCGGAAGCCAACCTCGACGGCGAAGCGGACAAGAACCGCGCGCCCAAGCGCGTCTTCAACTTCGACGACGGCGGGACGACGGCCGAAAACAGCTATTATCTCAACGACTGGATGACGGGCTGGCAGAACGCGGCCGAAATCGAAGGCGACGCCCAGTTTGCGTCGTCGCCGTGGCCTCCGCTGGATCTGGATTCGGACGACGACGCGTCGACCGACGTGGACGAACGCTCCAACAACACGATGGTGCTGCGGTCCGAGTCGCCGTACGTGCCGCGCGCGCTGAAGTTCGGCGGGCTGGGCAGCGTGCTGGCCGACGAGCAGGTCAACGGCGCCGAAACGATGCTCTTCGCGGTCAGCAACTGGACCGTGGAAGCCTGGGTGAAGCCGACGGCGATGGCCGACCACGCGGTTTCCCTGGTGAAGCGCGCCACGAAGAACGGCGGCTCCGCCACGTTTGAATTGGGGCTGGACACCAATCTGGCGGTCTACGCCGGATTCGACCGGCTGGATGCCGGCCACGAGGCGTTCCACGTGACGAGCGGAGGCACCAACACGGTGCTGAAGACGAACGAGTGGGCGCATCTGGCGGCCAGCTATTCGGCGGACGACCACCGCCTGATCCTCTACGTCAACGGCATCGAGCAGGTCCGGGGCACGGACGTGTCGGCCCTGCCGGTGGTGGAGCGCGCCGGACAGATCTATCTCGGCAGCGTGGATTTCGTGGGCGAACTGAAGGAAGTCCGCGTCTGGAACAAGACGCGCACCGCTGCGGAAGTCTACGCCAACTTCAGCCGGACGCTGCTCTTCTCCGTGGCCTCGCTGGAAAACAGCTTCCAGTGCACGGGCATCGAGGGCAACCAGAGCTATCTGGGCCGCGCGACCGAGCTGAAGGAAGATGGCTATTGGTACGACCACAGCGCGATCGAAATCTATCCGGACCTGTACAATCCGCTGCCGTACATGTCCGGCCGGTGGACCCACAAGTTCACGCTGGAAACCTGGATCCGCATGCAGCCGGGCGCGGCCGGCGGCATGGCGGTCGAGCGCCAGGTCGACCTGATGCTGGTGGACCAAGGGGCCGATTGGCGGACCACCGAGGGCATCGAAATCGGAACCAACGGCACGCCGGTCGTGCGCTGGGACGGGCAGGTCAACGTCGTTTCGCCGGTCTACGAGGACGAATCGGTCGAAGTCATCAATGAAGACGGCAAGACGAACAAGGTGAACCGGAAGGTGCTGAAGCGCCTGGACATCGTCACGGAAGTGAAGCCGCGCGCGCTGGTGTCGGAAGTGGACCTCCGCGACGGCAAGTGGCACCACGTGGCCGCCGTGGGCGACAGCGAGCGCATTCGCCTCTACATCGACGGCGAACTGGACACGGAATCCCTGAGCTACTACGTGTTCAAGGCGCGGGAAGCCCCGGCCTTCGAAGCCTTCTATTGGCAGTACCACAACGCGGGTTCGGCGCTGCGCATCGGCAGCGAGACGCTGCAGGCGGATTTGGACGAGGTGATGTTCTGGAACGAGGACCGCACCGAGGAGGAAATCCGGAACCACATGGACTACGGCATGACGGCCAAGGAAATCCAGACGGCGCGCTTGCCGATCGATCCGGTGCCGGAATTCGCCATGACCAACGATACGACCGTGGCGACGCCTCCGATCGACCTGGTGTCGTACATGATCTTCGACGGCACGCCGCCGTTGCCCTACGTGGTGGATGCGGCCAATGAGCCGATGAACTACCGCATCCTGCCGGACGTGAACGGCAACGAACTGCTCCGCGATTCGCGGCCGCCGGTCTTCGTGGACCGCCTGCGCACGCTGAAGGACGACCTGGCCGGCTACTTTGCCGCGGACGACGGCGGCGAGACGGCCGAGAACTTCATGCAGCGCAACGACCTGGATTACGCCGGATTGCTGGGCGACGGCGTGGAGTTCGTCTCGGCCCCCGCCGACATCATGCAGGTGGACACCGACGGCGACGGACTGCCGGACGCGTGGGAAGAGGCGAACGGCCTCGACGCGGGCGATCCAGACGGCGCGAACGGCGCCTACGGCGACGCGGACGGCGACGGCCTCAGCAACGTGGCCGAACTCCTCGCCGGCACCGATCCCAACAACTGGGATACCGACGGCAACGGCGTCAGCGACTACGACACCGTCGACACCAACTGCACCGCCAACTGCCTGACCTACGGCGAGTACTACATGGACGGCGACCAGATTCCGGACGCCTGGGAAATCCTCTACGCCGACGTCCTGAGCCCGCTGGTCAACGACGCCGACGCGGATCCGGACGGCGACGGCTGGAAGAACCTGGCCGAGTATCTGGGCGAAGGGTTCGACTACGTGTATGCGACGAACACGACGTCCACGGAATTGACCAACGGCGAAACCGACGTCACCGCGCAATTCGAGGTGGTGGGAACCACGCAGGTGGCGCCTACGCGGCCGAACGACGCCGCCTCCTATCCGGTGCCGGCCATCCACTTTACGTTCCTCGGCGACGCCCTCCAGTATCTGGATGCGACGACCGCCGAAGTGAGCGAAAAGGGATTGCTCGTTCCGGATTCCATCGGCCTGGTCGTCTGGGCGTATTCCGACGCGCTGATGCGCAAGCCGGACGCGCAGGCGTTCATCCCCGTTTCCGGCGAGTTTGAAAACGGCGTGGAAGCGACGGTGGAAGGCTGGGACATCGGCCACGTGCGCCAAGGCGACAACATCTTCATGGCCTTCATCGACGAAAACGGCGATGGCATCTGGAACGAAGGCGAGTGGATGGGCTTCAGCGAGGGCTATGCCCAGACCGGCAAGGAAAACATCTCGTGGGGTTCCGCGAAGGTGCGCATCGGCCTGACCGACAAGCCGGCGGGCTACGTCCGGTTCGATTGGGAACAGGACCTCGATCTCATTGCCTCGGCCCTGGCGCAGGTCAACGGCACGACCTACAAGGTCATGATCAATTCCGTGGGCGAAGGCCGGAACATCTACACGACGACGCGCGATCTCGAGTCGATGGAGCGGCCCTACATCACGGAAATGGATCTGAGGCAGGCCGGCGTCGGACCGATGAACGGCAGCTACAAGTGGTACATCCAGACCGGATTCAGCGACGTGTTCGCCTCCGGGACCAACTTCATCAGCTATCCGGATTCGCTGGCGGCGCCGACGATCCTCGAGCCGGCCAGCACCACGTGGGTGCATGCGCAGAACACGTTGCGGATGAAACTGTCCTCCGACGCGGCGCAGGTGGCCGTTCGCATCATGCGCGGCGGTTCGACGATCCAGAATTCCACGTTCAACGCGCCGTTCGTGGGCAATACCGGCGAGGCGGAAATGGATCTGCCGTGGCTGGCGGGCTGGGGCACGTTTACCAACGGCGACTACACCATCCAGGTTTCGGCGGTCAATCCGCGGTTCACCTCGGCTTCGGCGGCGACCTCCTTCTCGGTGAATCTGCAGGAGGCGCCGGTCGGCGCCGGTACCATCAAGGGCAGCGTGAAGTACTTCGGCAACACGTCCGGCAGCCGGGTCGTCGCGGCCTATGAAGGCGCGGGCTTCGACCAGCGGCCGGCGGCCCAGGCGAAGGCGGCCGGCGACGGCACTTACGTGCTGAAGGGCCTGCGCGCGGGCACCTACCACGTCCGCGGATTCGTCGATTCCAACGGCAACGGCGGCCTGGATGCCGGCGAGGCGTGGGGCTTTGCCAAGGGCGAATCGGCCGACGTCATCCTCCAATCCCGGAAGGCGCCCGTCGGCAAGACGGGTTCGGCGGACACGGAATCGCCGTATGCGGTCGAATACGTCGTCAAGTCGATCGACGTGGATGCGCAGGGCGCGGCCGAGCACCAGGATCTGATCTCCTACGACGCGCTGGCCTACCGCAAGAACAACGTGGACAGCGACGGCGACGGCCTGACGGACGACGAAGAACTGTTGCTCGGGACCAGCCCGGTGCGCATCGACAGCGACTTCGACGGCCTGTTCGACGGCGCCGAAGACGCCGACCACGACGGCGTGGTCGATGCCACGGAGACCGATCCGACGAACGACGACACGGACGGCGACGGCATGCCCGACGGATGGGAAGTCCAATACGGCCTGGATCCGCTGGATCCCGACGATGCGGCGGGCGATGCGGACGGCGATACGCTGTCCAACCTGGACGAGTACAACAACGGGTCCAAGCCCAACAGCGCGGATTCGGACGGCGACGGCCTGCCGGACGACTGGGAAGTCGAGCACGCCCTCGATCCGGCGAGCAACGACGCCGCGGAAGACGCCGACAACGACGGCCTGACCAACGGCGAAGAAGAGGCGCTGGGCACCGATCCGAACCGGAGCGACAGCGACGGCGACGGTCTGCCGGACTTGTGGGAACGCGACAATCCCAACGGGGCCGACGGGGCGGCGGACAACGACGGCGACGGCCTGACCAATGCCGAAGAGTTCGCCAACGGCACCGCGTACGACGATTCCGACACCGACGACGACGGGCTGCCGGACGGATGGGAAGTGGACAACCACCTGGATCCGCTGAGCGCCGAGGGCGCCGACGGCGCCGATGGCGATCCGGACGGCGACGGGTTGCCCAACTCCGGCGAACTGGCTGCCGGCACCAACCCGAACGGTTCGGACTACGACCTCGACGGCCTGCCCGACGGCGACGAATGGACCTTGGGCACCGACCCGCTGGATTGGGACAGCGACGGCGACGGATTCAGCGACGGCGTCGAAGTCGTCCTCGGCACGAACCCCAAGAGCGCCGCGGCGATGCCCGCCAGCGCGGGCAACGCGTCCTCCGCCGTGGTTCGCGCCTCGGCGGCCGGATACAACCTCGCGGTGCAGTACACGGTGAACGCCGTCACGGCCACGCCCGTGATCCTGGAATTCCAGGAGAACGACGTCCTGACGAACGGAACGAATTGGGTGCCGACGGGCGTGCAGCGGGTCATCACCGCCGGGGGAACCTATTCCAACGCGATTCCGGACGGGGACGGGGACGGCATTCTCAACATCCGGATCCGGAGCAAGTAGGGACGGGCCAACGACAGGTCCGCCGGATCCGGCGGGCCTGCCGAATGGCGTTGACGGCGCCCCCCGGAAAAGTCTATGGTCCAAAGAAATAGGGTATCTAGCGAAGGAGACGGGATGAAACGGTTTGCTTGGATGGGCATTTTGATCGTGGCGCTGGCCGCCGGCATCGTGGGTTGCAGCTGGGAAACGGGCGACGACGCCACGAGCTGGAGTTCGTCCTACAACTGGGTCAACTTCAGCGGCATCTATCGCAGCGAAACCGGCGGCTTGCTGATCAAGGATTACACCTCGGCATCGTCGAGCACCGAAACCACGACCAGCGGAACGTCCACCAACGTGACGACCACCGCGAGCACGAACGGGAACGAGACGACGACCACGACGACCACGGAAACGATCGCGGTGGCCAACGAAAACCAAGGCACGTTTTCGGCGAGCCAGACGACGTTCTCCGGGAACCTGGCGCATAGCAATATCGTGGCGGGGTCCCTGACGCTGACGCTGTACAACGGCAGCACCGACGCGGCCATCAAGTCCGTTTCGGACGATGGCACGGGCACGCTCGGTTCCGGAAACAATGCCGGCACCATTTCCTCGTCCGGGGCCTGGTCGCTGACTCTCAACACGGAATTCCCCACCGTTTCCGGCTACATCCGGGCCAGCTACACCTATTCGCGGTCGTCCACGTCCACCGAGACGTCGACGACGGGAACGTCCAGCAGCTCCGGGGAGGAGTCGGGCGTGACGGGCAAGGGGATCTATTCGCTGACGGTCATCCATAACGGCCAGTACGTGGACATCACCGACAACAACGGGGCGAGCTATTCGGGCTACATCAGCCAGATCCGCTCCAGCTCGGGCGAAGAGAACACGGACGGCACGCTGCCCGAAGACGGCGACACGATCATCGCTTCCTGGGAATGCTCGGGAACGAGCGCGGCCGGCGTGAAGGTGACGCTTATCGGCACCCTGCAGGGCACGGTCGCCGGAGGCGTTTTCACCAGCCGCACGATTTCCGGCACTTGGATCGAAGCCACCGGCCGGTCGGGCGACTTCACCGGCGTGACCACCTCCGTGGCGATCACCGCGACGACGACGTCCACGGAGACGTCTTCGACCACGAATACGACCTCGGAATCGACCGTGTCGACGGGGACGGCGACGGCCTCGACCAATTCGGCGACGAATTAATCGCTTTTCAGGTTGGCCTGCGCGCCGCGGAGAAATCCGCGGCGTTTTTGTTTTTGGGAAGCCGCCATGGATGAATATCTCTTGCTGTAGGCCGCGTGCCCCCACGCGGCGTCATGCTCCCGGCTCGTTGCGCCGGGCTACAGCAAGATCAATTTTATTGAATATTGCAAAAGTGCGTTGCGGTTTTACTTCCGGCGAGCCCCACCACCTTGCGTGGTGGGGGAGCCAACTTGGCCTCCCACGGCACAAGGCCGTGGGGGGGGGCGCAAGGGCCGAGTTCGTCACCCACATAAGCAAGACTCAATAGGCCGGGGCGCCGATCCAGCAGGAGCGCGCCAGCCGCACGACGAATTCTGAGCTCAATATCCAATGTCCAATAACCAATATCCAAGTGAACAGCGGGGGGATAGAAAAACCAGAGCGGTTTGCGAAAGACTGTAGCCGCCCAACACCCCCCCCCCGACGGGGTCGTCGGGGGCTCCAACGACATGATCCCTGGCTGCTTGGAGCCGGGACGACCTCGTCCCGGTCGGATTCGGCGGCTACAGGATAGATTAATATGCTCTCGAAACCATAAGTCGGTGGTTGGAAACCGCTGAACCGTGAACCGCTGAACGGCTGAACCCGCTCTCCGTCCTCAGCGCAGGAGCCCGGCGGCGAGCCAGAGCGTCAGGCCCGCGGTGGCGGCGACTTTGAGGAGCAGCATGGATATGCCGGCCAGAACGGCGCCGGCGGCGATGTGCGCGGCGGGCGTCGATTTCTTCAGGCGGCGACGTTCCGCCAGAAAAACGAGGGCGACGCTGCCGGCCATCATGCCGACGAGGCTGCCGAGGACGGGGACGACCATGCCGCCGAGAATCGCGCCGCCCAGGCTGCCGAGAAGCGCCAACCATCCGGCGGCGGCGGATCCGCCGCGTCGGCGCACGCCCCAGCCGGCGGCGAACCATTCGATCGCGTCCACGGCGGCGCAGACGGCGAACATGCCGACCAAGGCGGGCCAACCGGGGAATTGATCCGGGCCGACGAGGGCGGCGGCAATGAGCGCGGCGGCGCCGACGAGCCAGGTGCCGGAGATCGCGAACGCGGAAAGAATCCATCCGGCCAGGCAAAGCAAAACGCACGCGATCCATGCGGAAATAACGCCGGCGACGGAAAGTCCGTGCAGGATCGCGTTCCAGGTTTCGCTCATTCCTTGACTCCGCCGGAGGTGAGGCCGGAGATGAGGAGCCGCTGGCAGGCGAGGAACAGGGCCGTGATGGGCAGGCCGGAGAGGACGGCGGTGGCGGCGAAATCGCCCCAAAGGTAGTTCTGCTCGTAGAGGAAGCTATTGGCGCCGACGGCGAGGGTCCACTGGTCGGTCCGCTGGAGGACGACGCTGGCGAGGGGGTATTCGCCGATCAGCCCGATGAAGGCGAGGATGAAGACGATGGCGAAGATGGGCAGCGAGGTCGGCAGCATGATGAGCCGGAAGGTCTGCCACGGCGTGGCGCCGTCGATGGAGGCGGATTCCTCCAGCGAAACGGGCAGGGAATCGAAGTAGCCCTTGATCATCCAAATATGGGTCGCGATGCCTCCGAGATAGGCGAGGATGAGGCCGGGATGGGTATCGAGGCCGAAGGCGGGCACCCAGCGGCCGACGGCTTCGAGGAGGGAGTAGATGGCGATGAGCGCGAGGACCATGGGGAACATTTGGAGGATGAGAAGGCCGCCGAGCAGCTTGTCCCGGCCGAAGAAGCGCATGCGGGCGAACGCATAGGCGCAGGTGGACGACAGGACGAGGATCAGGAAGGCGCTGGCGGCGGAAATCTTCACGGAGTTCCAGAACCAGCGCAGAACGGGGGCGGAGGCGGTTTCCCACGTGCCGTCGGCCTGCAGGACGGGCAGGCCGAGCACCATGCGCCAGTGTTCGAGACTGAAGGTTTCGGGCGTGGGCAGGATGCCGCCGACGGCGAAATTGCCCTTGCGGAAGGAAATCGACGCGACCATGAACAGGGGCACCATCACGAGGGCGATGAAGCCGACGAGCACGGCGTGGGCGAGAACGAGCCGTCCGCGATAGGCCTTGCCTTCGACCATTACCGGCCTCCTTTCGCGGCGGGCGCGGGCCTGCTGAAGCGGAGCTGTTGCCAGGCGAGAATCGCCACGACGAAAAACAGCAGCGTGGCGACCGCGGAGGCGAATCCAAAGCGTGCCGAGGAATCCTTGAACGCCATGCGGAACGTGTAGGACACGAGCAGATCGGTGGTGCCCGCGACGGTGGCGGAGCCGACGATGTCGGGCTTGCCGCCGGTGAGCAGATAGACCAGGGAGAAATTGTTGAAGTTGAAGGCGAAGCTGGCGATCAGCAGGGGGAACAGCGGCGGAAAGATCTGGGGGAGGGTGACCTTCCAGAAGTTGGTCCACGGCCCGGCGCCGTCGATGGCGGTGGCCTCGTAGAGTTCGTCGGGCACGGCCTGCAGCATGCCGGAGGCGATGATCATCATGTAGGGATAGCCCAGCCAGGCGTTCACGACCAGGATCATGGCGCGCGCCAGCCAGGGATCCGTGAACCACTTGGGCGCGATGCCGAAGAGGGACGCGAGGATTTGGTTGATTTCGCCGTAGCCTTCGTTGAAAAGGCCCTTGAAGACGAGAATGGGGATGAAAGCGGGAATGGCGTAGGGCAGGATGAGCAAGGTGCGGTAGATGGCGCGGCCGCGCAACGCTTTCCACTGGAGGAGGCTGGCCAGCACGACGCCGATGGCGAACGTGAGGGCGACGGACAGGAACGCGAAAGCCACGTTCCAGCCGAAAATCTGCAGGAAGGGCTT